>JAGAIW010000172.1 GCA_017626305.1 Clostridia bacterium
AAGATGGATATTCGTTAAAATTTGGATATAAAGCTAAAAAAGAGAAAAAAGAGAAGAAAGTAAAAACGAAAGCAAAAGGCTTTGAAAAGAAAGAAAAAGAATTTAAGTATGAAGATAAAAAGTTAAAGCAACCCGTTGAACAAATCTCAACAACGGGTGAGGTTGTATATGAAAATATAGAAGAAAATACAAATATAACGTATCAAATCCAAAACAACGGCGTAAAAGAAAATATAATTGTAAGCGAAGCGCAAGAAGAATACTCGTACACCTTCAAGATCAAGACAAAGGGCTTGACACTGATAGAAAACGAGGACGGTAGTATATACGCAAACACGGAAACGGGCGAAACGAAGTTTGTGATACCCGCGCCGTTTATGGTGGATGCGGAAGGGCAATATAGCGACGCGGTTTACTATACCTTAACGGAATACAACAACAAAACGGAATTGACGATTACGGCGGACGAAAGGTGGATTAATGAAGAAGCGATCTTTCCCGTAACGATAGACCCGATGATAGAAAGTTATACGCAGACGAATTATATATATGTCAACGTATCGTCGAATGGTGAAAAAACGACGAGTGGGGCAATAAATGTAGGAAAAAAGACAGCTGGGGTAAAAAGCGACGCGTTTTTGCGGTTTGAAGTGGAAGAAATGACGGCGCAATATTCCTTAATTTCCGCCAATCTTAATTTTACGTACGGAACAAGAGGAATGCATACGTTTAATTGGAAAGATATATTATGCGGCGTATCGGTGGTAAACGGAGCATCGAGTTTTTCTTCGATTACGTATAGCAATAAGCCTACGAAGCTGCAAGAATTAACGGGGATCGATCATACGCCGCAAACTTTAGTAAAAGACAATTTACCTTATAACAGTTCTGCTATAAACATTCAGAATATAAAAAATGATGCGCTCACAGTAGGAATAGAATGCTTGGACGGAAATTCGGACGGGGGGTATATAGTGATACAATCGGCGAGCGTGTTGTTAACATATAGAAACGTAAGTGGCACGACGAGCTCGGAAAGCATAGAAACATTTGCGATCGAGGGCGCGATGGCATACGTGAACAATGGGACGGGATATTTGGGAGCGACGAGCGAGTTGGCTTCGGTGAATACGCTTTCGGACATAACACTTTCCTCGAGTTTGGTATATAACAGTTATTATAATTTAGTGGCAGAAGATTTCGGAATATCGCCAGCATTCGGGGACCACGTAAAGCTAAATTATGAGCAGTATATTCGTGGTTCGGCAGATAGATTGTATTATCAATGGATAGGCGCAGACGGTTCGATTACAACATTTTATGAAGATTTCGTGAACGGTCTGGAGGGGTATTACCAAGCGAAATCAAAGAACTTATATTTACACGTAGAAAGGGTGGGAACGCCCGAAAGAGGAATTATATCGGACACACAAGGAAACGAATTATGGTTTGAAAACGGACGCTTGACGAAAATTGTGAACAACAATGCCGCAACGGATTATATAGAAATTAGATATGGCGAAGCGGATTACGGTGCGGGCGCGGATAATATTTCGACGATCCGATATTATGAAAATAAAGCGGAAAAAGCGCGGATAGAGATCTATTATACAAGCGGAAAAGCCACGACGGTGCGAACACGACTTGAAAACTATCAATTGGACGACTATACGCTGAGTTATGACGATAACGATAATTTAACGAGCGTGAAGCATATAGGCGAAAATCTGACGGTTTTGACATATGAATATACGAATTTGGCGACGGGCGAGCTTGGCGAAATTTCGAATTATGCGCAAGAAGGGCTTACGTTTACAAGGGAAACGAACGGAGATAAAATCGTCAAAGTGCAACAAGTAACGGGAAGTAGCGAGAACACCCGATACTACGGTTATGCGGAATTTACGTATTCAGGGCGAAAAAATACGACGGTCGAATATTACGAAAACGAGAAATTATTAGGTGAGAAGCACGTTGCGTTCAACAATTATTTAACGCCAATTTCGGAATGGACGATCGACGCGTTAGGAGAAATCAACGTATCGAATAGAGGGAATTGGGAGGATCGCGAAACGCAGGTCTATACCAACGATTACGTACAGGAAACCTTCACGTATACGGACGAACAAAATACTTCTGTGAAAGACGAGAAAACGTTAAACGCGGGCGACTGTTTGACGATCAATGTAAGCGCAAACAAAGAAAACAGTAGTTTTTATCAATACGCGTTAAGTTTCAAAATGCAAGGCGAACCGAGTGCAAATGTAAGGGTAACGCTCGGTGATACGACGGATAACATACAATTGGATAGCGGCGCAGAAACGTATGCAAGTGTAAGCTGCGGATACGTGAATTCGGGTACGGCAACCATAGAAAATACGGGCTCGTGTCAAGTAACGATTTCAAACATATATTACGGAGAAGTAGATTATACGCAAACATTGAGTGGATACGATTCTGCGAATATTTCGTATGGGTTAGAAACAGCGATCTCGTATACAAGTTTTGGGGAATATAGCAGAGCGACATATAACGAAAAATCATTAGTAACGGAATTGCAAACGAAAGACGCGTTAAATCCGAGCGTAGTAGAAACGACTACGTATACGTACACGAACGAAGGAAAGATTTCAACAGCGATCACGAAGAACGCAAGCAACGAGGAGATTTCGCGTAAGGAATATGTGTACGAAGAAAACACAGCGGGAACGCAAACAACAACGACGGCAATTTCGACGGAAAGCGGAATAAAAACGAGGACGGTAAATATTGTAGATAAAGCAAGCTTGCCGTATAAAGTAACTCAGATCAATGCAAACGGCGAAGAAATGGTGGGAACATATGATATAGCCTACGACGATTTGCGATTGATTCAATTTGAATACGGCAAAACGTTAGAACGATACACGTATAACAGTTTTGGACAAATTTCGAACGTTATCGTCTATGATAAGACTACGGCGGCGCTCGTGTATAGTCAAACAAACGAATACGAAAACGGAGTATACACGGGCTCTACTTACGCGGGTGATACGTATGGATACACCTACGATGGTTCGGGCTTGGTAACGGAGATAAAAGAAAACGGAACGACTATGCTCGCGTACACGTATAACGCACCGAACGGATATAACGACACGAACGCGTTGACGAAAAAAACGTATGCCAACGGACAGGTGGAAGAATATACGTACGGAACGAATAAATATACCGTATCGCATAAAACGAGCGCGGGCGGGACGGTAAATGGCGCGTATGAATATAATTATAACAGCAAAGGCGAGATCACGAGCCAAAGATATAAAGCGGGAGGCTCTACACAAGTGTCGTATAGCTATCAAACGAGATATGACACAGAAACGCTAACGATAAACGGAATGCATTACGGAACGAATTATAAGCAAACGCAGGACGAAGATTACGACCGAGTGAAAAGCGTAACGTTGAATTTCCTTGCAAGCTGTTTTGATATGCATAATTATACGGGAGAATATACGTACGATAACGAAGGGCGGTTGAAGAGCTCGTCGTTGGGTTCGTACACAACGACGCTTGGTTATGATAAGCTTGGACGGGTAAGCACGTATCAAGTGGAATATGCAAACACAGTACGGCAAAACAAAACGTACGGCTATGCAACGTATACGGTAAACGATGTAACGTATGCGACAAATCGGCTTGTGAGCATTACGGACAGCATTGCAAACGAAATTGATAGCACTTCGACGTATGATGCAAACGGGAATATTTCGGGAATCACGTATGGGGATAATACGAGCACGTATACGTACGACGGTTTGGGCAGGCTGACGAGCGAAACGAACAACGGCACGAGAAAAGCGTATGG
>JAGAIW010000018.1 GCA_017626305.1 Clostridia bacterium
GCCGCGCCTAAAAACGCCACGACTGCTACGCCTGCGCCTAACACAAACGCCACGGCAGCGCAAACGATTGTACGGACGGAAACCCCTATTTTCAAAAGCTCGGGCGCGACCTTTTGAAGAGCAGCGTTTGCATCCTCACGCTGACGCTGCGCTATATACGATTCGTCGCCTTCCAGCTCCGTCATTGTCAAAATTCTCTCGTGCAAACCCAAATCGTCCACACGACGCGCTATGTACTTCGTCGTCGGTTTAAATCTCCAACGGTACAACGCATAGGTTGTCCCCGCGGAAACGACAGCCCAAACAAGCAGGCATATCCAAACCGCCTTCCAAGCCATAAACCAAAATATCCCGCCTAAAATAGCGAGAATGCTAAATCCTATTGAAAGCCCCCAAAGAAGCGCCTTAATCAGCCCTTCCGTTGCCAGCCTTAAATAGTATTTTTGTAAAGATCTATCTGACATAATTCTCCTTTCGCGGTGGATTTTACCAAAAAATAATAATCCCCTATACCGCAAAAAACGTCCGCACGCCCACAAAACGCCTTGTGAGCGTACCGACAATTTTCCGTTTTTTCATTCAGCGCGCTCCTTGTCTACAAAGGCAAGGAGCGCCGAATTTTGTTTAGTTTAAACGAGCTATTCGATTATTTTACAACAACCGTAGCTTCGCCGTTCCAACCTTCACCCCAAAGCGCGTTTGCTTCCGCAAGCGTTACGTTGATGGTGATGGTTTGTTCTGCCGTCCAACCCGCGAATGCGTTCGCTTCGATCTTTTCAACCGTTGCAGGGATTTCAATGCTGAGCGCCGTACAGCCGCTGAACATACCTTCTGCGATGGTCTTCCAGCCTTCCGCGAAGGTTACGCTCGTCAAGTTGGTACAACCTACGAACATATCCTTGTACATCGTTTCGGGAACGCCTTGGAATTCTACCTCTTCAAGCAATACGCAATCCTTGAAGATAGAAGCGTTTGCAGCCGTCGAGAAAAATCCGCTGCTGGTTGCAGGCGAACCAAATTCTTTCACGCTTTCAGGAATAACCACCTTCGTGATCTTGGTGTTTGCGAATGCGTTTGCCATGATCTTCGTAACCTTTTCAGGAATGGTGATTTCCGTCAAACCGCTGTTCGCAAATGCAACTCCTTCGATTGTCACAAGGTTTGCAGGCAAGTCGATCTTCGTCAAAGCCGTACAAAAATTAAACGTGCCGTTGGAAATCGTTGCGAGGTTCTTAGGAAGGTTAATCTTCGAAAGTTGCGTGCAACCCGAGAATGCGGAGCCGCCGATGGTAATAACCGTTTCAGGAATGATAACTTCCGTAAGGTTGAGACAGTTTGCAAATGCCGACGCGCCGATAGACGTTACGCCTGCGGGGATTTCAATTCTTCTAATCGAGCTGTTTGCGAACGTACCGTCGGGAATCTTCGTCGTCGAGGACGCCAACTTAACCAAGGAAACGTTCTTCGCATTTGCAAACGCGTACGTACCTTCAAGCGACGTGCCTTCGGGAAGCTCAACGTAGCCGTTGTCCCCTTCAGCCGCTGCAGGGAAGTATACAAGCTGATCGTAAACGTTATACAATTCGCCGTAGTTGCCCGTATAGAAGGTGCTGCCCATTTGAACGCGGAATTCCTTGATGTCAAGAC
>JAGAIW010000173.1 GCA_017626305.1 Clostridia bacterium
AGGCGGTTTTTGCGCAAATATCTTCAATGGTCAAGGTGGAATACAGCTCGCTTTCTAACACGTGAATGACGTCGTTTAAAGGCTTGCTGGATAGCTCTTTGCGCGGCAAAAAGGTTGTATTGCCGTCCTTCGTTTCCGTTTGCGCACGCAAAAGATTGATAAGAAACAGCTCTAAATAATTTTTGATTAGCTGTTCTCCGCCAAGCGTTGGGGGAGAAAGCAGTTTCATTTTTTTTAAATTTGGGTCGGAATAAGGGATATCAAACGTCTTTTTCCCTTCTTCTAAAATAAAATAGATAAAACGCGCCAGATTGTTATCCAAACGGAATTTTTTATTTTCAAAAAACCGAATGGCGTCCGACTTGCAAACAAAGGATAAAATAAAAACGTTGGGCGCGCTTTTCCCGTTTGCCGAAAGCGTATGAAATTCATTTGGTTTATGGAACAACACTTCTCCTTGCTCTAACGGAATATCTACCCCGTCTGCGGTGCATAAAAGGCTTTCCTTTTCCGCGTATACAAGCTCCCAAAAGTCGTGCGATTCGCCTGCTGATTTGAAGTTTTTGTCAAACTCAAAATCGTGAATGGTAACGATTTTGCTGACGTTTATCAAATTTTCTAATTTATGCTTAAAATATTTTTTCATATAAAAATTATACAATAAAAGCATAAAAAATGTCAAGTAGATTATTTTACTCTTTTTGGGGATTTTCAAATATTGTATAGGCTTACGCAATATGATATAATTTGTATACGAATAAAAAAAGGAGACAGTCTATGAGAGTATTAGCAATCGGGGCACACCCCGACGATATCGAAATCGCATGTAGCGGAACGCTTGCAAAATGCGTCAAGCGCGGCGATACGGTTATCGTATGTCACGTTTCCAGCGGTAATTTGGGGCACGTGGTCATTCCGCCCGACGAGTTGCGCGTAATCCGCGCTAACGAAGCGAAAAAGGCAGGCGCAATGGCAGGGATAGAAGTCATTTGCGCGGGCTTTGACGATTTGGAAATTTACGATAACAATAAGGAAGCGCGGGATAAGCTTGTGGATATTATCAAATACGCCAACCCCGACTTTATCATTACGCACAACCCCGACGATTATATGCCCGACCATACGGCGGTATCGCGGTTGGTGTTTGACGCCAGCTTTACGGCGACTTTGCCCAACTACGAAAGCAAGTATAAACAGCCGGCAAAGCTTGTTCCCATTTATTATATGGATACGTTGGCAGGAGTAAATTTCAACCCGACGGAATACGTGGATATTTCCGAAGAGATTGATTTAAAGCTGAAAATGCTGGAATGTCATGAAAGCCAAGTGGTATGGATGCGCGACCACGACGGGATTGATTTCCCCGACATGGTAAAAACGTGTTCTAGATACCGCGGTTATCAATGCGGAGCGGAATACGCGGAAGGGTTTAGACAATGCCAGGTGTATTTAAAAGGCACAACGAAAAGATTATTACCATAAAACGGAGAATACGCGGCGATATACTTCGTCAAACGTTCGTTTTGTTTGGTCGTGTACGGCTTAGTACACTCCCTGCACAAAACT
This sequence comes from Clostridia bacterium, assembly GCA_017626305.1. Classification (GTDB taxonomy): domain Bacteria; phylum Bacillota; class Clostridia; order Christensenellales; family Borkfalkiaceae; genus Scatosoma. The sequence goes on from JAGAIW010000173.1 coordinate 1,567, forward strand.
TGCGTTTTCCTTGCCTATCTTGCGTCTTGCTCCGTTTGACCACGGCAGGCATTGGTGGGCGATATAAAATAAAAAAATAAAAAGGAGATAAAAAAAATGAATTTTAATTCAACGGTAAAAGGTAGTGCATTAGAAGGTTTTTATCCCGCAGGTTGGGATTTTGCAAAGATTGACGCGTGCATAGACGCACCCGAAAAGGTGACGGAAAGACAAGCGCATTGGAATAAGGGGTTCACGCCCGTACAATGCGACAGCCTTGGGGAGTTTGAAACGTATATGGGGCATGAAATTGCCATGCAAATCAAGCTTGCAAAAGATAGAAAGGAAAAAATTGCGTTTATACTTCCCGTAGGTCCTATGGGTATGTATAAATGGGTGGTATATTTCTTGAAGGAATGGAAAGTTTCCTGTGAACACGTATATACGTTCAATATGGACGAATGGGCGGATAGCGAAGGCAACACGCTTGCTCCTGATAATTCGGGTGCATTCCAGTACGCAATGGAACAGGCGCTTTTCAATCCGCTTGGCGAATTGACCGTACCCAAAACCCAAAGGAATTTTGCCACGAAAGAAAATTTACCCACCTATCCCGAAAAGATTGCCGCGCTCAAAGCAGAAGGCGCAAAGCTCGTTTTGGTCTACGGTATCGGTAGAATGTGTCATATCGCTTTTTGGGAACCTACTTTCGCGGCGGATTACACCAGCGCGGAAGAATGGGAAAAAGCGCCCTATCGGATTGCGGCGAAAATTCACCCCTTGACGGTAGAGCAAAATGCTTTGACGAGCTTTAAATCCAGAACGACGCTTGTGCCTTGTCGGGCAAACACAATCGGACCCGGTTTATTCTTGCAGGCGGATTACGCTATCGGCGGCGCGGACGGTACGCTTGGGCGTGGAATGCAATGGCAGGGTATGTCCCTTTGGATGACGCTCCGCTACGGTAAAACGCCGTGGATTACGTCGTCGTATATTCCTACGCTTGCAGGTAGATTGTTCTTCTTGAAAGAGCTTGCAGGTCCGCTCGTTGCGGAATGTAACTAATTTGCATAAATAAAAGCCGCGCGGCGTCCATTTGGACGCCGCGTTTTGATTATACGGTTAGGAAAGCAATTTCTTTTTATGGTTAGACGGGGAAACCCCAAAAATCTTTTTATACATTTTGGAGAAGGTGTATACGTCGGGATAGCCTACCGAGCGCGCTACGACGCTTATAGGGGAGTTGGTTTGCAAAAGCAGCGTTTTGGCTTTGTTCATGCGACAGCGAATGAGATATTCCTGCGGATTCATATTATAATATTTGGTGAATAAGCGGGTGAGATAACTGCGGTTGATACCGATATGGTCGGCGATATCTTCGATATGTAGATTTTCCAAGTGATAGTTAGCGGAAATGTATTGCTGCGCCGCTTGCGCGTATTGCGCTTGCATAGGGTTGGGGTCGGCGTCCGTGTTTGTGGCGTTCGCCGCTTTTAGCTCCGAAAAGCAACGGTAAAATAAGCTCATGGTGGCGTACGGGTCGTGCTTGGACGTTTTTGCCGTTTGTAAAAGAGCTTTGATATGCGCGTAAATATTATTGTCGGGGCGAGCGGTATAAATGGGCTGTTCGGCGGAAAGAGAGAGCTCGGAAAAGAACGTTTTCGCTGCCGTGCCTTGCATGGAAAGCCAGCAATAATGCCAAGGATTTTTTTTATCCGCTTGATAATAAATAATGGACGAATCGGGAATGAGAAAGCCTTGGTTTGCGCCAAGGTGATACGTCTTATCACCGATACGGAAAATGCCTTCGCCTGAAACGATAAAATGGAACAGGTACGGGTCGCGAATGTTCGGCCCGTTCGAGTGCTCGGGTTGGCAAAATTCTTCGCCGACCATGTACACGGCAAGCTCGCCGATTCGGTGTCCTAAAATACAATAATCCATTTGATTCGTTTGATTTTTATCCATAATGCCGACTCCTACCTTGGATATATAATATCACATAAAGACAAAAAATGTCAACATAAAACCATTGAATTTTTATAAAAAATATTGTAATATATGCTTGTGAAGTATTTTCACGGGCGTATTTCTTTTTGGATTTTTTCAAAAAAAATGGCAAAATATGCTAAAAAAGTCTTATGTCTGCAAAAAAACCACGAAAAAAAATCGTCTTATCGTATTTGTCAATAAAAGACAAAACAAAAGCAAAAGCCGATAAAAAAGTGAGAAGTCACGTATGGACGTATTATTGAAAACCTATTCGTCGCTTGCGAAAATTTTACCCCAAAGCGCGCCGTATACGCCCGTTTGCCGTGGTGTGGCGCTGAAAAACGAAAGCTTTTCCTTTCAAGCCGATTTGTATTTGCAACCGACGGCGGCGTTATTCCAAACCTGCCGATTTTCGGTGACGGGAAGTCTTGCGAAATACGTCACGCTTTCCGAAGTCGTATACGTACCCGTCGTAAAGGGGCATTATCCAACGTCCGACGATTTTTTAATCGGTACGGCTGCGGGGTTGTATCCCGATTTGCTTTTGCCCTATTTACCTTCCCAAGCGTTCGTGTTGCACGCCGAGCGGCACAAAACCTTTTGGGTGAATATAAAAGGGGATTTGCCTTGCGGGGCGCACACGTTGACGATCGTCGTGTCTGATTATGAAAATCGAGAAGTGGCGAAAACGCAATTCGTTTTAGAAGTAATGGATAAGCGTTTGCCTAAAACGGATATCATGGTTCATTCGTGGCTGCATTGTGATTGCATTTGCGAGCAGCACGGCGTTAAACCTTTTTCGAAAAAATTTTATAAAATTTTTGGCAACTATTTACGCAGCATGGTAGACCACGGTGCAAACGCCGTGTATACGCCGCTATTTACGCCCGCTTTGGATACGGAACGCAGAAAGTACCGCATGAGCGTCCAGCTTGTCGACGTAACCAAGACGACGGACGGGTACGTTTTTGGGTTTGAGCGCTTGCGTGCCTTTATCCGTTTCGTCAAGGGGTATGGGATAGAGCGGTTAGAGCTTTGCCACCTTTTTACACAATGGGGTGCAAAGCACGCGCCGAAAATCATGGCGAAGGTAGACGGAAAAAATCAACGTATTTTCGGTTGGGATACCGTTGCCGAAGGGGAAGAATATATCGGCTTTTTGCAAGCGCTGTTGCCCCAGCTCGTTCGCTTGTTACAAGAAGAAAAAACACAGGCGGTATTCCATCTTTCGGACGAGCCGGGGGAGTCTTACGAACAGTACGCGCGTTTATCGGCAATCGTTAAGCCGCTTATCCGCCCGTTTACCACCGTGGACGCTTGTCCGCCCGAATATCAACGAAAGGGCTACGTTGATTGTGCGTTCGTATCTACCGATTTGGCTGAGCAGAACAAAGAATATATTGCAAATTGCGCGGTGTATTATTGCTGCGGACAGCATAAAGACTACTTAGCAAACCGTTTTATCACCATGCCGTCGGTGCGTAACCGCGTTTTGGGTGCGCAGCTATATCAAAGCCAAGCCAAGGGCTTTTTACAATGGGGGTATAACTTTTACCATAGTTCGGGGTCGAGAAGGGTTATCGAGCCGTTGCTCGTCAACGACGGGTGGGGCGCGTATCCTTCGGGGGATTGCTTTATCGTCTATCCCAACGTTCGCTTTGGCGGCGTATACGAAAGCTTGCGTAATGAAGTGTTTTTAGAAGGCTTACAGGATTATAGATTGTTAAAGGCGTTGGAAGAAGTTAAGGGTAGGAAAAGCGTAGAAACGCTTTTGCGTTCGTTTGGGGTGGAAGGGTTTTGTCAATATCCCCACGACGAACAAACGTATCTTCGACTTATCGAAAGCGCGAAACGCGCGTTATAAACAATAAGGAGCAGGAAATGTCACAAAGTAAACAGACGGTCAAAAAGAAAAAAGACTGGGCGGCAACGGGATTTTTGTTTTCTATGCTGACGGTGCAGGTGGTCAACTTTTTCGTTTTCTACGTATGCGTCAACTTTGAATCGATTATGCTGGCGTTTAAGCTGCCAAACGGTACGTTCTCTTTGAGAAATTTTGAATGGGTTTTTCAGGATTTCGTCAAGGAAGACTCGGTGATGGTGGAAGCGCTTATCAACACGCTTACTTGCTTTTTCGTCGACTACGTCATCATGTACATGGTAGCCTTGTTTTTAAGCTACTTTTTGTATAAAAAGATTGCGGGTTATAAATTTTTCCGCGTTATGTTTTATATCCCGTCTATCCTTTCCGCGGTTATTATGACGACGATTTTCAAAACGATTATCGGTCCTAGCGGTCCTGTTTATCAAATGCTGGAAACGATTTCGGGCACAGAACCGCCTGAATTTTTCGCCGACTCCCGTTATGCTATGAACGCGATTATCATTTATAACTGTTGGGTTGGCTTTGGCGGCGGAACGATTATTTTAACGGGTGCAATGTCGCGTATTCCGCGCGACGTGTTAGAAGCAGGGCTTGTGGACGGCATATCGCCCGTGCGCGAACTCTTTTCTATGATTATTCCCATGGTATGGCCGACGATTTCTACGCAGCTGATTACGGGGCTTGCAGGTATTTTCTCGGCGTCTGGACCTATCCTGCTTTTGACCAACGGGGAATATAAAACAATGACCATTTCTTTTTACATATTTGACCAAGTCAATCGATATAACGCTTATAACGAAGCGAGCGCGATAGGGTTCATTTATACGCTAATCGGTATTCCGATTGTCTTAGGCGGGAGATGGCTTTGCGGGAGGATACAAGAAGATGTGGAATATTAAAAAACGCATAGACAAAGACCCCGAACGCGGCATACTCGAAAAACGGGCAGGGGGACAAAAAATACTCTTCGGCGTCGCCTTTGCTATCATATTCACCTATTGCTTGACCTTACTCATTTCCTTTGCGTGGCTGATTATGAGCTCGTTCAAAGACGCTATGGAATACGCCGATATCAACAACAGCGCGTTTGCATTTCCAAAGGTTTGGATGTTTGAAAACTGGCTGTTAGTACCGCAGTATTTGGTGGTGGAAAGTACCAACTATTTGGGTATGCTTATCAATAGTTTGTGGTATACGGTAGGCAGTACGACGATTTCTATTTTATGTATCACCATGATGTCCTATTGCTTGGTGAAATACGACTTTAAATTAAAGGGCGTTATCTCCATGACGATTATCGTCACCATGATTATCCCTATTATCGGCGCGTTACCTGCAACGTATAAAATGTATTATTCCCTTCATATAGCCGATTCGCCGCTCATTTTGATTGCCAGTACGGGCGGATTAGGATTTAACTCGATTATCATGCAGGGCTTTTTCCGCGGCATTAGCAATTCCTATGCCGAAGCGGCGCGTATCGACGGGGCGGGGCATCACGTTATCTTTTGGAAAATCATTTTGCCGCAGGCGTTAGGGCCTGTGCTGTCGTTGTGGATATTAGCGGCTATCGCGAAGTGGAACGATTATTCTTCGCCCATTTTGTTTTTACCGCATTATCCTACGCTGAGCTCGGGCTTGTATCAATATGAAAGCTCTATGACAAGGCTTTTGAATATGCCCGTATATTTTGCAGGCGTTATTTTATCTGCGTTGCCCGTTTTGGTGCTGTTCATTCTTTTCCAAGATACGATTATGAACAACGTAACGGCAGGCGGTTTGAAGGGTTAAAAAACATATCAAATAAGGAGAAAAATGCAATGAAAAAAATCACGAGTATTTCTTTGGCGGTAATGATGGGCTTGGCGACGCTTGGCGTTGCGGGCTGTGGCAATACGGTAGCCAACGACGCAAACACCGTACAAATTTATGCGTTCAGCGGCGGTTACGGCGTGGACTGGTTGAAGGAAATGGAGAAAAAATACGAAGCGGCAAACCCCGATATCAAGATAGAGATTTCCAGCGACGGTATGCTTGGGAAAGCGGACGCCATGGTGCGCGCGGGGGAAGTACAAACCACCGATTTGTATTTTACGACGGAAGGGGTCATGAAATGGCTGCACGAAGGCAACGGTGTTGTAAAGGGCTACGATTTTGTATTAGAGCCCTTGGACGAAGTATACGAATATACACCTATCGCGGGCGATCCGCGTACGGTAGCCGACCTTATGAACGAGTCGTATAAAGACAACTGTCGTTATTTCTATTACGATAAAGACGACGAATACGTGTCTAATTATTTTTCGTTGCCTTGGTCGGGGAACGTTACGGGGATTGTATACAACAAAACGCTGTTTGACGAGCATGATATCGCCGTGCCGCGTACGACGGAAGAGCTTTGGGAAGTCTGCGCCGACATTAAAAAAATCGACGGGAAAGTACCCTTTGTTTCGTCTACCGAAACGGGATATGCCGAGTATCTTTTGCAGACGTGGATTACGCAATATATGACGATAAAGGAAGTGGAGTATTTCTGGAATGGAAAAGATAGAAACGGCGTATTCGGCCCCAGCCTTTGGACGCACGAAGGTAGATTGTACGCCTTAGAAGCGTATGAAAAAATGCTGGGCGTGGAATATGGCAACAGCCATAAAAACGTCAACAGTATGACGTTTACGCAGGCGCAAGCGCAGGTTCTCAACGGCAACTGCTTGATGATGGTCAACGGCGACTGGATTGAAAATGAAATGAAGGATAAGGCAGGAAATTATACGCTGGATATTATGCGAGCGCCCGTTTTGAGTAAAATTGTCGAAAAGACGTCCTTCAAAAACGAAAGCAACGCCGAAGAGATTTTGCGTCAGCTCATTTCCTTTATTGACGGGGAAGAAGGGGCGGTTCAGCCTGAGAAGGCAAACGATACGGACGTGGCGCTCATTCGCGAAGCGAGAAACGTAACGTACGGACTTTTGAATCATAACGCCTATATTCCTGCCTATGCTACGGCAAAAGAAGCGGCGAAGGATTTCTTAAAATATATGTGTACGCAGGAAGCGTTTGATATCTACTACGAAAAGACGGGCGGCGGTATTTTGCCTTTGGATTATGCCGTAGACGAAGCAAACGTAAGCGTGATGCAAAAGAGTAAATTGAACATGTATGAAAAGGCGTCGTATGTTCCCATGATGACCAAATACGCTATGTACCATACGGGTGGGCTGAGCTATTTCCTTGGCTCTACCAAAAGCCCTGAACACGCATTTACAGCAAAAAATCCCGCCGATAGAAAAACGCCGCAGTATATCTACGAGCATACGATAGAGCTTGGTAAGCAAAGGGCGTTTGACCGTATCGCAGAAAAAGCAGGTCTGATTTAAGAAAAAGGAAAGAATAAAATGAAAAAATCATGGATAAAAATACCGTCGCTTTTGCTTGGCGGCGCGCTGTGTCTTTCGTACGTTGGCTGTAACGGCGTAGCGGAAAAGGGCGAAGCGGACGTATATTCCGTCTATATCACCGACAAGGTTTTGCAGGATATCGCGGTGGAAGAAGACGTCAAACAGCCCGCAAGCTTTTCCTATATGGCAGCAAAGGGGGAGTCGGAAGCGGCACAAATCGTTTTGACGGCAAAAAAAGCCGTTTCGGCGTATACGTTGACGGCTGCGGATTTGACTTGCGCGGAAACGGGCGAAACGTTTGCGAAGGAGAATTTTGAAGTTTTCCACCAAAAATATATAGAAGTTAAATCCAACAGCAGTACGGCAGGCGGCGAAGACGGGCCGCTGGGTTGGTATCCCGATATCCTTTTGCCTATGGAAACGGCAAAGGCGTATGGGGAAAACAAAATCAAAAAAGGACAAAATCAATCGATTGTCGTGCAAGCGCACGTACCTTCGACGCAAGAAGTCGGTACGTACACGGGTACGTTTAGCCTGTATATCGACGGGGTGAAAACGGACGTTCCCGTTTCACTTCGCGTATATCCTACGACGATTTCCGAAGTCCCCACGTTTGACAGCTTGTTTTTGATTGCGAGAGAAGAGCTGATTTACGGAGAAGGGGATAACTCCTTGGAAATGTATACGACCTATTGCGATAAGCTGATTGAATACAAGTGTATGCCCTATTTATTGCCTGCGTCGACGGGAGATTATCAAGGGTATGCGCAGCAGGTGAAAAAATATTATCATAAGGTTTCGGGGTATTCCATACCTTGGGCATACAGCGGTGATTACGTCGATAAAGAAAAGCTGACGAAATATTTAATGGAAATCGTCAAGCTCGCCCTTGAAGACGGCGTCAACTACTTATCCAAGGTTCGCAACTACTATCCGTTGATTGACGAGCCGCTTTCGCAGGGCAAGGTAGCGCTTGCCAACAAGCTGTCAAAGCAATATACGATAGACGTTGGCATGATTGCCGACGAAATCAGGGCGCTGGATATTCCCGACCACGCGACGTGCTCAAAGGAAGATATTGCAAAAAGCGTAGAGCAAATGAAAAATCTTGTTACTGCGCATATCGATCCGCAGCTGCCCGAAGTGCAGCATTTCTGCGCAGGGTGGACGCATTTGGATTCGGAAGCCGAACGGCAAACGTATCTCGAAAGCGACGTCGATTACTGGTGGTACGGTTGTAACAGTCCTACAAATCCCTATCCCACGTTTCATACGGACGATATGAACAATCTGGTTTCTACCCGCGTTATGGGGTATATGTCGGAGCTGTACGGCGTTCAGGGCGAGCTGTTTTGGGAAACGGTGCTGTATCGTGAAACCAGCTTTGCAGGCGGATATTTCCATAAAATCAATACCGACGTATACGAGCAGGCAATGCAATATCCCGGTACGAACGGCGACGGCGTTTTGTTCTATCCCGGTGCGCGCTACGGCTTGGACGGCCCGCTGGTGAGTAACCGCTTGCTCGCAATCCGCGACGCGCACGACGATTTCGATTTGGTGCGCAACGTACGTATCGCATACGAGCAGGGCGGCAAAGACGCGTCCGCCGTGTTGGCTTGGGTAGGGCAGTCTATGTATAACGGCACGAAGGTGCACGCAACCAGCGAAGATTTACTTTCGGCAAGAAAGGCTCTTTTCGAGCTGTTGTCGCTTGCACAGGAAAAACAGGTCTATATCACGGATATCACGCCTACCGCCCAAGGATATGATTTTGTCGTAAGCTATCCCGACGGCGAAAACGTAACGTATAACGGTAAAGCCTTGACGAACGGGGCTTGTCAGCTTGTATTACAGGCGAATACCAACGCCGTGAAAATTGCCTGCGGCGAATATGCTTTTTCTTACGCCGTTGAAGGGAAAAAGGAAGTTATTTACACGGTAGATGGACAGCAGGCGTTTACGGCAGGGCAAGCGTTGGACGCCGACGTGGCGACCAGCCCGAATAAAACGCTGACGGTAGAAACGGTGGAAGGGACGGAAATCGGACTTACGGGAAAGGCGATTAAGCTCTCGTTTAGCGGCGAAGGACAGGAATGCGTTTGGAATTTCGGAAGTGAAAGCTTTGCAACCGTTATGCATAAACGCATACGCGATTTGTCGTTTACCTTCTACAACCCGACAGATAAACGCTTGACGCTCGCTATCCGCGCGAATAACGCGCAGGGCATTAGCTTTCCCGTTACGGAAGTGCTTTTACAGCCGAACGCCGTCACGGAAGTGCATTTGGGCGATTTGACGAGCATCAAATGGGATTTGCACAGACGAATTGCGTCGTTGGATTTTGCCGTTAAAGGCGAAACGGTAGACTGCTTGTATTTTATATCGGCAAGCAAAACGGAGGTGGTGAAATGAGAGTACGCAATATCGTTTGCGCATTTTTAAGCGCGCTGCTTATACTTCCCTGCTTTGCCGCTTGCGGCGGGACGACGTCGTCTTCGGGTACGGACGTGGCGGAAAACGAAAAACTCATTGCCGATTTTGAAACGTTTCGTTCTTGTACGGAAAACGTCGTTTACGCAAACCACTTCGGTCGGTTTGAACATAACACGGATAAAACGTACGTAACCAGCGGTAATGCGTCCATTAAAATCAATGCTATGGGCGATAGGTATATGAGTTCCGCTCAGCCGAATATGCAAATCCGTTTACAGGACGACGAGCGGGATTTGACCAAGCTCAAAAGGGTGACCGCCGATTTTTACAACGCGACGGACGAAGACTACGAAATCGGTATTTTCTTCAAAATCGGTACGAGTGTGCAATCGGATACGCCCGTTACAAAAATCCTTTTGGAAAAGAATAAATGGACGAAGGTATCCAAGCAAATGGATATCGCCGTCATGTCCCTTTGTAACGATATGACGAACGTCAACTCCGTTTGCTTTACCTTTGAAACCTGCTACGATACGGCGCAAAAGAAAGATGTCTATATAGATAACGTACGCTTTGAATATTCGGACGAAACACCCCAAAGCGTGGAAATGACGCTGGATGAAAACGAATTTTGCTCGTTTGATAAGCTGTATCAAAAGGAAGTCTTTACCGAAAACTTTTATGCGGTAATGCCCGATTACGGGTTTGAGCTTTCGCTGAATAACGATCTTCGTTACAGCAAAAAAGGCAAATCCTTGAAAATGTACGTACCTGCCTGTCCTGACGGAGCGACATGGGGTTGGCCCAACGTGCAGTTTGCTGAAAATCTCGTTAAAGCGGTGAATATGTCGCGTTTTGACGGCAACGACGAATTTTCCTTCTGGATTTATAACGCGTCGGATAAAAACGTTTATCTTTCGTTGGATTTTTGGCGCTCGTACAATAAAGGGAAGCGCGCGTTTACCCATATGCTGTATGCAGGCTGGAACAATATCCGTATGACGTTGGATAAAATCAACGAAGAAGACGGCGGCTTGGATCTTTTGACGGACGGTATGACCATGCTCCGTATTTGCGTATTCCCCGTATCGGGTGATCCCGTGGAACTGTATTTGGATAGCATGGAAATTATCGTCCATGAAAATCAAGCGTAAGGGGGGGGGGAACGGATATGAGAAAACAGTATTTGTCTTCTTTATTTATCGCTCTTGCTTGTACGCTTTCTATGGGCGTATGGTCGGCTTGTGATAGCGGCAATTCTTCGCCTGCTACCGTCAACGAGCTGTCGGGCTTTTCCACCGAAACGAAAACGGATACGGGCGAGCTGGGCGGCATTTACACCGTGGAAGAGCTTGCGCCGATAGATAGTAATCAAAAATTTTACGACGTGGACGTAACTGTTGCTAAGGACGGGGAAAGCGTACAGCTTATCGGCGGCGGTTTCGAGCTTGCCGCGCTCGGCGAATACGTAATCACCTACGCCTTGACCTTTAACGGCGAAACGCTGAAAAAACTTACGACGGTTACGGTGTCGGATACGCTCGCCCCGACGGTGGAAACGGACGGCGTGTCTAAGCAGATTTATCAAGGGGATACGGTTGACCTTTCGTCTATCACCGCCCGCGATTGGAGTGAAATTAGCTCTTTAACGAAAACGGTCACGTTAAACGGGCAGGAAATTACGCTTTCCAACGATACGTTTACGGCTACGGAAAGCGGCGTTTATACCGTGTCGGTATGCGCCAAAGACGCGGCGAACAATCAAGCGGAGCAAGCGTTTGCCATCAACTGTATGAAAAAAGGAGAGCTGTATAACTTCGAGTCGCCCGTGGCGGCGGCGGAAATCTACGGCGCGAGCACCATGCAATATACTGCCGAGCTGCCCGAAGATAATAAGACTAGCGGCTTAAAGATAACCTTTGCAAACGCATGGCAAGCGTTATATTTCCGTGATTTGAACACGCAAATGCTTGCCGATAAAGCCAAAGAAGGCTTTAATACTTTCTTTTTCGACGTGTATTATCAAGGCGGAGATACGACAAGTATTTGGCTGACGCCGTTTGGTACGAAGTCGCAAAATATGCGCTCTAACGTATGGACTACGGTAGAAGTCCCCTTATCCGCGCTTGCGTCGGCAACGGAAAAGACGTCGTATATCGCGTTTAACGTAGACGGTACGTCGGCGTATCCGCAGTCTTCGTATACCGTATATTTGGATAATATCCGCGTTGAAAAGGTAGTGGAAAAGGAAAAGCTGTACGACGGTTTTGAAAACGATACGGCGACAAATCAAGGCTGGCGGCACGTAACGTGGTATACGGGTATTGCTATCGCTACGGCGCAAACGGATATCGTATACGACGGCGTTAAAAGCTTGAAAATCACAAGCACGACAAGCTATAATTACGTACACCTTAGGGACGGAAACAGCGTACAGCTGGATAACGCATGGATTCAAGCGCGCGCAGGCAAAACGCTGTACTTTTGGGTGTACTATAAAAACGATACGAAGACGGACGATTGTTTAACCTTGGAAGTCAAGGACGGCGCAGACGGGGCGGTTAAAGCCTATTCCCAGCAGCATACGCAAGGGGAATGGGTGCAGGTGAGCGTATCGCTTGACGATATTGCAAGCTTTTCCAAGATTACCGTTTCCATTCACAGCGAAAACCTGTCCGACGGCGCGGTTTATTTTGACTCGTTTGAAATCTATTAACAAAAAACCAGTTCGGCAAAAGCCGATAAAAATAAAAATAATTTTATAAGGAGGAGCTTATGAACAAACCATTTGTAGTGCCTGAACTGAAAGTGATAGAATATCAAGACGATATTCTCACCGCGTCGGGCGAAGGCACAGCCAAGGACGCTACTTGGGTGTCCGAAGACGTACTTAAAAATTTATGGGGGGATAATTCGTGATGAAAAGAAATACGTTAATCAAAGCAGTAGCAGTTTGCTCTTCGTTTTCCGTACTTCTCGGCTTAGCGGCGGTAAAAACGCAAGCTTTTGCGCAGGATACGCAGACCTATCAAAGCGTTGCCGACCTTTCTCTTGCTATGGAAGACGGCGCGTGGGTTAGAAACGCGGCTACGTTGGAACAGGCAGGTATCCGCTTTAAAATGACAATGCCCGAAAGCGCGCATACGTGGCTTATGGAAAATACGGGGGAAGATAAGCTTTATTCTCAGGTTACCTTCGGTATGTTTATTGCACCGCAATATTATCATAGCTTAAAACCTATGAACGTGGAAAGCAACGTTTTGGGTGAGAACCGCGTATACGGTTGGCTGAAAGACGGCGAAACCATTTGGACGCAGTCCGCCGATTATACGGCAAATAATAATTTGGTGCAAATTCTCAATACCCAAGGCACTATGATTCAAGACGGCGAAACGTACGCCTATTACGGCGCGGCAATCGGTATGGAAGAAGAAAACCTTACCACCGAATACGTAGGCGTGGGGTATATTTGCTATACGCAAGGTAGCGAAACGCATTATCAATTTGCTACGGCGGCGGATAACGCGCGTTCGATTACCTACGTTACACAATGCGCGGTGGAAGACGGTAAATTGAAAGAAAGCGTTGCGGCGGATAAAGCGATTATCGACGCGTACGTGGGCGCAGTAGAAGAACAGGACACCACGTATACGGTGGAATATTACGCGCCGAACGGCTCGCTTTTGAAGACGGAAGAGAAGACGGCGAAAATCAATGAAAAAATCAGCGTTACCGCCGAGAAACTGTCCACCATTCAAGGCTACGTTTTCAACGAACGCTCTAATCCCGAATTGTGGAAAGTGGTTTCGGATTTTGATCAGGCGCAGGATACGGCGATTGAACAGCTGGTATACGCCAACGGTAAGACGGTGATTAAGGTCAACCTTGACGACGCTATGCTGTATGATTTTGAAGAATTTACCAACAGTACGGACGCCACGGATAAAAATAGCCTTACGTATTTGAGAAATCATCATATCAGCAACAATGGTAATGCCATGTCTATTGCGGAAACGTTGCCCGCGCCGTTTACGGGGAAAGGCTTGCAATTTACGTTTAATACCGACTGGCAACAAATTCCTTTCTATAACTGGACGGGGGAAAAGCTTTCGCGTGCTATCGCCGCAGGCTATACCTATTTGAAGATGGACGTGTATTATCAAGGCGCAGCGGGTACGGCTTGGATTACGCCTTTTGGACTTGCGGCAAAGTCGGTAAAGGCGAACAGCTGGACGACCGTTTCTTTCCCGTTGCTTGCAAGCGGTTTTGGAACGTATCCGAGAAGTATCATTTTCAATATGGGCAATCAAGCGAATTACACCGTATACGTAGATAATATCCGTTTGGGGACAGACACGACGTCTACGTACGAATATTTGTATAACGGCTTTGAAAGCGATACGGCGACCGATCAAGGTTGGAAATATGTTACGTGGTACAATACCCAAACGGTTTCCAGCGCACAAACGGACGTAGTAAAGGAAGGCGCGAAGAGCTTGAAGGTTGTATTCACTTCGGCTTATAGCTACATTAAACTGAGAGACGGTAACGGAACGCAGCTGGATAATGCATGGATTAAGGCACGCGCAGGTAAAACGCTTTCCTTCTGGGTGTATTACAAGAACGATACGCTGACGACGGATGGCATGTGGCTTACCGTAAATAGCAATGCGGCTACGCCTAATGCATATCAAAAACTGCATACGCAAGGGGAATGGGTCAACGTTGTTATCGATTTGGATAATATTCAAGATTTTACGGATATCACTTTAATCGTGAATTCTAATAATATCATGAGCGGTGCGGTATATTTCGACCATTTTGAAGTGTATTAAGCCATAAAAGAATAAAGGCATAGCGGTAGCCGCTTTGGCGGTCTACCGCTGTCCTTGCTATTAAAAACAAACAAAAAAAAGGTGCGTTCTACACCATGATTATTTTTGATAAAACACACAATCTATTCAAAATACATACGCAAAACACGACGTATGCCATGCAAATCGTTCACGGAAAATACGTGGCGCATTTGTATTACGGAACACGCAAGGACGACGTGGGAGATTTTACGCTGCAACGCACGTCGTTTGCGCCCTATTATCCCGACGAAGAAGAAAATATTTCTTTGGACTGGCTGCAAACGGAGCTTTCCTTTTTCGGCGGTAACGACTTAAAGGATACTGCGGTGCGTATCCGCAACGCCAACGGGGATAGCGCAAGCTTTTTTCGCTATCAAACGTACCGCATTTTTAAAGGTAGGGTGGAATTTGACGATATGCCCTATTCCCGCGGCGGCGAAGAAACGTTAGAGCTTAGTTACGTGGACGAAGTTTCGGGGTGCGTATTGTATTCCTATTACACCGTATTTCCCAACAGCGACACGATCACAAGATACTTGCGGTTTGAAAATCAGGGGGACGTTCCTGTAAAAATTGAACGCGCACTTTCCTGTCAGCTGGATTTGCCTGCGGGGGATTACATTTCGATTACCCTTTGCGGTGCGTATTTTAACGAGCGGCATTTAACGGAAACGCCCGTACACGTAGGCTTGCAGGGGATATACAGTATGCGCGGACATTCGTCCCACCAGTTCAATCCGTTTTTGGCGGTAAAATCGGCGCAAACGACGGAGTATGCAGGCGACGCGTACGCTATGGAATTTGTCTATTCGGGCGATTTTACGGCGCAAATGGAAAAGACGTTTGAAGGCAAGGTTCGCATGCTTATGGGCTTGAATAAGGATACGTTTGCGTGGAATTTAGGCGCGGGCGAAACGTTTACGACGCCCGAAGTCATACTCACGTACTCCGCGGACGGGACAAACGCGCTTTCGCAAAATTTGCACGCGCATATCCGCGAATATATCATGCCCAAGCCGTTTGCGTTCTCGCCCCGCCCGATTGTGCTCAATACGTGGGAAGCCATGAACTTCACCATTAACGAAACGAACGTTTTGGCGTATGCGCAACACGCCAAAGAGCTGGGAATGGACGCCGTAGTGGTAGACGACGGCTGGTTTGGCGAGCGTTGCCACGACGACCGTTCGTTGGGCGACTGGCAGGCAAATACCCGAAAATTCCCCGACGGTTTGCGCGCGTTTGCGGAAAAAGTACACGCGTTGGGCTTAAAGGTGGGCTTTTGGATAGAGCCAGAAATGATTAGCGAGAACTCTCATCTATACCGTTCTCACCCCGAATGGGCGTTGCGTTGCAAGGATAGAGAGCCTTCGCGCGGGCGTATGCAGTTGGTGCTCGATTTGACCAACGACAACGCCGTTGAAACGGTGGTAAAAAATTTGGTGGAAACGTTCAAGGACGTGCCTATCGATTATATCAAATGGGATTTTAACCGTAGCTTAGCGGAAACGGGCAGTCTGAACTTGCCGCCTGAAAAACAATGCGAAGTCAAGCACCGTTTCGTACTTGGTAGCTATAAAATGCATAAACTTCTTACCCAAGCGTTCCCGAACGTGCTGTTTGAAGGTTGTACGGGTGGCGGCGGACGGTTTGACGCAGGGATACTTTTTTACTGTCCGCAAATATGGACAAGCGATAACACCGACCCTGTCGAGCGTTTGGAAATCCAAAAAGGGACGGCGTTTGCCTATCCGCTTTCGGCAATCAGCGCGCACGTATCCAACTCTAAGTTTAACGAGATAGAAGACGGGCTGGATTATGCATTCCGATTTAACGTAGCGGCGGAAGGGATACTCGGGTATGAAATGGACGTGACAAGACTCTCTTTGGAAAATACGGAAAGGCTGAAAGCGCATATTCAAACGTATAAACGTATACAACCGTTACTTTTAGAAGGGGATGCGTATCGTTTGGAAGACATGCAAAAGGGCGAATACGGCGTTTGCGTGGTGTCTAAGGATAAAAAACGTTTCGTGGCGTTTTACCGTAACGTAAACGGACGGCAGCGCGAATACTTGACGTTGAAGGGCTTGAACGCGGCGTACGTATATCACGGCGAAAACGGCGAAACGTACGACGGGAAAACGGCTATGCAAACGGGCGTTGCTTTGCAGGGTAAATATGCTATGGTAGAAGGTAGGGTGAAATAAATGTATACGTTAAGGCTTGGTCGTTCGCTGGATTTTGGTAACGAAAATTTTTACAAGCAATTACAGGAGCTGGAAACTTTGGGCTTTGACAGCGTGGATTTTGGTATTGCAGGCTGTTGGAAATACGGCGAATACGAAACGGAAAGCGTCGCTCGTATTGAAGAAGGCTTAGAGAAAGTTAAAAAAAGTACCTTGTATCTAAACGGCGTGCATTTGCCGTTTGCGGCACGGTGGGATATCAGCGTGCCCGACGAAGAAACGCGCAAAAAACACGTGGCGGATACGATAGAGCTTATCAAGCGCATAGACCCGTATCAGCCCAACTGCTACGTATTACACGGTAGCGTACCGTTAGACGTGTTTTACGGCGACGTCAATCGTCAGGCATATTTAGACGGTTTGGTTCGTTCGGCTATCGAATTATCTAACTGTACCGAAACGCCGATTTGTTTGGAAACGTTGCCGCGTCAATGCTTGCTGAACACGATAAAGGAAACGTTGTGGGTTATGCAGCGGTTACCGAAGAAGGTAAAGCTTTGTTTGGACGTTAACCATCTATTATGGGATAATGCAGAAGACGCCGTTTTGGATTTTGGCGATAGAATATATACGCTGCATATTTCCGATTACGATAAAGTAGACGAGCGTCATTGGCTGCCGGGGAAGGGGGTTATCGACTGGAAAAAGCTTATCCAAAATTTGCAAAAAATCGGTTACCAAGGCGTGTTTAATTACGAATCCGAAGGCACGTCAAAAGAAGTGAAAGAAAATTTTATCAGCTTGTTCAAGCTTGCAAATAGCGATTGACAATAAAAAACGTTCGCCCATTTGACGAACGTTTTTTGTATTATTTTTTTATTTACGTTTGCGCTTGCTTACGAATACCGCGCTGACTGCAAGCAATAAGCCTGCGCCCGTAAAGGGGGTTACCGTCGAAGAACAGCCCGAGCCTTCTTCTGTATTCTCTTCGCCGCACTCTAAACAAATGCGCCAACGCTTGCCGTTTTCAAGCGTTACCCATTCGCTGTAACGGTGCTCTCTTATTTGCGTTTCCCCGCACTTGGTGCACACACGGGAATAGCCGCCGTCGGCATTTTCAAACCATTCGCTAAATTCGTGTTCGGTTTCTTCGGGTGGCGCAACTTCGCCGTTTTCGTCCCGTTCAAGCTCTTCGCAACTCTTGCAAATGCGCACGCGCGTGCCGTCGTCTAAGTTAATCCAGTCGCTGAAATTATGTACGTGGTCTTTTTCTTTGGTTTGCGTTTCGCCGCATTTGGTGCACACGCGCGAAAGCTTGCCGTCGCTCGTTTCAAACCAGTCGGAGAAAACGTGGGGGGAAGTGTCTTCCGAAGAACTTTCTTCACCCGTTGAACTTTCTTCTTCCGTCGTGCTTTCGCCTTCGCTTGAAGTACTATCTTCCACCGAGCTGCTGTCTTCCACGGAACTACTATCTTCCACCGAACTACTGTCTTCCACGGAACTACTATCTTCCACGGAACTACTATCTTCCACGGAACTACTGTCTTCTACGGAGCTGCTGTCTTCTACGGAGCTACTGTCTTCTACGGAGCTACTGTCTTCCGACGAAGTACCGCCACCGCCGCCGACGGGGGGATTTTTTGCTTTGCCCGAAGGGGTTTGCATATTGTCGGGGATATCTTCACCAAAAAGCAGCCACGCGTATTCAGGGTAGTCGACGAAAACGTTTCTCGTGCCCGTAATCGATTGCACGGCGTCGTTTCTACCCATTTCCCACGTATCCACGGGGTCTTCTTCCATCCATTCGAGTAAAACGTCAAGGCTTTCAATTACGCCGCTTGCACCCCACATTTTGCTTGTATTTCCCCAACGGGTATACGCATAAAGCAACATTCTTGCGCAGTCGCCGCGTATTTTTTGACCGCGTTTGTTAGGGTCGTAATACGTAGTGCCTGCCGTTTTGCCATAAGCCTTGTTGCCGCGCGAAGTGTTTTCGCTGGGGTTGGCGGGACGGAGCATCATGATGTCCGCAGAATCGTCTTTTTGCGTCGAGCTGACTATGCATTTGCTGTTGGGCCAAGTATGTTCACGGTTATAGGTATTACCGCTATCCCAAGTACTTGAAACCATTGTGCCTAAATAGAGAAGGGAAACCTTAGAAGTATCGCCGTTTACGCAGTCGGTATAAGCATATAAACTTCTCGTTCCGCCGTAAGTAGTTATCGTTTTGTGTTTGCTTTGCATTAAGGATTGCAACGACTTATACAAACTGCTTGAAGGGGCGTTGCTTTGAGAAGTGCCGCCGTTGACCAGCGAGAGCGTATCGTATACGTAACTGCCCGTGTAAAATGCCGTTGCGTACGAAGAAAGGGAAGTACATTCTTCTTCTCTATCGCCCCAGTTGGCAACGTAGCTTGCCTTTGCGGCGTATTGAGCAGTTTCGTGGACGTGACTGCTCGGCGCGGTAGCCGCTTGCACCGTTACCGAGAACGGAGAGATAAGAATCGCCGCGGAAACGGCTATGCTGACGCAAAATTTTTTAAAAGCGTTTTTCATAAGTAATCCTTAATATGATTTATTCTTTCCTTATTATACAACAATAAAAAGGGGAAGTCAATAATTTTTGCAGGGGTAAATTTTTTTTGGGGGAATTTGTTTCCGCTAGCCAAAAACACTTGCGTTTATGATAAAAATATGCTATACTACAAAACAGTTGGTCGGCAAACGGTATTTGCCAAACCTAAATAAAACGCATAACGCCCGCCTATCAAGCGGTTAAGCCGAGTTGCCCGTCAAGAAAAGCATTGATAATGCTTTTTAGGGACGAGTTAAGCGAAGGGCAATAGGTAGCCCTGAGCGCGACCAAGCGCAAAGAACAGCTTTGCGCGCGACCACCACCCTCTCACGGTGGTATCATGGGTTCGCGCGAGCGGAGCGCTGCCCTGCCCGAATGGGCAGATACCCGTACGGTACGGGACGAAAAAACAATTACATAAGGCCCGTTGGTCAAGCGGTTAAGACACCACCCTCTCACGGTGGTATCATGGGTTCGAGTCCCGTACGGGTCACCAACGAAAAGGACAGGCAAAATGCCTGTCCTTTTCGTTGTGTGCTTCCGTCGGGAGAATCCATAGGTTCGCGCGAGCCGTTGAAAACGGCGACGCCCTGCCCGAATGGGCAGATACCCGTACGGGTCACCAGCGAAAAAGACAGGATTAAGTTCTGTCTTTTTTGTTGTATGGTGACACCGCACGGATTGACTTGAACCCATCGGGTTCGGAAAATCACGTTAGGGATTTTCATTGAGCGTAGCGAAAGCCCCCGTTCGGGTTGTCTTTTTTGCTGTGTTCATACGGAAAAGGCGACGAAACGCAAACTGTACATTATATTATAACCTTACGCCGTCGCACGATTTTCAATTTTCTTCATAAGAAATGCTTGTAATATATCTAAAACTGTGTTATAATATCAATAATAAATCTCATTTTGAGAAAAAATTGATTATGAAAAAGTATAAATTAAAACTTTCAACAACCCAAGTTATTATGCTAAGCTTTCTATTTGTGATACTGATAGGCAGTCTATTGCTTTCCTTGCCTATCAGCTCAAAAAATGGACAAGCCGTTCCGTATATAGACGCATTATTTACTGCGACCACTTCCACTTGCGTAACGGGGTTGGTTACGTTGCCGACGGTTACGACTTGGAGTGTTTTTGGACAAATCGTTATTTTGCTTTTAATACAAGTGGGTGGGCTTGGCGTTATTACCGTGATGACGGGTTTAACGATAGCGTTGCACCGTAAAATAGGGCTCAAAGATAGTAGATTGATTAGTGATTCATTCAATCTTACTTCTTTATCGGGGCTTGCGGCCTTTGTTAAAAAAGTTATTTTAGGCACGCTTATTATTGAAGGGGTTGGAGCGTTGCTTTATATGTTGGTATTTATTCCCGACTACGGTGTGAGCGGAATTTGGATTTCCATATTCAATTCCGTTTCCGCTTTTTGCAACGCGGGTATTGATATCATAGCGGAAAACAGCTTGTGTGGCTATGCGTTAAATCCTTTGATAAATACGATAACCAGTCTGTTGATTGTTCTAGGCGGTATCGGGTATATCGTTTGGTGGGACGTAATACGCGTATTCAAAAATTTTAGAAGAGAAAAAGTAAAATGTTTCAAACGATTAACCCTGCATAGTAAAATTGCATTGTCGGCGACGTTGATTCTTATTTTTGGGGGCGCTATTTTAATTTTTATATTCGAGTATAATAATCCGTTGACCATAGCAAATTATTCGCTCTTTGATAAAATACAGGTGTCATTTTTTCAATCTATAACGACGAGAACGGCAGGTTTTGCAACCATACCGCAAGAGAATTTAACAAATGCGTCGGCTATTCTTTGTTTGTTCTTAATGTTTATCGGCGGTTCTCCCGTGGGGACGGCAGGCGGGATTAAAACGGTTACGCTCGTCGTGTTATTCGCTACTGCATATTCAGCGATAACAAACAAAAACGAAGTATCGTTATTCCATAGAAATCTATCCAGACAAGTTATGAAGAAAGCCGTGGCAGTTACGGGTATGTCCTTTTCCATCGTGTTTATATCAACCGTCCTGCTTGCGGCTGTTACCAACGCGCCGGCGCTGGATATCCTTTATGAAACGGTCAGCGCAACGGCAACGGTTGGATTGTCGAGAAATCTTACGGCGTCTTTGGGACTTTTAGGAAAGCTTATCATTATCGCTACCATGTATTTGGGAAGAATAGGACCGATTTCTTTGGCTATTGCTTTTCATTCAAGCAAAGAAACGGGGAATAGTATCAAAAATCCTACCGAAGAAATAAGCGTAGGTTGACTTAAAAAAAGGAGTATGTTATGAGTATCCATAAATCTTATGCCGTATTTGGTCTTGGACGATACGGTTTTTCCGTAGCCAAAGAGCTTGTAAACAATGGCGTTGAAGTTTTAGCCGTTGATGCAGACGAAACCATTGTCAATTCCGCCAGCGCTGATATTCCGTTTTGCAAGTGCGCAGACGTAACTGATTTGGAAGTGATAAAACAGCTTGGCATTTCCAACATGGACGTCGTGATTATTGCCATGGCAAATAATCTTGAAGCAAGCGTTATGGCGTTAATGTTATGTAAAGAAGTAGGCGTCCGTACGGTAATCGTAAAATGTGCGAATGAAGTGCATAAAAAGATTTTAAGTAAGGTGGGAGCAGATAAAGTGGTTTTTCCTGAATGTGAATCGGGAATACGTCTTGCAAAAAATCTTTTAAGCTCGGGTTTTGTCGACGTCATTGAATTATCCAACGACGTATCGTTAATCGAACTGGAAGTGAAACCCGAATGGGTGGGAAAAACGCTTGTTCAATTAAATTTGCGTAAAAAATATTCCATCAACGTAATTGCGATTAGACAAGGTAATAATTTGGAAATCAATATCGACCCCACCATAGAATTGACGAAGGATATGCAGCTTGTAGTGATTACAAACACTTCGAAAATAAGCAAGTTGAAATAAAAACGTCATTTAGGCTGGGTAAGACTAGCAACGAACAAGGGATAGGCAAACGCCTATCCCTTGTTCGTTGCTATTTCCGTCAGACGGGGCGTATCGGTTTTGCCGAGCCGTTAAAAACGACGACGTCCTGTCTAAATGGACGCATATTACCGTTTTTGTTGGCAATTTGGACGACAAGCGCGTCGACAAAAAAGACAGGACAAAAATCCTGTCTTTTCTAATCATTTAATAATCTTTCAAACATAAGATATAATCGGTTTCTACGGAGAATTGCTTTGCAATCGCAATTAAAAACTCGGTGGTAGGTACGCTTTTCCCGTTTTCCCAAAGGGATACCGTATCTTGCGAAACGGATAATAACTCGCCAAATTTTTGTTGCGATAAACCGTATTCTAAACGAATTTCTTTTATTCTTTTCCCGATATTTTCCATGTCCATATAGTTATTTTACGATTATTTTTCGTAAAATACTTGACTTACGAAGAATTCTCGTGTATACTATAAAAAACTTATTCTTATAGGTGTTTACATTAAGTGGGAGATAGGAATATGGCGTTGGTAAAATGTGTGGAATGTAGTCAACTTGTAGGGGTAAAAAAATTATATATTTGTGTAAAAAAACACCGCACATTCTCTTGACAAAAGCAGGGGGGAATAGTAAAATTATGTATAAGAATAACAAAAGGCGGACATATATATGAAAGCTTACGTCGTGCAACCCTTATACTCTATGGATTATTCCAAAATAGACGAGTTTTTCAAATGGGAAATGGCTCAGTTTGACGCTTGCGACGACAGTTTGGATATTATCGTATTCCCCGAAGGCTGCGATATTCCTTGCTTGGCGGCTACGAAGGAAGACTACTACGCCGCGATTGCGCAATATACGGACAAATTATTACAAAAAGCAAGCGAAACGGCAAAGCGTTGTAACGCTATCGTCGTCGTCAACGGACACGCAAAAACACAAGCGGGGTATAGAAATTCCACCTTCGTATTCGACCGTAAAGGGGAACTTGCAGGTAGGTATGACAAACAGCACCTTACCCCCGGAGAAAGCAGTAAAATACACCTTGACGACGAATACACGTTTGATTACGAGCCCGTGTACGTATTAGATCTTGAAGGAGTGCGTTACGCCTTTTTGATTTGCTACGACTTCTATTTTTACGAAGCGTACGCGGCTATCGCGCGGAAAAACGTCGACGTGATTATCGGTTGTTCGCATCAAAGAAGTGACCCGCACGAAGTACTTTCCATTATCAACAAATTTTGCGCGTACCATTGTAATGCGTATATGCTGCGTTCTTCCGTGAGTATGGGTTTAGATTCTCCGATAGGCGGCTGTTCCTGCGCGATTGCGCCCGACGGAACGGTGCTCCACGATATGAAGAGCGAAGTGGGCGGCTTTACCGTAGAGTTCGACCCCAAGAAAAAATACTACAAGCCCGCAGGATTCCAAGGCGCGCTGATGCCCCACTACGAGTATATTGAAATGGGCAGAAGACCTTGGAAATACCGTCCCGCAGGCAGCGCGATTTGCCGTCACGACGACGTGATGCCGTATCCCAGAACGTGCGCGCACCGCGGTTATAATTCGGTTGCGCCCGAAAACAGTATGCCTGCCTTAGGCGCGGCGGTTGCCTTAGGCGCAGAAGAAATTGAATTTGACGTTTGGGCGACCAAAGACGGCGTGCTCGTTTCGTCGCACGACATGGTTTTGGAGAGAGTATCCACGGGTACGGGGAATATTTGGGACTACACCTACGAAGAGCTGTTGGCTCTTGATTTCGGCGTGAAGTACGGGGAAAAGTTCAAGGGCTTAAAGGTGGTTACGTTTGAAGAAATCCTGAAAAAATTCGCCTGTCACGTCATCATGAATATCCACGTGAAAATTTGGGATATGGGTTGGAATGATAACGATTATTTGGAAAAAATCGTCGCGCTCATTCGTCAATATGACTGCGTGAAGTGGGTATACTTTATGTCGAGCAACGACGAAAAGCTGAGAAAGGTCAAAGCGTACGCGCCCGATATCAAAATTTGCGTAGGGCAAATTTACGATACGCAAACGCCCGGGAAAATTGTAGACAGAGCGATTGCGCTCGGCGCGGAAAAGCTGCAATTTTTCTGGGATCTTCCAACGCCCGAAGACGTACAAGCGGCGCACGCGCACGGGATTCGCTGTAACTATTGTCAAGCGGACGACGAAGAGAGCGCAAGAAAGTGCTTGGAAATGGGCGTGGACTGTATTTTGACCAACGATTATTTTGCGATAGCGCAAATCGTAGACGAATATAAAGCGAAATAAGCGTTTTGTAAACAAAATAAGTTTTGTTTTTGCGAAATTTGGGTATATACATAGTGGAAACATGTGAAAGGGGCGGTTTTCCGCCCCTTATTTTGTATTTTTATAAAATTTTTATAAAAAAATTCGTCAAAAAAAAGGAAAACGAAAACTTTTGTCGAATAAATATATATAACGAAAAAAATCAAGGAGCGAAAAAATGCCGAACAACACCCCTTACGCTTGCGTACGCGAACGCATTTGTGCGCAGGAAGAACAATTCCTTTCCCCCTACGCCGTGCGCTCGGCAAATTCGCGCGGAAGATTGCGCGAAGAGCCTGCCTGCGATTTCCGTACGGAATTCCAACGCGATAGAGATCGTATCATTTACAGTAAATCGTTCAAGCGTTTGAAGAACAAGACGCAGGTATTTTTTGCGCCCGAAGGCGACCATTACATTACCCGTCTTACCCATACCTTGGACGTTTCGCAAATTGCCCGTTCCATTTCCCGTTCGCTGGGCTTAAACGAAGACCTTGCCGAAGCGATTGCGCTTGGACACGATTTGGGGCATACGCCCTTTGGACACGTGGGGGAAAAGGTGCTTGGTAAGCTTGCCGAAGACGGATTTTTCCACAACGAACAATCCCTTCGCGTGGTGGATTGTTTGGAAAAGGACGGGCGCGGGCTGAATTTGACCATAGAAGTCCGCGACGGGATTTTAGAGCATAAGAGCACGGGAAAACCCATGACCTTGGAAGGACAAGCCGTTTCCCTTGCCGACCGTATCGCCTATATCAATCACGATATCGAAGACGCCATTCGCGCGGGCATACTCAAAGAAGAAGACCTGCCCCAAAACGCGGTGAAGATGCTTGGGGATAAAACCAAGACGCGTATCAGCAATATTTTGGCGGATATTTACAACCATTCGTACGGGCAAAACTACGTCCGTCTTTCGGACGAGATGATGTCGGCTATGAACGAGCTGAGAAGTTTCATGTTCCAAAGAGTGTACGCCTATTCCAACTACGTGATTCAAGAACGCGCGGAGCGTATGCTCACGCAGATGTTTGATTATTTCATGCAGCATATCGACAAACTCCCTGCGGCGTATTTGCGTCGTTTGGATATCGACGGGAAAGAACGGGTGGTGTGCGATTATCTGTCGGGCATGACGGATAGATACGCCATCAGCGTATTTGAAAATATCTTTATCCCGTCCACCTTTTCGGTAGGGG
>JAGAIW010000174.1 GCA_017626305.1 Clostridia bacterium
GAGTTCAGACGTGTGCTTCTTCCGATCTCAACCGCTTGATTTCGTTCTCGTTACGTTGAATACGGTCCAAGCCGTCGCGCTTACGTCACGGATAGCTTTCAAGGGCGAACCATATTTAACGCCGTTTACAACAGGTACGTTTACCAAGTCGTCAAAGTATTCCGTAGGATTAGCCCATACGTTCTTTACGTTCTTTGCCGTCCAAAGTGCAATTTTAGATTGCGCATAGCAAGAACCACCCAAGTACATATTGTTGGGAACGTCGTTTTGTTTAATTTCGCTTACTTTGATACCGTTTCTAGAAATTCCAGTATACGCGGTGAAATAATCAAGCTCTGCTTGGCTATAACAGAATTGTAAGAACTCCTTACATGCTCTTACCAAGCCCGCATTGTTTGCAATATTTGCGTTAATGAAAGAGAAAGCGTTACCCGTCGAAGCCAAGTTGCACAATTCACGGCCATTTCCAGGCGTTACAGTTTCATAAAGCGACGTAGGCAAAGGCATCATACCAATCTCAATTTCTACGCCAGGGCAAAGTTTTTCAAAATTCTTGATTTTATCGTTATCACGAGCTTCGTTATACCAATAGTCACCTTCGATAAACATACCCATCTTATTCACGCCGTTTCTACCGTTCGAAATAAAATTCCACATAGCGTCGGTATGCGCGTTGTTCCCTTCGTAGCTGTAATCAGAAAACCAGCCTTCATTTTCCAAAATTTCAAGCATAGCCGTTGCATAATAACGTGCTACAGCATCGTTCGCAAGATATCCTGTACCAAGGTCTACTTCTACCGTTTTTGTGTCCACTTTCTTGATATAATCAATTCCCGCAAACAAATTCTCTGTCGTAGGTTCACCGTCAACGACTTCTACCGTCCCCGTATAATTATATTTTGCCATCGTTTCTTCATAGCCACCCAAAGACGCCCAAAGCGCTTCTACCAACATATAGTTATAAGCCATGGAGCTACCCGATAAGTTCATTGGTTGCACACCTTGCTCGTCCATCTTTGCGCAAAGAATGATAAATTCTACCAAAGACGTAGGCAAACCGTCGTCGTACGTGCCGTATTCGCCGTCGTTACCGCAACTCTTTTTTGCGTCTGCATTTTCACTTGTCTTGACAAATTTCGCCGTACCGTACTTGGACGTATACGTTTCAACGTCACCAGCCGCAGCGTCGGGTGCAGCTAAGTACAAATCTTCACTCTCAAAACGCGCCATATCGTAAGAAACTTGTACGCCGTGCGCAAAGTGAGGCAAAACGTAATATTCGCCGTTTGCACCTTTTAATTGCGCTCTATACGATTCATCTATACGGCTTTCAATCGTACTACCAGTAGAATCAGTTGCCGTAACGATATCGTTAATATTTAATACACGACTGTCCGCAGCAAGTGCTTTAGCCGTAGGTCCACCTGCGTCGAAATACACGTTATAACCTGCGGTCTTCATCGTATCTACGCCCGTCGCCATATTATGTTCAACTTCAAATTCTACACCGGTTTTGCCGTCTTCATAGCTTTCCGTTGCTTTCAAAGTCGAAAAACGCTTAATCGCTTCGTCAAGCCAAACACGACCAA
>JAGAIW010000175.1 GCA_017626305.1 Clostridia bacterium
GAACGGTGTCGGAAACGAACGTTGATTTGGTAAACAACGGCAAGACCGATTACGTAATCGTGATAGGCGAAAATGAAAACAACGACGCCGTACTTTTTGCCGTTGACGAATTAAGGCAAAACGTTTTTAGAGCAACCGGCGCAAATTTGGAAACGAAAAAGGACACGGAAATCACCTATTCCAGCGATACGAAGGTGTTATCGCTCGGTGAAAACGTTCTTGTCGCGCAGGCAGGCGTCACCTATGATAAAACGGAGCTTGGCGCTTCGGGTTACGTTGTACAAACGAAGGGAAATTCCGTTTTCATGGTCGGCGGCTCGGGCGAAGGTACGCTCTACGCCGTATACGGTTGGTTGAAAGAACAGTTCAACTACGAATATTACGCCGTTGGTGAAATTTACATCGACAAGGATATTCAGGTGGAAAAGCTCTTAAACGTCAACTTGAAAGAAAAACCCGATTTTGCATACCGCATGAGCAATTACGGTGAGGCGTGGTTTGATAAAACGGTTGCCCGCCGTTCGAGGATCAACTATCCCAACAACGTTTGGGTGGATTTCAACGGTACGCAGTATCACACCTCGTTTAGTATCGTTCCTCCCGAGGTTTATATGGAAGAACATCCCGATTGGTACGCAGCGTCGGGCGAACAGCTTTGTTTTTCGAGAGATCCCGAGGGCTTGGCTGCGGTGGTTGTTGAAAGGCTGAAAGAGGGCTTTACTCAATACCCTGATAGAAATATCGTTACGTTTACCCAGCAAGACCACAACAGCTGGTGCGATTGCGACTTGTGTTTGGCGTCGTATAAAAAATACGGCACGGATTCCGCCGTATACATTAAGTTTGTAAACAAAGTGGCGGAGCAAATCGAGGCTTGGGCAAAGGAAGCGTATCCCGGCAGAGAAATTTTGATTGCTATGTTCGCATATCAAAAGACGGAAGAAGCGCCCGTTGTACAAACGGAAAACGGCTATGCGCCCGCGGACGACTCCGTTCGTTTGCGCGACAACGTAGCGTTGTTCTATTGCCCGATTTATGCAAACTACTATTACGATTTTAATGCGGAAGAAAACGTGAAGGAAGCTTCAACGCTCAGTCAATGGAACGTTTTGGCGAAGAACTTGTTTACGTGGATTTACGGCGCAAACTTCCAGCTTTATTTAGCGCCCTACAACAATTTCAACTCCATGCAAAATAACTATCGCTATTTATATGATAGAGGGGCGAAGTATATCTTTGACCAACATCAATTCAACCAGGTAAACGGTACGGATTGGTATCGATTAAAGGCATATCTTTCCAACAATTTGCAATGGAAAATCGATTCCGACCAAACGCAACTCATCAACAATTTCTTTGACAATTATTATAAAGATGCAAGCGTTGCAATGAAGCGTCTTTTCGATGCGGAAAACACGTGGTTTGCGTATATTGCGGAGCATCACGGTTATACGGGAAGCGTAAGCTACACGGCGAAAACTCTTTTGAAGGAAGAATTGTGGCCTCGCGGCGTTTTGGAAAATTGGCTTGCGATGATAGACGATGCTTATAAAGCAATCGAGCCGTTGAAAACCGCAAACCCCGCCCTTCACGAAACGTTGGAAGCGAGAATTAAAGTGGAAAGCATTGCCTTCCGTTTTATGCAAATTGAAATGTATTCGATTGAGTATCAAGACCAGTTGGACGATATGAAAGAAGCGTTCAAACAGGACTGTAAGGAACTTGGTATCACCCGTTATGCGGAGCTTCACCCCATCGAAGAATATTTGGATATGATGTAATTTTATTTTCACAAATCCAAGTGGAAAGGTAGGAAAATAAAAAATCAGGAGAAAAAGATGAAAAGATTTGGTTTATGGTTGATGGCCATTGCCTTGCTTATATGTTCGGCGTTTGTAGCGGTTGCGTGCGATAAGCCGAAGAGTGAGGATAGCAGCCATGCGTATACCTTCGTTGAATTGAGCGAAACGGCAATTTCTATCGAAAAATACTCGCAATATACGTTAAAAGCTGTCACCAACGTAGAAGAAGAGATTGTTTGGACGACTGCGGATGAAAAGGTTGCGACGGTAGAAGGCGGGGTTGTCAGCGCGCTTTCTATCGGCTCGACGGTTATTACGGCAAGCGTAAGCGGCGCGGAAGCTTCTTGTGAAGTCACCGTTGTAGAGCTTTCCAGCTTACCTTCGTTGGAGCTTGAAAAAACGAACGTAGAGCTTGTGGTTGGCGGGGATAGTATTTTGGTGCAGGCGGCGGCAAGCTATAAGGGCGTTGCTTTGAACTGCGAATGGACTTGGACGAGTGAAAATCCTTCTATCGCAACGGTAGAAGAGGGAAGAATTACCCCCGTTGCCATCGGCTCGACGGTTGTCACCGTCAAGACGGAATGTATGGGAGAAATCCTTGTAGGGGGAATCAACGTTCAGGTAAAGCCTGACGAGCATATCGTTCTCTCGAAAGGGGGGATACTTTTGGCGTTGGCGGAAGTCAACGCAAACGATGAAACGTCGTCAACCTTCACGGCGCAAGCCTTTAAGGACGGCGCGATAAACGAGGGGGCGACACTCACCTTCCGTTCCAGCAACGAAGAGGTTGCAACGGTGGTCGCAAACGGCGACGAAGCCACCGTAACGGCGGTTGGCGTGGGCGAGTGTATCGTCAGCGTGTCTTACGAATCGGAAGTAGGGAAGATTGAATCTTCCTTAACGGTAAACGTAGAGCGCTCGAAGGTGACGCTTGAAAACTTGATTGACCTTTCCTATGAAGGAGCGGAAACGGCGTTAAACCTTGCTTCGCTTGGTTTGATGGGGGAATTTGAGGGCGTTTACTTCAATGAAGAGCTTGTAAGCGCAGCCGACGGCAAGCTTGATTCCGCGTTCGTGGAAACGAATACGTCCATCGGCGCATTCCCCG
Source organism: Clostridia bacterium (assembly GCA_017626305.1). GTDB lineage: Bacteria > Bacillota > Clostridia > Christensenellales > Borkfalkiaceae > Scatosoma. The sequence goes on from JAGAIW010000175.1 coordinate 2,911, forward strand.
TAGAATTGCGTACAAGCGTTGCGGTTTATTTTGCGCAAATGGCAATTACCGTCCGTTATATGGACACCGCAATCGTTACGGGGGAAACGTCCAGCGCACGCCCCGCATACGAAGGGGACGTAACGGCGGCAGGCGTCGAGGAAGGGGCAACTCTTCAACATTAGACGGTGACGGGAAGCGATGCGGCTTACTCCAACCGTTTGACAGCGAAAGATTCGGGTAGTTTTAGAGGTTTCGACCATTGGATCGTAGAATTCTCGCTCGATCAAGCGCCTACGGGCTCGGCAAACCACGGCTATTTCTTAACCGTTTGGGTGGGTACTACACACCTTGTTTTGGTAAAGACGGAAGGGATGTACGCGTATGCTTTCCAACCCGGCGAATATGCGGAAGGCAACGATGAACACGGCAAAAATCCTTGCGTATCCATTTATAACGCGGAAGGGAAAATCCCTTATCGACTGAAAGCAAATGAAAAGTATTATTTTGAAATGCACTTAGAGCACGCCGATCCCGGCGACATCTTCGCGTTTGCATTCAACGATGCGTTGAACGTAC
>JAGAIW010000176.1 GCA_017626305.1 Clostridia bacterium
CAAACGGCGGCGGCGAAGTGTTTTTTCCGAAAGGGCAATACGTGCTTTCGTCAGTGTTTTTGAAAAGCAACGTCGAAATCGTGTTCGACGATGCGACGGAAATTTTAGGAAGCTTGCAATTGAGTGACTATTGTCCTGACGAACAAGTGGATTATCCGTTGTATCAAGATAAATCACATTCGTATTTCCATTGCAGTATGTTTATAGGAATTGATTGTGAAAATATCAAAATTACGGGCAAGGCAAAGATTGATATGAGAAGCGTATGGGACGACGAAAACGTACGAAAAATGGCATATCGTGGGGCGAAATGAATTGCATTGAAAAATTGCAAAAACGTAGAATTGAGCAATCTTTGGATTTTTTTTGCGACGGATTTGGCGATCTACTTTGCGGGCTGTGAAAACGTGGATATCTACGGAATAAAAATGCGCACGTATATCGACGGGATCTCGCCAGATAACTGTAAAAACGTACGAATTCACGATTGCGATATCGAAGCGGGCGACGATGCGTTGGTGTTCAAAAGCTCGTATACGCTGAATAAGCTGGATATATGCAAGGATATTCGCGTATGGAATTGTAAGATAAAATCGCGTGCGTATTGTGTTAAATTCGGTACGGAAACCAACGGCGGATTTGAAGATATCATTATGGAAGATATCTATATGTACGATACGCGTATATGCGGGTTTAGTATCATGAGCTCGGACGGGGCAGTGATAGACAATATCGTTTTGCGGAACGTGAAAATGGTCAACGTAAACACGCCGATCTTCCTTCATTTAGGCAAGCGTATGCGCGGACCGAGTGGACAGGAAATCGGACGGATACGCAACGTATGGATAGAAAACGTCGAAGCGACAGGTCCTTACGGACCATATGAGATCGTGCCGTCGCAATATCCGTATTACCAGGCAAACGATTGGTGGCAGGATAGAAAGGTATACGCGCAACAATGGGGAACGCCCGAAATGGAAGAGCGTAGAGAGAATTGGCAAATCACTTCGAATATATGCGGGTTGAAGGGTATTCCGCTTGAAAATATCACTCTTAAAAACGTGCATTTGGAGCTGGACGGCGGGGTGCAGGAATTTGAAACGAACGTGAAAGAAGACGCACCCGATTATCCGGAAACGTTTGGGTACGGTTGGATATTGCCAGCAAAAGGCATTTATTTCCGTTATGTGGACGGGCTTACGCTGGATAACGTAACGGTAACAACCTTGCGCCCCGACGTAAGAGAAGATTTTGTATTTGAAAAAGTAGAAAACTTAACCGTAAGAGTTTAGTTGTTTACGTGTGTATAATAATATTTAAAGAGCTTAATCATCCACTCAACGTAGTTATAGAAACAAACATATATCGTATATTGAAGAACTGACGGGCAAGGACTATGACACGATTTTATCTGAACTTGGCGCAACCGTTTATCGAAACCCCGTAGAAGTCAATCCCGAAGATAAGTATTCAGGCTTTGAAACGTCGGAAGAATACCTTTCGGGCAAGGTCGTACAAAAGTTAAATATAACAAAG
>JAGAIW010000177.1 GCA_017626305.1 Clostridia bacterium
CGGTCGTACTGTGTTCCTGTCCATGCGCTCGTTGCTCCGCTGGGCGCTTTTTCGGACTTGTCCCCCACGGCAAAATTATCAAGCATTTCCCATTGAAAATAGATACTGTTTCCAAGCGCAAGGTGCTTTATCGGAGCGAAAGCTGTCATAATCGAATCACCGCTTTCCGCATAACTCGTAAACATAGCGCAAGTCAACGGCTCTGCGGTCGTAAACGAAACGATGTCCGCCAACGCGTCTTTCGTTATGGATAACGTATTGCCCGTGTACGCTTCGTGCGTAAACACGAGGAATTCTTCCCAGTTGATAAAGCGATTGCACCACTTCGTCGAAGATATATCGCTCGTTTTTATTTCGTTCTTAACGCCGATATATGTGGATAACTCTGCATAGTCAACAAGGCAGATCGTAGCGTCAACGTGATTTTCGTAAATCGTCATAGCTACGTTGTAAACGCTTTTTTCGTCGATAAGCGTGCCGACGGTTGGAATATCATCCACGCGCTCAAATCGGTACACGCGGATTTCCGTATGGTTGCCGAGTTTCTGCACCAGCCCTTTGACGTGTTCCCCGAACGCTTCGCTATCTACCACCTCCGACTGTTGGTTATAGAAAAGCGTTGCTTCGTAGTCTTCCGCGCTGATCATAGGCTTATACTGCCGCACTCGTGCGTTCACGACAGGAATATAGGTAGGCTGAAAAAGCAAGTCCGCGAACGGAGCCGCCGTATCTTTCCCTATAAACGCAGAGAGATAGTCTTTGAGTGATAACCCTGCATCCCCCACCGCGCCGTTGGTCGTTGCTCCGATAATATTTGCCAGCGCAGGCTTTGTGAGCGCGTCGGCTATTACGTCACTCGTCTTTATACGGTGCGACAGTTCCGTATAGTTTTTAGAAAAGCGCGTGTATTTCAACGCATACCCTTTACTGTAAGGATACGCCGCAGACGTATCGGACAACGCTTCGTAATCTTCCTGCTCGTATAAATACGCCTGTATATCACCGACGACAACACCATCCGTCTCCCCAACGTTCAGCGAAATCGGCTGATAAATCGTTGATTGCGTAGGTATGACCGATGTCGTTTCGGATATTTCCGAACCGCTGTTCGATCTTGCCGAAATGTATCCGTTTTTGTACGGCTCGACAACGGTTCCCACGTTGGTATCGTTTATGCAGACCATATTTTCCACGTAGCTATCGAGAGCCGTGCAATATTGGTCTATCGCACTACTTAAAACTGCTTTTGTAGGCGGCGGCAAATCGCCACTCGTCAACATCTCGCCGTTCCAAAACGGGCGAAAATAGATTTCGTTTTTATACAATGCAGGGAACATTTTTTTATAGCTCGCTATATCGAGCATAACTTCAAAAAGATGTTTTCCTGTAAAGGTAAATTCGGGGCTTTCTTCCGTCGCGTATTCTTCGGCGTTGTTGCGAAACGCATATTTATTGACACCGTTTGCCGTTCTCGTCGGCGTAACGTCCAGAATACGATCTATTACCGTCTTAATCGTGTAAGGTTGGAAAGCGGCATTATTGAGTTCCCCCACGTATATCCACGTTTCTACGCTCGTTGAATACGTCGTGTTGTGCGTCATGGTCGTTTGAAGCGTAGAATCATAATAGGAAGATTGATACCACCATTTTTGACGGAACTCTAAACGATACTCACCGTCTAATGTCAAATTTATCGCGTGCGTCGTGCTGAGATACGTAGCCTTTATTCCCGTCCCCGACTGTGCGAGACTCGAAGAATAGGTCTTTTGCTCTCCGCTTGGCGTAGTCACTATAAGCGTGAGTTCAGTAAGAATATGCAAACTGGAAGTAGTATTACTACTCGTTTTGAAAGTGCTTGCATTGTCGGATATTAAAATCTCGCCCTTTTGAAAAAGCCCTTTTATCGCGGGTGGCGTCCAATAATTGGTTTCGGCTTCTGCGAGCGCCGATGTCCAGAAAAGATACTTGCTATCCGCGCTTTTGGTGTACCAAGTAGCGTCAATATCCGCGTCATAGGTGCGCGGTATTGCGTTCTTGAAAGTAAGATTATCCACAGGCTCTTGTTCGAGCTTTTTCACCTCATCGACAAACTCAATATTGGGGCTCCAAGTTTTCCACCCGTCCTTTCTCGTCATTTCGGCGGTATCTCGTGCGACGATCATACGGATGAGCGTTTCCTGTCCTGCAAACTTGATTTCTATGGGGATGTTGACCTTAAACTGCGCGTCGATCCTTACACTGTACTGGTCAAACTCCGATTGCCGCATATCGGTCATAAGGACTTTTGCCGTACCGTGCGTTTCGTCCAGAACTCTTTCCCACGTTATCGGCAGATTGATGTATTTCCCTACGGGAAC
>JAGAIW010000178.1 GCA_017626305.1 Clostridia bacterium
AAAAGTACACGATTATATTTCAGAGGAAAAGGAGGGGGATGATAGCAATTATAATAACTTACAAGGCTGTTTGGTCGTTTCAGAACAAATAAACGGTAAATTTGGACAATATCGCAAACAGCTCTTAAAAGAGAGAAAAAAACAGGGTTAAAGAATCGTTTACGTTCTTTAACCTTGTTTTTATTATGTCAATTCCAAAAATCCCATTTCGAAGGCAGACGGGAAAACAAACGTCTTTTCGCCTGCGCCGAAATCGACTTTTATGTACTTTTGCGCTTTGTCGATACGCACAATCTTGCCTTCGCCAAACTTCTTATGAATAACCGTTGCGCCTGCAACTGCGCCCGACAAGTCAAGTTCTATCTTTTTCGGCTCTTCTTTTGCTGTAATTGTTGTGGTGACGGTCGGTTTTATGCCATACGTCGCCGTGATAGAATCGCTCGTTTTAGGCGGTGTTTTCGGTTCGTCAACAGTAGGGGCGATTTCTTCGATGACTTCGGGCATTGCTTCCGCTGCAAAATCCATAGTCGCTTGTTGATTGAAGAACAACTTTTGATATTCTTCCCTGCGGATAACCGTATCCCAACCACCGATTTCGTCGGAAATGTTCTTTTCGATACCCGTATAAGACAGCGACGAATCTTCATAACGCTTGAACTTGAAAATTGCGTCGTTCATAAGGCTTGCGTTGAATACCCCGATAGAACACAAAAGGTTGAAATCGTTTACGTCCAAGCCCGTAACTTTCTTGAAAAGACCAGGCTCTAATTGCGTGATAACGTCTTTCAAAGACCGTTCGCGGTAGTCCGTCAAGTACATAAACACAGGAATACGCGTAGCAAACTTAATAAGTTTTTCCTGTATCTGCTTGCGCTTGGATTTGTACTCTTTTTCTTCGTCGGAAAGTTCCTTCTTTTCCTTCGGCGTGAGTTTATCGCCTGCTTCCTTTTTTGCCTTTTTAACGTGTTCGGACTTGTTGATAATCGTTTGAATGTCTTGATTCAAAGAACGGAAACCTTCGATATTCATAATCGCGTCCAAGGCTTCCTTGTTAGAAAGCAAGCGCGACAAAGTATCGTTGTCCACGTTGACAAGCAATGCCGATTCCCAACGTTTGGCTAGCAAGGTTGCACTTGTACCAGCCATAGCAATATCCAAAATATCCTGCGCGTTGATTTGCTTCATCGTACTGCCGTCGTAAGCCAAAACGGGCAAGAAATGAATGAAATCCGCAACCTTCTTTTCGGGGTTGGATTCGTCCACGTTCAAACGGCAGGAATAGTCTGAAATCTGCCGTAAAGCTCTATCCAAAGCAAAGTCAAATACGTAGCATTCCTGCTTCATAATTCGCTTATTGCCGTTGTCGTCCGCAACTTCCCAAGGGGATTGCACACGGAACGCCGTTTGGAAATACGTTTCGGGCGATTTAAGATTACGGAGCATAAACACGCCCGTCCACGGACGAATGGTAACGCCCGTCGTGAGCTTACCGCACGAAAGGGTAATCGTCTTCGTTTCAAGTGGATTTCCCATCGACGCTTGCACAGGCGTGAGCGCGTCTAAACCGATACCTGCCCCTGTCCCTGCGCATACATTGACGGTATAATCGTGATAGAAAGTATTTTGCTTTTGTTGAAGCAAGTTTGCCATCGCTTGACAGCTCGCAACGTT
>JAGAIW010000179.1 GCA_017626305.1 Clostridia bacterium
AGATGTATAATGCTATACAATGCGTATAGTATATAGTCACATGAAAAAAATATTTGTCAAAGGAGAAAGAAAAAAATGACAAAGAAAACGAAACTTTTACTTACGTCGTTTGCTACTATCGCCATGAGCGCAAGCTTAGTGGTTGGCGGTACGTACGCATTGTTCACTTCGGAAACAAAAGTGGATATTTCCGTGAAAGCAGGTCAAGTAAAGATGACGGCTACGGCGGATAACTTCAAGGTGTATTCCGGTAAGTGGAATTCCAGCACGAAGGTGTATGACGACGAATTGCAAAGCGGCATGGTATTTGCGAACGGCGGTGTCGTTACGGTAAACGATAAAAACAACGTTATCGCTATCGACAGAATGACCCCGACCGATATGGTGGAATTCGACATTCACGTAGAAAACGAAAGCGACGTTATCATTCAGTATCAAACGATACTTACGCCCGTAGAAGGTACGGATACCAAGCTTTACGACGTGCTTGACGTGACCATTGACGGCGTAACGTACGAAGGGACGGCGGCGTATAGCAACTGGCAGATTTTGCAACCGGGTACGGACGTAGACGTAACCGTTTCCGTGAAAATGCCTTGGGACGTTGGCAACGAATATCAAGGTCTTACCGCGTCGTTTGCTTACGTAGTCAAAGCGGTTCAGGGCAACGCCGATACGGCTTACTATTTCAACGACGACGTCGTTTTGAAAGGGCAGACGTATACGATTGAAAGCGATACGGAACAGGATTTTGCTTTTAATATCGAAGGCGCGCAAAACGTACAGCTTACGGATATGAATTATCAATTCACGAATTATTGGTACGGCGTACATATGAAAAACGTTGCAAATGCAACTTTGACGAACGTAACGGCTGAGACAAATATCGGTATGCCCGTATATGCAACGCGTGGCACTAACGCTACGTTGAATAACGTTGCGGCTACCACGCACAGCAACGATCCTTCCGGCTGGCCTAATTCGGCGTTCGCGGCGGCTGGCAGCTCCGTTGTTACTATCAACGGCGGTACGTACGTTTCCGAATACGGCGCGGCGGTATATGCGTTCAACAGCGGCGCGGAAATCACCATCAACGACGGTACGTTTACGGGTAAAACTGCGGCGGTTTGGGCAGACGGTAATGTTTATAGCGGTTCGGCTATGAACAGCCATATCATTATTAAAGGCGGTACGTTTAAAGGAGCTATCCGCGAAGAACAAGGCGGTGAAATCACCATTTACGGCGGTACGTTTGACACCGATCCTACGGCGTTTGTTGCGGAAGGCTATCAAGCAGTTCAAAACGCTGACGGTACGTATACCGTTAAGCCTTACGACGTTGCTAGTTCCGATGAATTAAAAGACGCTCTTGCAAACGATAAAGCCGTATCCTTGAATGGAGATATTACCTTTACGGGTGAAAAGCAAGCTGGTCGTAATGATTCCGCGGAAGCTTATGGAAACAAAGTTGGTTTCGCGCAGTACGGCGGCGTTTTGGACGGAAACGGTAACGAAATCATTGACGGCGAAGGTGATAGATCCTACGTTATCGTTACCCACGGCGGTACGATTAAAAATCTCACCGTTACGACGGGTGCGCGCGGTATCGTTACCTATGCGCCCACCGAAAACGTGTACATTGATAACGTTGTGGTTGACGGCGCAGGCTACGCCTTGAATTCTACGGAATACGGTTATGTAGATATGTTCGTAACCAACTCTACCATCAACGGTTGGACGAGTTTGGCAGGCTTTAAGAGTGTAAATTTCACGAACTGTAAGCTTGGAGCAAACTCTAAAAAATACTGGCAAGGGTTTGGCTATGATGCGGACTACGACCGTTTGTTCCGTGTGTATAGCGATACCTACTTTACTGATTGTGAATTTGAAAAGGGATACTATTTAGATTTAAGCGCTGGCGGCACGGCACATTTGAAAAACTGCACCGTTAACGGTGTGAAGCTTACGGCTGAAAACTATGCCGATTACGTAACCATTGAATTGCCTGCTGGCACGGCTTTGTCTGACGTCGTTACGTTTGCTTAATGGATAGGTTTCGTTCTTTTCTTTCCACGAAAAATATAATGTAATGTGAAAGCGGCAAGCTTCGGCTTGCCGCTTTATGTTTTTTGTTTGGATTTTACAATAAAAAGTCCCGTCACCACCCGTCATTCTGACCGCGGGGAAGAATCCCATGGACGAAAATGCGGACTACGTAAAAAGGGATACTTCGCTAATGCTCAGTATGACGTTTGGTCGGTACGGACTTACGTAATTAGGGATACTGACGCGTGCAGGCTTGCTATTCCGTCGCTTTGCTCCTTACACTACGCTCAGTATGACGTTTGGTCGGCTAGTATGACGTTGGGGGATAGGGGGTGTATAAGCTGTCTTTATTCTCTTGCAAAGTGCAAAGCCATACGGCATAAGCGTTCCTTTTGGTTGTCCTTGGGGTTGCACGCCGCGTGGATAAGCAACGAATGGAGCACGTCGGCAATTTTGGGCTTGGGGATACCGAGCTCGATAAGCTCGTTGCCTTTAACGGCTAATGCTTTCAAGGTTAAGGGCGCGTTTTCCGCTTGCATTTTGGCAAGCAAATTTCGCCATTTTATGCAGGTAGGCGCGGGAGATAAATCGTCCTTGCACGCTGAAAAGTCTGCTTGCTTGATAAGCAATAAATCTTCCAAAATACCGTAGTTCTCCACGAAAAACCTGCGCAGCTTATTTTCGCCCGTTTTACAGTTGAAATCGTACATGTGCAGGGCAACGAGCTTGGCGACGTCTTGCGTGCATTTTTTGGGCGCTTTAAGGCGCTCTAACGCGCAAATGGCAAGCTGTTTGCCTTCCTGCGGGTGCGCGTGTGCGTTTCCGTCGCGGAGCATACAAAGGGGCTTTCCGATATCGTGCAACAGCGCGGCAAGCCGAACGTGCTCTTGGGCGTAGAGCGCTGCTTTAAAAGAGTGTTCTAAAACGTCGTAGTTATGAAAATCGGCGCGTTGCGAAAGCTTATCGCCTTGCGCAAGCTCGGGGAAAATATAGCGTAGTACGCCGATTTCGTGCAAAAGCTTTAAGCCGCGGTAATGTCCGTCCTTTACGCCGTATTTTTTATCGGCGGAAAGCAGGAGTTTGAGTTCGGTGAAAATGCGTTCGGGGGAAATGTCTTGAATAAGCGCGGCGTTTTGTTTTGCGCCTAAAAGACAATCGCCGTCGGGCGAAAAACCAAGCTGCGCCGCTTGGCGCGCAAGGCGCATTAAGCGCAGTCCGTCTTCGCCGAATACCTTTTGGGCAGGCGCGACGGTCGTTAAGCGTTTTTCGCGTATGGCGGGTATGCCGTCAAGTGGGTCTTGAAAGCAATCGGCAGCGATATCGTAATACACGGCGTTTGCCGTAAAATCCCGTCTACGTGCGTCCTTTTTGATGTCGTCGGTGAAATACACGCTCACGGGCGTATGTACGCCGCGGACGTACCTATCCGAACGAAAACAGGTGTATTCGTAATCGTTACCTTGCTTGTCGGCAAGCTTTACCGTGCCCGTATTGCGGTAGATGGCTTTGACGGAAAATCCGTTTGCCTTGGCTGTGGTAATCAGCTCGTCAACGGGCATAGGAGAGCAAATATCCAAATCAATTCGTTTGGATAAGGGAAAACCTGCAAGGTAGTCGCGAACAGCTCCACCGACAAGATAAAGGGGCTTTGCGCAGGCTTTGGCAAGTAAAATTAAGTTTTTTGGCAAAATTTGTTGCATAAAGCCACCTTTTCAAAAAAATTTCACATATAAAATTATATCAAAATCGAAAATAAATTGCAATTCTTTGAAAAGTGTTATATAATAGGAATAGTGGAAAATTTTAGTTTTTTCGGAAAACCGACGCAAAAGCGCAGGGAGAACACCAAAGATGAAAACCTATCATATCATTTCTAATCCCGTTGCGGGAAAAAATAAAAAGGGCAAAGTCATTGAAAAGGTAGAAGAAATTTTGTCTAAAATCGGCGCAACCTTTCAAACGCACTTTTCCAAAAAAGAACGTGACGCTACGCAAATCGCCAAAGCTTTGACGGAAAACGGCGAACGGGAAATTATCGCCGTCGGCGGCGACGGAACGCTGCACGAAGTGCTCAACGGGATTGCCGACCCTACGGCGTGCCGTTTGGGACTTGTCCCCGCAGGAACGGGCAACGACTTTGCCGAACATATCGGTTTGCCGCTCGAACCCGAAAAGGCAATGGATATTATCTTGAAGGGGGAAACCAAACCTACCGATTATTTGGAAGTGAGCGGTATACGGTGCATGAATGTTGCGGGGCTTGGTATAGACGTGGACGTTTTAGAACGTTGCCGCAAGGGCAAGCTCAAAGGGAAAATCAAGTATTTGATGAGTTTGATTCAAAGCTTGTTTTCGTTCAAAGGCTATGACGTAGAGCTGGATATCGACGGGAACGTGCAAACGCGCAACGTATTGATTGCGGCGGCGTGCAACGGTTCGCAGTTCGGTGGCGGTATCCGCATTTGTCCGACGGCGGATAGTGGGGACGGAAAGATAGAAGCGGTTGTCGTCGACAGTCTTGGCGGCCCGATAAAAATCATTCAAGCATTTATACAGCTGATGAAAGGGAAAATTCTCGAATATGCCGCAACGACGCACGTGCTTTGCGATAGATTGCATTGTACGCCCAAGCTGCCTTGTACGGTGCAACTGGACGGGGAGCTGTATAAAGACGTGGATTTTGACGTGAGAATTAAAAAAGGATTGCAATTTTACAGATAATGATGATTACGCAAAAGACGTACAAAAAAATACTCGACGCAATGCCCGAAGGAGTGTTTGTGTTCGACGATAAGCTGCGGGTGAAAGCCACTAACGCGGCGTTTCGGCGTTCTTTTGCGGAAACGGTGAAGAAAAACGCGTCCCTTTCGCAAGCAATCGGTTGCATGGAAACCTGCGCTTGCGGCGAAGGGGAAAATTGCGGATATTGCGCGTTCTATCGCGCTATGCGCTCGGCTGTGGAAGAACGCAAGGAAAAGACGGAAACGGTGCGTACGACGGTCAAACGCGCCGATCATACGGCGCAAATTTCTATGCGTATCCGCGTGTTCCCTGCCGACGAGAAAGGAAAACTCTTCGTCGGGATTACCGACGGTACGTATGAGGCGGAAATGGAACGCGAAATGCTCTCCGCACAGCGTATGCAACAGCGGTTATTGCCTGCGGCAAAGAGCATGGGCGGCGTGCCGTATGCGTATACGTATATCCCCTGTTTGGGCGTTGGGGGCGATTTGCCTGACGTGTACGAGTGGGATAATCAAACGTACGGCGTTCTCGCCGACGTTTCGGGTAAGGGCGTTTCGGCAGGTATGCTGTCCGCGTTTGTAAAAGCCGCGTTCGATAGAAAGGAAACTGACCTTGCCAAAGCGCTGTCTAAGCTCAGCGTGAAATTTGGCGAGCTGGAACAGGACGAACGCTCGTATATCACGGTGGCGGCGGTGCGTATTGATAAGGCAAAGCAGGTGCTCCGCTACGTTTCGGCTGGGCATAACGTGCCTATTTTGCTCCGTAGCGGCGAAGGGATTAGCGAAATTGAAAGTCCCGCTCCGCCGATCTCTAACTGGATACCCGATTTTACGTATCGGGAAAACGAGCTCCCGTATCAGCGGGGGGATATGTTGGTGCTTTTAACGGACGGCGTTACCGAGTGCATGAACGCCAAGGGCGAACAGTTTGGTATTCAGCGCGCGGAAAGCGTTATGCTGCAATCCCGTAGCGCGGAAGATTTTATCGGGAAGTTGAAGGCGGCGCTTACCGTTTTCAGCGGTGGAACGTTCTCGGACGATATCACGGCAATCGCGTTTGATTTATAAAAGAGAAAATTTGGATAAAAGTTGAAAAACGTCGCAAAAACAGTTGACAAATGCTAAAAAAAAACTTATACTATATTAGCGCTTTGATGAGAGAAGTCTTGTTGAACCGTAAAAAACGTAGTTAAGCACTGTTAGCTCAACTTGGTAGTGCGACGAGCTGCCCGTTAAGCAAAGCATTGATAATGCTTTGTAGGGGCGAGATAAGCGAGCGACGATAGGTAGGAGCGAGCGTGACCGAACGCAAAGAACAGCTTTGCGTGAGAAGGTCTACGGAACGAGTAGACCGACAAAATTGAATATAATGCACTGTTAGCTCAACTTGGTAGTGCGACGAGCTGCCCGTTAAGCAAAGCATTGATAATGCTTTGTAGGGGCGAGATAAGCGAGCGACGATAGGTAGGAGCGAGCGTGACCGAACGCAAAGAA
>JAGAIW010000180.1 GCA_017626305.1 Clostridia bacterium
AATGAAGCTATTATATCACATCAGTTTTGTTAATGTCAAGTAAAAATTTTATATTTATGTTAATTTATATTTAATATTTATAGCAATTTGTTATTAATAAAAATAGCAATTACTTTTTAATAAAAAAGGCAACTTAAATCTTAATAAATAAAGCAAGGAAACATTTAGTATTTCCTTGTTTTTTTTATAAATTATTTTTTATTGAATAATATCTTTAGTTCTATATGATGGTCCATCTATTTGAAAAACATGTGAATGATGTAATAATCTATCTAGTATAGCAGTGGCTATTACACTATCGTTAAATGTATCACCCCATTTAGAAAATGAAATGTTAGTTGTTAAGATGACTCTAATAAATCATTAGCAATTATTTTATATCTATCTTTAAAAAAATCCGCAACACTTGCACTTCCAGTAAAAAGATCACAGAATGTTTTACCAGTAATCCCAAGATCCCTTATAAACAAATCTATATTATCTATCATTCTGGTTTTATTTCCCAAATACCTCATTTTACTCATCCACCTCAATATTATACTTCTCAAACAATGGAGCAAGTTTTCTCTTTGTTTTTGTAGTCGGTTTATACTTCCCACTTTCCCAACGATTTACAGCACCAAACGAAACCTTTAAAAGAGCTGCAAATTCTGTTTGAGTAAGAATCATCTTATTTCTCAATTTTTTTATTGCCTCTGCGTAACTCATTTTTGAATTTCCTCCAATCGACTATATGCAAGTATTATAACACTTTTTTATCATTTTGTCTACCAAATGGAGCAATTTTATCAAATCGTTAAAAAGTATTCTAATCGTTAAAAAGTTCTCATATCGTTAAAAAGTATTCAAATCGTTAAAAAGTATAAAGGCAAAATAAAAAGAGACCAGAAAACAGCTTATAAAACTACTGCTTCTAGTCTCGTAAAAACTGGCACAAAGGAATAATTCCCCTTTCCGCCAAAGAAAAAAGGTCTGACACTACTGTATCAAACCTATTCTTGTTATATGGTGCGCCTGGCGAGGCTCGAACTCACAACAATGCCGTCGGAGGGCATGATTTTATCCAATTAGACTACAGACGCAAAACTATTTCAATTTTCTTCTTATATTTTACTATTTTTTACTTCCCTTTTGCAAGCGTTTATGGTATACTTATCTTAAATTCTATGAAAAATTTTTCATCTACCCCTCTTTGGGCGTAGAATTCGGGTAAATTTATGTCGAAAACAGTCGTCATCGGCATGAGCGGCGGGGTGGATAGCTCCGTTGCCGCTCTGCTTTTGAAACAACAAGGCTACAACGTCGTCGGGCTGTTCATGCTCAACTGGGAGGAAAACGACGAGAACGGGTGCTGTACCGCCGAGGAGGATTACGCCGACGTGCGCAGAGTTTGCTCCCTGATCGATATCCCCTATTATACGGTCAACTTCGCCAAGGAGTACATGGATAGGGTCTTTTCCTATTTCCTCGCCGAGTATAAGGCGGGCAGAACCCCCAACCCCGACGTGCTTTGCAATCGTGAAATTAAGTTTGGCCCCTTCCTTGAGGAGGCGAAAAAGTTGGGCGCAGACTATATCGCCACGGGGCATTACTGCAAAATTTTCCACGAGAACGGCGTGCATCTTTTACAAAAAGCCAAGGACCAAAACAAGGACCAGACCTACTTTTTGAACCAGCTTTCCCAAAGTCAGCTTGCGGACGTACTCTTTCCCCTGCAGGACATGGAAAAACCGGAAATCCGCAAAATCGCGCTCGACTACGGCTTGGCGACCGCCAAAAAAAAGGACAGCACGGGCATCTGTTTCATCGGGGAGCGGAATTTTAGAAAATTCCTCAGCTCGTACCTGCCTGCCTCCAAGGGCAAAATTTTAGACCTTTCGGGTAAGGAAGTGGGCGAGCACGAGGGCTTGATGTACTACACCCTCGGACAGCGCAAGGGCTTGTACCTCGGCGGCGTGAAGGGCGAAGCGGAAGGCGGCAGATGGTTCGTCGTCCGAAAGGATTTGAAAAACAATATCCTCTACGTCTCCCACGGCGACGAATCCCCCCTCTACTCCAAATCCTGCGAGGTGAGCGGCTTTAACTGGATTCCGCAAAAACCTGCGGCGACCGAATTCGACTGCATGGCGAAGTTCCGCTACCGTCAGCCCGATCAGCCCGTCCACGTCAGCGTAAAGGCGGACGGGGGCTTGCATATCGAGTTCGTCGACAAGCAACGCGCGGTGACGGAAGGACAGTACGCGGTGCTCTACGACGGCGTCAACTGCCTCGGCGGCGGCGTCATCGAGTCGGCAGAATATTAACTCAACGCATACCTGGTATGCCCAAATGATGAAATCTACAATTCGGAGGTACTTTTGATGGGTACGAATTCCCCCTTTATTGACCGCGTGTCACTCAGCGACGGCTACGTTTCCTTTTTCGAACGTTTGCTCATTCTCATCGGCGGCAAAGTAGACGTGCTCCCCACCCTGTACGGGTGGTATCACCTGCTCTGCTTTGCAATCGTGATCGCCCTTTGCGCGCTCGTCTTTTTCAAGGCGCGCAACCTGTCCGACAAGCAGATGGACCGCATTCTCGGTATCACCACCGCCATCCTCGTCGTGTTCGAAGTCTACAAACAGCTCCTCTACACCTACAATCCCGGCAACGACTCGTGGGTGTACGAATGGTACGCCTTCCCCTTCCAGTTCTGCTCCACGCCCATGTACGTCATGCTCGCGGCGGTTCTGATTAAAAATGAGAAGGTACGGACGGCGCTGTACGCGTATTTGGCGACCTACGGACTCTTTGCAGGCGCGGTCGTCATGATTTACCCCGGCGACGTATTCAGTACATATTTCGGTATCAACGCGCAGACGATGATCCATCACGGCGCCATGGTCGTCATCGGCGTACTCATGTACGTTTCGGGCAGAGCCAAACTCTCCCACAAGACGATTTTGAAGGCGCTCCCCGTCTTCGGTATCGCCGTCGCCATCGCCTTGGGACTGAACGTTTTGTACCACTTCTTCGGCGACCCCAACCAAACGTTTAATATGTTCTTCATCTCCCCGTACTATCCCTGCACGCTGGCGGTGTTGAACTTGTTCTACGGCAAAGTGCCCTACGTCGTCTTCCTGATGATTTACGTCTTGGGATTCACAGCGGCAGGCTATATCATGTCCCTCATCGCGACGGGCTCGAAAAAACTCTACGATATCGTTCGGGCAAAATGCTCTTCCCAAAAGCAGAACGATCAACCTAAGGAAGGCGTGATTTGAGCGTTCAACGCATACCTGCTACCCGCATAAGGAGAAAATTATGAAAAATATTGCCATCGTAACCGGTGCTTCGAGTGGCATCGGAAAGGAATTTTTCCTCTCTCTCAAAGACAAACCCCTCGATGAAATTTGGGTCGTCGCTCGTAGTGAAAATAAGCTGAACGAGCTCCGCTCGCTCACGGAAATCCCCGTCAAGGTGCTCCCGTTGGATTTATCCGCTCCCGAGGCTGCCTACGCTTTGGAACAGGAGCTCCAAAAGGAGTCCCCTTCCATTCAATACCTCGTCTGCGCGGCAGGTTTCGGGCGTTTTAACGGCATTGAGGAGGACGATCGGGAAGTCCTTGAAAACATGGTCGACTTGAATTGTCGCGCGATCGTGAGCACCACCAAAGCGGCGTTCGACTACATGGCGAAAGGGGGCGTGATGATTCTCATCGCGTCCATGGCGGCTTTGCAACCCATTCCCTATATCGCCACCTACGGCGCTACCAAGGCGTTCGTGCTCTCCTACGGTCGGGCGCTGAATAAGGAACTTCGTGCCGCGAAGGGCGCGCGCTGTCTGTGCGTTTGTCCTTTCTGGACGCAGACGGCGTTCTTCGACCGTGCGCTCGCCGAAAAGACGATCGTCAAAAAATACTCGGTGATGTACAAGCCCGAGCAAATCGTGAAACGGACGTGGAAGGACCTCAAACACAAAAACCGCGACGTGTCCATCTACGGATTCGTTGCCAAGGGGCAAGCGCTCCTCGTCAAGCTCATGCCCCACCGTTTCGTCATGTGGGTATGGATGAAACAGCAAGGGTTACGATAAATTTCAAATTCAAAAAGCGGACGCTTTGGAACTTTTCCAAAGCGTCCGTCTTTTTGTCACGAGTCCATCGCTACGTTCTGCGACTTGTTCAGTCCCCGATACGTATGAATAATGAAAAATAGCGCGCCGACCAACAGGGAGATGACGTTTTGATATCCATGCGTTTGCAGAGTGGCTTTCAGCTCCTTCATGGCAATTTTGTTTTTCCCGCTGACGTTGACGCCGCGGAGCAACGCAATATACCACATACCCCTTCCTCCTTATCCATGAATGTTTGCTTTGCTACATTATATCATAAAAATTCAAAAATATCTACTCCTCGCCGCCCCGAAAAAAAATTTGCATTTTTTTTGAAAAACCGCCTTCAAATGCTTGACAACTTTATCACGCTAAAGTATAATAGTCTCATAAATACTTCAACGCATTAAAGTGTTAAAGTAAAAAGCGAAAAAATTTTTAGGAGATATTTATTATGAAAAAAGCACTTACACGTATCACGGCACTCGTTTTAGGCATTTCCGCGGCGTTCGCGATGGGTGCCTGCACGAACGACAAAGGCGGAGACGACAAGGTTGTCGACGTAAGAACGAAGACGTTGACCGTCGGGTATACCGACTACGCTCCGATGAATTATACGGACGAAACAGGCGTTCTGACGGGGTTTGACACCGAGCTGGCACTTACGATCTTCAACGCGTTGGGGTACGAAGTCAACTTCAAGCTCATTGACTGGAGCAACAAATACACCGAGCTCGACGGCGGCACGATCGACTGTATCTGGAACGGATTTACGGCAAACGTTGCGGACGACGACAACGTGCAAAGAAGCGACAAGGTCGATTTCAGCTATTATTATATGACGAACGCACAATGTATCGTCAAACAGGCGAGCACGGCGGACGTGACTTCGGTTTCCGAATTTGAAGGGAAGTCGGTCGGCTACGAAGTGGGTTCGGCAGGCGAAAGCTACGTGGTGGCTCTGGAGGCGAATATCAATAAGAAGGAGGCGGCTTCGCAGATGGACGCGGTGCGCGACGTCAACATGGGCACCTGTCAATACGCGGTGATCGACCTGTTGCTCGCAAAATCCATCGTCGGCAAAGGCGATTACGCGCAACTGAGCATCAACGAGGGCATCGTCATCGACGCGGAGTATTACGCGATCGGATTCAAAAAAGGCAGTCCGCTCAAAGATAAGGTCAATCTGATGCTGGAAACGTACGCCGAGCTTGGATATCTGAACGAACTCGCCGCCAAGTACGGCCTTGAAAATTCGGTCATCACCGAGTTCTCGGAATAAGACAGAGGGAAATTTTATGACGTTTATGACAGTCACCCAAAGCCTTCTGCAAGGCTTTGGGGTGACCCTATTATTATTCGTATTGACTTTGATTTTCTCCCTACCCTTGGGGCTGCTCATCTCCACGTTCACGATGAGCAAATGCACCCCGATACGGGTGTTTTTCAAAGTGATCGTATGGATCGTGCGCGGCGTGCCTTTGATGTTGCAACTGTTCATCGTCTATTACCTGCCGGGCATGATTTCCAAAGCGGGCTCGAACTTTTGGGGAACGCTCGACAATTCCTTCTACTTCGATTACGGCATCAAAAACGGGGGCTCCTTTCTCGCCACCGTCGTCGCCTTCGCGTTCAATTACGCCTGCTATTTTTCGGAAATTTTCCGTGGGGGGATCGAAGGGATTCCCCAAGGACAGATCGAGGCGGGACAGGTGCTCGGCATGACGAACAGACAGATCTTTTTCAAAATCACCTTCATGCAGGTCGTCAAGCGCATTCTCGCCCCCATGTCCAACGAAATTATCACCCTCGTCAAAGACACCGCGCTCGCGCGCGTCATCGGCGTGGTGGAAATCGTGATGTCCGCGTATATTTTCACGAGCAAAGCTCTGATCTGGCCCCTCTTCTACTCGGGCGCGTTCTATCTCCTCTTCGTGGGATTGCTCACGCTGTTGTTCAATTATTTGGAAAAGAAATTCAGTTATTATAGGGTATAATATGGCATTTTTCACGTTACGCAACGTAAACAAATCCTTCGGCTCTTTCAAGGCGTTAAACGACGTAAGCTTCTCGGCGGAAAAGGGCGAAGTCGTCTCTATCATCGGCTCGTCGGGGAGCGGCAAGACCACCTTGCTTCGGTGTATCAATTTTCTCGAAAGCGTGGATAGCGGAGAATTTTTTCTGGACGGAGAGACCATGTTCTCCGGGCCTATCGACAAACTTACCGAGGACGAGAAACGGGCGAAACGCCTCTCCATCGGGCTCGTCTTTCAGTCGTTCAACCTCTTCCCCCATTATTCCATTCTCAGAAACGTGACGCTCGCGCCCGAGCTTCTCATTCGGGAAAGCCTCAAACGCAAAGGCAAGAAGAAGGATAATCCGAAGATCTACGACGGCATCGTCGAATATTATTTTCAGGGCGTCGGGGTGGACGAAAAGAAAATCAACGAAATTATTCAAAAAAAAGGCGCAGAACTATTGACAAAAGTGGGATTAGAGAGTAAAATAAATGTGTACCCTCATCAATTATCCGGCGGTCAGCAGCAGCGCGCGGCGATCGCAAGAGCGATTGCGTTAAACCCCTCTTTGCTCTGTTTCGACGAACCGACGAGCGCGTTGGATCCCGAGCTCACGGGAGAAGTACTGCGGGTCATCAAAGCCCTGAAAAGTAAGGACAGGGCGATGATCATCGTCACGCACGAAATGGAGTTTGCAAAAAGCGTCTCGGACAAAGTCGTCTTTATGTCGCAGGGGGAGATCGTGGAAGCGGGTACGCCGCAGGAAATTTTTGAAGACCCGAAAACAACGGCACTCAAAAACTTTCTATCGGCAACCAAAAAGAAGGAAGGTGACGAAGATGTCCGACGAGAGGAACGCCCAGATTGATTTATTATACCAAACGTTTTCGAAAATCTCGACCAAAGAACAGTTCGAGGCATTTCTCGACGACCTTTGTACGTATAAAGAAGTCGAGGCGATGGCGCAACGGCTCCACGCCGCCAAGCTCCTGATGGAAGGCGAGACCTACGAGAAGATCATCGAAACGACGGGGATCTCCTCGGCAACCCTTTCGAGGGTGAACAAATGCGTAAAATACGGCAAGGGCTACAATGTGCTCTTACAAAAATAAAACACCCGATCGGGTGTTTTATTTTTATCTTCGTCGGAAAAACCGAAAAGTAAGACTACGTATTGCATATTTTCTCCCGCTTTCGTATTATGCGTTTTCCCCGCGGAATTTTTCAAAAATCAAATTGGCGATATCCCGACTGTACAAGGGATCGTAATCAAACGCCCGCGTGATCACCTTGACGAGTTCTTCCCGTTGCATATTCGGGTTTTGATACAATTTTCCGGCAATGATCTCCGCTTCCGTCGTAAACTCGTCCCTTCGCAGCTCCCGCAAAGAGGCGGGAGAGTATTCGTTGATGATCTCTTGGACGGTACGGAATATCCCGACGTATTCCTCGGAATGATGCCCAAGTTTCTCATCGACGAGCTCCTTCATTTCCGCAAATTCCGCTTTATCTGCAAAATTGAAAAAGCGATACTCGCCATTCTCCGTGACGGATAAATGACCGTAGGGCAAATCGTCGTCTACGCCTCGGAAGGACAACTGCCTTTTCTGCAAAGTCTTCTTGCGCAAATAGAAAACGTCGAACGCGTCCTCCGTCGGCACGAGATACGCTAAATAGGCACGGCACGCCCCTCTATGCCCAAGCCCCGCCTCTGAAATCCACAACGTTCCCCGATAGAATTTTTCCCCGTTTACGGGCTGCATTTTCTCATAGAGCGTCTGATACTTTCTATCGTCCTTGCCCTTGTCCGAGGGGGATTGTATCCGCATGACGAGGCTGAAAACAATTCCGAAGCTTACTCCCCAGAACAGACCTCCAAGCATGCATATTCCAAAAGCCGTCCAGCTGTAATCACCCATGGACGCAAACATAAGGAGCCCGAACAGAAATCCGCCCGACAGATATAAAATCCATTCGAACGGCGCACTATTTTTGATCTGCTCGTCCGTCGGTTTTGCGATAGACAGACCCGCTTCCCAGAATTGATCCTCTCTCTTGCGGACGTAAATATCCGCTTCCTCCCCCTCCTTGGAAAGGGACACGTAATATCTCTCGTACTCGTGATTCGTATCGTCGTGAAAGGGCACAAACCCTTCGCGCACGCAGGCTTGCTTGCATTGAATCGCCAACGACTTCCCGTCCGAAATATCTTCCGCGCTCTTCGCGCTTATCCGACAAACGTTCCCTTTTCGGAAATGGATCTCCAAATCAAAAAGGACGTCCTCCAAGGGATATTTGAAAAGAACGGCTTTCCTTTTCCGCTTGTACTCGATGCGGTGATTCTCCAAAAATTCCCGCATTTCTTTTTCGTTCATTTTTATAAGTTCAAAAACAGTCGGCATACGAATTGCTCCTTAACAGTCTGCAAGCGACGAAAGACTTCGCAAGTTGTCTTCAAACGGACGTCAAACTTCCCCTTTCGACTCCATTTCATTATAACCGATTTAATTTGATTTGTCAAGTAAAGTAAATGAATCGGGTATTCATTCAATATTTTTTTGATAAACTTAAAATCCTTATACGCCAATAATTTTTCAATATTGACAATTCCGTTTTGCGTAACAGATAATCTGTTAATTTCTTCCGCTTTTCCTCCGTTTTGTTTTAATATTGCTATTTAAGGTGTATTCTTTTCAAAAATCGGGATTTTTGCTCGAAACACGATAGGGTTTCTTGCTGTGTTTCGGGCTACTACTAATCATACAGGGGAAAACGGGGAGAAAAAGCAAAACACACTTCCATATACCTTATAATCCAAGGTTTTGGAAGTGTGCTTGGTTGGAGCAGGTGACGAGAGTCCGTGTTTTTCCTTCGGAAAACCACCGCCTTCGCAATTATAAATTGCTCGCCAAATTTTGCTAAAAACGATTATCAATCGTTTTTTTAACGCAAAATTCCCCCTTGGAGTTCGACTCTCCTGCTCATCTAATACCAAAAGAAAGAGGGCGCGATAAGCACCCTCTTTCTTTTGGAGCAGGTGACGAGAGTCGAACTCGCCGGGAACAGCTTGGGAATTTTACTTTTCATTATATTTTTTGGCTATTTTGAGCGTTTTATTCATTTTTTATGCAAAACACCCCCATTTTTAACCATTTTTATTCAAAATTTTATTCAAAATAACCATTCTAAAAATGGCGGAAATTTTAGATGGCGGAAAAATGGCGGAAAATTTTACGCCATTTAGCGGAATTTTTTGCATATTTATTTGATTTAATTATAAATAATTCAATATGATTTGTCAGACCTTTTATACAGTCTCAAATAACAAAATAAGATTACTCCTATGTGTTTTTCACATTCTTCTACTACTTTCTATCCAACACTTGATCTAATACAAGCAACATATTACTGTTCTTTCTTGCCATGGACCTTGCCGATAAAGTTGCTTCTGTTGCTTTGCCCAAATCATTCCCCTTTTTAAATTTTGCAACTTCCGTTTTCTTCTTTGAATCCTCAACGGCTTTATGTAAAAATACTTCCTCCACGTCACGACAAAACCAAATAAATTTATATCCGTTTTGACGACAAAAATTTTCTATATCCCTATTGAGCTTTTCCACTTCTGCGTCCGAATCGTATTTATCCGTATCAATACAATATATAACCTCAGATAAAGACTGCCCCTTCAATGCCGCTATATCATTCTTAATTTCTTTCAACAGCTTGGGGGCATTATATCCCCCTTTACCGTTAAAATACTTATAATGTAATTTAATCTCCGTACCAATTCGGTAAAGTTGTTTTATTACCGTATCAACATACCCTACATCGATATTGGCTTGCTTATTGGTTTCAACACACAAAATGGAATTGTCAAGAAATGTGCAGTCGAAAAATTCCCTAAATATGATAAACATTGATAAATGCACCTGAATTTACGGAGTGGAGCGTAGCGAAACGAAGGAAATTCAGGTGCGACGCGGCTCCGTCAGGCTGCCGTCGGCGC
>JAGAIW010000181.1 GCA_017626305.1 Clostridia bacterium
TAAGTCGTATGCATAGTAACCGCCGTCAGCGTCTTCAAAATACAATTCGTGCTTAGAATCGGTGTTTACGATACCCGTAACGACGCCTTTTACAACGACTGCGGCTTCGTCTTCTGCCGCAACGAATTCTTCGTGCGTCATTTCAGCAAACTTAGGAACTTTGTGGTTGTAGGTAACAACCTTAGTTTTGCCGTTCTTGTCCGTGATGGTAGCCTTCAAAACGTATGCAACGTCTGCTTCCGCTTCTTCATCAACGTCAATGGTGTACGTACCGTCTTCGTTCTTGGTAACGGTAACGCCTTCGGTAACGCCTTCGGCAAGTTCAACGGTCCAAACGATAGTGTAATCGTTCTTGTCGATAGTAAGCTTACCAACGCGCTCAAAGTCCGAACCGGTAACTTCCGCTGCCGATTTGTACAAGCCGTCCAGCATGTCTTTCGCCTTGTTCAGGTCAGGTGCGTTTTCTTCGCCGCCGCAGGCTGCAAAGCAAGTCAAGCATGCCAAAGATGCGAGAAAACCGAGAAAGTGTTTTTTCTTCATGAGATACTCCTTATAATAATTTTTTTATATACACTCCATTCTTAGTGAATGGTAATGTTTTCGATATTGAAAACTTTAATTTGATAACTGCCCGTTTCGGCATTTTCCGATTTATAATAATCGATAATACCTTCCACGTCGATTACCGTATTCTTAGGGAACAGGTCTTCGGTAATCAAGTTGCCGTCCGCGTCCTTTAAAACGTCCGTACGTACGGTGATTTCTCTGCCGTCTACCGAGCAGGTAAGGGAGATTGCACCGTCGCTGTCACCGCCGTTATGCGTCGTATACGCACTCACTACGCGCAAGCCCTTCATGGAAACGGTCGTTTCCATGGCCAAAGCGGCGTAATCGTATTCCGTCGCATCGTCGTCGTCTTGCAGTTGAATACTCTTTTTGCCGTAAAAATCGTTAACTGTGATGGCTACG
Organism: Clostridia bacterium; assembly: GCA_017626305.1. Taxonomy (GTDB): domain Bacteria; phylum Bacillota; class Clostridia; order Christensenellales; family Borkfalkiaceae; genus Scatosoma. Next base: position 970 of record JAGAIW010000181.1, read on the forward strand.
TTGGAAGGGTCGTGCTTTTCGTCGTCCAAAAGCTTACAGCTGTTCGGATCGTCGGGGTTACGCATGTTGTATTCGATACCCGAAACCTGATATTTGCCGCCGCCTTCCCAGTAAGAAACCGTACCGACGATACGCATTCTATTCCCAGGAACAATAACTTCGCCCAAGAAGGGATTGGTATTACGTCCGTAATAGATATACATACCGTACCATTGCTGCGTTTCTTCGTCGTAGCTTTCCAAATACGCGCCGTCGTTGTACAGGTGCGTGATTACGCCTTCAAACGCAACCTTTTGTCCGTCGTATTCCGCAATATTCAAACGAAGATTTTTCAAATCCATAGGAATAGCCGAACCGTAATAGAAATCGGGGTCTTTTTCTTCACCGTGTACGTGCTTTTTCAACGCGGTAGCTTGGCGGAGCGCCTTTCCGCAAATATCACCGTAACGGTTGCCTTCGGAGTCGGACGCAATCGCAAGACCTTCTTGCAAGATTTCAATGTTCAAGTTGCGGTAATTTTCCGCGCCTTCGGGCTTGTACCAAACCCAAACGAGATGTCTGCCGCCCGTCGAGTCTAATTCCCATTTATTTGAATCCGTTTCCAGCACGATAGAAGTAGCGCTTTCCAGCTTACTTCTCGTAAACTTGGACGCAGCTTTGCCCCATTCTTCGATTTTACCCGTGGATTCGGGGGTGTTGATGGCAAGATATCTTGCTTTGAGCACCCCGTTGCCCGTAACGGAAACGTTGCTGGGTACGTTGAAATGGGTGGTGTCGCCGTCAATAAACAGCTTAACGGTGGTGGTTTGTTTAATCGTTTCGGTGGACTCCATATCCAACGTTACGGCAGCCGCATAATCGACTTCCTTAGGCGCGCTGCTGTCGTCACCGCCGCAAGCGGCAAACAGCCCCACGCACGAAACGATGGAAAGGAGAAGGGATAATAATTTTTTCATACCGTTACTCCCGTATGATTATACTTGATATTCACATTCTTCAACGGCGTCTTTGAATTCTTTCTTAATCATATCCGCCAAAGATTGACCGGACAGGTTTTTACCCTTCGCTTCGGTAAAGCATCTTTGCATCAAAGAACCAACTTCGTCACGCGCAACGGAAGAGCCCTTGAATGCAGGGGATACGTAGTACGCGTCCGCTTGGTCCATACAAACCTTTGCCGAAAGCGCAGCGATAAATTTATTACGTTGTTCACCTTTAAGCGTGTTTGGCTTATTCAAGAATGTAGCGTAGTAAGGGTCTTCAACAACCGATTGCAAAACGGGAACGTAACCGGACGCGATAGAGAAGTCGGACTGGAATTCAATGCTCGTCGTCAAATATTTTACGAACAACCAAGACGCAAGAACTTCTTGGGGGTTGTCCTTTTTGAAGATACAAAGGGAAGGACCTTGGGAGATAACCTTAGGGGCTTCCGCATTTATTTGGGGAATGGTGGCGATACCTACTTCGAAGGGATATTTACCCTTGTTGTCGGGTTCAGGGCATTGTTTAGTAGCGCCTGCCGAAGAACCGATAGACATATAACTTCTCGTCTTAGCCTGTTGTTCAACGAATAAGGTGGACGTATACGCGCCGTGAATTTCCTGCGTGGTTACGTAGCCCTTTTGATACCATTCGGCAAATTTTTGCACGAACGCACGGTTGGTTTCGTTGTCAAACAGGAAATGATTGTTGGAATCCGCAGACGTATAAGGCGAGCCGTACTGTTCGCACATGGTGATAAACCAGTTTGCTTCGGAGTCGTAGCCCAAAGGAATACAGTTTTTATCGATAGCCAAAATGTCTTCGCAAAGCTGTTCTAATTCGTCCCAAGTGGTAGGGGGCGTTAAGTTATTTGCATCAAAGAACGTTTTATCGTAGTACAAAACTTCGGTAGATTTCGAGAAAGGCAACGTATACATTTTATTGTCGCCGAACGCCTTACCTTCGTTATAATACCCAGGGATAAAGTCGTCGATTTGCGCTTGCGTCAAACCAAGCGTTTCCGTCGATTCGTCCGCTCTCGTTACCGTAATTTCGCTAGCAATCAAATCGTCCAAGGTTTGTACCGAGCCAGCGATATTATACAGCGCAACGTGGTCGGGATAGCAGTACGCAACGTTAGGCTGATTGCCTGCCGTCAATTCTTTACTGATTTGGTCGCGAACGTCGTCGTAACCGCCGACCTGCTTGTGGTCAATCGTAATGTTGGGATAGAGTACGTTGAATTTTTCAATGTAGTTATCCAAAACTTCCGTCAAGTTTTGACGCATGGTATGGTAGAATTCTACCGTTTGTTTGCTGCCGTCGTAGCCGCCTTCGGGGATTTCAAGGTCCTTAAACGTAGGCGTGCCGCCGCAGCCTGCCAAAGAACCAGCCGCCGTCGTGACGGAAACTGCCGCGAGCAAAGTAGCTAAAAACTTTTTCATCTTCGTTTGCATTTTGGTTATCTTCCTTTATATATAAATTTTCTTTATTTTACTATTTGCTTAACCCTTGATACCGCTTCTGGAAACACCTTTCATAATATACTTTCTAAGGAACAAGAATACCATGAACAAAGGCGCGGATACGATAGCGACAGCCGCCATCTGTACGGGGTAGTTGACGTCGCCCGACGCCTCGGTGAACGCATTACGCAAACCGTTGGTAATCAAGCGGTGCGCTTCGTCGTTAGCAACGAGTCTAGGCCAAATATACGTATTCCATGCACCCATCATTTTCAAAATGGTAATCGAGATAATGGTAGGCAAAGCAAGGGGAATCATGACCTTCCAAAGATATTTGATGTCCGTCGTCCCGTCGATTTTTGCCGCCAAATACAGCTCGTTGGGGATTTGCATGAAGTTTTGTTTAAGAAGGTAAATGTAGAACACGCTGACAAGGAAAGGTACGATAAGTACCGTAAAGGTGTTCAACCAACCGAAAATGCTTACCGTTTGATAGTTGGTAATGGTAAACAATTCCCCGGGAATCATCATGGTCGCAAGCAGTACGCCGAACAAAGCGTCTCTGCCCTTGAACTCCAAACGCGCAAAGGCGAACGCCGAAAGCACGGTGATGATTAAGGAAAGTACGGTAGATACAAGCCCTACGTACAACGTATTGCCAAACAACGTGCCAAGGTTTGCCGTTTTGAAGGCTTCTACGTAGTTGTACCAAACGATATTTTCAGGGAATAACGTAGGGATTTGTCTATTGTATTCTTCCAACGTCTTTACGGACGAGATAAGCATCCAGTAGAAGGGGAAGAGTACGACCAGCGCCATAAAGCCCAAGAAGGCGTATACGGCAACTTTGGATATAATTTTTACAACGTTTTGCTTGGCGGATACCTTTTGGATATCCTGTTCGTGCATGACGCCTGCAATCAATACGCTCTCTTGCGTTTGGTTGGTTTCGGGCGTTGCCGCCGTTTCGGGAGTAGCTTGGGTTTCTTCGGTAATCGTTTCGTTTACGTTATCGTTCATCTTACTATCTCCTTAATAATGCGTCTTCTTCTTGCTGACGTACAAATTGATCATTGTTACGATAAAAATAATACCGAACAAAATCAACGCCGCCGCACTTGCACGACCGTGGTGCTGTTCTGCCAAAGCGTCGTAAATAAATCCAACCATGGTGTTCAATCTTCCGTCCGCACCCGCAGGACCCATACCTTCGCCGAAGATACCGACAATGCTGGAATATTCCTTAAATCCGCCGATAAAGCCCGTAATTACGACGTAGGCAAGCATGGGGGAAAGAAGGGGAACGGTAATTCTCGTGAACACACGCAGTTTGGACGTGCTGTCGATTTTCGCCGCTTCGTAATATTGTTTGTTTACGCTTTGCAACCCGCCGAGCAAAATCAAAATTTTGAAGGGTAAAGCGTCCCATACGATATAAACAACGAGTACGGCGATATTCGCCCAATAGTCTGAACCTGCGTTAATCCAGTTGATGGGTTCTACGCCGAATAAGCCTAAAATGTTATTGATAATACCAACCGTTTCAGGACCGGCTGCGTTGTGTACGCCGATAATGTTGAACATAGCGGCGAAAACCATACCGATTGCAATCGAGTTGGTTACGTAGGGCAAGAAGAAAATGGTTTGTAAAAACTTTTGCAAGGGTTTAATAGCGTTCAAGCAAACGGCAATCACCAAAGCAAGCAAGGTGGAAAGGGGCACGGTAAGCACGCAAAGGAGCATGGTGTTCGTCAGCGTGTCCAAGAATTTCTTATACTGCAACACTTTGGAAAAGTTACCGATACCAAAAGAATACACCGTACCGCTCAATTCGCCCAAGCTGCTGTAATCTTCCAAGAAAGCCATACGCAACGTATTGACGATAGGCCAACCCGTAAAGACGAGCAACAGCACGATAGCGGGGGAAAGATATAACCAACCTTTCCACTTATCGAACTTAATTTTGATAAGGAATTCTTTCATTATTTCACCTCGAAAGGAATACGTTCTTCCGTTTCCGTGTCGAACAGGAATACCTTATGCGGTTTCAAGGAGAATTTTACGTTTGTCGCCGTGGCGTCTACGCCGCTGTCTGCATTGATAATCGAGCGGATAACGGGATTGATAGACGCTTCGTGACGGGAAACGACGCTCACGTCGCGGCCCATAACTTCCACGTTGGAAAGTTCGCATACAAACTTGCCCTTGGGATTGAGCTCAAACCCTTCGGGACGAACGGCAACGTAGACGTCTTTGTCTTCTACGCCCTTAATTTTCATAACGGGGTCTTCACCGATATATAACATATCCATTACGACTTTACCGCGGAATACGTTAATCGGGGGCGTTCCCAAGAATTTCGCAACGAACAGGTTGGTAGGATCGTCGTAGATTTCCTGCGGCTTACCAACTTGTTGTACCACGCCGAGTTTCATAACGACGATCATATCGGAGATACTCATAGCTTCTTCCTGATCGTGCGTAACGAATACGGTGGTGATACCCGTTTCTTTTTGAATTCTTCTAATTTCTTCACGGGTTTGCAAACGCAAACGCGCGTCAAGGTTAGAAAGGGGCTCGTCCAAAAGGAGAACGCGGGGCATTTTAACCAACGCACGCGCAATAGCAACACGTTGTTGCTGACCACCCGAAAGTTCGCTGGGTTTTCTATCCATCAGCTCGTCGATTTGCACCAACTTCGCAGCTTCCAAAGCCCTGTCCAGCATTTCCTGCTTGGTCATTTTGTCTTTACCTTTCAAGTTTTGCAGGGGGAACAAAATGTTTTGCTTTACCGTCATATGCGGATACAGAGCGTAGTTTTGGAATACCAAACCGATACCGCGGTTTTCAGGGGACAAATCGGTAACGTCTTCGTCGCCGAAGAAAATTCTGCCCGAAGAAGGCTGTTGCAAACCGCTGATCATGTACAACGTCGTACTTTTTCCGCAACCGGAAGGGCCGAGAAGACCAACGAGTTTCCCGTCGGGAATGGTGAAGGTAAAATCATTTACCGCGATAACTTCTTCGCCAGACTTTTTGTTGCGGCTGGGGAAGATTTTGGTGAGATTTTGTAATTCGACTTTCATATATTCTCCTTAGAAAGTTTAATATTATTAAAAATGTAAAAAGAGTATCAATATTCCTTGCGCGCAACTTCCTGTGCGTGCTGTTCCTGCTTATAGGCAATAAGCTCTTCTTCCGTATCGAAGATTTGCTGGCTTGCCATATCCACCACGACGGTATCCGTCAATAAATCGTGTATAGCAGAGTTGGTTTGCGTGGCGATAAGTACGCCGATTTGTAAAATCAACAAAAGAATAATGGTAATCGTTCCTACGATATCAATAGCCCCGTAATAAATCATCAACATCAGTACGGCAGGAAACATGGTTTCAATAATATATTTCCCGAACAGAGCGCGGATAAATAAAACCGAATCGGTCAAACGCACACAAGTGGTACGCATAACGGCAAGCCCAAACACTTTTTTGCCCACCGTTTGCCCGTTGTGTAAAAACAGGGGGACGATAAATTCCACTACGAGCACGCCGATAAACAATCCCACGCTCATCATGGCAATCGTCATATAAAATAACGTGCTGTGCGTTTTAACCACGCGTTCGTCTTTGGAAAATTCGTCGAAAACGTCGTTGTATTTATCCTTTTGCTCTTGCGTAAGCTTTTCAAAATCTTCTTGCGTGATTTCAAAATCCACGCCGTAAGCGTCTTCGTATTCCGCTTGATAGGCAGTCAGCTCGGCAGCGTGCGCGTCGTAGTTCAAAATAACGCCCGTAAGCGCCATTCCCCCGACGGAAAGAACGGCAAGCAGGATAAAATCCAGCAGCCACGCCGATATCCGTTTCCAGAAGTTTGCTTTTTGTAACGAGAGTGCCATAAACCAAGCCTTTTGCGTGCGTCGCTCATACGCGCGTATATTATTGTGTAGGATTTTTTTTGGTGAGAAAAGGGCAAACGGACGGCTCTGTTTACCAACAGAGAAACGCCCATGGGCGTTTTGTTTCCCCCTTTAACAAATCTTATCCGAAAGGGAAAAGCAGAAAGCACGCAATCTGCCAAAATACAATCATACAAATATATGATAGCACGAATTTCGACAAAAAACAAGCTTTTTGACGCACAAAAAAAATAATTTTTTTGAAAACGGAAAAATTATAGAAAAGGGTGTAAACAATCAAAAAATAGAATGAAAAGTCCAAAAAGCCTGTATTTATAAGGGAAAACGCGGATAAAAACGAAAAATACTCTTGACAGGGTGTAAAAAAACGGTTATAATAAAAATATCCAAAAGCATTTTTAAGGGAGATTTTTCCAAATGATTGATACGAAAAACATTTTATCTAAGTGCGACCATACGTTACTTGCACAAACGTCCACGTGGGAGCAAATCCGCAAAATTTGCGACGACGGTATGAAGTACGCTACGGCGTCCGTTTGTATTCCGCCCAGCTTTGTCGCTAAGGCAAAAGCGTACGTAAAAGACGACTTAAAAATATGCACGGTAATCGGCTTTCCTAACGGGTATAATACGACTGCGGTAAAGGTATTTGAAACCAAAGACGCCGTTGAAAACGGCGCGGACGAAATCGATATGGTTATCAATATCGGCATGCTCAAAGAAGGGAAAGACGAGCAGCTTGTCGACGAAATCGCGCAAATCAAAGCGGCGTGCGGCGGAAAGCTGTTGAAGGTTATCATTGAAACCTGTCTTTTGACCGAAGAAGAGAAGATACGTATGTGCAAAATCGTGACCAAAGCAGGGGCGGATTATATCAAAACGTCCACTGGCTTTTCCACCGCAGGGGCAACGCTTGAAGACGTAAAGCTCATGAAAGCCAACGTCGGGAAAGACGTGCTCGTCAAGGCGGCGGGCGGTATTTCCAACTTGCAGGACGCGCAAGATTTTATCGACGCAGGAGCGTCGCGCTTGGGCACGAGCCGCGTCGTTAAAGCCGTCCAAGGCATTGAAGGCAAGGGCTATTAAGAAAAACCGATACTATTAGAATATAATCAAAAACGATAAAATTAAAAGTTGAAGGAGAATATTATGTCTGTACCTACTCCCCACATTTCCGCAAAGCTTGGAGATTTTGCAAAAACCGTACTCATGCCCGGTGATCCGCTCCGCGCGGAATTTATCGCCAAAACGTATTTGGAAAACGCGGTGCTCGTCAATAACGTCCGCGGCGTACAGGGCTATACGGGATATTATAAAGGAAAGAGAGTTTCGGTCATGGCGTCCGGTATGGGACAGCCGTCTATCGGAATTTATTCCTACGAACTGTTTAACTTCTACGGCGTAGAAAATATCATTCGCGTCGGCTCTTGCGGGGCGTTCTCGCCCGAGCTGCACGCCCGTGATATCGTCGTGGCAATGGGCGCTTGCACCAACGGCAATTACGCGTCGCAGTACAACCTGCCCGGCACGTTTTGCCCGATTGCCGATTTTTCGCTTGTCAAACGCGCCGTGGAAGAATGTGAAAAAGCGGGCGTAAACTATCGTGTGGGCAATATCCTTTCTTCGGATATGTTCTACGACGACGCGAATTCGGGTATGCAATGGTCGAAGATGGGCGTACTCGGCGTAGAAATGGAATCGGCGGCGCTGTATTGCAACGCCGCGCGCGCAGGAAAGAAAGCGCTGTGTATTTGTACCGTCAGCGATTCGTTCGTTTATCCCGAAGAAAACACCACGGCGGAAGAGCGCCAAACGTCGTTTACCAAAATGATGGAGATTGCGCTTGCGCTTGCATAAATAAAAAAAGGAGTTACTATGGCAAAGAGAGCCTTTTTAATCGTGCTCGACAGCGTAGGTATCGGGGAAATGCCCGACGCCGCGCTTTGGGGCGACGAAGGGAGCAACACGCTCCGTTCCATTCGCAACCACCCCGATTTTGACTGTCCCACGCTTACGCAAATGGGGCTTTTCCACATTGACGGAATGGGCGAAAAAAAGCACTCAACGCATACATGCTATGCCAAAATGAGTGAAGCGTCCAAAGGAAAGGACACGACAATCGGGCATTGGGAAATCGCGGGGGTATATTCGGAAAACCCGTTGCCTACCTATCCCAACGGCTTTCCCCAAGACCTGTTAGACGAGTTTTCTCGTATAACGGGTAGGGGCGTATTGTGTAATAAGCCCTATTCGGGGACGGAAGTCATTAAGGATTACGGGGAAGAGCATATCCGCACGGGCAAGCTGATTGTCTATACTTCGGCGGATAGCGTTTTTCAAATTGCCGCGCACGAAGATATCGTGCCCGTTGAAACGCTGTATACCTATTGTAAAGCGGCGAGAGAATTGCTTGTGGGAAAGCACGGCGTGGGTCGGGTTATCGCCCGTCCGTTTACGGGGGAATATCCGTTTGCGCGTACGCCGCGCCGTCACGATTATTCCTTGCAACCGCCGTCTACGACTATGGCGGACGTGTTAAAGGACGCAGGCTTAGACGTCATTTCAGTAGGGAAGATTTACGATATTTTCGCAGGAAAAGGGTTTACCGAAAGCCATCCTACCGTCAATAACGAAGACGGTATGGATAAGACGTTGGCGCTTGCCAAACGGGATTTTAACGGGCTTTGTTTTATCAATCTCGTCGATTTTGATATGGTTTACGGACACCGTAACGACGTACAGGGCTATGCAAGAGCTATGACGGCGTTTGATATACGCTTGAAAGAATTTTTGCCTTTGCTTAAAGACGACGATATGCTGATTATCACCGCCGACCACGGTTGCGACCCCGCAACGCCGTCCACCGACCATTCGAGAGAATACACGCCTATGATAGTGTACGGAAAACGGCTTAAAGAAAACGTCGACCTTGGCGTACGCGACAGCTTTGCCGATATCGGGTCTACCGTTTTGGAATGGTTTGGTTTAAGCAGCAACGGTATTTTTGGTAAAAGTTTCTTAAAGGAGATTGTCAAATGACGGATAAAGAATTGTTAGAGCGCGCTTTGGAAGCGCGCGAAAAGGCGTACGCGCCCTATTCGGGTTTTTCCGTTGGCGCGGCGCTGTTGACCAAAGACGGCAAGGTGTATACGGGCTGCAATATCGAAAACGCGGCGTTCACGCCGACCAACTGTGCAGAGCGCACCGCGCTTTTTAAAGCGGTCAGCGAAGGAGAGCGCGCATTTACGGCAATCGCTATCGTAGGCGGAAAAGGGGATACTCTTAACGAAATTTGCGCGCCTTGCGGGGTTTGTAGACAAACGCTTATGGAATTTTGCGACTACACCTTCCGCGTGATTTTGGGTACGCCCGAGAATATTCGCCGCTATACGCTGGGCGAATTATTGCCGTTTTCCTTTGGAAAAGGGGATATAAATCCATGAGAATGTACGACGTAATCCAAAAGAAACGCAACGGCGAAACACTTTCCGAAACGGAAATCCGTTGGGTTATCGAAGGATATACCAAAGGGGAAATCCCCGATTATCAAGTGGCGGCGCTGTGCATGGCAATCTACTTCCAAGGCATGAACTTGGAAGAAACGGCGGCGCTTACCTTTGCGGTGCGAGATTCGGGCGAGAAACTCAACTTTTCGGATATTCACGGTTTACGCGTGGATAAACATTCGACGGGTGGCGTGGGTGATAAAACGAGCCTTGTCGTTATGCCTATCGTGGCAAGTCTTGGCGTCAAAGTTGCCAAAATGAGCGGACGGGGCTTGGGGCATACGGGCGGTACGATTGATAAGTTGGAATCGATTAAAGGCTTTCGCACCGATATCCCCGTAGAAAAATTTAAGGCTATTGTCAACGAAGTGGGCGTGGCTATCGTCGGGCAAAGCGCCGAGCTTGCGCCTGCGGATAAGCTTTTGTACGCTCTTCGTGACGTTACGGCGACGGTGGACAGCGTTCCGCTTATCGTATCGAGTATTATGGGCAAAAAGCTTGCGGCGGACGACGATTGTATCGTGCTCGACGTAAAAACGGGCAGCGGCTCGTTTATGAAAACGGTAGAAGATAGCCGCGGGCTTGCCGAATGGATGGTGGAAATCGGCAAACGCGCAGGCAAACGCATGCGCGCGTTGATTACCGATATGGATCGACCGCTCGGCAACGCAATCGGTAACGCTCTTGAAGTAGTCGAAGCTATTCAAACGTTAAAAGGCAACGGTCCGGAAGATTTAACGACGTTGTGTATTGCGCTCGCCGCGCATATACTTTGTCTTGCGGAAAAGGGCGATTACGCTACTTGCGAACGTATGGCAAAAGAAACGATTGCAAACGGAACGGCTTTGGATACGCTTGCGCGTATGGTACAAGCGCAAGGGGGCGAGAAGGAATGGATATATAACCCCGAACGTTTCCCCGTTGCGAAATACTCCCGCGACGTGCTTGCTCCTACGGATGGATATATCGTCGGCGTTGACGCAGAAGGCTACGGCGTAGCAAGCTTACTTCTTGGTGCGGGAAGAAACACCAAAGAAGACGTTATTGATATGACCGCAGGTATTTATTTGCATGCAAAAACGGGCGATTGTATGCGCAAGGGCGACGTTATCGCTACGCTGTATTCAAGCAAGGAAGACGGGTTCGCTGCGTCCGAAAAACGGCTGTTGCAAGCGACGAAAATCGGGAAAAATAAGCCCGAAGAGAAACCGTTAATTTTAGACGTTGTGGAATAAAAAACGGCGCACGTTTGCGTGTTTTTGTTACAAAAAATAGAAAAACCATGGCTACTATTGAACTACAAAAGACAAAATTTACCTTTTCCGTGTTGCCGCTGAAAATGTTTTCCAAAGGCTTTTGGGCGCGGACGGAAACGGCTATCGAAAATGAATATATCCACTATCGCGATATCGGCGAGCGCATTTCTCGGGACGAGCTAGAAGAATGGCTGTTTTCCATGTATCGCTTGCTCGCAGGCGCATATGCGCGAGAATACGCAATATCCTTTCAAAAAGCGGGGCTTGCGGTCGATATGTATCCTTACGTCAAAGACGGGGAAGAAGTATCCCGTGAAGAACGCCGCGCAAACGACTGTGTGATGGCGATACGTATTCTTTTGCGTGAACAAAGCGGAAAGTGCTTTTTAGGCGGCGTATATACGCTGTTATTGCATAGGAATGATATTGAAGAGTTTGCCCGTCAGATTCGCGAAGAATTTGACGCCGCATTTTCCCGTATCGGCGAAGGGAAAGGAGAATTCCTGTTCGTAGGCGTAAGCCCAAGAAATTATCGCGGTTGCTATTACTGGTATCTCGACCCGTCGGGCACGGTGCGGGCAGGCGATTACGTTTGGGTGCGTATGGGTAGACATAACACCGAACAAATTGTCTACGTTGACGGCGTACGGCGGTTTACGTTGGAAAATGCTCCGTACGATCCTTCGCGTGTAAAGCGGGTTTTGCGCAAAGCGACGGACGAAGAATTGAAGGATAGGTAAAAGAACGCAGACAACGCATCTGCGTTCTTTCCATATATATAAAAATCATCATAAAAAATGTTGGTTTCGCATATTTTAATTTATTTTATCGATTGTATCTATGCTAAAAATTATGATAAAATAAAGAGTAAAATAATTGACAACCTGCCGTTTTTGTGTTAAAATATTGAAAATAGTATCGTTGTATGCTTTTATCGTTGGCGATTTTTTTCAAACGAAAGGATTGAAACGTGAAAATACGAACGGTATAAAAACGAAGAAATTTAAAGCAAAAGGAGGCTTTTATGAAGTTTAAGAAACGTTTGGTTGGCTTAATGCTTGCAACCGCTCTCACGACGTTTACCTTTGCATTGTCGTCTTGCGGTGGAGAAGAAAACCAGTCAAGTTCGACATCTTCCGAAAGCACTACGTCGGAAACGGTAACCTTCGAGAAAACGGGCGAGTATTATTGCAGTACGGGCAGCGCGGAATATACGTTGACCATTAACGAAGCGGATTGCAGCTTGGTTATGGGCGAAACGACGCTGACCGGTACGTACTCAAAAGACGGAGATACGATTAAAATCGTCTTTTCCGATGGTTCGCTTGGCTCGGTTACGGTGGACGGTACGGTTTTAACCTTGAAAAAAGGGGAAGAAACGTATACCTTCTATGAAAATATCGAACATACCGTAACGTACGAAACGAATGGTGGTTCTGCCGTAGCGGCGACAACGGTCGTCAACGGTAAGGTGACGGCGAAACCCGCTGATCCTACGAAAGACGGACATTGGTTTATCGGCTGGTATGCCGACGAAGATTTCAAAGCTTTATATGACTTTGATAATCCCGTTATGGCAAATACTACGCTGTATGCACGCTTTGTCGAAGATTTAGGGAAAACGGAATTCTCCGTTAATTTCGTAGTCGACGGAGCAGCGGCGTTCGAGCCCGTAGAAACGAAGAACGGCGTTGTATTCAACACCGAACTTCCCACGCCCGAAAAGGACGGCAAGGTATTTGCAGGTTGGTGGGTAAGTAACTACGGTGACGAAAATAAGCTTACATATAAATATAATGAAGACAAGCTTGGCGAAGACACCACGCTTTTTGCCGTTTGGGAAGATGCTGAAAACCTGAACGTTTCCGTAAAATCTACGGGTATTTCGTGGAGCAACGTCGGCGTCAACAGTATTTATAAATACGTCATTAAAAATGCAAGCGGTGCTACCGTTTACATGGGTACGCCTACGCCTGAAACGAGCGAAGCGTTTGATTTCAGCCAGTTTGCGGCGGGTGAATATACCGTAGAAGTTTCCGTCAGCGGCACGAACGTTAAGCAGACGGCGTATTACAAAAATAAAGCGCTTGCTAAGGTTAGCAAGTTTGAAATTTCTGCCGACCGCGTTTTGACCTTCAACGCTATCGATAACGCAACGAAGTATATCGTTACGGTAGATTGCGGCGACGAAAACCACACGCATACGTCGGTGGAAGTGACCACTCCTGCATTCGACTTTGCAAACTGCGCAATGCAAGAAGAAGGTATCAAGTTTAGCGTAAAGGCAGTAGCTGACGGCTATATGGATTCCCTTGTAGCAGAACACAGCTTTGAAGCTCGTCTTGCGGAAGTGACGAATCTCGTAATCAATCAAGATACGGAAATCGTGACATGGGACGCGGTAGAAAATGCAGAAGGCTACGTTGTAGAAATCTTCGACGACGGCACGTCGCTTGGTAAGAAGACGGTTAGCGAAACGACCGTTTCGCTCAGAGGATTGTCGGGTAACTTGGAAGTAAAGGTATATCCCGTTGCAAGAGCGTATAATTCTTCTGAATTGAAGGTAGCTACGTTCAACAATACAAGACTGGCGATTCCTATGGACGTTAAGCTTGAAGGACATTCCGTTACTTGGACTGCCGTTGATAACGCTACGGGCTATAAGCTTACGATCGGCGGACAAGAATACACCGTTTCGACGAATAAGCTTGATTTAGAAGACGAGCATTTCATCAACAACGTTTCGGAAATCTACGTACAGGCACTTTGCGCCGACGAAACGAAGACTTCCTTGAAATCTGATTTGTTTACCGTTCGTTCGGATAACGTCATGTCGGATACGCTTGTTTATAACAACGGCGAAATCTCGTGGGATGCCGTTCTCGTTGCTGCGAAATACGGTATTATCGTAGGCGACGGTGAAGAATATTTCGTAAACGACGCCAACAAAGCGGCGGTTGTATTTACGCAAAAGGGCGACGTCGTTATCAAGGTTCGTTGCTATAACGCGCAAGGCGAAACGTCCGAATGGGTAAGTAAAACGGTTAAAGTATACGAAGTCGTTCTCGAAGCGGAAGGCGGGGTTTCCGTGGCTTCCGATTATAAGGCGGAAGGGGACGTTTACACGTTGCCTGAAACGACGAGAACGGGTTACAAATTTGTCGGTTGGTACGATATCCCCAACGGCGTAACGACGGGCAATAAGCATGAAAATACGTTTACCTTTGGTAAAGCAGACTTGACGTTGTATGCAGGTTGGACTTCCGAAAATTATACCGTTACGTTAAATCTTGGCGATAACGGCATACTTGCTGAAACGACGGCAACGGTCGCTTTCAACCAAGACTTCAAATTGGCTGTACCTAAGTCTAAGGACGCAACCAAGATTTTCGCAGGTTGGAGAACGCAACCTAACGGTCAAGGGGTAGAATATACCGATTTGAACGGTGATTCTAAGGTAAAATGGTTGCATAGCGATAATGAAACCGTTTTGTACGCAAGCTGGTATAGCATCTTTAACTTTACTGAAATTAAGTTGGGTGAAGAAACCGGTTGGGCAGTAACGAAGGCGAACGGTATTTACTACGTTGATACCGTAGAAATCCCCGCCGTTTACGACGGACTTCCCGTATTGTCGGTAGACACTAGCGCGTTTAAAGGTTGCACAAACTTGAAGACAATCCGTATTCCCGACACCATTCGCTACGTCGCAATGGGTACGGACGGCGGTAGCACGACGGGTTCGGCGTTCGAAGGCTGTACGATGCTTGAACAAGTAGTCGTATATTGTGTAGACGGTGCTGCGCACGACGAGCACGACGTCGTTTATGAGTCGGACGCGTCGGGTGCGTTGTTCCGCTATACGGAAACGAATAAGGAAATCGTATACCTGCCTATGACGGCTACGGGTACGTATTACATTCCCGAAGGCGTAACGTCTATTCCTTTCGGTGCGTTCCGTAACGCAAAACTGACGAAAATCAGCATTCCTGCGTCGGTAACGAATATCGCATCGGCTGCATTCGCGGATTGCTATTATCTTACCGATCTTGAATTCCGCGCGGCGGAAGACGGGCAATCTGAGAAAGCGTTGACGATTGATATGGCGTTTGAAGGCTGTATGAGTTTAGAAGAACTTACGCTTCCTGCACGTCTTGTTAATTTGAACTTCGATATCTTCTCTGATTGCGATTTAACGAAGATTAAAATTACGGGCAATGCAGTAGATAATGCCACAAGTGCGGCGTATTACGATATTGACGGCGTGCTTTGTCAAGGTGACGCAATCGTTTATGTACCAAAGGGCAGAGCGGGTGCGTATACCATTCCTAGCGTTATTAAAACGATTGGTCAAGAAGCGTTTGCAAGATGCGTAAGTTTAACGAAAGTCGTTATTCCTGGACACGTAACGTTGATTGAGAAAAATGCATTCTTGAATTGTACAGGGATAACCTCGGTCGTATTCCAAGGCGACACAGACTCTCCTGATTTAACCATTCAAGCATCGGCGTTCTATTACTGTCGTGAATTAACGTCAGTTACGTTGCCTGAAAATCTTACTTATTTGGCGAAGAACGCGTTTGGTAAAACGACAAAATTGACGGAAGTTATTCTTAACGTTGGAGAAAATGCGACATTAGAGACTGGCGCATTTGCTGATAACAATGAAACCTACTATGTAGTTGAGTTGTATCTCGGTGCAAACGTTAAAGACGTTGATATTGCATCCGTATTTGGTTCGCAGAAGCTTTCGCGCGTATACGTTGACGCTGGAAATACAAATTATTCTGACGTTGACGGGGTCTTGTTCAATAAAGAAGCGACGAAGATTGTGTACTTCCCGCTTGCACGTGGTGGACACTACGACGTGCCTGAAGGCGTAACGGAAATTTCCGCAAATATTTTTAGAAACAAAAAAATCACATCGGTTAGTATTCCTACGTCGGTTAAGGTAATTGATGCTTATGCGTTCTGCAATTCCGCAATCTCTTCCGTTGAGTTCAAAAAAGGCGGCACGGAAGCTTTGGTTATTGGAATATCCGCATTTGAAAACACCAAATTAACGGAATTGGAGATCCCTGCCCGCGTGACAGCGATTGGTGATTATGCGTTTGCAAGATTGACAAAGCTTAACAAATTGACGTTTGAAACGGTAGAGGGTGAGCAAAAAGGTTTGACAATCGGCGAATACGCTTTTGCTATGTATGACGCAAAAGGACAAGGGCGATTCCCTGATGACTATAGTATTACAAGCAGCATTGACACGTCTTTGATTACGTCGGTTGTGCTCCCTGCACGCTTGGATAAAATTGAAGCGTATGCTTTCTATTATTCCGCAATTGAAAATCTCGTTATTCCCGAAGGCGTAGAAACGATTGAAAACTACGCGTTTGCGAAGAACGCTTCGCTTAAAACCGTTTCATTGCCTGCTACGTTGACTACGTTAGGCGCAAGAAATGCGGATAATGAACAAGTAAGCATGTATGTCTTCGACGCATGTGCTGCGCTTGAAAGCATTACGGTTAGCGGTAGCAATGAAAATTACCTTACCAAAAACGGCGTATTGTATCTTGAAAAAGACGGCGCGGCAACGGAGCTTTTCTTCTCGCCGAAGAAAAATGTGGGTACGAATGGCGTAGTTGATATTCCTAAGACGGTAACCAAGATTTGGGATAAAGCCTTCTATGAAAATAAGGGTATTACGTCTATCACGTTTAGTGACGGTTTGGACGGTGCGTTGGATATCGGTTCAGACGTATTCAGCGGCTGTACGACGTTGGTAAACGTGCAGCTTCCTTACGGGGTTTCCAAGATTGGTACGCAAATGTTCTATAACTGTTCCGCATTGCAATCCATCGAAGTCCCCGCAAGTGTTTCGCTTATTGAAGTAAACGCATTCGCAGGTTGTAAAAATCTGTCGTCGTTGACGTTTGCCGAAACGCCGCAGGGTAAAGAAGAAGTCGCGCTTGAACTGGCTGATTGGTATCAGACTGCGCTGAAAAACGGCACGCTCACGACGTATGTAGATAATTATGTGTTCAAGGATTGTGCCAAATTGACGTCGATTGATCTTCCTTCGAGAACGACGAAGATTGGTTCGTATGCGTTCTGGAAAACGAATATTACGTCGATTAGTATTCCCGAAGACGTTACGTCTATCGGTGAAAGCGCATTTGCTGCGGCGCCCAAATTGCAAACGGTGGTGTTTGACGGCAACGGCGTAACTGAAATTCCCAAGAAAGCATTTGAAAACTGCTATGCGTTGACGAATATCAGCATTCCCGCTTCCGTCAAGTCGATCGGTGAAAGAGCGTTCGTCGGCTGTAATGCGCTTACGTCAGTTACCTTTGCGGAAGGCTTGGAAACGATTGCGCAGCAAGCGTTCTATAAAGTTCCGTTGCAGACGCTTTCCTTGCCCGCGTCTCTTACGACGATTGGTGACAGCGCGTTTATGTACGGTCAGTTTGCGACGATTAGCTTCGCAGCAAATTCCAAGCTTGCAACTATTGAAGCCACGGCTTTTGCAGGCAACGAAGCCTTGACGACTGTTATTATCCCTGCGTCTGTTAAGACGATTGGGTTGGAAGCGTTTGACTCCTGTTCCGCATTGTCGAGTGTGACGTTTGGTGAAAATAGCGTGCTGGAAGAAATCAAAGACTACGCGTTTGCGGGTTCTGCCCTTACGACGTTTGCCTTCCCTGAATCGACGGCTACGCTTTTGCTTGGCAAAGGCTTGTTTGCGGATTGTACGCAATTGGGAACGTTGCACCTTTCGGGGGCAGTCAACGAATTTACGGGCGTTTTGGAAGCTTGCACGTCTATAAAATCCATAACGGTATCCGAAACCAGTACGTTATATTCGGCTTCGGCTGGTAGCCCGATTTTGTACAGCAAGGATAAAAAGATTATTTACTACGTATTCGGTACTTTGGAAGGCGAAGTCGTTCTTGACGCTAATGTTACCAAAATTGACGAAATGGCATTCAAAGATCAAACGGGTATTACGTCAGTAACGATTAAAGACAAGGTAGTGGAAATTGGCGAAAGCGCGTTTGAAGGCTGTACCAATCTCGCAACGCTGACTTTCGACGTTGTAGAAGGCACGGAATTTGCGTTGACGACGATTGGCGAAAAAGCCTTCTACGGTACGGCAATCACGTCGCTTACTATTCCTAAGAACGTAACGACGATCGGTAAAGAAGCGTTTAAGAACTGTAAATCGCTGACGACCTTGACGTTGAATAGCGCGTTGGAAACGGTTGGCGCAGGCGCATTCTATACCAATACGGCTCTCGCAAACCTTACACTTCCCGAAGGACTTACTATAATCGGGGAAAGTATGTTCTACGGCTCTGCTTTGACTTCCGTTACCATTCCTGCGTCCGTGAAGACAATCGGTAAACAGGCGTTCTACACCAGTAAATCGCTTGCGACGATTGATTTTGCGCCTAACGCGCAAGTTGAAGAAATCGGCGACTTTGCCTTTGCGAGTACGGCAATTACAAGTATGACGATTCCTAACACGGCGACGACGCTGGGCAAGTCTGTTTTCCAAGAATGTAAGAGTTTGACGAGCGTAACGTTGCCCGAAGGTATCGAAAAGATTCCCGATACGTTCTTCAAGAATTCGGGCCTTACTGCGTATGAAATTCCGAGCACGGTTAAAACGCTTGGCGCGAACGTCTTCTATGGCACGGCGTTGAAGTCGATTACCATTCCGGAAACGATTAAAGTAATTCCTGACAGCGCATTCTATGGTTGTAAGAGCCTTGTTACGGTTGATCTTCCCGCAGGCTTAACGGAAATAAAAGATAAAGCGTTCTACAATTGTACGACACTTAAAAACGTAAACTTTTCTACTGAGGCTACGGCTACGGAAAGGAAGCTGGGCGCTAACGTGTTCTACGGTTGTACGTCGCTTGTATCTATCACGTTACCTTCCAACCTGACGGAGATTGGCGCTTCGACCTTCTCAGGTTGTACGAAGCTTGCTTCTATCAATATTCCCGAAAGCGTAAAGAAACTTGGCAACAAAGTATTCGAAAAGTGTACGGCGTTAACGTCGGCAACGCTCGGCGGTGAGGCATTGAAGTCTATCGGTACGGATATGTTCTATAACTGTAAGCTTTTGGCAACGGTCGTGCTCCGTGAAGGCTTGACTATGCTCGGAGAAGAAATGTTCGGGCAATCGACGGCAACTTACAGCTGTCAAAAACTGAAAACTATCAATTTCCCTTCGACGTTGACTTCTATTCCTAAAATGGCGTTCATGAATACCATCTTAACGAGCGTCGATTTGTCGGGGACGAAGGTCACTTCGATTGGAGAGAAAGCGTTTGCCGCTTCTTCTACTACGTATGCAAAGCTTACGACGTTGAAATTGAATCAAATTTGCACGTCTATTGGAGCGAATGCATTTGAAAAGCAGGGCTTGAACGGTACGTTAGACCTTTCCAAGGTAACTACGCTGGGCGCGTCTGCGTTTGCGTCGTGTACTTCTCTTGACGGCGTCGTTCTTGGCTCGACTTTGAGCTCGGTTGGCGGTAGCGCATTCAAAGGCTGTACGTCGCTTAGTAGTCTTACTCTTCCCGAAGGCTTTAATCTGACGGGTAAAGTCGGTACTGCGGATAACGGTTCGTTAATGTTTAACAATTGTACGGCGCTTGTTAACGTTACCTTCCCCAAATCCATGACGAACGTTCCTGCGTCAATGTTTAATGGGTGTACGAAGCTTGTTCCGTCTACGTTGGAAAACGTAGTTTCGATTAGTTCTACGGCGTTTAAGGGCTGTAAGGCTATTACGACGGCTAACCTTGTGAATGCAGCGACGATAGGTGACGCGGCGTTTGAAGGTTGTACGGCGCTTGCAAACGTAACCCTTTGCGATAAGCTGACTTCGCTTTATGCTACCTTCTCCGGTTGTACCGCACTTACGGAAATCAGTTTACCGAACAGCCTTACCGTGCTTTACGACGACGTATTTAGAAAGACGGGCTTGAAGAGTATTGATATGTCTAACACGCAAATTACGCAGTTTGCATATTACGGCTCCAATCCGCTGTTGAGTTCTACTTACACGTTTGGAGAATGTGAACAATTAACAGAAGTCAAATTACCTAAGGCGTTGGAACTCATTGGTCAAGCGGCGTTTAAAGATTGTACGGCGTTGACGAAGATTCAACTTCCCGATACCGTAACGACGATTGGCGATAATGCGTTCAACGGCGCGGCGCTTTCGGGTACTATGACGTTGCCTGCTAACCTTGCTGAATTAGGTAAAAATGTTTTTGCTGGCTGCAATATCCGTGAATTTGGCGTTGCGTCCGCAAATGAGAAATTTGCCACGATTGGTGGTTGGTTGTTGGATGCTGAAAACGTGGTAGTGGCTATATCGACGAAGACGTTGGAAGACGGTGTATTGACAATTCCCGAGGGCGTCGCGGCATTCCCTGCTGCTCCTGGCAAATCGACTGCGTTGCTTAACAAGTTTGATGGGATTGAAGAAGTCATCATTCCTTCGACAATGTCTAAGATACCCAAGTATATGTTTGCTGGTATGACAAGCTTGACGACTGTTCGTATTCCTGAAAATATCTTGCGTATTGAAACGGATGCGTTTAGCGGCTGTTCGGCTCTTGTAAATCTTTCGTTTGACGAAGGTGAAAATGAATTGGTATTCGGTAATGAAGAAAGTGGCGGAGCAACACCTGGTAGTTATTTCTATCAATGTACGGCGTTGGAAAGTGTAACGCTGCCCAACCGAATCAAGGTTCTCGGTAGAACGGCTTTCAGCAACTGTACTAATTTGAGCAACGTCGTTTTGCCTGATTCGTTGGTGGAAATCGGAGATGACGCTTTCTTGAAGACTGCACTTACTACGATTGACTTAAAGAACGTGGAAATTATCGGCGAAGGTGCGTTTGAAAACCTGGGTCTTACCGCTTTGACGCTTCCCGCTTCGGTGAAAACCGTTAAATCGGACGCGTTTAAGGGCTTGAAGATTACAGAGCTCACCATTCCCACTACGGTGGAAACTTGGGGTTCGAACATATTTGTCGGTTGTAAGCAATTGACGGATATTACCCTTCCCGAAGGTATTACCAACCTTGGCTTCGGTATGTTCCAAAATTGTACAGCCTTAGAGCAAGTGACTCTTCCTTCTACGTTAAAGCATCTCAATGCGTCGTTGTTCAGCGGCTGTACGGGCTTTACTTCGTTTAATATTCCAGAAGGTATTGAAATCCTTGGTGACCCGACGACGTGGGTCGTAGGGGAAGCAAACGTACAAGGCGTAAAGAGCAATCAAGCGGCATCCGTATTTAGTGGCTGTACGAACCTTACTTCGGTAACGTTGCCTAGTACGCTTAAAGTAATCGGTGACAAAGCCTTTAACGGTTGCTCGAAGCTTACCAGTATCGTTATTCCCGAAACGGTTGAATACATTGGCTCGCAAGTATTTGCAGGTACGAAAATTTCTTCCATCACGGTTACGAATCCCGACGTCGTGCTGTATGGTGCGTTTAACGGTATGAAAGAGCTTACCACGGTAGCTTTGCCTAATGAGATGACGAATATCGGTTACGACACGTTTAACGGGTGTACCAAGCTTGCAAGTATTACGTTGCCGACAAGTATTACGACGGCTCAAGTGGTTTATAGAAGTAGTAACGGTAGTTCGCTCATAACGAGCGAAGGACAGAACTTTATGGGCTGTACCGCTTTGACGTCTATCGTCATTCCTGGAACAATGCAAAAAGTGCCTGCAAGCATGTTTAAGAACTGTACCGAACTTGCTAACGTGGTACTTTCGGAAGGCGTAAAAATAATCGCTAAAGACGTATTCTACGGTTGTACGGCGTTGGAGACGGTAGATATTCCTTTGACCTTAGATGAGATTGGATCGCAGGCATTCTATAACTGTAAGAATATTCAGACGCTTACGTTGCCTAAGCTTTCCTACGTTGCTGAGAAGGCGTTCTACTATTGGACGGCTACGCAGACAATTAATACGGCTGCAAATGAACGTTATGTTCTGAAAAACTGGAATTATACGAATAGCTATAGCGCTTGGGATACTTCCTGTGCGGCAGTTATTAACTACGGATACAAGCCTGCTGCGGAAGAACCCTAAGCATAAACGGCTGACTATCGGTTGAACAACTTCATCTGAAAAGATAAAACTCCGCCTGCGGTTTATGCCGCAGGCGGACGTTTTGTTTACAAAGGTAACAAATTGCGGTGTTTTGTTAATTCTCTTTCATGATTTTTTTACAAGTTTCGATTTATTTTTTTGATTTTGGGCGTAATTCATTTTACATTAAAAAAAAATTATGATATAATATAATACGGTGTGTTATAATGCACATTAAAAAATAACTTGTAAAGGAGAACAAAAAATGAACGAAAAGTTATTTGAAAGTTACTATGCTCGTTTAGCGAAAGAAGGCTTTTTGAAAGCGCTTTTTTGGGGACTGATTGTCGGTTTTTCCGCAATGCTGATTAGCAGTTTTATTTTTTGGTTTATCGGTTTTTCCTATCCGTGGATAGCCTTTATCATTGCTGCGGTCGCTGCGGCAGGGGCAACGCCGATCTTTTACTTTGCAATATTCCGTCCTACTTCCCATGACGTGGCGTGCCGTATCGACGCGCTTGGCTTGGAAGAACGGTTTTTGACCATGCATCAGTTGGAAGGAGATAACTCCTATATCGCTATGCGTCAAAGAGAAGACGCAAAGGCGGCGTTAAAGTCCGTTTCGGCAAATTTGATTAAAATTGCCGTTTCCATTCCGCTTGTTATCGCGGTTGCTTTTACCGCGCTTGCAGGCTCGGGTATGGCTACGGTGTCCGTTTTAGCGGCGTCGGGATATATTCCCCCCGCAAGCGAAATCATTCCCGATCCGTTTGAACCCGAACCCGTTTTCTATGAAGTGGAATTTGTAGAAGAAGGCGAAGGCATGATTGAAGGGGATATTTTCCAACTCGTTGAAGAAGGCAAAAACATCAAAGAAGTGGTTGCCGTTCCCGACGAAGGCTGGTTCTTGTATGAATGGCATTGGGAAATCGCCGGTGAAACGTTTTCTCTTACCGAAACGGAAGTGTTCTTCATTGAAGATATGTCCGTAGACGGGCCCTTGACGATTTACGCGACGTTTGCCGAAGCAGAAGCTGGCGACGGCGAAGGTGAAGGCGACGGCGAAGGTGCGGAAGGCGAAGAAGGGGAAGAAGAAAGCGACGAGCAAAAGCCGCAAGACCCCGAAGACGGAGAACAAAAGCAAGAAGACGGCAAGGAAAGCGAAATGCCCCCGCCTGAATCCGAAGATGAAAACGATAAGCCGCCGCAGGGCAGCAATCGTTACGACGATAAAAACCAAATCATCAATAACGAGACCTATTACGGCGACGAATACAACGACGCAAAACAGGGTGCGTTAGATGAAATGGAACAAAGTGAAGAGATTTCCGACGAAATCAAGGATATCGTCAAGGATTACTTCGACAACATTGAAAAATAAAAATAAATAAAATTTTTTGGAAGGATAGATAAAAATGGTAACAGAAAAAGATATCGAGCAATTTTGCGAACAATGTAAGAACATATTCGAACAAGTTTCCCGCGACGTTATCGGTCAGAAGGAAGTTGTTGAAGGAACGATTATCGCCATGATCGCAGGCGGTAACGTCTTGTTGGAAGGTGTGCCTGGGGTTGGTAAAACCCGTTTGGTTAGAAGCTTGGGTCGCGTATTTGACCTGCCCTTCTCTCGTATTCAGTTCACGCCCGACTTGATGCCTGCGGACGTTACGGGTACGAATATTATCGTAAAAGATGAAAACGGAAATTCTTCGTTTAACTTCCAACCCGGTCCTATTTTCAGCAACATCATTCTTGCCGACGAAATCAACCGTGCAACGCCCAAAACGCAATCCGCGCTTTTGGAAGCCATGCAAGAACACACCGTTACGGTTATGGGTGTTTCGAGAAAATTGAACGAACCGTTCTTCGTTTTGGCTACGCAAAACCCGATCGAACAAGACGGTACGTATCCTTTGCCCGAAGCGCAAATGGACCGTTTCATGTTTAAGTTGATCGTGCCTAACCCCAGCCTTGACGAGCTCATGCAAATTGTCGATATGACGCAAAAGACGATGGCGGAAGTTGCAGAATGTGCTTGTAACGCCGAACAGTTGTTAAGAATGAGAGAAACGGCAAATCAAATTCCCGTAGCAACGGAAGTTTTGCGCTATGCCATGATTATGACCAGCGCAACCCATCCCGACAGCGAATGTGCGTCCGAAGCGGCGAAGAAATACGTCCGCGTGGGCGCTTCGCCCCGTGCAGGACAGGCTCTCATCTCGGCGGCAAAGGTTATGGCGCTTATCAAGGGCAGATTTAACGTTGCGTACAGCGATATCAACGAATTAGCGTTGCCTGTATTGCGCCACCGTATCAAGCTCAACTTTGAAGCGGTAGCCGAACGCGTTTCGGCGGACGACGTCGTTAAGATGATTGTCGAAGAAGTGAGCAAAAAACACAAGGGCGGTGCGGTAAAACCCGTACAACCCGTAGCAGTTGAACCCGAAGCGGAAGCGGCGGTTGCGGAAGAAAACGTTGCGCCCGAAACGACGGAAACGGCGGAAGAACAACCCAAGAAAGAAAAGCGTAAATTATTCGGGAGAAAATAATGAAGGGATCTTATTTGAACGACCAGTTTTTCAGTCGTTTAGAAGCGTTATCCTTAAATTTGAAATCGAACCTGTCGGGGTATTTCGGCGGCAAACATCTCGTTAGTTCTTATGGACAAACGGTGGAGTTTGCCGATTTCCGTGAGTACCAGCTTGGCGACGATATCCGCCGTATCGACTGGAATTTGTACAGTCGTTTCGAGAAGTACTTTCTTAAATTGTTTACGGACGAAAGGCAAATGCAAATTCAAATCTTTTTGGATTGCTCGGCGTCAATGGGAAAGGACGACCCGAAGAAATCGGGTTATGCATTAGCCACGGCGGCTGCGCTCGGCTTTTTGGCTGTGCAAAATATGGATAAGGCGTCTTTCCATATCATGCGCGGAGAAAAGTCGGAAAATCCGTACGGAACGCTTATCGGTAAGAACGCGTTTTTCAGAGCTATGAGCGAGTTGGAGAACGTGCAATTTGAAGACGACGTGGACATTGAGACGTGCGTAAAAAGCTGTCCTGACACTTCGTCGCGCAACGGCTTAACCGTGATTATTTCCGACTTTTTAACGGAGAGCTCTTGGAAAAAAGCGGTAGAGTATTTGTGTTATAAAAAGCGTCAAGTACTGATGGTGCAAATATTAACCCCCGAAGAATTAGATCCTTCTTACGACGGACGCGTTAGCTTGATTGACGCGGAGTCGGTGGATTTGTCTGACGATAGAAATATGAAAATGCGAATTACTCGCAGTATGCAAAAGGCTTATCAAGAAGCCTTACGCGATTTTAAGGAAGATATAAAGACTTTCTGTTCAAAACGCAACGTAGATTTTATTTCCATTTCTACGGACGCTCCTATTGAAAGAGTGTTGTTTAACGAATTGTTGAAAGCAGGTATTATGGCATGACATTATTAGTTCCCTTAGGCTTATTAGGTCTGTTGGGCGTTGTGGCGTTGATTATTATTTACATAATCCGCCCGAACTATCAACAGAAATTTATTTCCAGTACGTACATATGGAAATTAAGCCTTAAATATAGAAAAAAAAGAATACCGACCAGCAAACTGCGCAATATCTTATTGATATTGTGTCAGGTTTGTATTCTTTTGGCGTGTACGGCAATTTTAACAAAGCCCGTCCGCGTACTTAAAACGGTAGTTGATGAAACGGAAATCATAGCGATCATTGATTCATCCGCAAGTATGCGTTCGAAAATGGGCGAAACGTCGCGTTTCGACCGCGCTTTGTCCCTTGCGCAAGAAGACGTGGAAGACGTACTCAATAACGGCGGTATAGCGTCCGTTATTCTTGCGGAAAACCATGCGTCGTTTGTGCTTGAACGTATAACGGCGGCAGAAAAGACCGCGGTGGAAGACGTATTTGCGACTTTGTTTGAAGACGGCTGCGCATACGGTTCGTCGGACGTAAAGGGTGCAATCGCGCTTTGCGAAGACGTGCTTTTGCAAAATCCTTCGGCGAAAATTTGTCTGTATACGGACACGGAATACGCGTATATCCCCGAAGGGATTACCGTAGAAAACGAAAACGTAGTCGAAGAAGACGAGTGGAACGCAGCGATTTTGGACGCACGCACCGAGTTGAATAGTAACTATCACACGTTTATCGTCGACGTAGCGTACTACGGAAATCAAACCAAGGGCGTCGAATTGACGCTTGATATCATCAATGCAAACCCCGAAGATGAAAACGGCGGGGGTATTATTACGCTTAAACATAATATCGTTTTTAATGCAACGTCGCAAAAACAAATTATTTTTATTGCGGATACGGCGTATAGCGAAATGTTTGAAGGTATCGTGATGGAAGAAGACGATAGCGTAGAATACGTTATTTTGTATGAAACGGATAAGGTCTATTCCTATAAGACGGTATATTTTTCTATCGATACGGGTGCGGATGCAATCTCTATCGATAATACCTTCAATTTATACAACGGTCAAAAAGAAATCGTAAAGGTACAGTACTCTTCGGCAGGAGCAAACCCCTTCTTCCGTGGTGTACTGCTTACTATGCAAGCGGCTTATGCAAAAAAATGGGATATCCGTATCACCGAAGTTAAGACGGGGGAAGAACCTGCAATCGAAGGGTTTGATTTGTACGTTTACGAGCATGAAATGCCCGAAGAAACGCCCAACGACGGTTTGGTATTTTTCGTCAATCCCGATTCCGTACCTAAGGGCGCGGATTTCCGTATTGACGATTTGAGAAGAACGCTGAATAACAGCGTCGACCTTACCGAAGAGATGGAACATCCGATTTTGCGTCACGTTACCGCTTCGAATATAACGGTTAGTCAATATTCGGCAATTTCGGCAAGCGATTCTTACGAAACGTTGGTTACCTGCGACGGAAACCCCGTATTGCTTACGCGCAACGACGCGGATTGTAAGGTCGTTC
Organism: Clostridia bacterium; assembly: GCA_017626305.1. Taxonomy (GTDB): domain Bacteria; phylum Bacillota; class Clostridia; order Christensenellales; family Borkfalkiaceae; genus Scatosoma. The sequence goes on from JAGAIW010000181.1 coordinate 28,189, forward strand.
TTATGCCGTTCAGTTTGCACTATTCCAACCTGCCGGTATTAAAAGACTTCCCGTTGTTGATGTGTAATATTTTTGAATATTACTTCCCTTCGACGTTTGAAAAATCTTCTTTTGAAGTATACGAAACGGTTGAACTCAAAGCAAGGGGGGAAGAACTCACCGTCAAGCTTGGCGACCAACTCGTTTGCGAGCCGTTTACGCAATTCCCCGCAACGTTGAAATTTGATCTTCCTGGGAACTATATTTTAGAGCAAACGACGTTTACGGGCAAAGCGGTGAAAGAATATCTCTACGTAAAACTGCCCGCAGCGGAAAGTGACATTTGGCAAAAGGACGGCGTTTTGGAAAACCCGTATAAGGTAGAAGAAGAATCCGATTACTTTGAAGATTTGTTATTCTATATCGCCATGGCGCTTGTAACGTTGCTCTTTATCGAATGGTGGCTGCAAAGCCGCGAAACGATGTAAAGGAGGAAAACTATGCATAATTTTAGAATTGAGTTTTCTCATCCTTGGTTACTTTTATTGCTTATTCCCGCGCTTGCGCTTACCCTTTGGCCGTATTTCCGTTTGGCAAAGCGGTATCGCAGAACGAGAAACCGTATCACGTCTATCGTGTTACACCTTATCGTGATGGTGCTTGCCATCACCACACTTGCAGGAATCACCTTTAATTATCAGCTGAACAATCTTGAAAACGAAATACTCCTGCTTGTCGACGTATCCCAGTCCGAAGACGACGAAGACGTTGCGCAAACGCGAGATGAATTTATAGAACTCGTTTTGCAAGACAGTCAATACGACGGATTTAAAGTAGGCGTCGTTACGTTCGGGTATAATCAGGTTTATGCCGTACCTTTGACGCACGAAGTGACGGGCATTTACGACACCTATCTCGCCGCGGAAAAACCCGACGTTACCGCGACGAACTTGGCAGACGCATTGATCTATGCGAAAGATTTGTTTACAAATCCCCAAACGTCTAAAATCGTTTTAATTACGGACGGGAAAGAAACGGATAAACGCGCGGAATCGGTCATTCGTTCGATTGCTGCTGCGGGCATTAAGCTGGATACGGCGTATATTCCGTCGGATATTGAAGACCACGACTCGCAGATTATCGGCGTGGAATTTCCCGAATATCACATGTCGGTTGACGAAGAATATAACGTAGAAGTCAAGGTTCAAAGCAAGAAAGAAGCGACTGCGTTAATTCAAATGATGGATAACGGTTCGCAGATTGCCGTAGAAACGGTAGAGCTTATTGAAGGTTCGCAATCCATCACCTTGCCGTTTACCTTTACCGACGACGGCTTACACGAAGTAATTTTTACCATTTCCACAAGCAAGACGGAAGCAATAGACGTGAATAACGAATATTGCACGTATCATTATTTGGAAATCTTCGATAAATTGCTCGTAATTGAAAGTACGGACGGGGAATCGACGGCGTTTGTCAATATGATTAACGCGGAAAATGATTACGAAGTAATCGTTAAAAATATAACGGCGGACGATTTGCCTAAGACGGTGGAACAGCTTCGCGGTTACGACCAAGTCGTACTGAACAATATCTCCAACAAAAACCTGACCAAAGATTGTAAAGTGGCAAACTTTGACGTCATGCTCAACGAATACGTACAGCAATACGGTGGCGGACTCTTTACTATCGGCGGTAGCCGCGATAAGTTAGACGAAAACGGCAACGTCGTTATGGAAGACGGTGAAGTGGTAAAGGAAGCCAACGCGTATAACCGTACGGATATGGCGAATAGCTTATATCAGCAAATGCTTCCCGTGCAGGCTATCAATTATACACCGCCCGCAGGCGTCGTGTTCTGTTTGGATACGTCAGGGTCAATGGCTAGCGCTGATAACAAAGGCGTTAAGAAATTAGACTCGGCGAAAAAAGCGTTGACAAACTGTTTGCCTGCGCTTAACGATCGCGACTATATGGGGATTATTACCTTCGACGACTTCCAAGATACCGTTTTGGAAATGACCCCTTGTATTCAGCAGGATAAGATTCGCGCGGCGATTTCTTCTATTTCCAAAGCGTCGGCAAGTACGGAGTTGGAAGATAGCGTCGACAGAGCAGGTCAAATGCTGCGCGCCTTGAAAAACGTGGATAAACGCCACATTATCGTTATTTCCGACGGTTTGGCTGGCGACGCGGACGCGGTAGCCGCTCGTGTTACCGAATTATATGAAAATTCGAATATTACGTTATCCGTTGTCGGTATCGCTATGGGCGAAGGAAACGCTATGGACGGATACAAACTTGCCGAAAAAATGGCTACTGCGGGTCATGGGCGCGTAATCACGGCGACGGGTGACGCACTTACGACCGAAATGATTAAAGAGCTGAACAGTAACGAAGTAAAAGAGTTGGAATTGACGACGTTCAATCCCACGATCAATAACATGTTCTCTCCGCTCGTAAACGGCTTGGCTCGTTTTGAAGACGAAGAAGGCGGACAAGATATCGATAAGCTTGCAGTAAGCTTAGACGGGTTCTACGGCGTAAAAGCGCGTGCAAACGCCGACTTGGTATTGACGGGCGATTACAACGTGCCTTTGTACGCACAATGGAAATACGGCGAAGGTATGGTCGGCAGCTTTATGTGCGATCTTAGCGGCGTATGGTCCAAAGAATTTATGTCCAACGTGAACGGTCAAGAGTTTATCAAAAACGTGCTCAATAACCTAATGCCCGTTTCGAGTATTCGCTATAATGAAATTTCAGCGGAGCTGAATGAAGACAACTACACGAACGAGCTCAATATAACCTATGAAACGGAATATAAAGAAGGGGATAGGGTAGTCGGGAAGATTTATTCTTCCGAAGGCGCGGAAATCGCCGATTTGAACACCTTGTCAAGCGAAGGACCTTGCTACGTTACGCTTGCTATGACGGAAGAAAATAAGTTCAGCCGTTGCGGATTTGTACTCAAAGAAAGCGGCGTGTATAAAATCGTATTGATAAAATACGACGCAAGCGGCGCGGAAATGGGACGTTTGGAATTGTATAAATCGTTTGCGTATTCCAAAGAATACGACAGCTTTTTGATGGCAGAAGAAGAAATTACGCCGCAGGAAAAGTTGACCGCATTTGCGGAAAAGAGCGGCGGTAAAAACATTCAAAGCTTGGACGATCCTTTTGAAATATTCGAAGGCTTTATCACGGATATTGATTTGGTATTTGACCCTAGAATGTTGTTCATGATTTTGGCAATCGTGCTCTTCTTGTTGGATATTGCCGTTAGAAAGTTCAAGTTCAAATGGCCGCACGAGCTGATTCGTCAGTATAGAGAAAAGAAGAAAGCTGAGCAGGAAAATAACGTTCAAAAATAATTTTTCAAACCTTGTAAAGCTTGGGTAAACACCCAAGCTTCGGGAGATATTATGAAAATAACTAAAACAATTGCCTTAACGGGCTTAACGCTTGCTGGATTGACTATCTTTGCGGCTTGCGGAAATAGAATAGACACGCCTACGGGTATCACCATCGACATGAACAATAAGCTCACGTGGACGGCGGTAGAAGACGCCCGTCGTTACGTCGTGGAAATTACGGACGTGGATTCGGGCGAAAAGAAAGAAGTATCTTCGAAAAAGAACGCTTATTCGTTATCAGGCTTGGAAGAAGGCGAATATTTAATTCGCATAAAAGCGATTGCAGGCAATAAAAACGAACAAGACTCCGAATGGTCGGTGCAGTACGAATTTGAAAAGATGTACGAGGCAGGCTGTTTGTATTCGCTCGTCAATAACGTAGAGTACGAAATTATCAAAGCAGGTTCGGCGTCGGGTGAAGTCATTATTGACGGTACGTATCGTGGAAAACCCGTCACGAGTATCGCCGACAACGCCTTTAAGGGTACGAATGCCATTACCAGCGTCGTTCTTGGAGAAAACATTGAGTATATAGGCAAAAACGCGTTCAGCGGTTGCTCGAATTTGACGTCGGTGTCTTTGCCCAACTCGGTAAAGACGATCGGTCAATCGGCGTTTAAATCTTGCCGTTCGTTGAAATCGATTACCATTCCCGATACCGTTAAAGAACTCCCCGAAGAAATGTTTGCGTATTGCAGAGCTTTGGAAACGGTTGATTTGGGAGACGGGTTGGAAGTTATCGGCGAATCCGCTTTTTCCGACTGTTCCGCGTTGAAATCGATCACCATGCCCGAGAGCTTGCACACTATCGGCACGTACGCTTTTTCAGCGAATACAATGTTGAAGACGGTGAATATGGGTGAGTCGGTAACGACGATTGACCCGTATGCGTTTTTTAGATGCGAGTCGCTTACCGATTTGAATTTTGCCGAAGACGGCGAGTTGGAAGTTATCGGTGAATACGCTTTTTCCGAATGTACCGTTCTTGCGAGCGTGGAATTCCCGAAATCGTTAAATGAAATCGGTTATGCGTCTTTCTACGATTGTCCTTCGCTTGCGAGCGTTGACATTCCCGAAACGGTCAAGCGCGTGCGCGAGTACGCTTTTAGCGCCACTAAATTCTATATCGACGCCGTAGAAGCGAAAGCTCCGCTTGTCTATGCCGACGACTGGATTATTCATTGTACGGTAAAGGATAGATTGTGGAGTATCATGCAGGAAACGATTACGCTTGACGAGTACGGCGGGGAAAGTTTTTCATTGAAAACGGATGAAAACGGAAACGTTTGCGTTATCGGTATTGCCGACGCGGCTTTCGCACATTCGAAGAATTTGGATAGAATCAATTTACCCAAATCGGTTAAATACCTTGGTGTATATTCCTTTTATAAAAATATCGAATTAGGGCAGGTAACTCTGTATAACAGTAGTATTCAAACGATCGGCGAACGCGCGTTCCAAAGCTGTACGACGTTAAGTACGTTGAATTTGGCAAACAACGAAGGCGAATCGCCCGTGAAACGTATTGACAGCTATGCCTTCTACGGTTGTACGCTATTGAGTAACGACCTTTACGGTGACTCGATTATTCCCGATAGCGTAGAATCTATCGGTACGTACGCTTTTAAAAACACCTTGCTTTGGAATATGCCAGCCGACGACGGCGTGGTATATGCGGGAAACTGGGTCGTTGGATATAACGCCGACACCATTTCCAGCGTGGAGATTAGAGAAGATACGCGCGGTATTGCCGATTACGCGTTTTATCAATGCGAAACGTTACGAACGGTAAGACGTTTGGCTGTTCCGCTCTATATCGGCAGAGGCGCTTTCTACGGCTGTACGACCTTAGAAGTAGCCAACTTGAATACGGACATGCAAAAAATCGAGCCGTACACCTTCTATAAGTGTATTTCTCTTACGAGCGTGGATATGCCCAGAGAACTCAAAGAAATCGGGCGTTCGGCGTTCTATAAATGCGAGCATATGGGCGCAATAGAATTGCCCGCTACGTTGAAAAAAATCGACGCGTATGCTTTTTACGGCTGTACAAACTTAGACAAAGTAACCTTTAAGGTAGATATTGATTTGCAAACGCAATCGTTTACAGGCGTGCAATCTATCGGAGATTACGCCTTCTATAAGTGCGCAACCTTGAAGGAGTTGACGCTGCCGAATACCTTGACGGATATGGGCATGCGTGCGTTCGGCAAATGCGACGCCTTAAAGAAGGTGACGTTTGGTAGCGGCTTGACAAACATTAGCGACCGCGCATTCCAAAACTGCGTATCCTTAGAAGAAGTCGTCGTTCCGTCCAACATTAAAACGGTTGGGAAATACGCCTTTTATAAATGCACGAGCTTGCGCAACGTCGTGTTGTCCGAAGGCGTGACGCAAATTGACGATTACGCTTTCTACGGCGTGGAAAATCTTTGGAAAGTATCATTGCCGCAAAGCTTGGAACGTATCGGTAAATATGCGTTCAAGGGCTGTAAAACGTTGCAATCGGTTACGTTGCGTAGCTCGGTGGAAGAAATCGGCGCGCATGCATTCTACGGTTGTAAAGACATGACGGTTTACACCGACGCAACGAAGGCGAATACGGGCTGGCATTCCCGTTGGAATTCTTCCTATCGTCCCGTGGTTTGGGGTTGTACGTTCTCCGAAGACGGCAGCTACGTCGTTTCGATTACGATCGGGGAAAAGACCTTCACAAATGCAAAAGCAACGACGACGCTTACCGCGCCCAAGCGCGAAGGCTATACGTTTGCAGGTTGGGCAACGGACGCAGAAACAATGGAAATTGTTTATCAAACGGGTGAAATCGTAAATGCTCCCGTCGATACGACGGTATACGCCGTTTGGACGGAAGGCGCGGAAGAAATTCCCGCTTTGCCTACCCCGCCCGACGGTGGAAACGCCGTACCTGCGCCATAAAGAAAAATTTCACCTTTTTATCAAAAAAAAATCTTGTAAAACAAGCACTTTATTTGACAAAAAGATTGCAAAGGACTATAATTATAAAGGGAAAAATTCCTTAATAAAAGGAGAACTATAATGAGGAAGATAAAAAAAGTACTTTTGACGGCTGTCATGACGTTGCTAATGGGGGTAACGTTCGCTTTTTCCGTTGCTTGCGGCGAAGAAAACGTAACGGTATCCTTTAATACGGGCGACGGGGACGCTATTGCCAGCGTAGAGCTTAGCGAAGGAAAAGCGTATACGCTGCCTACGCCTACCTACGAAGGATACAGCTTTGAAGGTTGGTACACGAACGCGGAATTTACGGGCGACCCCGTAACGGATATCGTAGCCAGCAAAAACGTAACCTACTACGCGAAGTGGGAAAAAATGTATTTGGTTACGCTTGACCTTAACGGCGGTGAGCTTGACGTTACGTCGTTGTACTTAAAGTTAGGCGAAAACGTCTACGACGCCGTATCCGAGCTCGTACCGACCAAAGGCGAGCTTGTGTTCGGCGCATGGTTTGACGGCGAAGAAGAACTGGGTACGAATACCAGAATGACCGAAGACGGTATCGAACTCAAAGCAGAATACAAAATTAAATACGTTGTGGAATGCTACGAACAAAAGCTTTCTCTCGACGGATATGATAAGAGCGAAACGACCTACGAAGAATATGCTTACGTAGGCGATACCGTTTTTGCGGAGTATACGTTGGCGGGCTTTGAAGAAATCGACCACGACAATACGGTTCGCGAATTAGTCATCACCGAAACGCAAGCGGACAACGTTTTAAAGCTCTACTTCGATAGAGAAGAATACGAAGTTGTTTTCCACTCCAACGCACCCGACGGTTCTACCGATACCCAGACGTACGAAGTGGTATACGGTCAGGAAATCGACCCCCCGTATGATTATACGGCAAAAGGCTATTGTCTTTTGGGTTGGGCAAGCAGCAAGGACGGCGAGATTGAATACGAAGCGAACTACATAGATAAGATGCTGCAAAACGCGCAAGCGAGCGAAACGAAAAAGATTAAGCCCACCAGAGATATGGCGTTGTACGGCGTATGGCTGGAAGCTTACGTAGACATGTTCGGCAACGACGACTACCTGTATCTTGTAGAAGAAGAAGTAACGGTAGGCGAAACGACGGTAACGGCATATCACGTATATCTTAGCCGCGGTGACGTATACTTTGAAGGAAAATACGACGCAGAAGACAAATACTTCTCGTTTAAATCCAACAATAAGACGATTGCGGAAGGTTGGCTTAAAGACGGACGTAAGTTTATCTATAAAAATTCCGACCGCGCTGACGTAATTTGCACGAAGTATGTCTTTGGCGCAGGCTTGGACGTAGCGGAAAAAATTAAGTTTGACTCGGAAAACGGCATCACCTATATCCAAACGGGTGATGATAATATCGATAAAAAAGCGTACGGTACGTATTACATCAACGACGAAGGGTATTACGTAGCGAAGTTCGTAGCAACGGAAGATACGACCTTGACGGAGCTCAACGATAAGACGTTGACCATGACCGTCGGTTACGTTGCAGATTATTCGACGAATAGCTATGTGCCTGCTTTCCAAGTACGCAACGACAACGAAGTGGAAATGGGTTCGCTCGTTCGTTTCGGGTTTGACCAAAGCGGTCAGCTTGCTTATTTTATCGACGAAAATAGAAAGCCTATTTACGATTTATCGCTTGACGGATTTGGCACGGCGAACTTCAATTTAGGCGGCGGCGAATACGAATCGTATTTCTACATTCTTGACGACGACGGCGAAACGCTGTATCTTTACGAACGTCAACAAGGTCAGTTGATTATGACCATGAAGATTTTCTACGAAGAACAGTATGAAAAGCTCGGTTATATGCAATACAACAAAGACCTTGTCGGTTCGTTCGGTTTTGGCGACGGCGTCATGAAACTTGACGGCATATGCAAAGCGACGTACGAAACGGAATCGGGTACGGTTAGTGGATATTATACGTCTTCCGCATCTGCGCTCGGCGGTACGATTGTGGATATCCGCATGGGTCAAAACGTCTATAAAATGATCGTTACCATTACGCAAACGCAGCTTGGCGACATGATTATGACGGAAACGACCGTTGAAGAAAAGACGTCGACGTATGCAGAATATTATTATATGGAAGAATCGGGCTTGTACTACGCGCCCATGTTGACTATGAACAATGAAAAAGTCGGCGACGCGTACTTGTACGGCTATACCCAAGCAAGAACCTATGAAATTGTTTCCAAAGGTACGTATACCTACGATTCCAAGACGGGCTTGTATACGTATACCATGAAGGATACCTTCGACGCGCCCAACGTAAGCACGACGCTCGTTGATCTTTCGACGGTAAAAACGATTGTCTTCGCGGTGGATTCTAAGGTAGCGTCGGTTAGCGTACATTACTGGTATTCCTATTCGTCGGTTGACGGTACGAATTCCGACCCTAACGATAAGACGTATACGTCGGCAGACGGTACGAAATCGTTGTTGCTCGTTTCGGGTATGGGTATCTATAAAGAAAACGGCGCGATTATCGCTTCTGGCACATACTCCACCAGCGAATCTACGGGGGTTACCACGTTAGCGGCTGCGGACGGTTACTACTATTTTGAACTCAGCGAAACGATTGAAGGCGAAGAAACGAAACGTACGCTTGTAAAATTAGACCATGCACCGTATACGTTGAAATGGTTGACGGAAAACGGTAACGATATCAGTCCTTTGGAAACGTTGGCATTCGACGGTAAGGGCGGCGTAGTATACACCGTTACCACCAAATCGACAGAACAAAACGTTCCTGATACCGTTGTAAAATATACGGGTAAATATGAAAAGACGGGCGTTACGACGCCGCAAGGCTACTACGTGTTCCGTTTCTCGTCCGAAGCTACGGCGGATCTGGCAGCGCAGTCGTTTGAATTTATCATCATCAGCGACCACAGCGTGTTTGCAAAATATAATACGAAGTATAACGGCGTATATCAATCGGAAGAATACGGTAAGTTAGAACTGGACGGTTACGGTTATTTAGCAACTTGGACGGACACCGAAGGGAATACGTACACCAACAAATACTTCATTGATAAAGACGACGAAATCAAACTTTCCGTTGGAGAGAACGGCGCGTTCGTATACTTCGATTTGAAGGCGAATCGTGAATTCTCGCTCCGCGGTTTGGAAAACGGTACGTATTTGTACGTAAGCAATCAATTGATTGACGAGATCCTTTTCCGCTTTGACGGTTACGGCAATTTGGAAGTAATTGAAATCGTTGAAGACCCCGAAAACGAAGGACAAACCAAAGAAAATATTCTCGGTAAGGGTACGTACGAGTTTAACGAAGAATGGATTACCATTACGTATAAGCTCACGGGCGACAATCAACCCTACGTTTTGTACGGTCAGCTCGGATATTACTACCTTGACAGTACGGCGTTTAACGCATTCTTCGAATATACCGAAGAAGTCGTAAAGACGTACGTAAATGCAGCGGACTATACCGTTGTAAAGCTCGACGGGTTCGGCAACGCTACCGTTCACGGTAAGTACGGTATCGTAGAAAATGGCTACTACACGTTGGTTACCGATTCCTTGCTGTATTACGTAAATGCGTCCAACACCGACGCGCGCTTGTATACGTACAACGCTGCGAAGGGCACGATTGCTCCCGTTTCGTTGAAGGCAAGGGGCTACTATACGGAAAACCTTGAATCGTTGCTGTTCACTAAGTACGGCTTTGCGATTTTCAACGGTCAAACGCGTTATTACTATTACCTTAACGATAACAACGAAGTAACCATCTATCGTGAAGCGACCGATAGTGATACGAAAGTAAATAAATACGGTTTCGTTGAAGAAGTTTTCGGCGAATACTCCGCAACCAAGGAATACGGCGGTAAGACGTATTATGCCAGCGAAAAGAACGCGCTCAGCTTTGAACGTAAAGCGGACAACGCAACGAAATATCCTTATAAAGGTCAACCGCTTACCAAATTAACGTTTTCGCCTACGGGTGACGGTTCGTTCACCGCTGTCGGCGGCATAACGTTTGGTGAAGGGGAAACGGCGACGTCCAAAGAATGTACGGTAGTACGTAACGTCTTAGAAGACGGCTCGGTAGAATTCTACGTACTTGTGGATAGTTTCTATCGTTTTGATATTGCGGTAGACTATAAGGGCGACATGGACGAATCGGTAGTCAATACCTACGAAATCAAGAGCATGTCGAAAGTGATTTCTACGCCTTCGAATTACTATTTGACAATGCAGGGATTCTACATGCTTATGGGCGCTGCGGATATGGCTGCGGACTTGGAAAACGCTTACGGTGATATCAGCTTAGTGGCGACGTATAACGAACAAGGCGAAGAAACAGGTTTCTCTTTTGCGGGTTCGTTCTATGATAAGTCGGCAATGTACGACGTAGACGGCAATATTATCGGCGAATGGAGCGGTATGCCTATCTATGACGTGCAAACGGACGCCGTTATAGATTCCATTGAAAAGATTCAGTTGAAAGCGAGCAAGTTGTACAAGGCAACCAAGACAGTTGGCGATTACAAATATCATTTGTATTTTACTTTCAGCCAAAATCAATTATTGACCGGCGTTTACGGTTACGACGTCTATGCGTTCACACGTGAAGAAGTTTTGACGACGGAAGATAAAGCGTATAAAGTATCCATTGAACGCGTAATTACTTCCGATAGAAGTATGAAGGCGGGCACGTTCTTCAATATTACGCTGTGCACGGGTGAACAAGGCGGCGACAGCAGCTGGCTCTACACCGAAGTGGGAGCAGGCGACGCTTGGTACGAAAAAGACGGATATTTGTACTTTATCGTTCGTACGAAAAATGAAGAAACGGGCTTAATCGAATCTTCCAACTACTATAAGTTAGAGCTTGAACAAGAGCTTGACGAAACGGTAGAAGGAGAAGGCGCAACGACGAACAAGAACCCCGTTAAAGTATATACGGCGTTTAAGAGCGTTGCTGTTGAAGCGGTGAATACGTTGTACGCGGTAGGCGACGATAAGTCGTTTATAGATATCAACACGGTAACGGGCAAGGCAATGATTTTGAGCCTGGACGGTGTAGGTTATATCGTAATAGACAGCACGTATGACGAAGCGACGAAAACGTATACCGTTAAGCTCAGCGAAAAGCTTTCGTATACGGTAAAGGTAGAAGACAGCGGTAGAGTAACGATTATGGAAATTGTTGCTACGGAAGAAAACGCTTAACGAAAACGGTAAAATAATCAACGAAAAGGTAAGAATAATGAAGAAACTCAAAAAAATTGCAATTAGATGTATGTCGCTTGTCGGCGTAACTAGCATCTTTGCAGGTATTTGTGCACAAAGTTTCAACGGCATAAAGGACGGGGGCGTAAAAGTCTCCGCCCAAAATGCCGTCCAGAAGATTAACGGGTCTATCGATACGGATATTGAAAAGTATTTTGACGATAGCGTTATCTATAAACTGCCCGAAGGCGTTGCGGAAACGCAAGAAATTTCCGTTATCGTCGATATGGCGGTAGATTCGCTGATGGATAAGTACAACCGCGGCGATATCGTCGGCACGGCAAGCGAATACGTCAACTCCCGTTCGGGTAAGACGATTGCAGACGCAATCTCCGTCAAGAGAAAGATGCTTTTGCAAAAGCTCAACAAATCGGGTGTAAACTATCAGCTTGGTGCAGAATACGACACCGTTTTAAGCGGTTTTGAAATCACCATTCAAGCAAAAGACTTTGAAAAGGTTGGTAATCTTTTCTCTACGGACGCGAATTTGATTGTCGGTGAAACGTATTTGCCGGCGGAAACGCAAATCATTCACAACGACGTCGACGTGTATGAAACGGGTATTTTCAATACTTCGAAATCGCAATATCAAGGCGACGGCGTTGTCGTTGCAGTACTCGATAGCGGCTTGGACTACACGCACAGCGCATTTAGCGTAGACAACTTCACGACGGAAAACGAAGCGTTCACGTTAGAAACGGTTTCCCAAAAGGTAACGGAAACGGTTGCCGCTGAATTTACTTTTGGTTTAACGGGTGAAGACGTTTATTTAAATAAAAAGATTCCCTTCGCATACGACTATGCAGATAAAGACACGGACGTATTGCCGACCAACTCCGATCACGGTACGCACGTATCGGGTATTATTGCAGGTAAAGACGATACCATCACGGGCGTTGCGCCTAACGCGCAGCTTGCGTTCATGAAGGTATTCTCCGACTCGGCTACGGGCGCAAAAACTTCTTGGCTGTTGGCGGCTTTGGAAGACTGCGTAAAGCTCGGCGTCGACGTTGTTAACATGTCCTTGGGTTCGGGTTGCGGTTTTGCCCGTGAAGTGGACGAAGAAAACGTAAACGAAGTATACGACAGTATTCGTGACGCAGGCATTTCGCTTGTCGTTTCGGCTGGTAACGCATATAACTCCGCGTTTGGTTCGGAAAAGAACGGTAACTTGGGCTTGACGTCCAACCCCGATACGGCTACGGTCGGTTCGCCTTCCACCTATGCGGCATCTATGTCCGTCGCTTCCGTCGACGGTGTAAAGACGCCTTATATCGTCTTTAACGGCGAAGTTATTTACTTCAACGAAGCGTCGACTTCGGACGCGAAACCCAAAGATTTCGTAGACGATATTCTCGATACGGTTGGCGAGAACGTACAAAGCCATGACTTTGAATACGTAACCATTCCCGGTATCGGTCGTGAAACCGACTATCCCAGAGAACCGGAATTCTACGCAGGAAAGATCGTACTCGTTAAGCGTGGTACGACGACCTTTGAAGACAAAGTCCGTATCGCATTGAATATAATGGGTGCGGCAGGTATCATTATTTATAATAACGTTTCGGGTACGATTTCCATGTCCGTCGGTAAAGATATCGGTGCGGTATGTTCCATTTCGCAGGACGAAGGGGAAATGCTGGCGGAACAGGGTACGGGTATTCTCCATATTGATAGAAGCCACGTGGCAGGTCCTTTCATGTCCGACTTCTCGTCTTGGGGCCCTACTTCCGATTTACAAATAAAACCTGAAATTACGGCGCACGGCGGCGAAATTCTTTCGGCAATCCCCGGTCAAGCATACGACGTACAATCGGGTACGTCCATGGCAGCGCCTAACCAAGCAGGTGCAACGGCGCTTATCCGTCAATACGTCAAATTCAGCAAGACGTTTGGGGAAAATTTGAGCCCGCAAGAAGTTACAAAGCTTGTCAACCAACTTATGATGTCCACGACGGATATCGTCATGAACAAGAACGGTTTGCCTTACGCGGTTAGAAAGCAAGGTTCGGGTCTTGTCAATATCAATAAAGCCGTAACGTCCGCCGCATATATCACGACGTTTGAAAAAGACGGCACGGTTATGGATAAAACCAAGTTGGAACTTGGTGACGATAAGAAGAAGACGGGTGTTTACGACACCATTAAGTTTGCTATCAATAACGTAAGCGGTAGCACCGTTTCGTATGATATTTCTTCCATTCTTATCACCGAAGGCATCAGCGAAACGTATACCGGTCATAGTGAAACGACGGTAACGCAGGAAGGCTATCTTTTAGACGAAGCGGTAACCAAGGTAACGGGCGTTGAAGGCGGTCAATTGGATGGAAACGTCGTAACGGTCGCAGCCAACGGAACGGCTACGGTTACGGTAGAGATTAAGCTTTCCGAAGCAGAAAAGAAATACATGAACGATTCGTTTGCGTACGGTATGTACGTAGAAGGATTCATCAAATTACAAGCCAAGAGCGGTACGACGGTGGATATGAGCGTGCCCATGCTCGCCTTCTACGGCGACTGGACGCAATCGCCCATCTTCGACGAAGAATATTACGATACGCACGCAGACGAGCTCAACGAAGGTAAAGACCACGAAGATAAAATCATGGCGGACTCGTATGCAACGCGCGTAATCGGCGGCTTGTATAGCGACTATATCGCAACGCTCGGTTCGTACTATTTTGAACAAGATCCAGCTGCAACGAAGATTGCTGCAAGTAAAGACCGTATTGCGATTTCCAACCAACAAAGAGATCAAAATTCTTCTATCAATACGCTCAGTTACGTTTGGGCAGGCTTGCTCCGTAACGTAAAAGAAGTGGATATCTCCATTGTGGAAGATTCTACGGGTAAGGTTGTATTTGAAAGAACGAATTATAACCAACATAAATCGTTCGGTAACGGCGGCAGCACCATCTACTATTCGTCTATGGAAGTAGAATTTGGTGCGTTGGAAAACAATTTGAAGAATAATACGAAGTATACGGTAACCGTTTCGTCGTATATCGACTATGGCACGAAGGAAGAACAAAACGCAAGCAACGTTCGCAACACGTTCCAGTTCCCCTTGTACATAGACTTTGAATCGCCTATCGTTACGGACGTCGTATATCGTAGGGAAGTAGACAAACTTACGAAAAAGACCAAGCTGTACGCAGACCTTAGCGTATACGATAACCATTACGCAATGGGCTTGCAGGTCGGTCAAATCGTGAAAAACGAAGACCCTGAAACCAAAGATCAATATACGTTCAACATGAACTCGTTCGGCAAGTACGTTACGCCCGTATATTCTTCGTTCAACTCCACGTCCACGGTAACCATTGACCTTACCGATTACGTAGCGCAGTTGAAAAACTCGGCGGGTATTCAGTACAACCCCGACGGCTCGTATGCGATTAAAGAGCATAATAACAGCTTTATCGTTTCTTGCTACGACTATGCGTTGAATACGGCTACGTATGAAATTCGTTTGCCTGATGAAATTCTTTCCATGAATTTCACAGAAGACGAAATCAAGCTCAGCCCTAACGAAACGTTGGACGTTGACAAGGTGCTTAGCGTCTACCCTGACGAAAGCTGGTTGCAAACGTTAGACTTCACAACGACGGATAGCGAAATCGTAGAAGTCGTCAACCAAACCATCTTCGCAAAGAAGAGCGGTACGGCTACCATTACGGCGAC
Source organism: Clostridia bacterium (assembly GCA_017626305.1). Lineage (GTDB taxonomy): Bacteria > Bacillota > Clostridia > Christensenellales > Borkfalkiaceae > Scatosoma. Next base: position 43,566 of record JAGAIW010000181.1, read on the forward strand.
GGGTTATACGCTTGACGGACAGCCTGTCAGCGACACCGTTAACGTAAAAGTATATTCGCCTTCCGACGAAGGATACAACGGTAGCTTAACCGTTCCCGAAATCAATAAATTCACACTTACGGGTTATAAAGTAAATAAAGCGTATTACGGCGTGTCTTCCGAAGACAGAGAAATCGGGCTTACGGACGGCGAATACGAATTTGGCGGCAACTACGCTTTGTCCATGTTCCCTTCCGAAAGCGTTCAGCTGAAATATACGTTAGACTCTTACTTCCCGAATAAAACGAACGTAACGTACGTTGCAGGTGATCCGGCTATCGCTACCGTAACCGACGACGGTGTAATCGTTGCACAGGCGGAAGGTACGACGATTATCAGCGTAAGCGTTACCTTTGATGGAAAACCGACGATTTATTCGGCGAGCGTGGCAATCACCGTCAAAGATCCGTTTGAAACCAACGCTATTTATCTGCTTTCGTACAAAGGGCTTGGCGGCGAAGTCGTTATCCCGTCCGATAGGGGTATCACGACGATTAACCCGTACGCATTCTCTAACTACGAATACGTAGAAAAGGATTTGGCGGCAGGCGACGTTATCGACGACGAAGATCCTTACCAAATCAAACAAATGTATATCGGTGAAGATACGATTACGAAAGTCGTTATTCCCGAAGGCGTTACCACCATTGAATCGTATGCCTTTGCAAAATTGACGGCTTTGGAAGAAGTCGTATTGCCCGAATCGTTGACGAGAATCGGCGTCGGCGCGTTCCTTGGTTGCGAAAAATTAAAGAAAATCAATCTTGAATACGTTAAGTTCATCAATGAAGAAGCGTTTAAAGATTGTGCTTTAACGTCCTTGGATTTGGTTGACGATCCCGCAACGAAAGACGTAAACGAAGAAGGTAGAATCGTTGCAATCAGTAACTATGCCTTTGAAAACTGTAAGCTTGGTTACGTAGCGTTACCTGCGTCTGCGCAATCTATCGGTATCGGCGCGTTTACGAATAACGTATACATGACCAGCTTGAAATTGCAAGCGAAGAAGGTTAAGCTTGGTTCGGGCGCATTCATGGGCTGTACCGAGCTTGCTAAGGCGGAAGTTAACGCGGCGGTTCTCTCGTCGTATGCTTTTGCAGGTTGTAAGAAACTCAATAACGTAACGCTCGGAAAAGACGTTGCGGTTATCGGTGAATATGCGTTTGCGGATACGCAAGTAAGTGAATTTAAGATTAAAGCGGCAAACGCTACGTTGAAGACGGAAAATGACGGCGCGTTGATTATCAACAAGAAGACGGGTGAACTCGTTTTAGCTGCGCCCTTGTATAAAGGGGAAACGGTAAACGGTGATATCAATACCGTTCAAACGACGGCGACGTCTATTGCAACGGGCGCGTTTGCAGGCAATACAAAGATTTTCAACGTTATCGCGAATAACGTTGTCAGCGTGGGGGCTTACGCCTTTACCGATTGCGCAAACCTGAAAACGGTTAAAATGAGCAAGCTGGAAACGGTAGGCGACTATGCGTTTGCAGGCACGGCGTTGACGGATATTTCTGGAATGTCCGCGGTTAAGAATATCGGTAACTTTGCTTTTGCGCTTGCGCAACTGAAAAATTTAACGGTTAAAAACGACGTTACTATCGGCGAATACGCTTTCGCGTATAACTATTATTTGGAAAACGTTACTATCGGAAACAACGTTACTATCGGAGAATCGGCATTCTATTGCCCCGTAGAACTGTTGACGTATGAAAACGTCGGTTCGTTTGATTACTATACGCCGTATGCGTATGAAGTAAAAGACGAAAACGGTGAAGTAAAAGAAACGTTTACGTATTATCGCTATAACTACGACGCAGGCGTAATTTCGTCCTTGGAAAGCTTAACGCTTGGTGAAAGCGTTACCATCGGAGATTATGCGTTCTTTGGTCATGCGTTGTTGACAACGGTTAATTTTGGTCAGAATACGACCATCGGGGATTATGCATTCTTCAATGCAGCAAATCTCACGAACGTAGATTTGACGAAAGTTAAATCGATCGGGGATTATGCATTCTCCGGTTCTGCTACGTATGATTACTGGAAATATAACGGTTCGTGGTCGTATGCTTACGAACTGGTTATGATCGACGGCAACCTGTCTGCAAGCGGATATATTACTTCGTATTTTGCTCCTGCATTTGAAAAGATTGAATTGACGAACGCGCAAGATATTCCCAAAACGGAAACTTCGCCCAAAGTGTTGGCAATCGGTGAAGGTGCATTTGCGGGCAACACAGCGCTTAAAGACGTTACTATCGGCGTTGGCGTGACCGAGCTTCCGAACTTTGCTTTTGCAGGTTGTGAAGGCATGACGAAGATTACTCTTCGCAGCACGTTAACGGAAATCGGCGATCAAGCCTTCTACGGCACGTCGCTTAAACAGGTAGATCTTAGCTACGTTGATCATATCGGTGACGCCGCGTTTGCTATGACGAACTTAGAAAAAGTAACCTTGAAGGACAAGGTAGTTATCAGCGACAACGCGTTTGCGTACTGTACGTCTTTGAAAGAAATTGTCAACTTGAATAATGCAAAATCTATCGGTGCGTACGCATTGATGGGCGTTGCTGTGGAAGAGCTGGATATCTCGTCCGCGGAAAGTGTTGGCGATTACGCGTTTGCAATGTCTGCTGTACAATCGGTAAAATTAGGCAAAAACCTTGCTACGCTTGGCGAAAACCCGTTCATGGGTTGTGCGATCGTCGACTTTGGTAAGGACGAAGAACACAAGCATAACGGCGCAGTCGTAGAAGTTACGAGAACCCTGACCTACGACGTCAGCGAAACGGTAAAAGTAATCGACGGCGTTTTGTATCAAGTTGTACCCAACGGTTTGGAACTCATTTCCTACCCGCTTTTGAAACAGGATGCAGAATACATTGTCGAAGAAGGTACGGTACGTATCAGCGCGAGAGCGTTCATGGGTAACGCAATCACTACCGTAACGTTGCCTGTATCGTTGAATGCTTTGGGTGATAAAGCCTTCTATGGTTGCGGCAATTTGTCCGTTGTCACCTTCAAATCGTACGACGCTCCTATTTTAGAAGAAGAATACGACACGTCCTATTTGACGATGGAAAATATGCCGATTCCCGGCTATATGGGTGAATTCAAAGGCCTTGGTATTTCGAAGTTCTATATGTGGAATATTGCATCCAGCTATAATAACTTCTACTTTGGCGCGAACTTTGTTAACTATATCGGTCATATTGAAAAACCGTTGGTTATGGTAAAACCTGCAAACGGTCAAAACTACAACTCCTTTATCTTCTCGCAATATTTTGGACACGTGCTGCAAGGCAACAATGCGGCAATGGATTCGACGCTGAATGTTATCGGCTTGATTATGGCGATTCCTGAAACCATTACGTTGAATAGTGAAGACGCGATTGTCGCGGCAAGAAAAGCTTACGATAATATCGCTACGACCGAACAAAAAGCTTTGGTTGAAAACTACAATTCCGTAAACTACTATGCAATCCTGTCCAAGGCAGAAGGAATGTTGGAATATTTGAAGCTCAATCAAGAAACGCCGCCTACGGAAGAACCTGTAACGCCTCCTACGGAAGAAGAATCTCCGTTTATAACTTTCCTTGCGAATAATGCGTTCGGTTTGATTGTTGCAGCGTGTGCGATTGCGGCTTTGGCTGCGTATATCGTTATCGATATTCTGCGCAAAAAAGCGCAGGCAGGAGCAAAGGAAACGGCTGACGAAGTTTCCGCGGAAAACAATTCCGAAGACAAGGAGTAATAACAAACTTATTTGGTGAATTCGTATGAGAAAAAAAATTATTTGGCTTTTAAGCTTTGCATCCGCCCTGCTTTGTTGTTTAGGCTTGGCGGCATGCGATAGCAAGACGAGACTCGAAGAGCTCAAAGAGCAAGGATATACCATATCCGTAACGTATGATGCCAACGGCGGAAACTACTCAGATGACTTTTCGCTTATGGATATATTTAACCCTGATAAGTTTCAGCAAACGGAAGGGGAAATACATATTCCCTTAAAAGAACCGACAGATCCTACTCGTCCGACGAAGAATAATAAACCCATCACTCTGGAAAGAGACGGGTACTTCTTTGCGGGTTGGTATGAAAAAAGAACGGTAAAAATGCAAAATGGAACGCCGGTTGACGACAACGGTCGTGCGCTTAAATTGCTTGATGACGGCACGTACGTTTATGCTGAACTTGCACAAGGGGAAAAAGAAACTCCCGTTATTCCTGCTTACGAGTACGACGACCGTTGGGATTTTTCTCAAACTTGGGATATTAAACCGTCAGAAATCAACGGAGCTCTTTCCAAAACGTTATACGCTGGTTGGGTAAAGTATTACGAATTTAATTACTATTACTATCAAGAAGACGACGCGGCGACGCAAGAAAACGAAAGCGGCTGGACTTTGCTGCATAAACAGACGTTTGACTATAAAACGACGAACGCGGAAGGTTCGCAGACGGCGGATAAAGATACTATTTGGTTACCCAAGTGGGAAGACGGCGTTATGGATCACGCACATTCGTATGCAAATGAGTCGGTATATAATTTCCCGAAGTTGACGGGAAAAACGTTCTCGAAAGCGTATTTGGATAAAGAGCGTACGCAAGAGATTACAGGCGGCGTATTTGAACACCGTGGGTCGTTGGATTACGAGCACGCCTTGGCGATCAATCCCGTAGAGAATATCTACGTAGACTTTACGGAAGGCGAACAGTACAAAATTCAAACGGCAAAACAACTGCAAAATAATTTCAATATCAACGGTTGGTATGAAATTACGGCGGACTTGGATTTTGCAGAATATAAGTGGCCTGTAAACTTCTCGAAAGGAACGTTCATGGGTAAAATGTATTCTACGGAAGGCGAAAGCTTTGCCATCAAAAACGTATCCGTTACGTATACGTCGGCAGGCGCAGCAACTTGCGGTGGCTTGTTCGGAGAACTTGGTGAAACGGCGGAAATTAAAAATTTGACTTTTGAAAACGTAACGTTTGACATGGCGGTGGCGCAGCTTGCCAGCGAATCCAACTTCGGTTTGTTCGCAGGTTATATCCAAGATGGCGCAACGATTAGCGGTGTGTCTGTTGGCGGAACGTTTAAAATCGGACAAGTAAGTACGAGATTTACCGATTATAGTTTCCATTTGTTGGCAAACGGAAAAACGGACGGTATCACGCAAAATACCATTTCGTTGCAGCTGTACGGAGAAGAGCTCGGCTCGCAATATACGTACACCGTCGTTCCTGAAAGTACGACGCTTGCCGCAAACGGCGTTATACAGTTGCAAATAAGCTCGTCTATCGAAGTAAGAGATCAGGCGACTTATGATATCAATAAAGAAGAAGAATAAACGGAGGTTATATAAAATGAACAAGAAAAGAATGATAGCTCGCGCAATGAGTCTTGCCCTTTGTGGCGTCATTTGCGGTAGCACGCTCACGTCGCTTGTCGGCTGTGGTGGCGGTGCGGAAAAGAGTAGTATCGTACTGATGACGGAAGAACTCAGCGGTTTATTTAACCCGTTCTATGCAACGTCTGGTACGGACATGGACGTCGTGGGCATGACGCAAATCGGCATGCTTTCCACGGATAAAAACGGTATGCCTGTGGCAGGTGAAGATCATCCGACGGTTGTAAAAGATTTTGAAATTGAAACAATCGGCGAAGGCGACGATCAGGAAACGGTATACACGTTCGTATTGAAGGACGATTTGCTCTTCTCGGACGGCAAACCCCTTACCATGAACGACGTTATGTTCAATATCTACGAATACCTTGACCCCGTATATACGGGTTCGTCTACCATGTATTCCATTAAGATTAAAGGTCTTTACGAATATAGAACGCAAAAGAGCTCGGAAAACTCCGCGGGCGCAGATGACGATATCGCAAAGTCGGCGTCCCTTCACGCAACCAACCGTAAGTTAGAACTTTTGCGTATTTATGAAACCAAAGGTAAAGTGCCTGGTTCTACTTCGTCGTATAGCTATACCGAAGAGCAAATGAAGGCGGCAATCAACAGCCATACGGCTACGCCTGGTTATCGCGCAGCTGTGTCGGCAGAGACGAAGGACGACGCTTTCTATCGTCAAAAGCTGTTGGAAGACTATGAATTTGCGTTAAAGACGTTTAAGGAAGAGTTGGAATCCGACTTCAAGGCAGCAAAAGAATCGTACGATTTGACGACTATGCCTTATAGCGAATGGAAGACCGAGCTTTCCAACGACGTATTTAAATTCTTGTTGTATGAAAACGTAATCAAGCCTAAATATGCAAAATATCCCGAAGGACATCCCAAGCAGGGGCTTGACAATAAATTAAAGATTGAAAAATTTGAAGGTACGGACGTATTAGCGACGTATAATACGAAAGAAAAAGCCATTCAAAAGATATATAACGACACCGTTGTTTCTGAATTTAATAAAATTTTGACGCAATGGGGTACGGCAGGTACGTTGACCACGAAATATACGGCGGACGCAACTTCCGTTATTTTGCACGGCACGAATGTGGACGGACTGTGGCGCGATTATATTGAAGGCGTTGTTTCTTTGGGCCATATGACCGACGTTAGCACGGTTACGGTAAACGGTACGCCTTACACCGTAGCGCACGAACATAATGAAGACGGTACGCCTAAGAATGCAGACGAATACGACGTACTTCAAATCACCGTAGACGGTATTGACCCTAAGGCGATTTATAACTTCGGATTCACGGTTGCACCTGCGCACTATTACTCTGCGGACGATAACGGCGTTGTCCCTGAAAGCAGACAAATCGACATTAAAAATCATAAGTTTGGCGTAGAATATGCAAGCAGCGATTTCCAAAGCAAGGTTATTCAATCGCAAAAGCACGTAGAAGTACCCGTTGGCGCAGGTCCTTTCAAGGCAACTGACGCAAACAACTCGGATAATCCTTCGGGCGATACCTTCTGGACGAGCAACGTCGTATTCTTTAAGAAAAACGATAAATTTGAATTCCCTGTAAAAGCGGATAAGATTCGTATGCAGGTTGTAAGCTCCACCAACGCTTTGGATAAGCTGGAAAAGGGCGAAGTTGACTATATCTCGCCTCAATACAGTAAGAATAATGCGCCCCGTATTAACAATTTGGTATCCAAAGGCTTTAAGAAATTGCTTACCGATCAGCTTGGTTACGGTTATATCGGCATCAACGCAGGAAAAATTCCCGACGTGTATATCCGTCGTGCCATTATGGCAGCAATGCAACCGCAACTTGCAACGCAATATTACGAAGTAGGTATGTGTCAAAATATCGACTGGCCTATGTCCAAAGTAAGCTGGGCATATCCCAAGAACGATGACGGCTCGTACGCTACCAACTCTGCTACGCATACGCAATGGACGGGAAGAGCTGCTGCGGAAGCTAAAATTAAAGAGTTGATGGCACAGGCAGACCCTAGCGCGTCGAAGAAAATTAGATTTACGATTGCAGGTGCGTCTATTACCGAACACCCTACTTATGAAGTATTCAAGCAGGCAGCGGAAATTCTCAACGATTTGGGTTGGGAAGTAGAAGTAAAAGCAGACTCGCAAGCACTCACCAAGCTTTCGACTGGTGCGCTTGAAGTATGGGCAGCGGCATGGGGATCGACGATTGACCCTGATATGTATCAGGTTTACCACATGAACTCCACGGCAACGTCCGTTTACGCTTGGGGTTATCGCGAAATTAAGGAAAATCAAACGTTGTATAGCTACGAATACAACCAAATCAAGGCGCTTAGTGCAATCATTGACGAAGCTCGTACGATTGACAGTAGCACGGATGCGGGAAAAGCGTCGAGATCGGCTAAATACAAGGAAGCAATGAGCATTGTGCTTGACTTGGCTGTGGAAATGCCCGTATATCAACGTCAGACGTTGTGGCTGTATAATCCCAAGACGGTTAAAGGCTTTAACGATAACGTAAACCCTTACTCTTCGCCGCTTGAAAAGATTTGGGAACTTGAATTAGTAAAATAAGTTCACTTGTAAGTAATTTGAGGTTGAAATGTTTAAGTATATACTAAAAAGAATAGGGGTATCCTTGCTGATTTTACTCGGTGTATCCTTTATTCTCTATGCACTTCTTCGTTGCTTGCCTACTAGTTTCGTTGATTTAAAAATCGAAGCGTTTATGAGCAATATGGGTGAAGCAGTTACGCAGGAGTTCAAAGATCAATTATATAAAACGTACGGTCTTGACGGTACGATTGTAGAAGGATATTTTGGTTGGTTAGGAAACGTTTGCCGCTTGGAATTTGGCAACAGCTTTGTCAACCAGCGTCCGGTGTTGGCGGAAATTTTCAACGCTAATAGACTGGGCACGTCCTTCTTCTTCGCCGCGATCTCTACCGTGTTTGAATTTTTGCTTGCCATTCCGCTCGGCGTAACGGCAGCTCGTCATCAGTACTCTATTCGTGACTATGCGGTTACGGTATTCGTACTGATCGGTATTTCTTTGCCGTCCTTCTTCTTTGGACAGTTGCTCAAAGACCTGTTCGCGAACAAGCTCGGTTGGTTTCCCGTTTCTGGTATGTTCGACCCGAGCTATTCGTATACCGGCTGGGATGCAATCGTAGACTATTTGCGTCATATGTTCTTGCCCGTTCTCACCGTTGTCGTGCTGAGTATCGGCGGACGTATGAGAATGACGAGAACGAATATGCTCGAAGTGTTAAACTCCGATTATATTCGTACGGCAAGAGCAAAGGGGTTGAAGGAAAATAAAGTTGTTTATAAGCACGCTTTCCGTAATACCATGATTCCCCTTGTAACAAGCTTGGCAGGTTTGATTCCCGGCTTGTTCTCGGGTGCAATGATTACCGAGTCGGTCTTTGACATTGAAGGGATAGGTAAATATGCGCTTACAGCCATGCAGCAAGCGGATATTCCCGTTATTATGACGTATAATATGTTCTTGGCATTCTTGTCGGTTATGGGCGTATTGATGTCAGACTTGATGTATGGGATTGTCGATCCACGCGTCAAGCTGGAATAAAGGAGAAGGGAAATGGAAGAAAAGAAAGAATTGGATATGCAATCCGAAGAAATTCAAGAAACCACAGCAGCCCTTTCCGTGGATACGCCTGTGGAAGATAGTGAAACGCCGCTCGATAAAAACGTCAAGCTCATGTCGCCTACGCGCATGTTGCTCCGTCGTTTCTTCCGTTCTAAGCTTTCGCTTATAGGGTTGATTATGCTTGCCGCGCTGGTTGTATTTTGTTGGCTTGGTCCAGTCGTATATACCCGTTGGGGCGAAACGGAAACTGACCGTGTCGGGGTGGCGGATTTCGACGAAGAGATTATTATAACGGAAAACGGAGAAGAATATATTCAGCTTATTATAACGGAAAATGATATCAATAAGTTAGCTCCGCCTTCGTGGGATCACCTTCTTGGTACGGACGAAAAGGGCTTAGATATCTTGACCCGTTTAATGTACGGTGGACAACTGTCCTTGACGGTTAGTTTTTCCGCGGTATTCTTAACGTCGTTGCTGGGGATCGTGCTCGGTGGTGTTGCGGGCTATTACGGGGGAGTGGTAGATAATATTATCATGCGTATATGCGATATGCTGATGTGTTTGCCTACCCTTCCGTTGATGTTGATTATCGGTACGGTTTTGGACGCAAACGGTGTCCCGCAGGAGTACTACATATACCTTTTGATGGGGCTATTATCCCTGTTCTCGTGGACGGGTATGGCGCGTTTGGTACGTGGACAAATTTTGTTCCTTCGTGAGCAAGAATATATGGTTGCGGCAGAAGCCATGGGGTATTCGACGCCGAGAAGAATTTTCAAGCACTTGTTGCCCAACGTATTGCCGCAGATTATCGTTTCCATGACCATGTCGCTTGGTAGCATGATTTTGTACGAATCTACCTTATCCTATTTAGGGTTAGGTGTAAGAGTTCCGTATGCTTCATGGGGTACAATGATTGAAATTATATCGAAAGATCTCAGCATTTTCCAAAATAACTTCAACGTTTGGGGACCTCCGGGTATTTGTATCGTTATCGCCGTACTTGGTTTCAACTTTATAGGGGACGGTCTGCGCGACGCGCTTGACCCGAAACAAAGGAGATAAGCATGGGCGTATTGAAGAACTTTTTTAAGAAAAATAACGCGGAAGCGGGCAAAACCGCTTCCAGCGGCAATCATTACATGACGGGTAAAGAAATCCGTGCGATTGCCAAAGAAAATAATAAAATCATGCGCGCTTTGGAAAAAGAAAAGATGCGCAAAAAGCCCGAATCGGAATATCTTTCTACTATGAAAGATGACAATAACATTCTTGAAATCGAAAACTTACATTCGTATTTCTATACCGACCAAGGGGTTGTAAAAGCGGTAAACGGCGTTACGTTTTCTATTCCGCTCAATTCGACGGTTGGTGTTGTTGGCGAATCCGGTTGCGGTAAGTCGGTAACGTCTATGTCCGTCATGCGTCTTTTACAAGGGCCTTCGGGACAAATTGTAGACGGCTCTATCCGTTTCAAGGCAAACGATTTTAAGCGCGACGAAAAGGGGAATTTTATTCCCGTGTACGAAAAAGACGAAGACGGTAACGTAATTTTCGATCAAGTTCTCGATAAAAACGGGAATGTTAAACTGGATAAAGAAGGGAATCCCGTTCTCAAACCTAGACAAGCAAAAGATGAAAACGGTATCGGTATTTACGAAAAAGAAGAAAAGGTTTTCGATATCGCAAAAATGCCGATTAACGAAATGTACCGTTTGCGCGGTAGACAAATGTCCATGGTTTTCCAAGAACCCATGACGTCGCTCAACCCCGTTTTCACTATCGGCGATCAGTTGGACGAAGTAACCCTGCTCCACGTTCCCGGGGCAACCAAAGAACTTGCGAAAAAACGCTCGATTGATATGCTCAATTTGGTAGGGATTGCCATGCCCGAGCGTGTTTATGCTTCTTACCCCCACGAATTGTCGGGCGGTATGCGTCAACGTATCATGATTGCTATGGCGCTTGCAGGCGAACCCCGTTTGATTATCGCGGACGAACCGACTACGGCGCTTGACGTAACCATTCAAGCGCAGGTTCTTGATTTGTTTAATGATTTGAAGACGAGAATCAACGGTTCTATCCTGCTCATTACGCACGATTTGGGCGTTATTGCAGAAATGGCGGATTACGTTGTAGTCATGTATGCAGGTAGAATTATCGAACAAGGTACGGCGTCGGAGATTTTCCATAATCCCTGCCATCCGTACACGCAAGGCTTGCAGAAGTCTAAACCGACCATGAAGTCCAACGAAGAGCAGCTTTTCAATATTCCCGGTAACGTTCCCAACCCTGTGGATATGCCCAACTATTGTTACTTTAAGGAAAGATGTTCACAATGTATCGGCAAATGCTCCGGTGAATATCCCTGCATGGTACAGGTAAGCCCTACGCATTTCGTAGCTTGCCATTTGTACGACGCAAAGGAGAATTGATATGACGGAAGAAATGAATTTGAATACAGAAGATTTCGTTAATTTCGACGACGTTGCGGAAAAGGAAAAAGAGCTTGCCGCCAAAGCGGAAAAAATCGAGCAGGATAAATTACTCCCGCCCGATCCCGAAGCGTTGTTGGAAGTTCGGCATTTGAAAAAATATTTCACGCTGAAAAAGACGCTGATGGGTAAAACGCTTGCCAGCTTAAAGGCTGTCGACGACGTTTCCTTCAAGATTAAACCGGGCGAAACGCTTGGTATCGTAGGGGAATCGGGCTGCGGTAAGACGACGATGGGTAGAACGGTGTTGAAATTGCATCAACCCACCGAGGGGCAAGTCTTCTTTGAAGGAGTGGATATTGCAAAATATACCCCTAAACAAATGCGCGAGCTCCGCACGAAAATGCAGATTGTTTTCCAAGACCCGTATTCGTCCTTACCGCCTAGAAGTACGGTAGGCGATATTTTGGCAGAGCCCGTAAAGGTGCATAAAATCGTTCCGCCTGAACAGGTAAAGGAATACGTGCTGAAAATTATGGAACAATGCGGCTTGCGTGATTACTATTACGAAAGATACCCGCATGAATTCTCGGGCGGTCAACGTCAACGTATTTGTATTGCGCGTGCGCTTGCCGTTAGTCCCAAGCTTGTCGTTTGCGACGAACCCGTTTCGGCTTTGGACGTTTCCATTCAAGCGCAAATTATCAACCTTTTGAAAAAATTACAAAAGGAAAGACAGCTGACGTATTTGTTCATCTCGCACGATTTGTCTGTCGTAAAATATATTTCGGATAAAATCGGCGTTATGTACTTAGGCTCGATGGTGGAATTTGGTAACAAGGAAGAAATTTTCAATAATCCTTTGCACCCGTACACCAACGCATTGTTCTCGGCTGTACCTAACCCCAACCCTGACGAAAAAGGCAACCGTATTTTGCTCAAAGGGGATATCCCTTCGCCTGCAAATCCGCCTATGGGTTGTAAATTCCATACCCGTTGTCCTAAGGCAATGGAAATCTGTAAGCATATCGAGCCCGCTTATACCGAACAAGAACCCGGACATTTCGTGGCTTGCCATTGTTATCAGGAGAAATAATGTCAAAAAAGAAGAAGAAAAAAGAAAAGGTAATCTATTACGACGATAATTCGACGATAGCCGATATGTCTAACGTAACGCGGATCGGACAAAAAAATCCACCGCCTAAGCCCGAACCCAAGCCTAAAAGTCCTTGGTGGGAAAAATGGCATACGTACTGGACTACCATGAAAATGATGCTCCTTCCCATGGGCGTTACGCTGTTGATTTTGACCCTTTTATATCTTCTTTTGATGTGGCTCGGCGGTAATTTCGGCTGAGAAAATGAAATAAAAAAGCGACGGAAACGTCGCTTTTTTTGTTGATATAAAGAAATCATCTACCCCAAATTTAGGTAGATGATTTGTTGTTTTATTTATCCGCTCAATCGGCGAATTTTTCTTTCGCCGCATACGTGGTATGCAGTAATTCGTGCGCCTTGTGCGAATTCGGTTCGCCTAAATACGTTTCGTAAAGCTCTACGATTTGCGGATTTTTATGCGAAGCGCGAAGAGCTTTGGACGCATCTGCGCGATACAACGCTGCTGCACGTTTTTGTTTGAACGTATCCAAAATATCGTTGTCTTCGTTGGGCAAGAAACAAGGTTTTACGTACGGCTGACCGCCGCCTGCGATACAACCGCCGGGACAACCCATGATTTCGATAAAGTGATATTCGCTCTTGCCGTCGCGAATTTGGTCTAAAAGCACCTTGGCGTGTTTCATGCCGTGCGCAACGGCAACTTTCACCGTCGTACCTGCAAAGGTATAGCTGGCTTCCTTGATGCCGTCAAAGCCGCGTACTTCTTGCAATTCCACGTGTGCAAGCTCTTCACCCGTAAGCTTGTATGCCGCCGTACGGAGCGCCGCTTCCATAACGCCGCCCGTTGCGCCGAAGATGACGCCTGCGCCCGTGTATTCTCCAACGATATCGTTGTCAAATTCTTCGTCGGGCAGTTTAACAAAGTTAATCCCCGAACGTTTGATGAGCTTACCAAGCTCTCTCGTCGTGAGTACGGCGTCTACGTCTTTCAAGCCGTTTACCGAGAGTTCGGGTCTGTCTTTTTCGTACTTTTTCGCCGTACAAGGCATGATAGATACGACAAACATATCCTTCGGGTCAATGCCGTTTTTCTCTGCATAGTAGCTCTTCAAAATCGCGCCGAACATTTCGTGGGGAGATTTACAGGACGAAAGGTGGGGGAGAAGGTCACCGTAGTTGTATTCGGCATAGTTTACCCAACCGGGGGAACAAGACGTAATCATAGGCAAAACGCCGCCGTTTTGAATACGGCTTAAAAGCTCGGTCGCTTCTTCCATAATGGTAAGGTCAGCGCCAAAGTTCGTGTCAAATACCTTTTTAAACCCAAGGCGTTTGAGCGCGGCGACCATTTTGCCCGTAACCAAAGTGCCGATAGGCATATCAAATTCTTCGCCAAGCGCGGCGCGTACGGCAGGAGCGGTTTGCACGACTACGTACTTTCCTGCCTTCATAGCTGCGTCAACCTTGTCGATTTCAGAAACTTCCATTAAAGCGCCCGTAGGGCAAACGCTGACGCATTGTCCGCAAAGGATACAAGGGGATTTTTCAAAACTTCTATTTTCCGCAGGCGCAACAATGGTATTAAAGCCGCGCTTTTCAAAGCCGAGAATACCCAACCCGTGCGCATTTTTACATCTAGCCACGCAACGCCCGCAAAGAATACATTTAGACGTATCACGCATGATAGACGGAGTAAGCTTATCCACCGTAACGGGAGTTTGTTCGCCTTGATACATATCGTCCCTTGCGCCTGTGATTTTGGCTACGTGTAACAATTCGCATTTGCCGTTTTTATCGCATTGTTGACAGTTTTTGTTATGGTTGGAAAGGAGCAGCTCTACCGACGTTCTTCTTGCCGCCGTTGCTTTGGGGGAAGAAATGGTGATTTCCATGCCTTCCGCAACGGGATATACGCAGGACGCTACCAAGCCCCTTGCGCCCGTAGCTTCTACTAAACATACACGGCACGAGCCTTGCGAACATTCGCCGTGGTTATAAGCGCAAAGAGAAGGGATTTCAAACCCGCAAGCTTTCGCTGCTTGCAAAATCGTTTGACCTGCTTCTACTTCAAAGGGGATACCTTCTATTTTAATATTGATTTTAGCCATAGTTCCCGTCTCCTTTTACTTTTTGATAATTGCCTTAAACTTACACGTAGCGATACACATACCACACTTAATACACTTGTCTTGGTCAATGGTGTATGCAGGCAGTTTCTTACCGGGCGCAACGTAATCGGTCTTGACAAACGCATTGACAGGGCAAGCTCTTGCGCAAACGCCGCAACCGAAACACTTATCCTTTTCAATGGTATATTGCATCAAATTCTTACAAATATGCGCGGGGCACTTCTTGTCCACGATATGCGCCACGTATTCGTCGCGGAAATGCTTTAACGTGGAAAGTACGGGGTTGGGTGCGGTTTGACCCAGGCCGCAAAGAGAGTTGCTACGGATATTTTCCGCCAAGTCTTCAAGTTCGGCAAGGTCGTCCATGGTCGCTTTGCCGTCCGTAATTCTCGTCAAAATTTCCAACATTCTCTTCGTACCGATACGGCAGGGCGTACACTTTCCGCACGACTCGTCGCAAATAAATTCCATATAGAACTTCGCAACGTCAACCATACAGTTGTCTTCGTCCATGACGATTGCGCCGCCTGAACCCATCATAGAGCCCTTTGCTACGAGATTGTCAAAGTCGATAGGCGTATCCAAATCTTCCGCCGTCAAACAGCCGCCCGAAGGCCCGCCCGTTTGAATGGCTTTGAACTTTTTATCGTTGGGAATACCGCCGCCGATATCATAGATGAGCTCGCGCAAGGTCGTACCCATGGGAATTTCTACAAGCCCGACGTTGTTGATTTTACCGCCAAGCGCAAATACTTTCGTGCCTTTTGAGCGTTCCGTGCCGTGGCAAGAGAATTTTTCCTTGCCTTCGCGGAGAATATACGGCACGCAAGCCAACGTTTCTACGTTGTTGATAATGGTAGGCTTATTCCAAAGCCCCTTTACCGCAGGGAACGGGGGACGGGGACGGGGCATACCGCGCTGTCCTTCAATGGAATTAAGGAGCGCCGTTTCTTCGCCGCAAACGAATGCGCCTGCGCCCAAACGGATATGTACGCGGAAGGAAAAGTCCGTGCCTAAAATGTTGTCGCCAAGCAGTCCCAGTTCTTCCGCTTGTTGAATGGCAAGCTTTAATCTATTGACGGCGATAGGATACTCCGCGCGCACGTAGAAATAACCGTTTTGCGCGCCGATTGCATAGCCTGCGATCATCATACCTTCGATAACGGCAAGGGGATTGCCTTCCAAAATCGAACGGTCCATAAACGCGCCGGGGTCGCCTTCGTCGCCGTTACATACGACGTACTTTTCGCCTTCGGGCTGCGCGTAGGCAAACTGCCATTTTCTACCCGACGGGAAACCGCCGCCGCCGCGACCGCGAAGTCCCGATTCTAAAACTTCTTTAATGACGTCTTCACGGGGCATTTGCAGCGCTTTGGCAAGCCCTTGGAACGCGCCTGCGCCCAAGCTTTCGTTGATATTTTCAGGGTCGATACTGCCACAGCCGTGCAGGGCGATACGCACCTGTTTTTTATAGAAATTGATATCGTCTTGCTTGGTAACCTTTTCTTCGGTGTTGGGGTCGACGTATAAAAGTCTGTCGATAACTTCGCCGCCCAAGATATCCTTTTCAAAAATTTCCGCAACGTCTTCCATGGTAACCAAACGATACAAGGTATCTTCGGGATAGATTTTTACGAACGGACCTTGCGAACAGAACCCAAAGCAACCAACTTGGTTGACGGTAACCTTATCGGCAACGCCGCGTTCTTCTACCAAACGTTTGAATTCCGCAGTAATCTCGTCCGACCTTGAAGAAATGCAGCCCGTACCGCCGCAAAGGACGATATGGCGTTTGTTGTCGTTGCCCGTGAATTTTGCGCTAAGACAAGCAGCGCATTTTTCGCTCATTTGATTGAGCTCATGAAAATTTTTAATCATTACGCGTTTGCCTCCATTGTTTTGTATTCTTCGACGATTTTCGGAACGGCGTCCACGGTGAGCTTGGGATAAACCTTACCGTTAATGGTAACGGCAGGAGCAATACCGCACGCGCCGATACAACGGAGTGCGTCTAAGGTAAATAAACCGTCTTTGGACGTTTCGCCCGGCTTAATACCTATAATATCCGAAAATTTATCCAAAATTTGCTGCGCACCTTTTACGTAGCACGCCGTACCCAAACATACGCCGATAACGTACTTTCCCTTGGGAGTAAGGGAGAAAAAGGAATAAAAAGTAACCACGCCGTAAATTTCAGCAACGGAAATCCCCGTGCGCTCGGAAACAAGCTCCTGTACTTCCAAAGGAATATAACCGTATTCCTTTTGGATATCGCTTAAAATCATCATAAGCGGCGTTTTATCGTTCACGTATCTGTCGCAAATTTCGTGAATCTTTTTTACAGCCGCGGCCTGCAAATGGGACATAGCAATCTCCTTATAGTAAAATTATCGTATGAGACATACGTATTTATTATATCACAAAATTATGCTAAGGACAAATAAATGACGCGCCTTAAAAACATTTTCCATTCGCTAAATCGATAATTTTTTATCTTATCAAAAAACGTATTTGGAAAAGATAAAAGCAGGGGAGCAAACGGCAATCTTCACCATGTTTTTTCGGATAGGCATTTACGCAATAGGATAAGCTTTGGGATAATTTGAGCATAAAATAATATGTTTATTGCCGAAAGTGTTATTGACAATACGGGTTGGGTGTATTAAAATAGAGAAAAAATATATGATAAAGCCATACGTCATAATAGGAGATAGAAAATGAAAAAACTTGCAAGTAAAAAGCTTTTTGCTCGGTTGTTGGCAGGGATAATGCTTTTTAGCACGTTGCCTACGCTTGCGCATAAAAATGCGCTTGCCGAAAGTAGCGTTATCGCGCCGCAGGGGGCGACGGTTGGCAAAACCGTGTATGAGAATGATTTTACTTCTTCGCTTACAGGTTTGACGACGAAAGGGGTATGCGCGGGATTTAGCTGGAACGCCGACGTCGGTACGGCGGAATGGCTTACCGAGCAAGACGCGTTACAAATACAAGCGTATAGCGGTATGAAAGCGGTTGCGTTGCCTGCGGTTGGCTTGACGGATTACGTATTTACGGCAGAAGTAAAGGTGCTTAGCGAAAGCGGTTCGTTTGGGCTTTTGACGGACATAAAAAACCCCGCGGCGGAAGCGCTTGGCGCGACGCATTACGGCGTGTACGTAAACGAAGGGAGCGATTACGGCGTATTTCAATATAATCGTCTAGGGGAGAATTACGAAAACCAACAATATGCAAACCCCGTCCGCGAACTTGGGTATAGCGTTTCCACGGGGAATACGTATACGCTTAGCGTATACACTCTTGCAGGTACGTCGTATTTTTACGTTGACGGTGTAAACGTATTATCTTGTAATGCGCATTATTTTGGTGCGGAAGGCTATGACGTCGTAGGCGTTTATGCTTGCGCTTCTAACGTTTTGATTTCAAGTGTAAGCGTAAAAGAGTTAAAAGGAGTGACGAATGCGTTTGGAATAGACGGCGCAACGGTACGGTATGCGGACGCGGACGGCTATACGACGGGCGCAAAATCGTTCGGGTTAAGATTTAACGCCTTTATCGATAAACAGTCAAACGTTTATAAATCGGCTGTGCCAAGCGGTACGTACGATACGTCTTCACCGAACGTTCAATTCGGAGCGATTTTATTGCCGACCGATTTAATTCCCGAAAACGGCATTTTAACCAAGGAAACGCCGAAAGCGCTGGACGTACCGATGGATAAAATAGCGACGCAAACGCAAAACGAACTGCGTTTTTACGTTTCCCTTTTGAATATTCCCAAAAAAGATTACCATAGAGAATATTCCGTGCGCGTGTATATGAAGGTTCGTAACGGCGACGCTTGGGAATATACGTATGCAAGCGATATTTTCTCCCGTAGCATGGTGCGCGTAGGCAGTACGTATTATAACGACGCGGATGATGCGGTGCGAGCGCGTTTGGATAAAGAATTTGAGAATACGCAAGGGTATTACGGAAAAAATGCAAACACGGTCACGTTTTCCTTGTTTGCCGACTTCCATTATAGAAACGGTTTCTATATGTCTTCCGTAAAGGATATGGAAAACATTATGGAAAAAGCGCATAAAAACGACGTAGATTTTGTCGTTCAGCTTGGCGATTTTTGCGACGATTACGTAGGCTCGCCCGAAATCACCAAAGCGTATAAAGAAAATAAATACGACTTATCCGTGTTCGGCGTTTACGGCAATCATGAATTGCAAGGCGTAGGGGCTACCATGTCCTACGTAACGCCCGCTATGACCAACCGTGCAGATAAGGTCGTTTGGGGTACTTCGGACGGTAAAATCGGCGACGGGAGTATTGCCTATTATTATTTTGATATAAACGGTATTCGTATGATTTTCTTGGACACCAACTACGGTTGGCATACGGAAAGACAAACGTGGGTACATAGAGAATCGCTTACGTTTAATCAAACGTACGGTAGCGGTGCTGTCACGCAAGAAAATGCGTTGGGCGCAAAGCAGCGTTCTTGGCTGAAAAACGTAATCGACGACGCGGTGGATAGAGAAATGTCTTGCGTCCTTTTCTCTCACCACGCATTATCGGGCGCGTTATCCCAACCGCCCGCCGACGCGGTGGAAGTTCGTCAAATCTTAAACGACGCAAATGCAAAACGCGCAGGAACGGTGCTTGCCGTATTGAACGGACATTTGCACTCCGATCATTTCGTATACCAAGATAACATTTTGTATTTTGACGTAAACACCGTTCGCAATGGTACGTATATAGACGAAAAGAACGTGACCTACGGAGACGTCACGTTTGAAAGGGAATTTTACGACGACAACGGTAATTTAATTAAAAAAGAGAACGTAAAAGTTGATTCCTTGAACGGCGCAGATCAAACGAATTTCTATGCCGATCCGCTTAGCGCTATCGTTACTATTTCCGATTCGGGCAGAATTGTGATTGAAGGCATGCAAACTGGATGGTATGGCGGCGTATTGCCGGCTAAAAATAAATCGCCTTGGATATCGAACGGCGTGTTTGATATTCCCGTAAGCTACCATTAAGGAAAAGGGGAAAAGAAAAATGAAAAAATTAACGATAATGTTGCTTATAGCAATACTTGCGGCAACTTTGCTGTGCGCTTGCGGGCAAGGCGCGCAATCGTCTAGCGAAACGAATAGTGAAAGCTCGATTTCTTTCGTTTCTTCGGATTCTTCTACTTCGTCCACTTCTTCGGAAGAAAGGGCTGAACCTGAGTTTCCCGACAACGGTTTTGACGTGGATAACGAAGGCGTTCATCCTGAAATTTGGGGTTAATAAGGGGGACTTATGAAAAAGCATACGATTCAATTATGGCTTATCAGCGTCGCCGCGTTGGTTGTAACAGGTGGTCTTGCTGCTTGCAATACGACGAATACGGATTCAAGTACGGGTTTTTCTTCCGACTCTATTTCAAGTTCAAGCGAAACGGTAGAGATTACGCTTGACGGTTTTGAAAATACGGAAGATAGCGTATTGCTCGGGCAAAAATACACACTTCCCACCGAAAACGCGAAGGATACCAGCGGTAAGGAATACGCAGTAACCTATCAGGTGCAAACGTCGACGGGTGAAAAAATCGCGCTCGTTGAAAACGCTTTTTATGCGTATCATTTAGGGGAATATATCATTACTTGTTACGCAAACGTGGGGATAGGCGACGTACGTACACGCACGATAACCGTTAAGGTAAAAGACGAGCTTGCCCCTGAAATCACGTTTACGGACGTAAAAACGGGTATGGTAGGTAAACGCCACGTATTGCCGAAGATAAGCGTGATAGACGATTCGGGTGAAAATATCAAGCCGACGGCAAAGCTTTATGAATGTAGCGGCGATACGAAAGGCGACGAAGTTCAGTTTAGCGGCGGCGTCTTTATCCCAAGCAAAGCAGGCGAGTATCTTTTTGAAGTTACCGCAAAGGATAGCAGCGAAAACACCGTAACAGAAACGGCGAGAATTTATATTCGTGAAAAGGTCAAAGAATACGAAGTATTGCCCTTTAATCATGAAACGGATATAGAAAAAGTGGGGTTATTAGGGGCGGACGTTTGCTATTTAGACGAATACGAAGGCGACGAAGGCGTGGTGAAATTTTCGTATACGGGCGGCTACTGGGCGAATAGATTTACCTTTTTACCCCTTTGCGATTTATCCGACGATACGGGTATTTATGAAAAATACGATTCGTTTATTTTGAGAATGTATATTGTAAAAACAAACGACGTACAAAACTATTTCACGAATATTGCTATAAAAGATTATAAGACGAACGAGAATTATTATTCGCCGACGGAAGTGGTGTATAACGAGTGGGTAGATTATCAATTTCCCGTAGCGTATTTGAAACTTTTTCAAGCTGATGCGTTAGACGTAACGCTCGGTACGAAAATATTCGGCTACGGCAACGAAGAATTAAAGGGAAACGAAGACGTTGCCAAAGGTGAATTTTACCTTTCGGATATCTATCTTTCCAAAGATATTACGATAGACGTTGCAGGGGACGCCTTGGTCGGCGCAACGGTAGAAATTTCCCCGCAAGAAACTGAAAAAGAAACGGTAACGACGGTAAAATCACCAAGCGGTATACTGACGACCTTAACGGACGGCACGTACACGATAGCCGAAACGGGCGTGCATACGGTATACGTTCACGGTGAAGGTTGCTATGGTAAAACGGAATTTTCGGGCGCGTTTGCGGCGCTGAATACGCCGATAAGAAACGTCGCTTGGAACGGATATAATTTAACGACCTACGGCAGTTCGGCAATAACGAAAGACGGCGCGGTTACTTTGGCGGCTGGCGAATATAGCGGTACAAGTCCACGCGCGTTGGGCACGGCGAACGTTCCGTATATTGCCTTTAATGGAAACCATTCTTTGGGTAAGACCGTGGTGGTCGATTTTACGGGCGGCAATTTACCCAATATTGCGTTTTTCGCAGACCAACCTAGCGAAAATACGAAGAATTTCGTTGGAGCGAAGGGGTTGATGTTCTCGCAATCGGTGTTGGCGAAAGATGGAACGGTGTTTAATAACACTTATGCTAACCGTTTGAATATTTACGGGTCGAATTTCTTTACCAAATACAGCGATACAAGCAGTAAAGAAGATATTTACAATGCGCTGTTTATGCCTTACGGAGATACTTCTTACGAAGGCGTACAAAAGAGCGTATTTATGGATTATGCGGAGATGCAAGCAGCTACAACGACGAAATACCGCTTGCTCGTAAGATTTGATAAAGGCACGAAACTAGCTTGCTCGGTTGTGCTGATGTCGTGGGATACGGCGCAAAATTCGTATAAAATCGTATATAAAGGCGAAAGAAGTATATCGCAAACGTATGCTGATCACGGTTTAACGGACGGTAGCGTTATTATCTACGGTAGACCGTACGTCGAAACGAAAATCGATAAGCTGCACGTTATCTACGAAAGCACGAACGACGGTGAAAACGTATATAACTGGACGGGTAAGGCGCTTTGGGGATATACGCCGCCAAACGCCACGGCTAAAAGTGCAGAGCTGGAAAACGACAACGGAGCAACTGGTACGTTACCGTGTGACGTGGCAAATCCTAAAAAACGCGAAGAATATTAAGTAGGGGGTAAGAATGATGAAAGGCTTATGTAAAAAACTTTTAGCGACGGCAACGTTGGTTACGGCTTTTGGAATGCTTGCCGCCGCTTGCGGTGAAACGTCTTCTGATTCGTCGCCGTCTTCGGACGATTGCTCGTCGTCCTTTGTCGAATCTACGGTAAGCGCCGTAGAGCTTGAAAATTTTGAAAATGAAGAAAAACAGGTTTTGCTGGATAGTCCGTTTGAATTGCCTGCCGCGACGGTCAAAGATACAAACGGTAACGAATACGCCGTAGAATATACGGCGGTAACCAAATCGGGGAAACCGATTGCGGTGGCAGACGGCGCGATATGGATTAACGAATTTGAAACGCATTATATCAGCTGTCAAACAACGGTGCAGGGCGAAATCAAAACGCGCGTTTTGACGCTTACCGTAAAAGACGAAGGCGCGCCGACGCTTGCGTTTGATACCTTCTACGACGGCTTTGAAGGAGAAAATTATCTTCTTCCCGACATTCGGGTAAACGACTCGTCTAAGGAAAAAATTACGCCGACGATAAAGGTGTATTTATTGCACGGGGATACCAAAGACAAAGAAATTTCTTGCGACGGCGTGTCGTTTACGCCAAACGTAGCGGGGTATTATTTGGTAGAAGCGACAGCGAAAGACAGCAGCGGAAACAGCGCGACGGAAACGGAGGTGTTGCGTATTCGTCCGCAAACAGCCAAAACGACGATTTTGTCGTTTGAATCACAGGTGGACGTCGATAAAGTCGATTATAGAAAAAACAATACCCGTGCGCTTATCTCAAAGGACTGGTTGCCTGATTTTGCGGGTGAGAAAAACGTTGTACAGGTATGCTTTGAAGGGGATGCTTGGGCTCCGCAATTCTATTTCTATCCTATGCAAGATTTGCGAAGTGCTTCCTGCACGCTTTTGGATAACTACGATTATGCGATTTTGCGTATGTATATCGTCAAAACGGACGAATATGCAAACGCTTGGGACGGTATAAAATTAAATAGTGACGCAAGCACGGCAACGATAGAATTTAATCAATGGATAGACTATAAATTCTCTCTTTCAGCGTTTGCGGACGGTTGCGCTGCGGACGGCAGTATGAAATTTTTCGAGAGTAATTCGTTGAATTTGAAAGACCCTGTGACGGAAGAAAAAACTTGGCGTAAAGGTATGTTTTATATCGCAGGGCTTTATGCCGTAAACGAAGTCACCGTGTCCGTGAAAAGCGTAGAAAATTCGTCCGAAGTGCAAATTACGGCGAAGGATAATGCAGGCAAAGCAATCGATTTAACGCAATCGAACGTTCGCGTTGTGTCGCCCGACGGAGTTGTAAAGACGGTGAAAAACGCGCGTTTTACACCCACTATGCAGGGACGTTATATGGTTTATGTGGACGGCGACGGATACTGGGGTCGCACGACGGGAACGCCTAACGAAATTTTGTCTTTCGATAACGAAAGAGATATTACGAATTACGTAAAAAAGGATAATAAATATACGCGAGAATGGCTTGGCGAGTATCAGGGCGAAAAGAGCGTTATGAAAGTCACGTATACGTCGGGTACACAATGGACGCCTGCATTTGTGGTCGGTACGCCGTTGCAAAATATCCACGCGATTGAAAAGTATACGCACGTCGTTGTGAGAATGTACGTTGTGCAATCGGCGACGGTGCAAAACCTTTGGAATGGCGTGTCCATACAAAAAGCGGCAAACAAGTCGTCTACTTCGTATCAATCCAACGCTTGGGTGGATTATAAATTTACGCTTGCGCAACTTCAAGACGATTCTTCTAACGTTGGACAAATCAAAATTTGCGGCGACGCAGGCGCGTTGACTTATGATGATTTTGAAACGACCGCACCCGAGCGCACGGGCGAATTTTACGTCGCGGGAATATGGCTTGTAAACGAATCTTAAAGTAAAAAGGTAAAATAGTGATATCGACAACAAAAAGGCGGAGCAACGTAGAAATGCTCCGCCTTTTTGTATATATGTATTATAGAATGGTTTAACACATTTACTAAACAAGAAACGGACGCTTTTGCGTCCGTTTGGCTATTTTATGGAGTTGTTTTCCTGCATTGAGAAGGGGAAATATTGTACATTTTCTTAAAACGGCTAGCGAAGTGGTGACAGTTAGAAAAATGTAGTCTGTCTGCAATTTCCGATACGGATAAATCGGTTTCGGTTAAAAGAGTAAACGCTCTTTCGATTTTTATTGTTTCGATATATTTTTTAGGAGAACAACCGATTGTTGCCGTAAAGAGTTTTCTAAAATACTGTTCGGAAAAGTTAAACCGTGCGGCAAGGGCGGCTATGGATAACTTTTCTTCAATATGATCGTTTATATATAGCTGGGCTTCTCGCATAAGATTGCCGTGCGGCAGCCGACTGTTTTCGTGTACGTCTGCGTGACGCAGCCAAGAAAAAAGCATATTGCTGAAAACGGCGTTTGCCGACCCTATACTAAGGTCTGTTTGCGTATTAAAAAGCTCGAATATACACGCAACGGAACGTTTTTCCGTGTTGTCTTTGGGGACGGGGAAGGGCTTATATAAAGGCAAAGAATAGTTAAAAATTTGAAAGAAAAAGCTATAAAATTCCGTTTCTTCACCGTTATCTAATAAAATGCAGTCAGGAGTAGTCGTGCCGAAAATAACTTCGTTTGCCTTTGCAACGATTTCCTTTTTGCCTATGCGGAATTTTAACGACCCGTTCACGACGAAGTAGGCAAATGAAAGCTCATTCCAGCGCGGGTCTGGTTGACGAGAATTGCAATAGGGCGGCTGCATAACCGAATGATATACAATGATTAGATTCGTTCCGATAAAACTGCGTCGCATATTAAATGCAAAACGGCTGTATTTATTATTGATGTTCTTTTCCATATAGAATTCCCGTATTTTTTCTTTATTGTACTGTATCCGTTTTCGCTTGTCAAGTATATTTAAAAAACCGTTTCGTTTTTTGTACGCATTGTTTGTTTTTTTGACTTGCGCGTCAAAAAAAGGCGTGCTATAATATTCGTATAGTATGAAATACGTGTTCAAAAAAACTCAAAAATAGGTCAAATAAATGCATAGACATTTTCATTGAACCGTGATATAATAAAATTGATAAAGCTTTGGGAGAGATGACTATGAAGAAACAAGAATATATCCTGCGCTACTATTTACCCATAAAGCCGTATTTTGACGAAGAATATACGGAAAAACGTTTTCAGGAATTGCTTGCTTTTTGTAAAGCCACGGACACGAAAGCGGTCATGTTTTACGTGGCGCTTTCTCCCGATTTTTATTATATGCCCGACTCGGTGGAGTACGCAAAGCAGGCGCGTACGCAAATGCTGCCGTATATTCAGCGTATCAAAGCCGCGGGGATAAGCTATCAATTAAACTTTCAAAACCTTGTCGGCTCTACGCTTGGGGGAGTGGATTTTTCTTCGCAATACGACTGGGAATTTCTTGTTGATTATAAAGGTCGTACGTCGTGCGGTTGCGGTTGTCCGCTTGGCAAAAAATTCCGCGAACACAGCGCAAAACGCTTGCAAATTTGGGCGGAAACCGACCCCGATATTATATGGATTGACGACGATTTGCGGCTACATAATCACGGAACGCCGCAGCTTGCCATGCGCGACGACGGCGCTGCTCCGTATATGGATTATTACTGCTTTTGCGACGAACATATCCGCTTGTTTAATGAGCGCTATCAAACGCATTACGATAGGGAAAAGTTGGTGGGCGAAATCCTGCAAACGGGTAAGCCTTCGTGGGCGAGAGAACATTATTTAGATTTTCTCAACGACACGATCGTGGATACGGCGGCGTGGATAGAAAAAACGGTACATAAGGTCAATCCGCGCGTTCGCCTTGCGCAAATGACAAGCTATCCTGACGTGCATGCGGCGGAAGGAAGAAAATGGGAAGAATTTTTACCTGCGCTTTGCGGGGAATATACCCCTGTCGTACGCGCGCATTTTGGGCCGTATATGGAAAGTAATCCGCGCGAATTCGTCGATTGTTACTGTAAATTGAACCAAACGATAGAACAAATCGGCGCGTATTATAAAAAGGACGTCGAATATGCGCCCGAAGTGGAAAATACGCGCTTTACGGTATGGGCAAAATCGGCGGCGGCGACAAGTTATCAGCTCGCGTTGTCGGCGTTTATGGGCTGCTCGTCTATCACGCTTTCTTTATACGATTTGGACGGCGGCGCGTTTTTTGACGAACCCAAATACCGCGAAATGCTCATACAACAAAAGCAGTTTTTGGATAAAGTGGTCGGGTTAAACTTAAAAACGGCAAAAACGATAGGGGTAAAAATCCTCACGTCGCCCGACAGCGGAAGACGGTACGCCTTAAAGGCAGGAGAAGGCTACGAGCCGCTTAGCGGCTCTAAACGCTATATTGAAAAATATTTGCTTACGATAGGTATTCCTTGTGCGTATACGACGGATGAAAAAGTAAACGCCGACGGCGTTACGGCGTTGGATTCGTTTACGGCAAATTATGTAAGCGACGAGCAGTTGAAAACGTTATTCCAAGGCGCACTGTTTTTAGACGCAGGCGCAGCGGAAGTGTTGATAGAACGTGGATTTGGCGAATATATCGGCGTTAAGCAAGGGGAGAAACAGCCCTGCATAGTCAATGCGGAAGTAATAAAAACGTTTACCAGAAAAGACGGCACGTATATTCGTATTCCGTCGCGTATTCCCATTCACGGTTGGTATGCTTTTGAGTACGATAAAAACGTTACCGTTTGTTCGGAATTTTTAACGCCCGACGGTAGAGTGTTCCCTGCCATGACGACGTTTACAAACGCTTTGGGCGGTAAAGTAGCGATATATCCTGCCTATGAAAACTGGGGCGACGGATTTTTCAATCACCACCGCGCAAGGTTCTTCAAAGACGTGTTTGCGCAGTTGTGCCCGTCCTTGCCCCGCGTAGACGTTGAAGGGGCTATGCTGTCGGCGGTAAAGGAAACGTTGGAAGGGGAACGCTACTATTTATGCGCAAATCTTGCGCCTGATACGACGCAAACGCTTGTAATCAACGGGAAGAAAGTACGGGAAAAATTGCGCTTGTACCAAACAGCGGTGTACTGTGAGAAAAACGGTAAGGTGAAAAAACTTGGAAAAACAAGATAAGGGAGCTTTGAAATGTATAACGCCGATTTATGTCATGATATCTTATTTGAAAAGGTTCAACCGCAATTAAGCAAGCGTAAAGACGGTCAGACATAT
Organism: Clostridia bacterium; assembly: GCA_017626305.1. Classification (GTDB taxonomy): domain Bacteria; phylum Bacillota; class Clostridia; order Christensenellales; family Borkfalkiaceae; genus Scatosoma. The sequence goes on from JAGAIW010000181.1 coordinate 71,196, forward strand.
GACGAATGGAAAAAGCAAATTAACGAAAAGTTTATTCAACTGCTCGGTATAGAAGAAATATCCAAAAACGCCTGTCCGTTAAACGTGCAAATAGAAAGCGAAGAACAAAAAAACGGATATACGCAAATCCGTTTTACGTTCGATAGCGAAGTGGGAGCAAATGTGCCCTGCTACTTATTGATTCCCGATACGGGTAAGGAAAAATACCCCGTGGCTATCGTATTACAGGGTCATTCTACGGGATTTCACCTTTCTATCGGCGAACAAAAATATGAAGGCGACGAGAGAATGTTACCGCGCGCCTCTCTTGCTTTGCAAGCCGTTCAAAACGGCTTTGCCGCTTTGGCGATCGAACAGCGAGCCATGGGGGAACGACGTTCGCCGCGATCCTACGGAAAAGAGAATATTCCCTATCCCCGTCCGCACATGTGCGCACACGCGTCATTGACGGCAATCGCTTTGGGGAGAACGGTTTTAGGAGAACGCATTTGGGACGTGCATAAGGCGATAGACGCTTTGGAATACTTTGCTAAATGCGATACGGATAAAATTTTAATTACGGGCAATTCGGGCGGCGGCACGGCAAGCTTTTATGCGGCTTGCTATGATAAGCGTATAAAAATAAGCGCGCCCAGCTGTTCGTTTTGCGCCTATCGGACGTCTATTTTTGATATAGAACATTGTGCGTGTAACTATATTCCCGGCGTTGCGAAGTGGTTTGAAATGCAGGATTTGGCTTGTTTAATCGCGCCGCGTAATTTGATTGTCGTTACAGGAAAAGAAGACCCGATATTTCCTATTGACGGCGTACGGGAAAGCTTTGAAACGGTAAAAAGAATTTATGCGGAAGTAGGCGTGGCGGATAATTGTCAGATTGTAGAAACGCCCAAAGGACATTACTGGTGTGAAGATTTAGTATGGCCTGCCGTCAAGCAAGCGACGGAAAAGCTTAGTTGGAAATGAGAAAAGCAGGGGGGATTACCAACGAGAATTTTTTTATTAAATGACAAAAGGCGGAGCGCGTGAAAACGGCTCCGCTTTTGTATGTATGGATTATTCGATATTGTCGATAAAGAAGTATTTGGCGGCATAAAACCCGTGGTTTTCCGACCCCTTGCAGGGTTCTCGTCCCTGATATCAAAAACAAAAAACACACCACAAGGTGTGCTTTTTGTTCTGGTGGACGATCAGGGGGCTTTCGCTACGCTTAAAGAAAACCCGTGGTTTTCCGACCCCTTGCAGGGTTCTCGTCCCTGATATCAAAAACAAAAAACACACCACAAGGTGTGCTTTTTTGCTCTGGTGGACGATCAGGGACTCGAAGCCTTTGGAGTGAACTTCGGAAGTCCGCTAAAATAAAGGAGTGTAGCGATTTTTTATTGCGTTATGCCCCACGTATGCCCCAAGAAAAATAACATCAAAATTATGTTATTCTTATCGAAAAATTAATTTGTAAGTATATTGTATCTCATATGCAAATCTAAAGTGCTATTTTAGATTTGCATAATTTTTTATCATAATAATATAATTAAAAAAATATATCAAAATAATAGCAATCTCTTGACAAACAAAAGAATATGTGCTAAAATATTAGCACTATGATAAATAAATTTGATATTGGACAATTTGTAAATGCTCTTACGGAACAATCTGTTGTGAATGGAATCGTGGAAAGGGCGAAGAAAAAAAGAAAGCAGATGAAGCTTTCGCAAAAGCAGTTATCCCAGAAATCGGGGGTGACGTATGCATCTATTCGCCGTTTTGAAACGATGGGGGAGATTTCACTTTCTTCGCTATTAAAAATAGCGCACGCACTAGACGCTTTGAAAGACTTTGAAAATCTATTCAAGGGGCAAGCGATTACAAGCTTAAAGGATTATGAAGGATGATTGCACAGGTTAGAAAACTTAGGGTAAAATATAACGGCCGCATAGTCGGCTATCTTGCCCATTTAGACGACGATTCTATCGCGTTTCAATATGACGATACGTGGATTAAAAGCGGTTTTAGTATTTCGCCGTTTTCTTTGCCGTTGTCCACGAAAATTTATCAAGACGGTAAAGATTTTTTTGGCGGTTTATACGGCGTTTTTCACGATTCTTTGCCCGATGGCTGGGGAGAATTGCTTATTAGAAGAATGCTCGCAAAACAAGGCATTAACGCGGATAAACTTTCGCCGTTGACAAAGCTCACTTTAATCAGCGGTAGCGGTTTGGGCGGTTTAACTTACGAGCCAACGCAAATAGATGAAACGAACGAAACGGAGTTTGACTTAGATTATATCGCCCAAGAAGCTGAAAAGCTTTTGGATGATGAAACGGGAGACGTAAACCTTGACGAAGTGTACCGTTTGGGAGGTTCAAGCGGCGGTGCTCGTCCAAAGGCGCACGTGAAGATTAACGGTGAATCTTGGATTATTAAATTCCCTTGCAATTACGATCCGAGAAATATAGGCGAAAAGGAATTTGAGGCGAATCGACTTGCGCGTACTTGCGGAATCAACGTTAGCGAATTTAAGTTGTATCCGTCAAAAATTTGTAGTGGCTATTTTGGGACGAAACGTTTTGATAGGGGTTATGCAAAAAGATTGCATATGATTTCCCTGTCTTCGATTTTGGAAACAACGCATCGTATTTCCAATTTGGATTATATGCATTTATTTCAGGTTATTAAAGAGATTTGCGTTGACCAAGAAGATTTATACGAAGCTTATCGAAGAATGTGTTTTAACGTGTTTTACGGCAATCGTGATGACCACGGTAAAAATTTTGCTTTTCTTTACAATGAAGAAAGAGGTGGGTATGAACTTTCACCTGCATATGATATTACGCCTACTCCAAATAAGACTGAACACGAAATGACGGTACTTGGAAATGGTTGCCCTACGGAAAATGATTTGTTGGGAATAGCTAAAGAGATTAAACTTTCCGCAAAGGAATGTAAAGAAATTCTTGAAATTGTGAGATATGTTCTACATGAAAGAACTTAAGATAAATGATAGTAAATGAAAAATGCAAAAGAGGTAGAGGTGGGAAATGGCTCATAAAAGAATAACCTGGGAAATGTTTGATTGTCTTAATGCCGATAAAACGACAGCATTTGAAAATTTATGCAACTTATTGTTTAAGCGGATGTTTTTTGATAAAAAAACTATATTTCAATCTATACCCAATAATCCTGGGGTAGAGATAGCTCCGATTTATTCTCGGGCGGTAAATAAGAGAATAAGTTTTCAAAGCAAATATTTTACTAGTGAAGATAATAAGTATGCGCAAATAAAGAAATCAGCTAAGGCAACAATAGCCAATTATAAGGGTGAAATTGATGTTGTTTATTTATACTCGAATAAAAAGTTAAATACAAAATGTAAAGCTTATACCGATATAGAAAAATTGTTGAATGATGAAAAGATAGAGTTAGTACCTATTGTTGATGAGGAAATTTTAAATACAGTTATAGAGTATCCGGAGTTGTCTCAAATGTATTTTAATACAGGGAGACTAACAATAGAGTGGTTTAGGGAAAAGTTTGAGGAAAGTAAAGACATAATAGGGCATAGGTATACTCCCAACTTTAATGTTGAAACAGAAGCTGAGAAATATTTGAATTTATTTATAAATAATAATAAGGCAGTTAAAAATATCAATGGGATTAAGAAAGATGCAATAAACAACATTAAAGACAATAAATGGTATTATCGAGGCTACAATGATTTAATGGAAAGAATTGCTCAATATATAGCTAATATACCTGATGTTTGCTTTGACACGATTATCGAGGCCTTTGGGTGGTCGAAGAATTTATATGAAACTTTCGAAAAAGAGTTAATAAAAATTAAGAAGATTATTGACGGTAAAAAATTGAAAGAGCAAGAATTGCGAGAGGAAGGTGAGTATAAAAAAGCCGCGGATATTTATAAGGAAATTAGAGAATTAGAATATATAGCGAATGTGCATAAATTGATAGCATTAGGTTCATATGAAAAAAGTCTTATAGCGAATAAATGCTCGTTGCTTAAAGGAGAGGCGGGTATTGGTAAGACACACCTGCTTGCTTCAATGGTAGAGGAACAATTAAATGATGAAAAACCGGCATTATTGTTTTTGGGGACAACAATGACATCGGTACTTCCTTTACAAGATCAAATAATAAATTCATTAGGGTTGGATATAAAATTTGATGAGCTGTTGGATTTATTGGAAGTATCCGCAGAAGAAAGGAATTGTATTGGTACTCTTTTTATAGATGCTATAAATGAAAGTGCCAATAAAACGGATTGGGAAAGATTTATCGTTAATGCTATACGACAAATTAAGAAAAGAGAACGAGTAAAAATTGTCTTTTCTATAAGAACTGGATATGAAAAAGTTCTTTTTAAAGATGATTTGTTGCAAGATAAGAAGGGTAAAGATTTGATGGAAATAACCCACTATGGGTTTAATTATGATTCTATTGAAAGTATAAAAAGTTTTTTGGATTTTTATAATGTCGTTTTTTCTCCAGTTGATTACTTGCAACATAAAATGACGAATCCGTTGTTTTTAAAAATGTTTTGTGAAACCCACGATGGACAACTTTGTGATTTTGGTGGGCTGTTTGAAAAATTTATTAAAAATATTGATAGAGAAGTTGGTCGAAGGATGAATACGGCAACAGATAATCTTCTTTGGAAATTTCTTAATGAGTTTATTGAAATGCAGCTCGCAAACAATATGAGAGCTATTTCAAAAGAAAGTATTATGAACTTTAGCTTTTGGAGAATATACGGATTAGAAGGGAAGAAATTAGATTATCTATTGTATCTAAATCAAGCAGGATTGCTTATTTCGTTTATTAGTGATGTAACAAATGAATTGTACTATATAGGCTTTAATTTATTGGAAAATTATTTGACGGCGAAGTATATCATAGAAACTTATACTGATAAAGAGAATTTATTAAACTTTTTGAAAGATGATTTATTCAAAATCTCTGAATATGGTCGATTCGCTAAATATTACGCAACGGATTTAGTTGGTTTTATTTGTGGGCTTTACTCTGAAAAATACAAAGCTGAAATATTTGAAGAATTGAATATTTCAAACCTGGGAAATGAACAAGACGACGTGGCGTTAGAGTATTTGAAGTCTTTCGCTTGGCGGAAGCCAGAAGGTATAAACCCGCAAGCGTTTTTTGCGTGTGCAAGAAAATATCATGTTAATTTAGAAGATGTTTGGGATACGTTAATAATTAATAGCGTTAAGCCTAGGCACCCACTGAATGCCGAAATATTACATAATTTTTTAGTTGAAAAGCCTTTATTTGTGCGAGATGCAATATGGACGACATATATTAACTCGTTGGATGGTGAGGAAAGTAGAGTTTTGCAAATAGCAAAATATTATAATACAGGGAACAAGTTTAATGGTGAAACAAGGGAAACGGTTAAACTTATTTTAGTGTTGTTTACTTGGTTTTTGACGTCTACAAATCGATATCTTCGTGATACAGTTTCTAAAGCAATGGTGGAAATACTGAGATGTAATTTTGAATTGTGTCAAGAACTATTAGATTTGTTCAAGGATGTAAATGATCCATATGTTATTCAAAGATTGTATGGTGTTGTATGTGGTGCGTGTTTAAGGAGAGATAAAAAATATTCTGAGGAATACAAAAAATTATCTGCATATGTATACAATCAAATTTTTAATAAGGGAAAAGTCGTTGCGGATGTTTTATTGAGAGATTATGCAAGAATTATAATAGAAAGATATTTGTATGAATATAAGGAATTGAATAATGTAGTAATTGAGAAAATTCGTCCTCCTTATAAATCAGATGATATTCCTGTTGTAGAAAAAGAGAAATATACAAACGATGAAAGCCATGGGTGGTATAGAATAGAAACTTCAATGTCGCCTAATTGTGATGGGTCGCCTCATATGTATGGTGATTTCGGCAGATATACTTTTCAATCGTTGTTGAGTGATTTTGAAGATGTTGATATTTTAAATTTATATCATTATGCAATGCAATACATTAAAAATGTATTAGGCTATGATGAATCATTGCTCGGCAACTATGATTGTAAAAATTCTAGGATTCGTTATGATAGAGGATATGGTGATATTGAAAGAATAGGAAAAAAATATCAATGGATAGCATTGTATCATATTTATGCCCGAATGGCTGATAATCATAAAACAAAAAAATATTATGAAGATGAAGCGAAAATGCTTGAAAGTTTATGGGATGAAAATATACGCGATTTTGATCCAAGCTTTAATTGGGGGAGGAATGGAAATATAAATCTCCCTAAATTGCATTGGTTTGAGATAGAAACTGGCAATCAATTTATTAAAGCGAATTCTGCAGATGAAGAAATAAGATTATGGACGGAAAGTACTTGTGACTTTTTTGACTCTCATAAAAAAAGGTTGTTTGCTACTTGTGAAGAAGAGAAATGGATTGTATTAGAAAGTCATGAGAAAATTTCATTTATACAGTCAATTTTAAGAAATTGGGTGGATAGTGATAAAGTAGGGGAACAAACTATTTGGGAAATGTCCAATGCCTATTTTATAAAAAATTTCGACTGGCAATCATTAAAAGAAAATTTAATAAAAAAAGATTTGTATAATGAAAGATTTCCTGAATGCGATAGGACTAGTGATGTTTATCAAGGTGAATATCCTTGGACATTAAATGTAATAAAGAATGAATTGTCCCCCTGGAAAGAGCTTGTGTTAAAAACAGGTACTACGCATATTGAAGAATATGAAGTTCCCGATATAATTTGGAGGTATAGTAGCGATGATTTAGGTTTTACGATTAAAGAGAATGGTAAAAAAATGAATCAGCGGGTAGTCGAAGATGAAGAAGTTGTTTGCAAGGTTATGCCAGCTAATATAGAATTATCATGGACGAATGAATTGGATTATTCGATTGATGAGAGAGGACATTCTATAAGTGTTCCTTGTGTGGAAATTGTTGAACACTTTAATCTCAATGCAAAGGATTCTTCAGGATGTTATTTTACTCCTAACGGTGACATAGTATGTTTTGATGCTTATACTGTTAATAAAGAGAAGGGTTTGGTAATAAGAAAAGATTATTTGGATAGATTTTTGTATGAAAAAGATTATACTCTCGTTTGGGCGTGTATAGGCGAAAAACAATTTTTTAGGAAAGGTCAAAGTTGGGGAATATGGAGTGGTTTATTTTATTATCAAGATGGGGTAATAATTGGTGGTTTTAAAAATGAAGATAGAAAATAATTGTAGATTTCTTAATTAAAAATTTAGGCGGTTGCAGGATGTAGCCGCTTAAATTTTTTATCTATCTCAAAATTGGTTGAAGAAAAAGGGTAAAAGTAGTATTATATATAAATCTGAGAAGGAGAGGGAAATGATGAAATAAATACAAGGAGTGAGAATAAAATGTATTCTCAAGAATTTAAGGAAAAAGTACTGCGAAGGTACGACAAAACACACAAGGTAAGTGCCACATGTCGGGAGTTTCATATAGGAAGGGAAACTCTTCAACGTTGGCGAAGAAAAAGGGCGCAGTTAGACGAAGAAAGACGATTAAAATTGTATATCCAAAAGGATGTAATTGAAGGTCGTGAGGAGCTGCAAAACGTGCAAACAGAATATGATATTTTACGTTTTGCTTATGAGTATTTACAGCCAACGTTAAAACAAAAGTTGGAAATTGCTGATCAATTAAAGGGTAAATATAAAACAAAGCAAATGTGCCGTGTGATAGGCGTGAATCATGCGACTTTTTATAATCACGATAGGCGAAGTGTAAAAGTTACGCAAAATCAAAAACGGAACGAAGAACTTAAAACTTTAATTGCGGAAATACATAAAGATAGTGGCGGGCGATTCGGCGCGAATAAGATTTTTCAAAAATTAAAAGCGCAAGGAATACCTTGTACCTTAAAGAAAATAACTTCATTGATGGAAGAATTAAATCTAAAAAGTAAAAGAAGAAAGATGTCAATCAATGATGAGAAAAGGAAAAAGACCAAACCAATTTATTTTTATCCAGGGAATTTACTCAAACAGAACTTTAATCAACCAGCACCTAATCTATTTTGGGCGGGTGACGTTACACAGATCAATATCAGACGTAATAAATATTATTTATGTATTGTTATGGAACTATTTTCACGAAAAATTATTGGTTATCGAGTTTCTACGCAAAACAATACGTCTTTGACCATTAATACATTTAAGGATGCTTACGAATCCCGGTATCGACCGTGCGGATTAACGTTTCATAGTGACCAAGGAAGCAACTATATGTCGGAAGAATATCGTTCGTTGTTATGGGAATTGCGAGTGAAACAATCCTTTTCCAAAAGAGGAACTCCATTTGATAATTCGGCGGTGGAAGGATTTTTCTCAAACATGAAACAAGACGATTTGAATTCACGAGAGTTGGAGTTTTTTGATGATTTAATTAATGCAATCGATGAATATATAAGGTATTATAACGGGTATCGACCACATCAACATTTGAATGGGAAAACGCCAAATCAGGTGGAGGAGGAATACAGGTCCAGTTTAATAGATGAGGACGAAGACGATCCATTTTAAGATGTGAAAATTGAATAGACTTTTGTATAACAAAAGCCGCCCTTAAAGTTAAGGACAGCTATTTTTTTGTGCTATTTGCAATGAAAAACAGTTCGATTTTAGGGGTTCCAAAATCGAACTGTTCACATCTGGTGGACGATCAGGGACTCGAACCCTGGGCCCACTGATTAAGAGTCAGTTGCTCTACCAGCTGAGCTAATCATCCAGATTTGGTGGTCCATCGGAGACTCGAACTCCGGACACCCTGATTAAAAATCAGGTGCTCTACCGACTGAGCTAATGGGCCAATTCAGTTTTTAGGGGACAGCCACCTATGGCTGGGGTGGCAGGATTTGAACCTACGAATGCCGGAATCA
>JAGAIW010000019.1 GCA_017626305.1 Clostridia bacterium
CCCCTCCGTCAACTTCCACATAGCAAGTAGGAACGGAAATTTCATCTCCTAAATCGTAGGTGGATTTTATGGAGGCACGCGCAGAGTTCCCCTTTAACACATTCTGTTCGGAAGGATCGATGGGAACGTCATTGGTCGCAGCCCCTACGTTGAAAAAGTTCCAGTTCGTATGTACTCCGACAGCGACTACCCCCAACATAGACAGCGACATAACCGACGTTAATATACCTATTAAAATTTTCTTTTTCATCTTTTTCTCCTTTTATGCAGGCGGAAGCGAAAACCTTCGCCTGCTCTTCTGCTCTTAAGCCGTAGGTGCGTCGAACGACCATGCGGTCGTATTCTTCGTATAGTAAGAATCTACGTCCCACGCCGTCGCTACGCCGTCTACGTATCTCCAACCGCCCGCTACTTCCGTTTCGCTATAAAAATATACTTTGTTGCTCACAAGGTTGTTTGCCCCGTTCATATCCGTATTCCCCGTGCTATCCCAGTTGACCGCTTGGGAATCCGCTCCGTACGCCGTACTTACGTATACGTTCATCGATTGATATGCTTCGGGATATGCCCCTTCGTTGCAGTTTGCAAAGAATACTCTGTCGGCAATCGTAAATCTGTTACCGCAGATCAACGTTCTCAAAGATTTACAGTTATAGAACTGCATATCTCCGCTCCAAGTAATGAAATCGCTCGCTACGATCGTTACCGTCGTAAGCGCCGTACAACCCATGAACGCTTGGCTGTTGATCGTTATTTGTGACGTGATCGTTACAGAAGTGATCGTCGTATTGCCGCTGAACGCGTTTGCCGCAATCGCTACAACGTTCGCTTCGCCGTTCGTTCCGTCGTTATACGTTGCAGGAATTACGACGTTCGTTACGCTCGTATCGTTCAAGCCCGTTACCGTGTAACCGCCGTCTGTGTACGTGTACGTCAAAGGCTCTACCGCCAAAGGAGTCGGTTCGTCGAACGACCATGCGGTCGTATTCTTCGTGTAGTAAGAGTTTGCGTCCCAAGGAGTTGCTACGCCGTCTACGTATCTCCAACCGCCTGCTACTTCCGTTTCGCTGTAAAAGTACGCCTTATTGCTGATCATGTTGTTGCCGCCAAACGTCGTTCCGTCTGCCGTCAAGTTCCAGTTGATCGCTTGCGATTCCGTTCCGTATGCCGTCAATACGTATACGTCTACCTGTTTCGCAGCTTCGGGATATACCGACAGGTTCGCCAATACGCCTTGATCGGGAAGCGTAAATCTGTTGCCACAAATCAACGTCGTCAATGCAGGACAGTTTATAATCGCATTCGTTTCCATTGTAATGAAGTCGGGAGCGTTGATTGTTATCGTCGTCAACGCACTGCAATTATTGAATGCCGTACCGCTAATCGTAAACGCAGAAGTATTAGAAGTAATCGATACGGAAATAACTGTCGAATTATCCGCAAACGCTCCGCTTGCAATACCCACTACGTTCGCTTCGCCGTTCGTTCCGTCGTCATACGTTGCAGGAATTACTACGTCCGTTAAACTCGTATCATTCAAGCCTGTTACCGTGTATCCGCCATTTGCATAACTATATGCTATAGGTTCCGTTACTTCAGGCTCGGGATCAGGTTCAGGTTCTGGTTCTGGATCGGGCACTTCCGTTGTTTCTCCATAATAGGTATTTACCCAATAAGCCGTTGTAGCGTAATATTTCGTTTCGTCAAGCGGCGTAGGATTTCCGTTTTCATCGTAATACCAACTACCGTCCACCGTCTTGCTTTCATCATAATAGAAAATCTTACCAATCAATGCGTTTGAATTATTCGCATCAAGCATTTCCGCAAAGTAGGTTTCACCTGCAGACTTCGCACCAATAACGTATACGTTTGCCTTAGTTTCTCCAGGCTCGGAGCTTACATTGAATGCGCTCCAACCGAACTGCAAACCATTGTTCGCATAAATCGTGGTAATCGACGTACTATCCATGAAGATGCCGTTATCGTTTGCGATCGGATTACTCGTTTGATGTCTCAAGTCCACCATCGTCAATGCCGTACAGCTTCCAAACGCTACATTTCCCCATGTCTTAATATCACCCAAAATCGTAACGCTTTCAAGTGCCGTACAAAAACGGAATGCACTACTCTCTATAACTTC
>JAGAIW010000182.1 GCA_017626305.1 Clostridia bacterium
AAAAATTTTATTTTTTCTTTTTCGCTTGCTTTTTGGCTCGGTTGTAGTACCTTTTTACTAGCCGCCCGTTGACAGCTTGTCTATATTACCACTTTATTCTTCCCTTGTCAACTCTTTTTTATTCACTTTTGTAAAATTTTTCAAATTTTTTTTTACGCTTTGACAAGAGTAAGCAAAACTTTCTCGCCGTTGACGTCCACTTCTTTGGAATAGCCATCCGCTTTTCCTTCCGTTACGGACACCGCAAGTACGTCCGCAGCGAACGCGCCTTTTTCCAGCGTTGCCGCCGCCTTGCCCGTCGCTTGATAATATATCGCGATACGGTCGGTGATGTTGAAGTCCGCTTCCTTTCTCATGGTTTGGATTTTGGACACAAGCTCTCTTTCGATACCTTCCGTAATGAGTTCTTCGGTGAGCGCGGTATTCAACGCAACGGTAACGCCCTTATCGCTTGCCGAAACGAACCCTGCTTTGCTTTCGGTGAAGATTTGCAAATCTTCTTCTTTGAGCACGACTTCCGCGTCGGTATCCATGACGTATTCGCCGCCGCCCTGTACGGTTTCGACAACCTTCTTGCCGTCACAGCTTGCCAAGAACGCCGAGATAGCGCCAAGCTTTTTGCCGTATTTCGGTCCAAGCGTTTTCAGCTGCGGTTTGAGTTTATACGAGATAAATTCGCTTGCATCTGCCGCCGTCTTATACTGCTTGATATTCAATTCGTCCAAAGCAATCGCCTTTAAGCCGTCGGAAAGCTCGCTAACACGCGCGGAAACCACGTACATTTCAGACAAGGGCTGACGGTTTTTCACGTTGCCCGTGTTACGAGCCGCTCTGCCCAAGTTGACGATATCGAGAACGGTATCCATACCCGTTTCCAGCTGCGTATCCACCACGGACGCGTCGCATTCGGGAAATTTGCACAAATGCACAGATTTCGGTGCGTCCTTAAAGAACGAAGGTACAAGGTTGAGATACATTTCTTCCGCGATAAACGGCGTATACGGAGCGGTAAGCTTAGCAAAGGTAACGAGCACGTTCCAAAGCACGGTGTATGCCGCCGCCTTATCGTCCGTCATGTCGCTTCCCCAGTATCTATCTCTACCGCGGCGAACGTACCAGTTGGAAAGGATATCCGCGAAGTCCTGTAACGCGCGCGCGCTATCCGTAATATTATATACAGACAAATCTTTATCCACTTTATCAATCAACGTGTTGAGCTTGGAGAGTATCCATTTATCCATTAAGGAAAGCTTACACGTTTTGATATCGTATTTGGACGGATCGTAGCCGTCGATATCGGCGTACAAACAGAAGAATGCGTAGGTATTCCAAACCGTACCCATATACTTTCTTTGCGCTTCGGATACCGCTTCGGGATAGAAACGGGAAGGCAACCAAGGCGCGGACGACGTATAGAAGTACCAACGTACTGCGTCTGCCCCCTGCTTATCGAGTACCGTCCAAGGATCGACGACGTTGCCTTTATGCTTACTCATTTTTACGCCGTTTTTATCGTTGACGTGCCCGAGCACGATACAGTTTTTAAACGGCGCTTTATCAAACAGCAACGTAGAGATAACGAGCAGAGTATAGAACCAACCGCGCGTTTGGTCAACCGCTTCGGAGATAAAGTCCGCAGGGAAGGTCTGTTCAAACAAGTCTTTGTTTTCAAACGGATAATGATACTGCGCAAACGGCATAGACCCCGAATCGAACCAGCAGTCGATAACTTCGGGCGTACGGCGCATCTTGCCGCCGCACTTGCCGCATTTGCAGGTTAAATCGTCCAAATACGGGCGGTGCAATTCGATATCCTTTGCCGCGCCGCATTTTTCAACAAGCTCTTCACGAGAACCGATAACTTCGATTTCCCCACAATCTTCGCAAACCCATACGGGCAACGGCGTACCCCAGTATCTATCGCGCGAAAGTCCCCAGTCGATAACGTTTTCCAAGAAGTTGCCCATACGGCCTTCTTTAATCGTTTCAGGCATCCAGTTTACCGAGCGGTTTGCCGCGATAAGTCTATCCTTGATTGCCGTTACCTTGATAAACCAGCTGGAACGCGCGTAATAGATAAGCGCGGTATCGCAACGCCAGCAGAACGGATAACTGTGCGTCACTTCCAACGGCTTTAACAGCAAGCCGCGCGCCTTCAAATCCTTGATAACGGCAGGGTCAGCCGCTTGCGCGCCAACGCCCGTGAACTCGCCGCAACCTTCGGGGAATTTCCCTTCTTCGTTAATAAGCTGTACGACGGGCAAATTGTAACGTTTACCGACCTTATAGTCGTCTTCACCGAACGCGGGCGCAATATGCACGACGCCCGTACCGTCGGAAAGCGTAACGTAGTCGTCACAGGTAACGTAGTACGCCTTTTCGCGGAAGTTGAACTTCGCTTTGCCAAAGGGATACAACGGTTCGTACTGCGTATATTCGTACGCCGTACCCTTTTTGACGGATAAAACCTTATAGCCTTCTTCTCCCAGTACGGAAGTAAGCAAGCCTTGTGCCAAGACGTAGCGTTCGCCGCTATCGTCCATTTCCACTTCCACGTAATCGAACGCAGGATTCATACAAAGCGCGACGTTAGAAGGCAACGTCCAAGGCGTCGTCGTCCATGCAAGAATGTATTTATTCTCTTCCCCTACGACCTTGAATTTGACAAACGCCGTCGTTTGTTTGACGTCCTTATAGCCCTGCGCTACTTCGTGAGAAGAAAGCGCCGTTCCGCAACGGGGACAATACGGCACGATTTTATGCCCTTTATATAAAAGCCCCTTCTTATGGATTTCTTTGAGCGCCCACCATTCCGATTCGATATAATCGTCGTGATAGGTTACGTAAGGATTATCCATGTCGCACCAGTAGCCCACGCGGTCGGACATGTTCTTCCATTCGTTGGTATATTGCCAAACGGACTGTTTACATTGTTTAATGAACGGTTCGATACCGTAGCTTTCAATGCCCGTTTTGCTTTCCAAACCGAGTTTTTTCTCCACTTCAAGTTCTACGGGCAAGCCGTGGGTATCCCAACCGGCTTTACGTAAAACGTGGTTGCCTTTCATAGTTTTATAACGGGGCACGATATCCTTCATAACGCGCGTTAAGATATGCCCGATATGCGGCTTACCGTTCGCCGTGGGCGGACCGTCGTAAAAAGAAAATTCCGCATTACCTTCCGTTGCTTGCATACTTTCTTCGAAAATTTTGTTTTCGTTCCAGTAATTGACGATATTCTTTTCTCTTTCCACAAAGTTTAAAGAAGTATCTACTTTCTTGTACATGGACATATGTTTTCTCCTTTTTAGAAAAAATAAAGCTATTGCGTTTCGGAAAAACACAATAGCTTTTTGCTGCTTGTTTCAAACCACCGAACCATCATTCGTCGCGTTGAATAACGGGCCGCGAACCCGTACCTGCTTACTCCTTTCGTTTAGGCAAGTCGGCTGATAAGGTGATATCTTTTACGCGCCCCTTCTTCCTTTCACCAAAACGGAATTTCTCTGTGCGGTTTGCCGTAAAAGCGTTGTCCTTGTTTAACGCCTTTGTATTTATTTTTGTATATTATACATCTTTTTTTGCGTTTTGTAAAGCAAATTGCCCTGCTTATAACAAAACTTCTTTATTCGTGCCGTAGAAAATATCGTCGCGACCCGCCAGCTTTTTGCACACGCTTTCAAACGCTTCCCAGTTCCCCTGTTTCCAGTCGAACTCGTAGGTATGTCCCCAAAAATAGAACAGCTGCGGCTCGTCTACGTCTTTTGCTAAAAATTCTTCCATCAACCCTGCAAGCTTGTCTTGCTCCATATGATATACGGTAGGATTAAAGCGCAACAAATTTTCCTGCAAATCGAAATTATGCGTAGAAGTAATCGTACGCGCGTAGCGGATTGGCGTGTTTTTGCGGATAATCTCCGCAACGCGGTCGTCGTTATTCACCCCACCGCAGGGATACGCCATACCGACGATTTCATAACCGCAAAGGTCTTCGAGCATTTTTCTATCCAGCTCTACTTGGCGAATAATCGTTTCTTCTTCCAACAAGGTCAAGTTGGGATGCGTAAGCGTATGCACGGCAATTTCATGCCCTTGGTAAATTTCTTTTACCTTAGACGCAAGCACTTTATCACGCCTTGCGCCGTTGACGTCTTCCGCCCCTTTATTTCCCAAAAAGCCCGAATTCAGATTGAACGTCGCCTTTAAACCGTACTTATTCAAAATTTCAATCGTTTTAATATCCTGCGTTACGCCGTCGTCAAAGCTAAACGTAACCGCTTTTTTCTTACCGTTCCACATACTTTCACCTGTTTTCCTGTTTACGGAGCAACGCGGTTGATATCACGGGGGAACATAGTTGCTTCACGAACGTTTTTCGCGCCCAAAAGGTGCATAGTCAAACGTTCTAAGCCCAAGCCAAGCCCACCGTGCGGGGGCGCGCCGTACTTATGCAGCATAAGATAGGTAGCAAATTCTTCGGGGTTCATGCCCAGCTTTTGCATTTTTTCCACCTGCGCGTGGTAATCGTGAATACGTTGTCCACCCGACGTGATTTCCAAACCGCGGAACAAAAGGTCGAAAGACAGCGTATATTCGGGGTCTTCGGGGTCGTCCATGGTATAGAAAGGACGCTTTTTGGAAGGATAATGCGTAACGAAAATGAAGTCGGAATTAAACTGCTTTTTCGCGTATTTACCCAAAAGCTGTTCTTCTTCGGGGTCGAAGTCCTTCATGTCCGTCGGCTTATACTTAAACGTCTTCATGATAATTTCTTTCGCGTCCATGAATTTGATAACGGGAATTTCCTTGATTTCGGGAATTTCGATATGGAGCAAATCCACTTCGTTTTTGTATTCCGTCTTCAAAAGGTTCATGATATATTTCAGCGTGCCCGCTTCCATATTCATGATATCTTGAAAGCCGTCGATCATACCCATTTCAAAGTCCATAGAGATGTATTCGTTCAAATGACGGCTGGTGTCGTGGTGTTCCGCGCGGAATACGGGAGCAACTTCAAATACTCTTTCGTATACGGCAACCATAGCCTGCTTATACAGCTGGGGCGATTGCGCAAGGTATACCTGCTTGCCAAAATAGTCCAGCTTAAACACGTTCGTTCCCCCTTCTGCGCCGGCGAAGTTGATCTTCGGGGAATGGATTTCGGTAAAGCCTTGCTTGGTTAAATATTCTCTAAACCCGCGTTGAATACCTTCTTGCAACTTGAAAATAGCGCGTTCTTTGGGGTTACGCAAGGTTACGGGACGGTAGTCGAGTTTGGTGGACAAATCGCAGTTCACCTGTTTTTTGGTGATAACGACGGGCGGGATTTCCGCAGGATGGGACAAGAGCTGAATGTCGTGGATTTGCAATTCGTAGCGTTTGCCGCCGTCCTTGGTTTCCCCTGCCACGATTTTACCCGTGATTTTCGCCGCACATTCTTCCTTGACGTCTTCGCCCATGCGATAGTCGGAAAAACTTTCCGCGTACACGCATTGTACGGTTTCTCTTGCCGTACGCAAAATAACGAAGGCAAAGTCGGACATCATACGGATATTGTGGATAATCCCCTTTATCGTTACTACTTGGTTTTCATACTTTTCAAAATCGGCATACGCAACGGTATTCGATTGAATTTCGCCGTTTATCAACATTTTTTATTCTTCTCCTTGACAAAAAACATTTTTTTGTAAATTTTCTTCGTATACTATTTTAATCCGTTTGACAAAAAAAAGCAAGAATTTTATAATAGATTTATAAAAATTTCCCAAAAAGGTAGGCAAAATCCATGTGCGTACTTGCCATCAACGATATTTCTTGCGTAGGAAAATGTTCTCTTTGCGTTTCCCTACCGATTATCTCCGCCTGCGGGGTTACCTGCGACGTACTCCCCACCGCTTTGCTCTCCACGCATACGGGCGGTTTTGAAGGGTATACCTTTTTAGACCTTTCTTCTCAAATGGATAAAATTTGCGCGCATTGGAAAACGCTTGGGCTTTCCTTCGATTACGTTTACAGCGGCTATCTTGGCAATCCAACCCAAATAGACGCCGTACTGCAAATAAAAAAGCAATTCCTTAAAAAAGGCGGTAAGCTTATCGTCGACCCCGTCATGGGCGACAGCGGAAAGCTTTACGACGGGTTTTCGGACGCGTTTGTTCAAAAGATGAAAACGCTTTGCACCCAAGCCGATTACATTCTGCCGAACGCAACCGAAGCGTGCGTGCTTACGGATACGCCTTATCCCACCGACGGACAAACGCTGATTGAAAAATTAAAAACGCTTTGTCCGCGCCCTATCGTAACGGGAATTTTAGAAGGCAACGATATCGCCGTATATTATACGGACGAAACGGGCGAAGCAAAAAAGTATTCGTCTAAAAACGTAGAAGGATTTTTTTGCGGCGCAGGCGACGTGTTCGCTTCGGCGTTCGTCGGCACTTTGGCGCAAGGCAAAACGGAAGAACGGGCGTTACGGCTTGCCGCCGATTTCACTTCCGCCGCTATACGCCGTTCGGCAAAAAGCGTACCCGACAAACGGTACGGTTTGGATTTTGAAAGGGAAATATTTACATTCTTGAAAAATTGTAACGATTGATTTTTTGCATAGCCATTGTGTTGACAAAAACGAAAAAAGCCATTATAATAAATATAGATCTGCGGTGTACGGAGTCCGACGCTAAACGGAATCCACATTATAAAATAGGGAGCAAGTTATTCAGGACGATAGGCAAGGTCTGTTTTACGGAAAGCCCGACGCGTTCAGATACGGCACCCACCTGCTGAAAACGCGGGTTCAACTTTCGTCGGGGTGCGGCACAGGCGGATTTCTTTGACGATAAAAACGGACGTACGTACGCCCGTTTTTCTTTTTTTATAACGTTTTAAGCAAGCCTTGCACGCCGCGATAAATATCGTCGTACGCCTTTTGAAAATCCCGTGTATACCACGGGTCGGCAACGTCGCCGCTCTCCCCTGCGTACGATAATAATTTTTTACATTTTCCCGCGTGCTGTTCCCCGAGAATACGCTTTACGTTTCTAACGTTGCTTTCGTCCATACACAAAAATAAATCGTATTTTTCCCCGTCTGCTTGGGTTAAAACTTGCGCGCGCTTGCCTGCGCAGGAAATCCCTTTGCTTTCCAAAAGACTTTTAATCGGCCCGTACACGGGCGCGCCCACGCCGTTGTATACGTTTTCGGAAGACGTTGCGGCAGAGCTTATCAAAAACTCCCCTTCCCTGCCCGCTTTTTTAAGCAGGTCTTTGCATACGAGCTCCGCCATGGGCGAACGGCAAATATTCCCCAGACATACAAACATAATCTTATACATACTCTTCTCCTTTCGTACATAAAAAGAGAACCTTTTTGCGGTTCTCCTTTTTTTTGCTTTGGTTATTGCAAGCACAGTTTCTTAAAGAGCAGCACCCACACTAAATCAATCCACCCGAACACGATACCGCTGGGAATGGTAACCAAAATACAAATGATTAGACGGAGCAAGCCGCCCTTTTTGAAATAGGTAGACCATCTTACCACGATTTCCGTGATCCAGTTGACGCCGGGAATTAAGAGCAAAAGAATTTGCACCAAACGGCTTTGTTTGTTAAACCAAGTCATACGAATATCCTCCAAATGCGTTTTGTATGTTTATTATAACATAAACAAACGGACTTTTCAATAGTTTTACAAAAAAAATTTTTATAATTTTTTCGTTAGTCTTCTTTTTCAAACAGCTCTTTGCCTACGCCGCAAAGTTCGCATTGAAAATCTTCGGGCAAATCTTCAAACTTCGTGCCTGCAACTTCTTCGTCGTATACCCAACCGCATACCGTGCATACGTATTTACTCATGCCTTTTCTCTCCTTTTTGATTATTTACAAAGTTCTTCCGCCAAAGCGGCAACTTCCTTTTCATTTTCCTTCGTCATAGCCGAAAGAATTTTCACCTGCGTTTCCGCGTACGTGATATCCTTGCACTTTTCCAGCATAGTGTGCATCACTCTCGCCGCCATCGGCGCCCAACTGCCGTTTTCGATAAGCGCCATTTTTTTATTGCGGAAATTATGCTCTACAAGCTGCGAAATAAACTCACGCATAAACGGAAAAATTTCCCCGTTGTACGTCGTCGTTGCCAAAACGATTTTTCCGTAACGGAACGCGTCTTCCACCGCTTCGGACATATCCGATCGCGCAAGGTCGCAAACCACCGTTTTTTGTCCAAGCGCTTGCAAATTCTTTGCCAGCAATTCCACCGCTTTTTTGGTGTTGCCGTATACCGACGTATACGCGATAAACACCCCTTCGCTTTCTACACCGTAGGAAGACCACGTGTCATATAAGCCAAAATAATACGCTAAATTTTCTTTGAGCACAGGACCGTGCAACGGACAAATCATATCCACGGGATACGCCGCGAGCTTCTTCAAAAGCGTTTGTACCTGTACGCCGTATTTACCGACGATACCAAAATAATATCTTCTCGCTTCGCACGCCCAGTCTTCATCCGTATCGATTGCGCCAAACTTCCCAAATCCGTCCGCCGAAAAAAGCACCTTATCCGTCTTATCGTAAGTCACCATAACTTCCGGCCAATGCACCATGGGCGCAGCAACGAAAACGAGCTGGTGTTTGCCAAGCGAAAGGGTATCCCCTTCGGCGATTACCATACGGCGGCTTTCATAGTCGTCGCCGTAGAAGTTTTTCATCATGGCAAACGCCTTAGCCGAACCCACGATTTGCGCCGTGGGATATTTTTCCGCGAACGCGGCGATATTCGCCGAGTGGTCGGGCTCCATATGTTGTACGATAAGATAATCGGGCGTTTTGCCGCCAAACGCTTTTTCAAGCTTTTCCAGCCATTCTTCCCCGAATGCGCCGTCTACGGTGTCGAATACCGCAATTTTATTATCAAGAATAACGTAGGAATTATACGCCATACCGTTAGGAACGGCATACTGTCCTTCAAATAAATCAATTTCGTAATCGTTTACGCCGACGTAGAGTACGTCTTTGGTGATTTCCATGGATAAGCTCTCCTTTGAATAATATGCAACTTTATACGGATATTATAGCAAAAATAAAAAAGTTTTGCAAGGTTTTTAAAGAAAAATATGTAATTCCCTTAAAATGGCGCATACTTTGTATAGCCCATACTTGGGCTTAGGAGAATCACATGAAACAAACGACTATGGACGGCAATACCGCTGCCGCGCATATTTCTTACGCTTTTACGGAAGTGGCCGTTATCTATCCCATTACCCCTTCCAGCCCCATGGCAGAGCTCGCCGACGAATGGTCGGCAAGCGGAAAGACCAACGTATTTGGCAATATCCCCAAAATCGTACAAATGCAATCGGAAAGCGGCGTTGCGGGCGCAATGCACGGCGCGCTTTCCTGCGGCGCGCTTGCCACGACGTATACGTGCAGTCAGGGTCTTCTTTTAATGCTCCCCGATATGTATAAAATCGCAGGCGAGCTGCTCCCTACCGTATTCCACGTTAGCGCGCGTGCGCTGGCTACGCACGCATTGAGCATCTTCGGCGATCACCAAGACGTGATGGCTTGTAAGCAAGCAGGGTTTGCCATGCTGTGCTCTTCTTCCGTGCAGGAAGTCATGGATTTTGCCTTGGTTGCACATTTGTCCACGCTCAAAAACAGCGTACCGTTTATGCACTTTTTCGACGGTTTCCGCACTTCGCACGAGCTAAATAAAATCGACGTTATCGAATACGACGAAATACAAACGCTTATCGACGAAAAGGATATCGCACGTTTTCGCGCTCGGGCTTTATCTCCCGACGATCCCATGCAACGCGGAACAGCGCAAAACGGCGACACGTACTTTCAAAACCGCGAAGCCGCCAACCGCTTTTACAGTCAAACGTCCACTATCGTACAGGACGTCATGGATAAGGTAGCCGTTTTAACGGGCAGAAAATACCGCCTATTTGATTACTACGGCGCAAGCGACGCGCAAACGGTGGCGGTGCTGATGGGCAGCGGTTGTTCTACCATGGAAGAAACGATAGACGCGCTCAGCGAAAACGGAGAACGTTTCGGCATGGTCAAGGTGCGCTTATACCGTCCGTTTGACGGAAAAGCCTTTTGTGACGCTTTGCCTAAAACGTGTAAAAATATCGTCGTGTTGGATAGAACGAAAGAACAAGGCGGCGTGGGCGAGCCGTTATATACGGACGTTTGCTCCGTTTTGGCGGAAAACGGGCTTTCGCATATCCGCGTCGTCGGCGGTAGGTACGGACTTGGGTCGAAAGAATTTACTCCTGCTATGTGCTACGCCGCCTTGCAAAACGCCGCAAGCGAAAGCGCAAAAAATCACTTCACGGTGGGTATTTTTGACGACGTAACGCATACTTCGTTGCCGATTCCAAACGGGGAAATTATCCAAACGCAAAACGTTTGCTGTAAGTTTTACGGCTTGGGTTCAGACGGTACGGTGGGAGCGAATAAGAACTCCATTAAAATTATCGGTGACCATACGGATTTATACGTGCAGGGATATTTTTGTTACGACTCGAAAAAATCGGGCGGCGTGACGGTATCCCATTTGCGGTTTGGAAAATCCCCTATTCGTTCGGCGTATCTTATCGACAGCGCACATTTTATCGCTTGTCACAACCCGTCCTATCTCACGAAATACGATATGCTTTCCGAATGTAAAGATAAAGGTGTATTCTTGCTCAACTGTGCATGGGAAGATATGCGCACGTTGGAAGAACGTTTACCTTTTTCCGTGAAACAACAAATCGCCCAAAAACAGTTACAATTCTACGTTATCAACGCCACGGGACTTGCCAACGAGCTGGGTCTAAGCGGCAGAACGAGCACGATTATGCAAGCGGCGTTCTTCTATTTGCATGAAAATATCATGCCCTATCCCCTTGCGCTTGATTTGCTTAAAGACGCCGTTAAGGATAAATTCACCAGAAAAGGCGAAAACGTCGTAGCTATGAATATCGCGGCGTTAGAGCGAACGGCGGAAAAACTGCAAAAAATTGATTATCCCGCCGAATGGGCAACGACCACGCAAGGCGCTAGCATGCGCAAACTGCCAAACGACGAATACTTCCGCCAGTTTATCCATCCCGTTCTCACGTTGCGTGGAGATACGCTGCCCGTTTCCGCGTTCGCCCCCGACGGCAGCGTACCGACGGGCACGACTAAGCTCGAACGCCACGGCGTTGCCTATCTCTTACCACAATGGATTGCAGAAAATTGTATTCAATGCAATCAATGCTCCTTCGTTTGTCCGCACGCCTGTATTCGTCCGTTCGTAATCGACGAAAGCGTTGTTACACCCGAATTGTTTCACACCAAGCCCGCCGTCGGGATCAAGAACGCCAAAGTGCGTATGCAGGTAGCCGCGCACGATTGTATGGGCTGCGGTGTTTGCGCCGACGTTTGTCCCGCTAAGGAAAAGGCGCTCGTCATGCGCCCCGCTAACGAGCTTATGCCCCAAGAAGGCAGAAACTGGGAATTTGCCGTCAACGCGCCCTTGGCGGATACGGGGCTATTTAAGCGGAACACAGTAAAAGGCAGTCAATACTATCCGCCCCTTTTTGAGTTTTCGTACGCCTGTTCGGGCTGCGGCGAAACGCCGTATATCAAGGTATTGACGCAGCTGTTTGGCGAACGTATGGTGATTGCTAACGCAACGGGTTGCTCGTCTATCTACGGCGGCTCGTCCCCTACCTGTCCGTATACCAAAAACGCCGAAGGGAAAGGCCCTGCTTGGGCAAATTCACTCTTTGAAGATAATGCAGAGTTCGGCTACGGCATGCGGCTTGCGTTGGACGTGACGGCGAAGGATAAAAACCGTTCGGTGTGGATAATCGGCGGCGACGGTTGGGCGTACGATATCGGCTACGGCGGACTTGACCACGTTTTGGCAAGCGGCGCAAACGTCAATATTTTGGTGTTGGATTCGGAAGTGTATTCTAACACGGGCGGTCAAGCGTCCAAGGCAACGCCTATGGGTGCTGTCGCGCGGTTTGCTACGGCAGGAAAGCGCAAACGCAAAAAAGACCTTGGGCTTATGGCTATGACGTACGGAAACGTATTCGTTGCGCAAGTGTCTATGGGCGCGGATAAACAACATTTTATCAACGCCGTAACGCAAGCGGAAGCGTACGACGGTCCGTCGATTATTCTTGCTTATTCGCCCTGTATCGCCCACGGCGCGCCTATGAGCAAGAGCATGGAAGAAGGCAAAAATGCCGTCGCATGCGGCTACTGGCCATTGTACCGTTTCGACCCGACAAAAAAACAAACGGGTGAAAATCCGTTTACGTTGGACAGCAAAGCTCCCACCGCCGATTTCAAGAGTTTTTTATTGTCACAAAACCGATTTGCAACGCTTGCAAAATCCAACCCCGCGCTTGCAGATGAATTATTTACGCAAGCGGAAAAAGCTTGTAAACAACGTTTGGCTTTTTATCAAGCTTTGTCAACCTTGGATACAACATTCTAACCCAAACCGCTCCGTTTTTAGAACGGGGCGGTTGATATACATAGGTAAAACTATCAAGTCCATAAAAAACAAGCTTGCGCTTTCATTCAAACAGGGACAAACTATGTCGTGAAAAGAAAAACAGTTGACACGCCGTAAAAAACAATGAATACCGCCGTAAAAGAAAAATACGGATGAACAGTCCGTTGCAAAGAAAAAAGAACCAAGTTTTCACTTAGTTCTTTTCATGAAAAGCGGCAATTACCTATCCTCCCGGCAGTAACCTGCAAGTACTTTCGGCGTAAAAGAGCTTAACTTCTGTGTTCGGAATGGGAACA
>JAGAIW010000183.1 GCA_017626305.1 Clostridia bacterium
ATTCTTTCGCCGCAAATGCCGTTCGTCGTAGCGTCCCCTTTGTTTACCGTCAAGGCAAGGGGCTTTTCGGATTTTTTAACAGCGCTCACCCAATAAATACGTTCAGCAACGTTACCCATTTCGTCCTTCGCCGTGTAAACGATTGCGTAAATACCCGACGAATGTACGTCAAACGTGCCGTTCGTAATCTTTCTGCCGACCTTAGTATTTACGTAGTCGAAGTATACGTTCGTTTGCACTTCCAAGTCACCGGAATAGCCGTCGAATGCCGTCGCTTCGGGAACGGGATACTTGCCGCCTACTACCGCTTCGGGAATAAAGGAATATCTATCAAGGGCTGCGTCGTATGCTACGTACTTCTCGTCTACGTCCACCGTAATGATGGGCGCATCCTCTTCAACAAATTTGTTTTCTACGGACAAATCGTAACCAAACAGCTTGGAGATAGCAAAGTTTGCCGTTTCCGCCGCATAATCTTCCGCCATAACGCTGACGATGACTTGACCGCTAGTAAAGCCCTTCCAAAGAGGTTCGCTCTCATAATATTCAGGCTTATCCAAGTCCGCAACAAGTCTTGAGTTGGATCTATCCAAAACGGTTACTTCCTTCGTTGCTTGATCGAAACGAATGGTGAAGTGTTCCGTATCCGCCGTAACTTCTTCCGTTGCGAAGGGCAACGAGCTGCCTATCCAAGTACCCTTTAAGGAACAGAAGGAAACAGCGCGGTACGTGCCGCAGATACCGTCGTCTACTTGTGTTTTAATATTAAAATGCTTTGCATTTTCATCCCAGCCGCCAAGCGTTTGGTTAGGGCCTGCCGCCGTCCAATAGCTGCCGCAGGTTGCATTTACACCACCCGTCGATTTGTTGGCGCGAACGGTCAACACCTGCGAAGGATCGTATGCGTCCGTAAACTTAAAGATAAGCTTTTCAAAGTCGTTAGAACCCACCGTGTCGGGGTTGATAAAGCCTTTCAATAAGTCTTCACTCGACGTATAATCCGCAAGGTTGACAATCTTATTAAAGGTCAACGTATCGCCCTTTGCAAGACGAACCAACAAAGCGTTCGTTTCACCTACGGTGCCGTATTCTACCGAGCTCTTTGCATTTGAAACGCTCCAAAGCTTGTTCGCAACGAAAAATTCTTCCGTTTCGGTGTAGCTTCTTTGACCGACGAATACTTCGTACGTGAGCGCATATTCGCCTGCCGTCTCCAAAACGAACTCCCCGCTTTCAATCCATTTCGTCGAGCCGTTGGGATAGGTCATCTTAATGGCAGCCTCGTACGTTTCGCCGCCTATCGTCAAAGTACGTTCGGGAATGGTAACCTTCTCATCCACGAGATACTCCGCGCCGATTTCCACTTCGCTCCAATTTTCCGTAGCGGAAGCCTTTACAAGCGCGCTCGCCACAGGGACGATACATGCGCCCAAAAGAGCTGCGCTCAACGACGTAACAAGTAATTTTTTCAATTTACTCATCTTTCTACTTTCTCCTTATTTTTATATATCTTAACCCATTACGCCGCCTACCGTCAAATTTCCAAGCAAACGCTTTTGGAAAATGGCGAACAGGATGCATACGGGAGTTGCGGTCATAACAACCGCCGCCATTCTAGCAGGAACCATTTGATGGTTATACCTCGTCGAGTCGGCATTGATGTTCATAATTCTATTCAAGCCGATGGCTACCGTAGGATAGCTGGGCATGAATACCATTGCCGCCTGATAATCGTTCCAGAAGGAAATGAACTTGATCAAAAGTATCGTCATAAAGGTGTTTTTAATCAAGGGCATTGCAATTTGGAAGAAGATTTGGAAGTTGTTTGCCCCGTCTATCTTCGCCGCTTCGGAGAAGGAAGCCGGAAGCGCCTTACAAACGTCGTAGAATACGAGGAAATACAAACCGAGGAAGTTTGCCCTCATGATCCACAAGCCCCAAATCTTATTCATAACGCCCGTCGCCTGCGCCATCTTAATTTCCGAAGGCATACTGCCGACGATGGGGATCATCATAACGATAATAACCGTGGTATGGACGATACGCGAGAACTTATAATTAAAACGCGCGCACGCATACGCCGTAATACAAGGCACGAAGGTTGCCGTGAAGGCGCAGCCTCCTGCGTACAGCAAGCTGTATAAGTACATTTCAGGCATACCTACTTTTCTAGGATCCATACCGGGCATGGGGTCCGTTTCCACAACGAACTGCGTAAACATGTTCTTGTAGGTATGGAAAGGCAACAACCAGTCCTTATTGCCCATCTCCGCCAACTGCTGTCTTAAGTAGTTTGCTTTGTCCAAATCGTCCAACGAGCCGTTTTCCGTCCACCCTCTTCTCCACTTCGTATAGTATGCAAGATAGTCCACGAAGAAGCCTGCGGGGTTTTCTTTGAATACGTCGTCGTTTAACTTGAA
>JAGAIW010000184.1 GCA_017626305.1 Clostridia bacterium
CGATTGGTTGGGAACGTATCAACAGTTAAAGGCAGAAACGGAAATGTAAAATGAAAGAACAACTATATGATTTAACGGAATACGACGATGAATGTGTTGACCTTGACGGCTTGGAAGAATTGGAAGAAGAAAGCGAGCCGAAAGAAAAAAGCAAAGGCCCGCCTATCCAAGAACGGAAAAGGAAAAATCAACCGCAAATGCAACTTACGCTATTTGACTTAATGGGTGATACGTCCAACCAAGAAGAAAAAGGAAAGGAAGAATTTATCAAACACGAGTTAAAACGCGGTAGCGGTTTTGAACGTGGCAAGATGCGAATTTGTCACGAGTACGCAAAAAATCCAACGGTTGGCGAGTATGCGGAATTTTTGAAACGAGAATACGGAACGGGTGGATATGGTTGTAGGGAATATGACGGTTGGCACGATGCAAAAGGTATTCGCTTAAAATATCGCGACGTGGAAAAATGGAAAACGCTTATTGAAGTACATCTTAAATGGAACGAAGTCGCTTGCTATATTGCAGACCTTATAGATGATGACGAATACCTAACGGCGGACGAAAAAATCGAGTTTGAGAACTATCAGGCGCAACGCTACGGTAGCGACGAAGATAGAATAAAAGCGATTGCAGATTGGATGGTAGAGCACGGTACAAGATACACTTGGAATGGGCATTATAACAACTATAACCACGGCAACAACCGCATTTTCGTAAAAGAACATATTGCGGAAATCCAAGCCGAGCTTGAAAGCCGCGTAGAAGTTGAAAGGGTTAGTTATGCAGAAATGGACGGGTTTAACGTAAATTTTAAGCCTATATATTGCAGGTGTTTTGTTAAAGAGTTCTATGAAACGGGGGCGAAACTACGCGCTATGAGAAGTGGAAAAGAAATGGAAATGTAAAGATAAGGGGGAAAGGAATGACGGAACAAGAAACGAGGGGGAGTGTAAACGGGATATTTTCAAGTGGGGCGCGGTTAGCGAATTTTTACACGTTTCTTATCCATAATCCGAATATATCGTTTTGGAGCGCAATGCAGGTATTGTCCATAAGACCGAGTATGACAATTTGCAAAACGTTTGACGAGTGGCAAGAGGCAAACCGCGTGCCGAAACGCGGAGAGCGTGGCGTATGCTATTTTGACGAGAATAAGCCGGGTGTAAAAACGTTTGTATTTGACATAGCGCAAACTTACGGCAAGGAAAAATATAAACCTGCAATCTATAAAATGGGCAGGTCGAACGTGGCAAGTTGCGTAAACAGCCAAAACATTTGGCTTGGGTTGTCGAGTGATACGGATATGTTAAAAGGCGCAGTATTTCAATACTGTCAAGAGCATTACGGCTACGGTGAGGACGAAGAATACGACAATAAATATTTGAGCTGTTTAACGGAAGGCATAACGCAATGCTTGTGTGCTTTAACAGGCAATAAGGGGATAGAAGTACAACCGTTGTCGTTTGACGAAGAAACGAATTTCAAACTCTGTCGGGAGGTTGTGGAAATGTACGAGGGGTTGAAAGAAATCGTTGTTGAAGTATATGAACGACAGGAACAGTTAAAGCAAGCACGGGAAGCGGCGAAAGCACGAAAAAGACAGTTTAGTTTTGAGGAGGAAAGGAGTAGTGGTCAACTTACGTTATGGGATTTTGCGTCGGGAGTTTCTCAAGGAGAATTACCCGCTGCAATATCAGGTCTTGCTATCGACGAATCAGCTACACCTGCATTTGGCGCGGATAGCGCGCGAGGCGGAACGTATGCGGGAGATTTTAACGGCGAGGATTTATCCCAAATCGTCATCGGACTTCCTGACGAATTTGCAGGAAGCGCGA
>JAGAIW010000185.1 GCA_017626305.1 Clostridia bacterium
ACCGTCGATGGCTTTGTCTACAATTTTCGTTACGTACATTTCTGCGGGGGGCATTGCGACGCCGCGGATTTCCGTCAAGTAAACGTCAGCGCCATCGGAAAACTCAAACCACGTAGAAAGCACTGCCTTCAAGGTCGTACCCGTTGCCGTATAGCCATAAGGCTCTACGTTTGCGCCTGCAATCTTCGCGTTAATCGTTACCGTCCAAGAACCAGCGCCGTTGTTAACAAGCTGTACAAGCTTCCAAGCGTCTAAGAATTCTGCATTTTGCGCGTATGCGCCCCAGCCCTTGATGGCGAAATAACCGCCCGTAAGCGATAAGTAGAAACGTACTTCTTCGTAAGCAGAAATATCTACGTCCGCAAACGTTACGCCTGCCTCTACGTTTTCAAGATAATATACCTTTTCATAGCCGCCGGGAATGGCTTTCGCTGTAGTTTCCGCAAAACTGTCGATAGCTTTGTCTACGATTTCCGTACCCCACGTCTCGCCTCTTACGCCGTATACGTCGGTTGCCCAAAGCTTATCCGTCGCGGTATTCAAATACCAACTCCAAACAAGCTCCTGCAAAGTATTACCCGTATGTACAGCGGAATAATAAGGATTTGCCTTGTTTGTATTTTCGGTCATGGAAACCGTCCAAGTACCGTCTCCGTTGTTCACAAGGTCAACGTATACCCAAACAAAGGTGTCCGCCATATATTCCGTCCAACCATCCATCAAGAAGTAGCCGTTTACCATAAAGGCAAATCTTACGTCCGAGAATGCGCTTAAATCAATATTTGCAAAATAGCGCGTAGTGCTGTCTTTATAAGGTTGCGCACTCATTGCCGACGAGTTGACGGAAACCATCGAATAGCCCACGGGAATTTCACCGCCGACCTCGGTTGCCGAAACAAGCGGAGAGCTTGCAATCTTTTCCCAAGCCTTCGTTTCGTCGTACGTGTATGCTACGTCTTTTGCGTAATAGGTTGTATTCTCTCCCACAATAGACGGCTCTTTATTCCACGCATTGACTTTACCGCCGCTAATACCCGAGCCAGCCTTATACATTTTGTCTGCGCTTACCTCGTCGCCCGCCTTCACCATTCTAACGACTTCCGCGCCGTTTGCCGCAACGTAGGTTATCTCATAATATTGTGCGTTTGCTTCACTATGTACGACGTTGTACACGTTGGACGCCTCGCCGCTTGCAAGCGACATATTCGCGCTGTCGGGCGTATAGATTACGTTGTTATCTATCCAAGCCGTAATTGCGCTGTTGCCTGCAATCGCATAAATTTTATCCGTTGCCGAGTTGTTTGCAGGCGTGGTAACAGACACGTTGCAGTATTGAATGCGCCCGTCAACCATATTCCCTGCAACCGCCGCCGTAGCGGACGCCTGCGCCGCCGACCACGTAGAGGTTAGGGTTACGTCTTTCACCAAGCCGCCCGACATTGTAGAAATAACGGGAGCGTTGCTTGCCGTAATCGTCACGTTTTCCAACGTGCCTGAAAAGCTTGTAAACAAGCTCTGTCCAGCCGATACCGTAATCGTTTTGCCGTTACCGTTCAAATCGCCCGTAAAGGCGCTTGCATACGCCGAGGGAACGGTAATATCATTGGCAAGGTAATATTTACCGTTTGCCGTCATCAAAGCAAAATCGTTTGCGTTTGTAATCGCCGTATAGCCGTTTAACGACAAATTTCTTACCGTATAGCTATTCGACAACGCCTTTTTCTCATCGCCCGTAAGTTTAGAATCCTCGTCCTTAATTGCTTTCCAGCTTACTTCCTCTACTGAACGAACGCTGTTGCCCGCATAATCCTCATACCAATCCGCCATTTCATAGAAACAGAAGCCGTCTACTTCGTAGCGTATGAATGCGCGTCCGATATAATCCATATCCAAGTTTTGGTCTTTAATACCTATAACTGAACCACGGATAATTTTATACCCATCCTTGTTGGGATCTTCCTCTAACGTATCGTAGGTAATAGAAATAATTTGATGGGATTCCGCTTGAATTTCACTGCCGCCGTAGAAATATTGGGCGGAGCCGTCCTCTTGCCAATCGTAAACGCCGTTTACGTTGACGTTTTCCGCCGTTAAATCCCCAAATTTTTCCACGTAGGAGGCAGGCATGATAAACATACCGAACTTCGCATTGTTCAACTTTTTAACGTCGTTATATTCCGCATTAGAGATATTTGCAGAAAAGCGGATACCGTTATCCTTATAGTTCTCTGTGTCGTTAATACGAACAGATGCGCCTTTTTGCATCACCAAACTATCGGCAAAAGTAGATTCCGCCGATGCCGAAAGTATATCCGTAGATACAAACGCCATGCCTGCGCCAAGAGAAAGAGCCGCGCAGAGAGATAAAACTGTAATTTGAATTTTTCTTTTCATTTTCCCTTCCTCACTCCCAATCCAAATCTTCTTTACCTTTGTCGAAAGAGACCATCAGTATATCTTCAGCATATAACACTACGAGTTCTAACGTAGGCTCTTGATATTCCTTCATTTTGTTATTTTCCCCTTTTTCTTCTTTTCTCTATATCGACAACTCCCCCGTCTTTCCACAAGGGAGTTGCGATATGTGTTTCCTTTTATTTTGCGCGCACCTCGGTCAAGTAAACGTCCGCGCCCTCGGAAAACTCAAACCACGTAGAAAGCACAGTCTTCAAGGTCGTACCCGTTGCCGTATAGCTATAAGGCTCTACGTTTGCACCTGCAATCTTCGCGTTGATCGTTACCGTCCAAG
>JAGAIW010000186.1 GCA_017626305.1 Clostridia bacterium
CGTTGTGCAATCTATACAATTCCTGTCCCCAGTAAGGCATTGCGTTCAATTCTTCCTGCGTCATCGTATAGGTGTAAGGCTTACAGGTATACGTCATCGAGGTAAATTCCGCAAGAGACTGGTTGGTGTGGCAGAATTGAAGGAATTCTTTTACAAGCGCTTCTTTCTTGGGATTGAGGTTGCCGTTTACAAAGCAAATGGAGCTGTTGACGTCCATAACGGTGTATCCCTCGCCAACCTTATCCGCCGTTGCCTTGGGAAGGGGCATAAAGCTAAACCTTCTCGCCATTTCCCCTGCTTTTGCTTCCGTAAATTCTTTTGCCGCCGCATCAAACATAGGGCCTGCTTCGTTGTGCCACCAGCTTCCGTCGATAAGCATTGCAATCGTAGGCTTATTCGAGAGGAATTTGCCCGTAAGGAATGCGTTTTGCGCTTCAAGATGCTCGAACGACGGACTGATAACGTCTTTTCTAACGTAATATTTACTGTTTGCGGTAAGACGTTCTACAAATTTCAAGCCGTAATATCTACCCGCTTGCTTCGTCCAAGTCAAATAGCCGTTCTCAGGCGTAATCGTTTCGCTGTACAAGTTCAACGTGCCGTCTGCGTTGATCGATTCAACAAGGTTGGTTGCCGTACCGTCAAACGTATAGTTGAGGCGCATATTTGCTTCCCCTTCGTAGTCCGCCTGCAAGGCTTCCACCAACACGTTTACGTAGTGCGGCGTTTTACCGCCCCACGTGATCGGCGTAATGCCCATTTCTACCATATAATCGCAAAGCTGGAAGAATTCGTCATACGTTGCAGGCAAACCGTCGTCCGCCGTACCCGTCTTTCCGTCCGGACCTGCCGAGCGAGCCGTTTTTTCATTCTTGATAAAGCCCATTGAATTGCCTTCGCCGGGCGCAGCAAGGTAAAGCCCTTCCTTTTCAAAAAGGTCTACGTCGTAAACGATACCGTAGTTTGCTTCATAGAAGGGAATGCCGTAATACTTTCCGTCGTCCGCTTTGTAGTATTCCTTATGCAAATCGCTCATCTTGTTTTCAAGGCTGACCGTTTCTTCCCCTTCCACCGTCGTTTGGCTGTTGAAATCGTAGTTGATAGGCTTAGTTACCGCATCGGAAATATCGTAAAGCAAACCTCTCTCCTGCAAATCGTAATAGTTTACCGCCTCGGTAAAAAAGACTTCTTGGCTGCTACCCGCAAGGTTTTGCGTCAAAAGCTCGTTCGTCAAATTACGGTCATCCTTAATGAGAACTTGTACGCCCGTTTTTCCCGATTCAAAGGAAACGTTTGCGTATTGCGCTTCAAAACGAGCCTTGATTGCGTCCAACCATTCCGAACCGTACCCACCTTCAAAGGTGGTTACAAACAGCTGCGTCTTATTCTTATCGATTTTTTCGCCGCCACCTCTGGTATTGCAAGCAACGCTGCTGCAAGCAAGAATCGCCGCAAGTGCAACTAACCCTATTTTTTTCATAATATTTTCCTCCACGCATCCCCTCTGTTGTGAATGCTTTTTATTTTTCCAAATGAACTATACGGCGGGTGATGCCTATCCGTTCTTTCCACCCTTTATTCCCGTCTTATAATATTATAAATATTATAGCATATATCTTTTTACTTGTCATTGCTTAAAAATTGCAAGAATGTGCTTTAAAATTGCATATTCTTGTTTGACTAAGCATTTTTTCTCAGCTTATAGCATTGTAACATAACGCATATCTTCTTTACAATATCCGCGATTGACCTATTTTTTAACTTTCGTTTGTTTTTTGGGCATTTTTTTGCAAATTAACGATATTTTCTTGACTTTTTCTTATCTTTACCCTACAATGAAACTATGGAACATAGAAACGAATTACAAGATTATTTAATAGATTTTAAATTCATCCAAAATCCCAAACCGATAAACGACGTTCGTTTGTACCAAGTCGGAAAAAAATTTTGCAACCAAAACACCTACATCCTGCCCCATTTACACGTGGAATGGTACGAGCTGACGGTGGTATTAGGGGGAAGAGGGAAAATCTACACCAACAGTAAAACGGAATATATCGAGGTTTCCGAGGGCGACGTTTACTTGTCCTTTCCTACGGACATCCACGCCATTGAATCGGACAGCGTTTCCCCTTTGAAATACTCCTTTCTCTCTTTCATCTTAGACGGAAAGGAGCTTAACGAAACGTTTAAAAAAATCTCTCAGGATTTTTATGAATCGGAAAAGCGAGTTTTTCGCGATCCCAACGTTTCCTTTTTGCTGGAAATCCTTTTGTCGGAGCTTATTACCCCCGCTCACAAGCAAGCGGAAATGTTGGAGTATGCGTTAAATCAAATTTTGATTTTCACTTCCCGCAATTTTCTATATCAATCCAAAACGGCGCTGCCGACCAACGTCAGCAAAAACGAGGCGTTATGTTATTCGATTATGCGATATATCGACGCAAATATCTTCTCGATTAGAAGCTTCTCCGATATCGCAACCCATTTCAACTACAACTATTCCTATCTCTCCAAGGTGTTTAAGCAAACAACGAAAATCACCCTGCTTGAATATTTGTCCAACAAAAAGCTGGAATGCGCAAAGCTCCTGATTGAAGACGGCAAGCTCACCTTTACGAAAATTGCAGAGCTGCTTAACTATGCGTCCGTTTATTCGTTTAGCAAATCCTTTAAGTATCACTTTGGCATTTC
>JAGAIW010000187.1 GCA_017626305.1 Clostridia bacterium
CGTTATTTGCGCCGCTTCCCATGCAAAGGCTTCCATTGCGGCGTGGAAATTCATGCCGTCGCCCACAACGTAATCGTTATAGGCAAGCAACCATACGCTTGTTTGATTCCAAGGGGAAGCGTTTAACATATTTGCATACAACACAGGGCCGTCTACCGCGCCGACGTGGTAATAACCGTCCTCGTCGTTAAGGTATACGTCTACGTAGTTTTTAAACTGTGTTTTTGCGTTGGGATCTTCGTTTTTCTGCGTCGCTGCATAGCGGAAAATGTTTGCGTCTACGCTAGGAGAATCGATATCGGAAAGGGATTGAATGCGAAGGTCCTTGACGTATACGACGTCGTCGTTTGCCGGCTTGTCGCTGTCCTTCATAAAGACGAATGCAAGCTCGTGCTTGCCTGCCTCGAAGTCTTTGAATACGTACGCTTGCGTGGTATACCATTGATCGGATTGATACCCCGAGAAGCTCTTGATGAGAACGCCGTCCAGCAATACGTGGAGATAATCGCATCGTTCTTCGCTGCCCACCTTGTAATCGAAGGTGAGTACGTCGTCCGCCTTTACGGTGATATCGGAGTAAAGGATAGCGTAGGAGTTATGAATGTTGCCGTTGGTTGCGTAGAGATATTGCTTATCCTCGCTGATTGCCCAAGGCCAATTGTATTCGTCATAGCCCTTTTCCCCTTCGACAATGCCTTCTTCCTGATAACGGAAGGTAAAATCCTTTGTTGTTTCCGTGGTAAAGACGTCCGCCAGCTCCTTGACGTCCGCATAGGGTACGTTGGGCTTCATTTGTTCTTCATCGGGAAGGGGTTTTTCCTCTTCTTCCTCTTCTTGAAGGGAGCTTACGACGGTGGGGAGATAGTCTTCTCCGACAAATTTATCAAATTGTACGGTAAAAGCGCTCATAGAGGGCATCGAACCGACGTGGTTGAAGGCAACGACGCCGTAACGGTCAATGATGACGGTGTGGGGGATACTGCTCACCCCAAACATCGCGGCGAGGTTGCCGCTACCAGCCGCCGCCATATTAAAGGCGCTGTAAGCGTTGCTGGATTTGAATTCCGCCACCGCTCCCTTAGAGTCCGTCGTGCTGACCGCAAGGACGGAAACGTTGTCCTGATAAGCGATTGCCGCATTGTGCATCGCAGGGAATTCGCTCTTACAAGGCGCGCACCACGTCGCCCAGAAATTCAAAAGCACGAGGTCCTTTTCTTGTAAAACCTCGGAAAGGGTGTAAGTGGTGTTGTCGGAAAGCGTAACGGTGAAATCGTGCACTACGTCCCCGAGTCGGTAATACGTCCCCGCAGGGGCAGTCTCTTGCAAAATTCCCGTAGGGGTGATGGGAATCACTGTTTCCGTTCCTGCAAGCGCAACCGTTTTGTAGGTATTTTCAGGTAAGGCGTAGCCCTTAGGCGCGTTTTCAACGACAATCGTGTAGTTGCCCACTTGCGCAATATCCTCGGCGAGGAAGTTTGCGTTGCCCGAAGCGTTGGTTCTCTTGCTTGCAACTACGGTATCGCCGTCCATCAGCTTTACCGTTGCGCCTGAAAAACCGAAGCCCGTTGCATTTTGAAGGCTGACACGATAAACGAAGGCGAAGTTATCGTCCTCGGGCGCGGACTCGGAAGATTGCGTCGAGGAGCTGGATTGACTTTCTTCCGCGGGCGTTTTGTTGCAGGCGGTCAAAGCGCTCAATCCAACGAACGCCGAAAGCGTTGCGCCAAGCCAAAGTAATTTTTTCAATAGTTTCATTGTAATCTCCAAAAAGGGGAATTATTTTAAAGTAAGGGTGATTTCACCGTAAACGGTAGGGGTGGTTACAGGGCCTGTAAATTCCAAAGAGGTGGACAAATCTTGGCTTAAAAGGTGAATTTCATACTCGCCTTTTCCTGGAAAGCCCATGGGGTTGTAGACAACCTTGCCGTTTGCATCCGTTGCCATAGGCATATAGCAAGCCGCCGCGTTGCCAAGCACGCAAAGCTGCACGTTGACGTTTGCCGCCGCGCTGCCGTCTGCGTTGAGTACGGTAAATTCATATCCCTCAGCCGTTTGTTCTACCGAGCTGTCGGGGGTGTTGTCGCCGCCGCAAGCGGTCAAAGCCAAGCCTGCGCCAAAACAAAAAGTGAACGCCATTGCAAAGATGGCAAGCTTTTTAAAAATTTTCATAAGAATCTCCTTTTAGCAAAATGTTTTGATAGGTCGTACACAATCATTCTATCATAAAAATGAATAAATGGCAATTATTTTTCAATAAACCGAATAGATTTCTTCCTTATTATATAATAAAAATACCGAAGCAAAGGAAAATTGCCTCGGTATTATGTACAATTTAAGAAAGTTTAATTAAAGCAAGCTAGCCGCGTCCTTATCGCAAATGATGGTAACGAAGGGGTGAAGCTGCAAAACGGAAGCGGGAAGGTCGGGGGTGATTTCGCCCTTTACCATGCCGCGTACGGCTTCCGCTTTATTCTTGCCCGAAACGACCATGAGGATGGATTTTGCCTGCATGATATTCTTGATAC
>JAGAIW010000188.1 GCA_017626305.1 Clostridia bacterium
CCAGCCGTTCTTCGCCTAACGTTACGTATGTAGCCAAAGTTAAATTACCGCTGCCGCCATAATAATCGACGTCTGCAACTTTAACGTTTTCACCTACAATACCGCTCTTCTTTGCCCCGTCTAAAATTTCTACGGTAGGATTTTCCAATGCGTCACGGCCGTTTACCCACAGTACTTTTTGAACGCTGTTGCCGTGATAATCGTATGCTGTATATACGATTGCGTAATAACCGATACGGTCAGTCTGGAAAGTATTATCGTTCAACGCTACCGTTTGCGGAGAAGCGGAATTATAATTAAAATATACCTGCTTTTCCACGGGAACATAGCCGTCAATCATATCGAATGCAATCGCATCGGGTATAGTATACGTACCGCCAACTTCCGATTCTGGCATTTCTTGATAATCGGTTTGAAGCGTAATCGCCGGAGCCTCTTTGTCCACGTATACGCTATTTCGTTGGAAATTCATGCCGTACGCTTTATAAACGTTGAAATTCGCCGTCGCCATACTATATCCGTCCGCCTGCATCGACATTACGACTTTCCCGCTAGAAAAGCCCTCCCACAAGCCTTCCGGATAACAAATGGGTGAATCAAAATCGATAATCATAGCCGAATTGATATACGCAGCTTTTTCCTCGGAATCGTAGGAAATACGGAGCGTTTCATATAAGCACTCTCCGTTTGCATTGAAACTACCAGCAAACGAATGCGCGGTAGACGTACCCGATTGATTGACGTTCAATGTGCTCGTACCTTGCGCCCGATTATAATAATATCCTTTGGCAACCTGTCCATTCGCACATGCCAACGTATACGCTCTATTTCCATTTATAGCGCCACCGAAGGCGTCAAAAATAACAGAAAAATAAATATTGGAATTTTCTACGTCCGTAAAGGTAACGGTAAGATGCGTAAAATCACAGCTCTTTAATACGTCGGGCTTTGCCATCAATTCCACCAAAACGTCGTTTTTCGTAACGCTATTCAAATCAATAGGTTGTGAAAAAGAAAGCGTATCCCCCTGTGCCAATCGAACGTTTAACGCTCGTGAAGGCTCGTTCTTAGCTTGATTAGACACCGCACCATATACAGCCGAACTGCCTTCTCCGCACGTTACGTATGCTTCATCAACGGTAAACGTTTCTTCTTGAAAATATGTTTTTCCGTCTACCGTAGCGACGTAATTTAACGTATATATACCACCGTCGTTCAACGTCACCTTGGACTTGGTCGTTACCGTGCCGTCAGGCATTTTCAAAGAAACTTTTGCGGCATAATCCGTTCCTTTCACGTTGATACTACGCTGCGGAAGAGAGAATACCGTTCCGTATGCGTAAGAAGTTTCTATCGTACTCGCTTGCCATATAGCTTCGCTTTCTGCATTTCCGGAAATATATGCTCCTGCAAAGAACGAACCTCCCGCAAGGCAAAGCAAACTGCCGACAAGCAAAAGTGTTTTTTTAATTTTTTTCATCCTTTTACGCCTCCAATCATTAAATCACCAAGGAATCTCTTTTGGAAAATCAGGAATACCGTTAAAATCGGGAGCAATACAAGCATCGTAGCAGCCATACAAAGCGTCGTATTCGCCGTCATTGGATTATCCGCACGACGAGCCAAACTGTTATCAAATGCCATTTGTAATCCCAAGGCAATCGTGGGATAATCTTCAAGATAAATAAACGGCGTTTGATAATCGTTCCAAAATTCTGTAAATTTAATCAGCATAATCGTAAAAAACGTATTTTTTACAAGGGGCATAATGATTTGAAGAAATATTCTCCAATTTCCCGCTCCGTCTATCTTCGCCGCCTCGGTGTACGTCATAGGAATCCCCTCAAACGTTGCGTAGAATACCAAGAAATATATTCCCAGGAACCCGAATTTCATAATCCAAAGTCCCCATATTTGGTTATAAACACCAACAGATTGTGCAATCCGAATTTCCGAAGGCAAATTACCAACAATAGGCAATACCATACACACAATTACCGTCGTGTAAATGACTTTTGAAAATTTACAAGGGAATTTTGCACAACAGTACGCCATAAGACAGGGCGCTAACGTTGCCGTAAAAGCACAACCGCCCGCATATAATAACGAATGTCCGTACATTCCCAAAATATCAACGCCGACTGACTTACCGCTACTATCCGTTACTTCCACAATCATGTACTTAAACACGTCTGCATAATTGGAAAACAACCATTTTCTCGGTAGCCCCGTGGCATTCCCAACAAGATAATCGCCACGTAAATCCTTGAACGAATTCAGAAATGCCAAAATTAAGGGCGATAAAAGACAGATACAATATACAATCAAACAAACCAACAAACCAACGCTAAGGACGTTCCAACGCGTTCTTGTTGCACGATTTTTCGTCATATATCAATCCTCCCCCGGTCCGTATTTATCCAACAATGCTTTGATGCCTAACGTCAAAGGCACTGCCACAGCCGTTAAAATCAAGCCCATTGCAGAAAGCATTGGATATCCATTATACGTACCCAAACCGCTTGCGCTCTTCACGTAAATATAGTACCCATACGTGGTCATATTCGGACCGCTCCCCAGCGTACTGTAAAAAGAGAATAAGTTCATTTGATTGGTAAAAATCGTTGCAATTCCTGCGACAAGGAAGGTTTTCAACGTCGAAAATACCATCGGCAAAGAAATAAACCAAAATTCTTTTATTCCTCGTACGCCGTCAATCCTCCCTGCTTCTGTAATTTCCGAAGGAATGGCACTCATCGCATTCGAATACATCAATACTGAAGTACCAAAACCGACTAAAACGTTATAAAAGACTAATGTACCAAATTTTGTACTATCGTTTGCCATCAGTCCA
>JAGAIW010000189.1 GCA_017626305.1 Clostridia bacterium
CTTCAATAATCTTTTCAAGCATAGTATCGTCTAAATTATACGGCGGATATACGGCAATCGAGTCGCCTGAATGAATACCCGTACGTTCGATATGCTGCATGATACCGGGGATAAGGACGTCCTTTCCGTCGGAAATGGCGTCTACTTCAAGCTCCGTACCCATAAGATATTTATCGCAAAGCACGGGGTTTTCAATCCCCTGCGCTAAAATAACGTCCATATACCGACATACGTCTTCTTGGGTGAAGGCTATCGTCATGTTTTGCCCGCCGATAACGTACGAAGGACGGAGCAGTACGGGATATTCCAGCTTTTCCGCCGCCGCCAACGCTTCGTCTTTGGTCATTACGGTAATTGCTTTCGGACGGGGAATGGAATATTTTTCCAAGAGAGCCTCAAAACGTTCTCTATCTTCCGCGGCGTCTACGCTGTCCGCTGACGTACCCAAAATGCGAATACCATGCGTAGCGAAGTACGAACAAAGGTGAATTGCCGTTTGACCACCGAACGTGATGATAACGCCGTACGGTTTTTCAATATCGAGTACGTGTTGCACGTCTTCGGGCGTGAGCGGTTCAAAATATAATCTATCCGCCGTATCGAAGTCGGTAGAAACCGTTTCGGGATTATTATTGATAATGGCTACTTCATAGCCCAGTTCTTTCAACGTCCAAACACAATGCACGGACGAGTAGTCGAACTCGATACCCTGACCGATACGAATAGGTCCAGAACCGATAACGACAATGCGTTTTTTGTTGCTCTTTTTAACAAAAGGCGCGGCTTCGTCGTGCTCGTACGGATCTGCCGTAGAGTAGAAATACGGCGTCTTTGCAGGGAATTCCGCTGCGCAGGTATCTACCATTTTATAGCCGATTTTCTTCCTATACGGAATAGATTGACCGCTAAGCGCGCTAATATCCTTATCCAAATAACCAAGTTTTTTGCCTTCTTCGTACAGCTCGCGCGTGAGCGGCTCGCTAGCAAGTCTTTCTTCGTAAGCAATCAGGTTTTTGAACTTATTCAAGAACCATCTATCTATTTTGGTGATTGCGTAGACTTCATCCACCGAAACGCCTTTTTTGAGCGCGGCGTATACGACGAAAATGCGTTCGTCCGTTTGTTGAGAAAGTTTTTCGCGAAGTTCTTCCTTAGACGTGTGCATAAACTTCTTATAGTTCATAGTACTCGTCGAGATTTCCGCGCCACGAACGGCTTTCATAATCGCCATTTCAAACGACGTACCTATCGACATGACTTCCCCCGTCGCTTTCATTCTCGTACCGAGCTCGCGCTTGGCGTACAAGAATTTATCAAACGGCCATTTGGGCATTTTTACAACCAAATAGTCGATAGTCGGTTCAAAACAAGCGTACGTATTGCCCGTAACGTCGTTGACGATTTCGTCAAGCGTATACCCAAGGGCAATTTTAGACGTCACCTTGGCAATCGGGAAACCCGTTGCCTTAGACGCAAGCGCAGAAGAACGACTTACGCGGGGATTGACTTCGATCACCGAATATTCAAAGGAATCGGGATTGAGCGCAAACTGTACGTTGCACCCCCCTTCAATGCCAAGCTCCGTAATAATCGCAAGCGCTGCGTTTCTAAGCATGCTATATTCTTTATTCGAGAGCGTAACTGCCGGCGCAACGACGATAGAATCGCCTGTGTGGATACCGACAGGGTCGACGTTTTCCATGGAGCATACGGTAAGCACGTTGCCAGCGCTATCGCGCAAAACTTCAAATTCAATTTCTTTCCAGCCTGCAATATACTTTTCGATAAGCACTTGCGTAATAGGCGAAAGCATAAGCCCGTTATGGGAAATTAAACGCAATTCTTCTTCGTTATACGCCACACCGCCGCCTGCGCCGCCAAGGGTGTAAGCAGGACGGATAATGACAGGATACCCCAGTTTATTTGCAATCGCCACACATTCTTCAACGGTATACGCGATATCCGACGGAACGCAGGGCTGATTGATTTTTTCCATGGTTTGCTTGAAAAGCTCTCTATCTTCCGAACGGTCGATAGCGTCGAGCTTTGTGCCGATCAGCTTTACGCCGTGTTCTTCCAAAAAACCCGATTTGGCAAGCTTACAACCCATGGTAAGCCCCGTTTGTCCACCCAAGGACGCTAACAAGCTGTCAGGCTTTTCTTTAATGATAATACGCTTTAACGATTCTTCGGTAAGCGGTTCGAGATAAATTTCGTCTGCAAGTGCCTTATCCGTCATAATCGTAGCGGGATTGGAATTACACAAAACGACGTTTACCCCTTCGCTTTTCATAACACGGCAAGCTTGCGCGCCTGCGTAGTCAAACTCCGCGGCTTGTCCGATAACGATAGGACCTGAACCGATAACAAGTACCTTCTTTATATCTTTTCTCTTCGGCATATTAGTTCTCCTTTCCCATCATTGTAAAGAATTTATTATATACGGGATTTTCCGTATCCCCCGCAACGCACGATTCGGGCATAAACTGCACCGAAAACGCGTTTAAATCGTCATAATCTATCCCTTCGCAACTGTTATCGTTGACGTTTACAAAGCTGATTTTACCCGTTTGCAAGCTGTTTGATTTTACAACGTAATCGTGATTTTGCGTAGAGATATACACCTTGCCGTTTTGCGTATATTTTACAGGTTGATTGCTACCGCGGTGACCGCATTTTTGCTTTTGCGTATCCGCGCCAAGCGCCAGCGCCATCAACTGGTGACCTAAGCCTACGCCAAGCATGGGGATTTGACCAAACAGTTTCTTCAATTCGTCTATCACGGTAAGGAGCTGTTTCGCATCCCCCGGGCCGTCCCCGACCACCAAACCGTCTACGTTTAAGGATAAAATTTCGTTTGCCGTCGTTTCAACGGGCAAGGAAATTACCTTACAGCCTTGTTCTACAAGGCGTAAAATCGAGCTCTTCTTTGCGCCGAAGTTCCAGTAGGCAACGGCGTATTTTGCATTAGACTCGCCGTATTCTTGCACACCCTTGGGCGCAACGGCTTTTACGCAATCGGTAAGCGTATACGCAGCAAGCTTTTCCTTGGCAGATTTCGTCAAAGGTCTATCGCTGATTTTGGCGTTCATTGTACCTTCTTCACGTAAAATCTTCGTCAGTTCACGCGTGTCTACGTCGTAAATACCGACAACGCCCTGCTCTTTAAGATACGCGTCCAAAGTACCTTCCATACGGAAGTTAGACGGTTTGTCGCAAATTTCTCTTACGACGTACGCCGCAACGTGCGCCTTATCGCTTTCCGCGTCGCTTGCCATTACGCCGTAATTGCCGATTAACGGAAAGGTTTGCACGACGATTTTACCATAGTTAGACGGATCGGTAAGCGTTTCCACGTAACCGACCATACCCGTCGAGAAAATCACTTCGCCCACAGCAGCGCCTTCCGCGCCAAAGCGCTTGCCTTTGAATACCTTACCGTTTGCCAACGTCAAATACACATTTTTTTCGTTCATAAAAATACTGCCTTTATGTTAAAATTGTTTTTTCATAAAAAGAAAGACTGATTTTCGAAAATCAGTCTTTGTTACAAACACTATCGATAATTGAAAAAGGAAAACGCGAGTTTGCGGGAATATTACCCAACATCCCGTCGTATTGCAGCGTATTCATTTGTACGTTTGCTTTTACAAAAAACATACCGTTCACCTATCAATTTTTATTATTATACCACAACGAGATTTTTATGTCAACTTCTCGACGTGTTTTTCGGGTGAATTTTACAAAAAAAATTTGCAAACGTTTCATGAAAAACGGCGTCGACCAACCGTCAACGCCGTTTTATTCTTTTTCATTAAAGCGTAGCCAACGCTTCCACCGCCCATTGACGAATTTTCATAACTTCCAACGTTTGCGCGGGGTCGAAACAATGTTTGCCCGTCGCGTAAAAACGTAAGATTTCTTCAATGAGTTTTCCAAAAAAGTCGGACGTCATTTTTTGGAAAC
This sequence comes from Clostridia bacterium, assembly GCA_017626305.1. GTDB lineage: Bacteria > Bacillota > Clostridia > Christensenellales > Borkfalkiaceae > Scatosoma. Next base: position 3,967 of record JAGAIW010000189.1, read on the forward strand.
CGCCCGTAACGCCGTCTTTGTTGGTGATCAGCGCGCCAAAGCCCGTGTTTTGCGCGTAAATCATTTGTCCTACACGATTATCCGCATACGTTACGTCGAAAATAATTTTATCAAACGACCGTTTCGCCGTTACGCCCGTTGCGCCGATACCCATGGTGCGGACGAGCATTTCCACTTGATGAATGATGTATTCTTCGGGATTTCCACCACCGCCCGTCGTCATTACGGCAAGACTATTTTCTTTGCCGTCAAGTTCTTGCGAAAAACGCAAAGCGGAGCTAGTGAAAAATTTCGTGTTATACTTCGCCGCAATATCGAAAATTTCCTGCGCCGTCTTTAAATCAGGCGCAAACGTTTTGTCAATATAGGTATTTTTACCGCAAGGCAACGCTTGTTTTGCATAGCCTAAGTGCGTTTGCGGGTCGGACGGGGCAAGAATAAGCACGTAGTCGGACTTTTGGCAAAGTTCTTCTATGCTTGCGCAACGTTCTACGCCCATACGCTGACACCATTCGTCCGTCGTTTCGCCCGTTACGGGGGATTTGTCCATTTCGCCCCATGCGTACGCTACGGTAAATTCTTCTTGGAGTTCTTCGCGTAAGCGCGCCGACGCGTTTTTAATCCATTCGGGATAGTTATTTGCGTGCCATTCGCTGATATAATAATCGATAAAGCCTATCTTTTTCATACCTTTTCCCCCATTAAAACTGCAATTCTTTTTTCTGCGCCGAAGAATCGTACAATGCCTGCAAAAGTTTCATGCTTTCGAGAATACTGTCGATATTTCCCTTGGTCTTTTCGCCTGTTTTCAGCGACTGAATAAAGCCTTCGTCTTCGCAAAGGTATTGATTCGGGATTTCATGCGTGCTCTTTTCCGATTGCAACGTCGCGCCGTCCGTGAATACGAATTGACCGCCGTAGCTTAAACGCGCGCCGCCCTTATCGCCAAGGAAGTCGATAAACATTTCGGGTTCTTTAATGTTTTGCGCCCAAGCGCCGTTAAAGGATATGCTTGCTTTATCCGTACGGATATAACCGCTGATATAATCGTCTACGTCGTTGACGCCGTTTTCGATATCCGCCGTATCTTCCGCCCACATGGATTCATATTTATACGATTTCATGTCTTTTGCCATTTCGCAGTACGCGTCGCAGGTAACGTTTTTCAGCTTTGCACCGCCAAGGATATACAAAATCAAATCGAAGAAGTGGATACCCCAGTCGATAAGCACGCCGCCACCCGATTGCTTTTTATCGGTAAACGCACCGCCAAGACCGGGGATAGCACGGAAAGAACGGAAGGAACAGTATACGTGATAGATATTCCCGAATTTGCCGTCTTTGTTCATTTGTTCAAGAATTTCAACCGAACGGTTATAGCGGTTGCATACGCCGATATGTAAGATTTTTCCGTATTTGTCCGCTTGCTGTTTCATCTCCAACGTTTTTTCGTAGTTGATTGCCACCGGCTTTTCGCAGAATACGTGCTTACCTGCTGCCAAAGCGTCCATAGTAATGGTATAATGCAAATCGTTAGGCGTGAGTACGAAAACCGCTTCCACTTCGGGGTCGTTAACGGCTACTTTATAATCCATAACGGTATTTTCAATAATCGGGAAATCTTCTTGAAGTTTTTCCGCTTTGCCAGGGATAATATCACAAGCGTATTTTACGCGAATACTATCCATTTTTGTAAATGCAGGAAGATGCGCATTTCTCGCAATTCTACCGCAACCGATAACTGCTACTGTCGTTTTACCCATATAAATATTCTCCTTATCGCCGACTTTTTTCGTCGGACTTCGGCAATATTATACCCTTTCTCTCTGACGTAGTCAATAGCCGTACTTTATGTAAAATTTGTCATTTTTTTAGATTAAAACCAAACGACGCAAAAATTCGCCGTGAAAAAATATATTCTTTTTTATTTTAACAATAAAAAATAATATCCGCAGGATAACATACAGCACGAACGCAGACTTTCGATATCTTCGTCGGTTAAATCGGAAAATCGTCCTTCGTTATCTTCCGCCCCCGTTATAACGATATTCCCGACAAGCATACGCCCGTCACGAGAAGAAAACACCGAAACAATAGGCGGTTGGCTTAGCCTATCCGCATCATAAAACACGCAAAACGGCTTACCAAAACAATAAAACGTCGTTTGTTTGAGCTCTCTTGCGTTCATCAATCGTCCCACCGCGCTAAGCGAGCTTTCCATTGTCATTTCTATGGGCGGTTTGCGTTCCCCTACGCCTAAAAAAAGTATTTTCATATTTTTTCTCTTTTGTAATATACTATTTCCACCGATTATTTCGGTATAGTATATATTTTATACAAAATACTTCGGTTTGTCAATTCTTTTACCGAGATTTACGGTAAAATTAAGATAAGGAGAAAAGGATGATTAAGCGATTAAAAGAATTACGTATGGAAAAAGGCTTAACACAAAACGCATTAGCGCAAAAGCTGAACATGACACAGCAAACGTATAGCGATTATGAAACGGGTAAAACCAACCCAAACGTAGAAACGCTGATTGCGCTTGCGGATATTTTAGAGTGTTCTATTGATTATTTGGTTGGACGCGCCGACGACTTTGGGAGTATATCTTTTAAAGATTCAAGCGCTACTTTTTCTTTGGAAGAAACGCAGTTATTGCGTTCGTTTCGTAGACTTTCAAAAAATGAAAAGACGCAAGCAAACGAGTATTTGCAATTCCTTGCGCAACGTTACGGAAAATAACCGATAAACTGCATATTCATAAGAAAACCCCCGCTCTTTGGAGCGGGGATTTATACGTTTTACGTCATAGCATACGGATTGAGAATTTTGGACAACGTTTCTTCGTCCATTAAGCCGTATTGCAATACCAAATCGCGAATGGGGATATTTTTCGCCAACGCTTCTTTGGCGATTTCGGCGGATTTTTTATAGCCAAGATACGGACACAGCGCCGTTACGACGCCGACGCTACCGTAAACCAACGCTTCACAATGTTCCCTATTTGCCGTAATCCCGATAATACAATTTTCCGTCAGCGTTTTTATGGCGTTGGAAAGACAGATAATCGATTCAAATAATTTATAGAAAATAACCGGTTCAAAGGCATTGAGTTCTAATTGTCCGCCTTCGGCTGCCATAGCAATCGTCATGTCGTTTCCGATTACCAAGAACGCTACCTGTGAAACCACTTCGGGAATAACGGGATTGACTTTCCCCGGCATAATCGACGAGCCGTTTTGCTTAGCCGGCAAAGTGATTTCGCCAAGACCCGTTCTCGGACCGCTGGACATTAAGCGCAGGTCGTTAGACATTTTGGATAAATTCACCGCGCATGCCTTTAAGCTGCCCGATACCGAAACGAAACCGTCCACGTTTTGCGTGGCGTCGATTAAATCTTCCGCTTTGAATAATTGCCTATTACATTCTTTGGAAAGTTCTTGGACGATATGTTCAAGGTATTCGCGTCCAACGTTTACCGAAGTACCGATTGCCGTACCACCAAGATTGACGATTTGCATTTCACGCAAATCTTCTTGTATACGGTTACAATCGCGTTTGAAGGCGGACGCGTAGGCGTTAAATTCTTGCCCCAAACGAATAGGAACGGCGTCTTCCAACTGCGTTCTGCCCATTTTGATAATATCGTCAAATTCGGCGGCTTTCTTTTCAAGCTCGGCAATTAAAAGCTGTAAATGATTCAGCAGCGTATCCGTCAATTCCAACACCGTCAATTTTCCTGCCGTAGGAATGACGTCATTGGTTGATTGCGAATGGTTTACGTGGTCGTTAGGGTGGCACAAATACTCCCCTTTTTTGCCGCCTAAAAGCTCGGTTGCGCGGTTTGCCACCACTTCGTTTACGTTCATATTCACGCTTGTACCTGCGCCGCCTTGAATGGCGTCGGTGATAAAATCCGCTTGGTATTTCCCCGATAAAATTTCTTCACAAGCGTCAACGATTGCTTGGGCAATAGGCTTTTCCAGATAACCGTACTGACCGTTTACCATAGCCGCGACTTTTTTAATTTTCGTTACGTTTTTAATGAACGTACCGTTCATTCTCGTGCCTGTGATTTGAAAGTTCTCAAAGCCGCGTAAAGTTTGAACCCCGTAATACGCGTCTATCGGCACGTCTAACTCGCCGATAGAATCGCTTTCTTTTCTCGTTTTTAACATTTTTTCTCCTTGCGTATATAACTGATATTCTTCCCTAACTTCGTTTATAAAATAAACGCCGTCACGCTTATTATATCACAAGAATATGCCGATTGCAACCCCTTTTTGAAAATTTATACGCACGATTTAGCGTATATCAATGCCGATAAATGCCGCGTTGTCTTTTAAGGTTCGCTGCAACTGCTTTACGTCGATATCACGCACGCCGCATTGATTCTTAACGGCTAAACCGATTGCCGTTCCCGCCGCTTCTCCGATCGTGCAAACAGTAGGCATAATCCGATAAGACGCCTGTGCCCCATGATCCGAAGATATACATCTACCCGCCACAAGCATATTGTTCACCTTTTGCGGAATCAGACTGCGATAAGGAATGGTGTAAAACTCCGTTTCAGAAAAAGAGTAGATGCTTGTTCCCGTTCCTTCGGGATTATGGATATCAATATCGTAATTACACGCCGCAATGGAATCGTCAAATTTGGTACACGCCTTGCAATCTTGCTCCGTCAATACGTAATCACCTACGATCATTCGGCTTTCCCTGACGCCGATTTCGGCTGCCGTCATCATTACATAGCTGTTTTCCAAGCCGCAATCGTGCTGTTTCATAAATTCGTAAATTTCATACACTTGCTTTCTTGCAATAATTTCGGCTTTTGTTACCTGTTCGGGTGAAGTCGGGTCCATCTTTACCACTCTCGTCGTGTTAAAATGGATTACGTTGGGAATAGGCGTCTTAAACGCAAGAATGTTTTCTCTCGGGTTGATAAACGCACCCTTTTCAAGCGCTTGCTTGTAGGCGGTGTTCAATTTACCATAGCTTGCCATGAACTTCTCCACGTCTACGTTTCCTAAACGGAAACAAAGGGTCATGGGCTGACACAAATGGTCGGATTCCCGTCCAAGCACCGTAGGACAATCGGCAAGATATGCAACCTGTGCGTCCCCCGTTGCGTCAATGAAATAATCCGCCGTTATCTCTACAACGCCGCTTTTCGTTGCAACGGATATCGATTGAATACTTCCCCCGTCTTTCTGAACGTTAAAAATATATGCGTGAAAAAGCAGGTCTACATTTGCGTCGCAAACCATTTCGTTTAATATAAACTTCAATTCTTCTTCCAAAAAAGAAATACCGCTTACGGCGTTGCGTTCTTCCAGTTTTTTATGTATAGTTTTAAATAATCCCGCCGCCAAACTAGTACGCTCTCCGTTGATTTTTGCAGAAGTGGTCATAAACGGATTCACCAAAGCGTGTACCGCTACTCCACCAAGACAGTTCCCCTTTTCTACAATGAGCACCGCTGCGCCTTCGCGCGCTGCCGCAAGTGCCGCCGCCACACCAGCAAAACCGCCCCCGACGACGACTACGTCGTATTTTTTCATAGCAAATCTCCTTTTTGTTTTATTATAACAGGCATAAAAGGATTTGTCTTGTACAAATGATATAAAAGAGTTGCACAAACTATACTTTTTTGATATAATCATGTAAAAAGATACAAAAAGGTACGTGCTATGCAAAATCTTCAAACTTTAATAGAACAATTTGAAAAAAAGCGTAAAATCCATATCAGCATTGTTGACTTGGACGGAATACTGAGTACGCCGATTACAAGCATTGATTTTAAAAACGCCTTACATTCAAAAGAATTTTGCAATATCGCCAAATCGACTGAAAGTGGCTATCGTACGTGTTTACGTTGTAAGCTGCTCGCCAACACCAAAGCTCTTAAAAGTATGACCCCTTTTGTGGGACAATGCAGCTATGGATTGCAGGAAGCCGCTGTTCCTGTCGTTATAGAGAAAAGCGTTGCAGCAATCGTATACGTGGGGAATGCCGTTGTCGATACCGAACAAACGAAAGCGCGTATACAAAAAACCTGCGAGCGTACCAAGGTTTCTCCTGCCGCACTTTTTCAACAGCTTAACGAATGTGAATGTATTCATGATTTAAACGAGCTGTATCAAATCGGCGATATCGTTGCCGAATATTTAAAACTGTTATATGATCGCGCGAAAAAAAACAAAAAGCAATTGCATTGGCTGGTTTCTTCCATGAAACTTTATGCCGATAAACGGTTTTGCTATAATCTTTCGTTAAAAGAGCTTGCGATTACCTATCAAAAAAACGAACAGTATCTCGGTAGACTTTTCAAAAAGCATATGGGCGTCAGTTTTCACGAATACTGCATGCAACTACGAATGAACAAGGCGGAAAAATTATTATTACAAGAAACGGATAAAGTTATTGATATCGCTTTTGAATGTGGATTTAATAATATTTCCTATTTCAACAGAACGTTTCGAGAAAAATACGGCGTTTCCCCCATTGAATACCGCAAAAAAAGCACCGACTACCAAACCAAGTAACGTACTTCTTTTTCTAACTCTTTGTATCTAACAAAAAAGGATATGCACACCGCATATCCTTTTTTGTGGCGCAGAGAGTGGGATTTGAACCCACGTATACATTCCTGCATAACACGATTTCGAATCGTGCGCGTTCAACCGCTCCGCCATCTCTGCAAACAGCTTTTATATTATATACCATTCCCCATAAAAAAGCAACTATTTTTTGCCTGATTTTATAAAAAAACTCTCGCCATATTACAATACAGCGAGAGTTTTTTCTTTTACATTAACGTAATCAAAAGCTGAGACGCGAGCACGACGAGTATCAATGCAATAGGATACGTCGACGCGTAAGCCGCAGCTACGTCGTCCGTTCCCGCCGTGGATATCAACGTACCAAGCGCGGGAGTAGACGTCATACCGCCCGTAATCGAACCAAGGCTGTTCAAAAGCGGCAGTTTCAAAACGTATTTACCAAGGACAAAGCCGACAAGCATGGGGAACACCGTCATGACTGCACCGCCGACAAAGCCCCAAATAACGATAGCTGCGCCCCCTGCGTTGGCAATTTCTTGCACCAAAGCAACGCCGCCTTCAAACCCTGCGCCAAGCAAGAACAATGCAAGTCCTAATTCACGCATTACTTTGAGCGTACCTTCCTTGACTTCTAAGGAAAGCTTGCCGAAATGTCCAAAGTGACCAAACACTAAGCACATGATCAGCACGCCGCCCGTCGTACCAAGCGAGAAACAAGGTCCACTATATCCTGCGCCCGTCAAGGGAATATTGATAGAACCAAGCAACAAACCTGCGATAATCGCAAGAGCGAACGGCATAAAGCCGAAGTCTTCGCAAGCAAAATATTTGGAATAATCTCTCTTTTCTTCCACGCCGCCAAGTCTTAACAGTTCGCGTTCTTTATTCATATCCGATTTCAAGAATTTCGGCATCAACTGTACAAACAATACAACGCCGACTACCCCGAACGGATACGCGATTGCGTGACCGAGCGTGATACGCGCAAGGTTTTCCGTCGCTGCGTCCTGTGCCGCCGAGAAACCAGGCGTAGACGTAAGCGCACCAGACAAAATTCCTGCCCAGTATTCAGGGCCGTATTCGGGCGTCAACAACGTGCAAAGCACCGCCACAAGCGTGCCCGATAAAATGATAACTGCACCAAGCAAAATATACGTTTTGAAGTTTTTCGCAAGGTTTTTAAAGAAGTTAGGTCCTGCGATAAAGCCTACTGCACCGACGAACATAATCAAACCGATATTTTGGATAGGTCCTTTCAAGTTTTTAACAACCGCAGCGTCCGTACCCGACATATAGAACGAACCAAGCAAGGGAACGTCCTTAAAATCGAGCGTGCAAAGCCAACCCAGTAAAATAGCCACAAGGAACACGCCTGCCGTGCCAAGCGATACGCCTTTAATATTGATACCGCCAAGTAAATAACCAAGCGCGAGAATGACGAACACCAGCGTAAACATAACGAACGTCGAACTAAATTTAAACGTACTCGACACGCCGTTTGCATTCATTGCGCTGATTGCGCACCATACGCCAACGCCGACTACGGCAACGATAGCAATCGCAATCCAAAGCCATTTCAGGCTTTTTTTCTTTTCGTTCTCCATATAAATCTCCTAATATACATACGGAAACGCACAGACGGGCTGTGCGTTGTCCGCTTATTTCATCATTTTTCCGCTATTAGTTTGCCTTTCTTCTATAATCGGGCAAAAGCTTGGGAGAAAGCGTTTCCGTTTGGATTCCTGCTTCGTCCAGTTCTTTTTCGAATTCGTCCACGTGTGCAAGCGTGAGTTCTTTGAGCTCTACACTCTTATACTTTTCACCTGCCTGTTGACCTGCGTTTCTACCGAATACGATAATATCCAACAGCGAGTTACCCATCAATCTATTCGTACCGTGGATACCGCCGACCGCTTCGCCTGCAACGTACAGATTTTCAACGCACGTCATACCGTTTGCGCCGATATCCAAACCGCCGTTTTGATAATGCAGCGTGGGATAAATGAGAATGGGTTCTTTACGGATATCGATACCGTATTTACCGAACATACGGAGCATGGCAGGAATACGTTTTTCGATAGTCCCTTCCCCATTGATGATATCAATGAGCGGCGTGTCCAGCCATACGCCTTCACCATCCGTCGTCTTGATACCGTTGCCGCGTTCTTTACATTCACGGATAATCGAAGACGCCGTAACGTCACGCGTTTCCAAAGAGTATACGAACGCTTCGCCGTTTTTATTAACGAGCTGCGCGCCAAGGGAACGCACCTTTTCGGTTACGAGCGCACCGTAGATTTGCGTAGGTTCTGCCGCGCCCGTGGGATGGTATTGCAGCGTTTCGGGATAGAGAAGCTTTGCGCCTGCTCTGTACCCAAGCACAAGTCCGTCCGCCGTCGCGCCGTAGTGGTTGGACGTGGGGAAACCTTGATAGTGCAATCTACCAGCACCACCCGTTGCGATAACGACCGTCTTTGCGCGAGCCACCATCACTTCTTTGGTTTCCATGTTCAAAAGCACAGCACCGGCAACCTTGCCGTCCGTATCTTTGATAAGTTCGATTGCAGCCGTGAAGTCCACTACCGTAATACCGCGGTTGAATACTTCGTCGCGGAGCGTACGCATGATTTCCGAGCCTGAATAGTCGCGGCAAGCGTGCATACGTTTTCTCGACGTACCGCCGCCGTGCGTGGTAACCATAGTACCGTCGGGCTCTTTATCGAACATAACGCCAAGGTTATTCAGCCACAAAATCGCTTCGGGAGCCTCGTTGACGAGCTTATACAAAAGCTCGGGTTTGTTCTTGAAGTGACCGCCGCCAAGCGCGTCCAAATAGTGTGTTGCGGGACTGTCGTTGGGTTTATCTGCCGCTTGGATACCGCCTTCTGCCATTGCCGTGTTTGCGTCGCCCAAACGAAGTTTGGTAACGATCATGACGTTTGCGCCGCGTTCATTCGCTTCGATTGCCGCGGACGAGCCTGCGCCGCCGCCACCGATAACGAGAACGTCTACGTCGTAGTCAATCTTCGTCAAATCGACGTTCATATCCTTTACGCGGGAATGACCTTGCAGTAAATCGGCGAGCTCGTGCAGAACCTTTCCACCTTTATTTTTCCCAACTTTGAGTTCTTCATACGCAGAAGTGATATAATCAGGGTGAAAAGACGCCAAAACCGCGTCTTTTTCTTCCGCCGTCATACGTACGTGCAGGTTTTCTCTACGGAAATCGCGCGATTCTTCTACTTTTTTCATAGATTCTAATTGTTCATCCGTATAATGATACATGGCGATTCTCCTTATTTTTCGATTTCTCTATGGTTATAGAGATTTTTCTGTTCTTCAAGCGGCGTATTCATAATCGCTTCCAAAGCCGCTTTGCAATCGCCCGCGTCGATTTCGGCTACGCGGTTGATAAGGTGTTCCGTCTTAGGCGCAAGATATTTACCCGTCAAACGGCGCGTAAGCAACGCAACCTGCGGATGGGATATGCCTGCGGGACAACGGGAAGAACAAACGCCGCACATAACACAGTCAAAGCTTTCTTCCGCTGCTTTTTCGTATTCGCCGCGTTGCGCGTATGCGATATACTGCATAACGTTGAGTTCTTGCGTACAGCTCTTGGTGCAAGCGTTACAGCCGATACACGAATAAATTTCGGGATACAGCTGCATCATGATTTGCTGCGTAGGTTTGATTTGATTGATATCGTATACCTGTTTTACAAGCGGGAAGAAGGGCAACGTTGCTACGTACATACCTTCTTCTACCTGTTGTTGACAGGCAAGGCAGGTTTTAAGTTCTTGCTGACCTTTAATGCGGTAAATCGTAGCGCAAGCGCCGCAAAAACCGTTTCTGCAACCGCAACCGCGGACAAGCTGATAACCTGCATATTCCATTGCTTTCATAATCGTCAAACTTTCCGGCACTTGATAGCGTTTACCGAAAAGAAATACGTTTACCATTTTTTCCATGTGTTTCTATTGTTCTCCTTAATATTCGTCGGGCAATTCATCCAGTTCCGTCATGCGGAATACGGGGCCGTCTTTACAAACGAATTTATCCCCTACGTTACATCTGTCGCATTTGCCGACGCCGCACTTCATACGAAGTTCTAACGTCGTATACACGCGCGATTTATCAAAGCCAAGCTCTAACAATCCCGCTAAGGTGAATTTAATCATGATAGGCGGACCGCAAAGTACTGCCGTCATGTTGGGGTCAAGACCTAATTCTTTTACGTATGCAGGTACGAAACCGACGTGTCCGTCCCAGCCGTCTTGCGGTCTATCAATCGTCAGATATACTTCCGTGTTGGGTTCGTTCATCCATTCCGTTTGAATTTCTTCGATATCCACAAGGTCGTCCTTACTTCTCGCGCCGTATACGATAACCACTTTGCCGTAGTTATTACGGTAATGGCGAACGTAGTTGATAACGCTACGCAAAGGCGCAAGACCGATACCGCCTGCGATAAAGAGCAGGTCTTTACCCTTGAAGTCTTCTTCTACGGGGAAGTTTTTGCCGTAAGGACCGCGAACGGTGATTTGTTGACCAACTTCCATGGCGTGGAGCACTTCGGTAACGCAACCGCATTTTTTAATGGAAAATTCCATATAGTCCATATTCGTAGGCGACGACGTGATAGAGAACATACATTCCCCTACGCCGGGAACGGAAACCATAGCGCATTGTCCAGGCATGTGTTGGAACAGCTTTTTGCCGTCCGTGCCTACAACGCGGAAGGTTTTTACGTCAGGCGTATCCTTACGGATATCGGTGATGACGCCAACTTTCGGAATGAGAGTTTCTTCAATCATTATTCTTACCTCCCAAGGTTTTGATGACTTTGACAATATTCAAGCGTTGGGGACATTTATTGACGCAACGCCCACAGCCTACGCACGAATACATGCCGTCGTTTTGCGAAGGATAGTACACGAGCTTGTGCATAAAGCGTTGACGGAAACGCTGCATTTGGCTATTACGGCTATTCCCGTGCGCCATGAGCGTGAAATCCGCGTACATACAGGAATCCCAACAACGGTAACGAATGACGCCGTCGCGCGTTTTGAAATCGCGAATGTCAAAGCATTGACAGGTGGGACATACGAACGTACAAGTCCCACAGCCCAAGCAAGCTTCGCTCATTTTTTCCCATTCGGGAGCGTCGAAGAGTTCGTTTAAGTTTTCGGGTTGGAAACGGGACAAATCCAAGTTAGCATACGGCAAGCTTTCCAAAACGACTTTGGTCGTTTCCTGTTGCGCCGCTACTTCTTCTTCACCACCCTTTTCAAACAGCTCTTCTACCTGCGCGGTAAGGCTTTCACCCTTCTCGGTATTCGCTTGCCAGTACAAGTAATTTTCGTCAAGCCACGTGGTTACGTCGCCTTGGGGGGCAGTTGCGTCTATGCCGAATACACCGCAAAAACAGCTTTCTTCGGGCTTAGAGCAAGCCAACGTAACAATCGTGGTGTTTTCTCTTCTGTTTTGATAATACGTATCTACGGGGTCAGCAAGGAATACTTTATCCAGCACTTCAATCGCTTTATAATCGCAAGCCTTCACGCCGAACAGTACAAACGGTTTTCTTTCGTCAAAGCTTTCACGAACGTCGATAACTTCGATATTTTTGCCTTCCGTTTTAAATTTCATCATGTTTTCCGTTTGCGGGAAAAACATATTTTTAGGGGATTTTACCGTTTTCAACGTTTCCAAAGAAACTTCTTTGCCTTCGCTCCATACGCAATAGTTGACTTCACCCGCCTTTTTTACGGGCAAGAACAAACCTTGCGTTTGCGCGATTTTTGCATACAAATCGTTTAATCTTTCTTTTGCAATCTTTAACATTATTTTGCCTCCCCGTTTACAGCGTCGTTGGGTTCGATATCGCTTTCCGTATAAGACGTAAGCGGCGTTTTGCCTTCCGAAGTTTCCCCTGCTTGATATTCGCCGTAGTTGGTGTCGATATCTTTAATAAACTTTCTATTCAAAAGGTGCAAAGGAATGTTTTGGGGACACACGCGCGAACATTCGCCGCAGTCCGTACAACGTCCCGATACGTGGAATGCACGAATAACGTGGAAAAGCTGTTCTTCAAATTTATCGTCGTTTGCTTTTGCCGCGATACCCGAATTCGGGTTATCAAATACGCATTTTACGCACGAGCATGCAGGGCATACGTTACGGCAAGCGTTACAACGGATACACTTGGAAAGCTGTTCTCTCCAAAAAGCAAAACGTTCGTCGGGCGTCATATTTTCCAGCTTAACGACTTCCGCAAAGCGGTCTACTTCACGCGCGGGACGCTGATGAAGAATAATTTCTTCGTCCTTGACTTGGTGCGTTTTATTGCAGGTCGCGCATTTGGTAAGTACGACGTCGGGCTTATACAACGTTACGTTGCCGTACGGCGAAGAAACGTTTACGTCCTTATCCACTACTTCTACGCCCGTCACTACGGATACGCCTGCCGCTTTTATTTTTTCAATATCCAGCTTAGCCAGACATTCCACCGCGATAACATAGATTTTTTCTCTATCGATACGGTGTTCTTTAACGAGCTGGTTAAAGCTGTACGTATCGCAAGGCTTTAAAAATACAGCCGTTTTGCCTTCTTTTTTAGCAATTTGGATAAGATACTTGGAAAGGTTTGCTCCGCAAAAATAATCGTATACAAACTCGTTTAATTCGTCTACCGTTTCAAAGGTGGCAGGAGAAGGGTCAAAGCAAAAATCCCCTTTCTTCCAACCGACGACGCGGGCAACTTCACCGCTTTCCAGCAACGCTTTCGCGCGTTCTTTCATTTTCAATTCTACTTCTTTCATATTATTCGCCCTCCTTTACGCGAAGGTCGGTCAAGCGTTTGTTTTCGCCTAAATCGGTTACCGTCTTAACGAAATCGTTCATAACGGCGGAGAAACGTGCGCCTTCTGCGGCGGATACCCATTCCAAACGGGTACGCTCCTTTTCAATACCGAGATAATTCAAAAAACTGTACAAGAGCGCCATTCTTCTTCTCGTATAGTAGTTACCCGTTACGTAGTGACAATCCCCGGGATGGCAACCGCAAAGGATGACACCGTCCGCGCCTTGTTGAAAGGCTTTGAGTACGAACGAAGGATTGACGCGGCACGAACAGGGTACGCGAATGATTTTAACGTTTGCCGGATACGTAAGACGGCTAGAACCCGCAAGGTCCGCACCTGCATACGAACACCAGTTACAGCAAAACGCAACGATATTGGGAACAAATTCTTTCTTTTCCGTGGTTACTTCTTGCATATTGCTTCTACCTCCGACATGATTTGTTTGGAGCTAAATCCCTTCAAGTCCATTGCGCCCGAAGGACAGGTTACCGTACAAGCACCGCAGCCTTGACATACCGCAGGGTTGACGGACGCTACGCGACGAACTTCCGTTTTGCCGCCGCCGATACGGAATTCCTTATCCACGTACGTGATTGCGCCGTATGCGCAAACGTTGGCGCATTGACTGCAACCGTTACACATACTTTCGTCGGGAGTTGCTACGCAAGGGTTGGTCTTTAACTTATCCTTTACAAGCAAGCCGATAACCTTTGCCGCGCAAGCAGACGCCTGCGAAACCGTTTCGGGAATATCCTTAGGACCTTGACATACGCCTGCTAAATATACGCCTGCCGTGGGGCTTTCCACGGGACGAAGCTTGGCGTGCGATTCGGTAAGGAAGTTGTTCGTATCGATACTTGCGGTGAGCAAGGTAGCCACCTTTCTAACCGAAGGTTCGGGTTCGATTGCCGCCGCTAAAACGACAAGGTCGGATTCAATCGTTACCTGTTCGTTATCGATAAGGTTAGAACCTTGAACCATGAGTTTACCGTTTTCGTTGTATACCTTTCCGACCATACCTTTGATATAGTCTACGCCGTACTGTTCTACTGCGCGGCGGAAGAATTCGTCGTAGTTTTTCCCAGGGGTACGCACGTCGATATAGAATACGTGTACTTCGGTGTCGGGATACTTTTCACGAATGAGCATGGCGTGTTTTGCCGTATACATACAGCAAATCTTAGAGCAGTACGGTTTTCCGCAACCGCTGGAATCACGCGAGCCGACGCATTGAATAAAGGTGATTACCTTCGGGTGCTTACCGTCGGAAGGACGGAGCAATACGCCGTTGGTAGGTCCTGCTGCGTTCATTAAACGTTCTAATTCCAAGGACGTAACGACGTCTTTATTATCGTTATAGCCGTATTCGTTAAAAGCATCTAAATCGATAGGTTTATATCCCGTTGCAACGACGATTGCGCCGTATTGACGTTCGACGAACGTATCCTTTTGTTCGTAATCAATAGCGCCTACGCCGCAGAATTTTTGGCAGATACCGCATTTGCCCGTTTTGAGCTTGATGCATTGTTCGGGGTCGATTACCGCTACGTTGGGGATTGCCTGCGCAAACGGAATGTAAATAGCAGGACGGGTATTCAAATTCATATTGAAAGCGTTAAGACCTTTCTTGGAAGGACATTTTTCCATACAAACCTTACAGCCCGTACACTTGCTTTCGTCTACGTATCTTGCCTTACGGCGAATTTTTACGCTGAAATTACCAACGAAACCTTTCACGTCTTCGACTTCGGAATACGTGAGAATGTCGATTTTTTCGTGCTGCGCGCAGTCTACCATTTTGGGCGTGAGAATACAAGCGGAGCAATCGAGCGTGGGGAACGTTTTATCCAGCTGTGCCATTCTGCCGCCGATGGTTGCGTTCTTTTCCACAATGTCCACTTCAAAGCCTGCGTCTGCGATATCCAAAGCCGCTTGGATACCCGCTATACCGCCGCCGATTACGAGCGCACGCTTGATAACGGGGCTTTCCCCTGCCATCAAAGGTGCGTTGAGTTTTACCTTTGCAATTGCCGTACGGACAAGAATGATTGCCTTTTCGGTGGCTTCGTCCATGTCCTTATGTATCCACGAACAATGTTCACGGATATTTGCAATTTCCACCATGTAGGGGTTCAAGCCTGCCGCTTCTGCCGTTTTACGGAAGGTGGCTTCGTGCATTCTCGGCGAACAAGCACCAACGACGATACCCGTCAAGTTGTGTTCCTTGATCGCTTGCTTAATCAGCTGTTGTCCGTTTTCCGAACACATATACTGATAGTTAGCGGAGTAGACAACGCCCGGTTCGTTTTTCATTGCTTCCGCAACTTTTACAACGTCTACCGTCGCTGAAATATTACTGCCGCACCAACAGATAAAAACACCTATTCTTTGCATTTTATTTACTCTCTTTTTTTAGATTTTTCCTAATTATTTGTTGTACTTTCTGTACGCGCTTACCAAAAGTTGCTGGGGAATGTATTCGTCCACGATAGGCGGAATATCTTCCGCTTTGATGCCGTTTGCGCCCTGTGCGCGCACTACCGTATCACGAACGGCTTCCACTACCGCCGCAGGCGCTACGCCGCGCGGACAGCGTTCTACGCAAGCCATGCACGAAAGACAGTTCCAAATGGCGTTGCAAGCAAGCAGCTCGTCAATTTTACCTTGTCCAAGCATGGATACGAACTGATGGGGTTTGATATCCATTTCCTTAAAAGCAGGACATCTACCCGAGCATTTGCCGCATTTCATGCACTTTCTTACGTCCGTGCCTGAAAGTCTGTTGAGATTTTCAATACGTTCGGTTTTCGTCATGCTTTCACCCCCAAAGCTTCCGCCAAAAGTTCGGTGAAGTATTTTACGGGAAGGATATTATCGCCGTTGACCTGCAAGTTATACAAACACAACGGGCAAGCGGTAATAACTTCTTCCGCACCTTTTTCTTTTGCGCTGGTAAGTACTTTACGGCTCTTCTGTTTAGGAAGTTCCGCATTTTTCAAGGATACGTACGCGCCGCAACATTCATTGCGGAAAGGATACGTTACGGGCGTGCCGCCGATTGCCTTGATAAAGTCTTCAATAATCGTGGGATTTTCGGGATTATCAAACGCCATAACGCCGCTGGGACGGAGCAACAAACAACCGTAATACGCGCCAACCTTGCGGTTGATGGGATTGACGACTGCTTTTTTGATATTGTCAAAACCCACTACGTTTTTCAGCATTTCGAGATAGTGCAAAACTTCCGTTTCCCCTTTATAGGGGGCATCTAACTTCAAGTAGTTATTTGCTCGGAAACAAATATCCCCGTCCGCTTTCATATCTTCGTTAGTACGCTTAATCACGTTATGACACGCGGAGCACAGCGTCAACAATTTACCGCCGTGATGCTTGGCATAATCAAGTGCGCGAACCGCCGAGAGCTTGGTTGCGATTTCATCCGTACCCGTAGGATACACCGCACCGCAACATTGCCAGTTTTCAATTTCTTCCATTTCTACGCCCAAAGCCGTAGCGCAAAGACGTGCCGTTACGTCTAATTCTTTCGCTTTCGTTTTGAGCGTACAGCCGGGATAATAACTGATTTTCATTTCTATACGCTACCTTTTATGATTATTTTTGGGGATATGCCATTTCTTCGGGACGGAAGACTTCGTCAAATTTTTCCGCCGTCAAGAATCCCAAAGCTACGCATGCTTCTTTCAAGGAAATGTTTTCCTTATACGCTTTCTTTGCCGTCTTCGCCGCGTTTTCATAACCGATATACGGATTGAGCGCGGTAACAAGCATCAACGAATTATACAGATTATGTTTCATTTTTTCCTTGTTCGCCTTGATACCCGTTACGCAGTTGCTTTCAAACGACGTAATGCCGTCGGCGAGCAATCTTGCCGATTGCAGGAAGTTATAAATAATGACGGGCATGAATACGTTGAGTTCAAAATTCCCCTGCGACGCGCCCATACCGACCGCAACGTCGTTTGCCATAACCTGTACGGCAACCATGGTGAGCGATTCGCATTGCGTGGGGTTGACTTTCCCCGGCATGATAGACGAACCGGGTTCGTTTTCGGGAATAAAGATTTCCCCAAGACCGTCGCGCGGACCGCTTGCCAGCCAACGTACGTCGTTGGCAATCTTCATTAAGTTACAAGCAAGCGCTTTTAACGCGCCGTGGGCAAACACGAGCTCGTCCTTGGACGTAAGCGCGTGATATTTGTTTTCCGCCGTAACGAATTTCTTACCCGTCAAAGCGGATACCTGCGCCGCTACTTCTTCGGCAAAGCCTTTGGGGGCGTTCAAGCCCGTACCGACCGCCGTGCCGCCAAGCGCGAGTTCTTTCAATCCGTCCAAAGCAAGCGTAAGCTGCGCTTTGGTTTTTTCCACCATGTTTCTCCAACCGCTAATCTCTTGCGAAAAAGCGATAGGAACGGCGTCTTGCAAGTGCGTTCTACCGCTCTTTACAATGCCTTCGTTTTCCTTTTCCAAACGAACGAGCGTTGCGATAAGCTTATCAATAGCAGGGAACAGCTTATCTTCGATAGCAATCACCGCCGCAATATGCATTGCCGTGGGGAAGGTATCGTTGGAGCTTTGACTCTTATTGATATCGTCGTTGGGGTGGAGAAGTTTTTTACCTGCGATTTCGTTACCGCGGTTGGCGATAACTTCGTTGGCGTTCATGTTCGATTGCGTGCCGCTGCCCGTTTGCCATACGACGAGCGGGAAGTGGGCGTTCAGCGAACCCGAAATAACTTCGTCGCAAGCCGCGCAAATGGCGTCTTTCTTTTCTTCGGGCAATTTACCGAGTTTGCAGTTGGCAAGCGCCGCCGCTTTTTTCAAAATGCCAAATGCGTGCGTGATTTCACGGGGCATAACTTCGTCGCCGATACGGAAATTTTGGTAACTTCTTTGCGTTTGCGCCGCCCAGTATCTGTCGGCGGGGACTTGCATTTCCCCCATCGTGTCTTTTTCAATACGGTATTCCATGTTTCTTTTCTCCCGTTAAATTTCAATTTGGGCGATAACGCCTTTCAATACTTCCGCGCTATGACGCATTTTTTCCATTTCTTCGTCCGAAAGTCTAGGCGTAAGCGTGGTTACGATACCATCCTTACCGATAGCGCAAAGCGTGGAAAGAGCAACGTCGGAAATGCCGTATTCCCCTTCGAGTACCGTCGATACGGGCAAAATGGTATACGCGCTGGAATAAATGCTGTTGACGATTTGCGTTACGCAAGCAGCAATACCGTAGAAGGTTGCGCCCTTACCTGCGATAATTTGACCGCCCGATTTTTTCACGTATTCTTCTACTTCTTCGTGCGTGTACGGGGTAACCGTCAATTTTTCTCTATCCGTAAGCGTTTCTTCGTATTCTCCCAAAGGAATACCCGAAATGTCCGCCGTCGACCATGCAACGAACGAGCTGTCGCCGTGTTCCCCAAGCACGTACGCGTGTACCTGCTTTTGGTTGACCGAATACAGCTCGGAAAGACGGGTGCGCAAACGAATACTATCCAAGGTAGTACCCGTACCGATAACGCGGTTTCTGGGCACGCCCGTGATTTTACAGAAGACGTAGGTTAAAACGTCTACGGGATTTGCAACGAATAAATACAATGCGTCAGGCGCATATTGAACGATTTGCGGAGCAATACTCTTCAAAATATTGACGTTGGTTTGCGTCAAATCAATACGGGACTGACCAGGCTTTCTACCTACGCCCGAAGTGATGATGACGATATCCGAATCGGTTGCGTCTTCATACGTTCCGCAGTAAATTTTTACAGGGGAAAGATAAGGCGTCGATTGACGAATATCCAAAGCTTCGCCCTTCGCCTTTTCTACGTTGACGTCGATAAGAACGATCTCTGCAACCGAACCCGTAGCCACCAACGTATACGCAACGGTTGCGCCTACTGAACCTGCGCCGATAATTGTAACTTTGTTTTTCATAAATGTGTTCTCCGTTTTTTATAATCGTTTACAAATTATTTTTTACTTTGCATAAAAAGGACAAAATGCCCCACTCATACATAATCATTATAACACAAAATCAGCAGAAGTACAAATGAATGAACCGCCCGAACGTAAATTTCTATTCGCTAAATCGATAAATTTTTATCTTTTTCGATAAAAATAAAAGACCCGTTATAAACGGGTCAAAAAAAATATCGTTATGCTTAATCGTCGACAATGGCGTCGACAAGGAGCAATCCCCCTTCCAAAACGGTACAAATACCGCTGACGACAAATACCCAAGAAACCGTTTCGCCTTGATGGAAAAGCAGGAGCAAGCCGATTATCAAAAAGACGGCGGGCTTTGCATATTGACAAATCGTTTGCCAAAGCATAGCGCATTGTACGTGGCATTTGATTTTTTCGTAGAGCAATAATATTCCTGCGATAATCAAACCCGCCGCAACGACGTACAGCACGGCGCTGACGATTACCCAGCCGCAAACGACGACAAGTAGCCCTGCCACAAGCTTGACGACGGCGGGCGGTATAAGTTTATTGATAAGGTCCATAATCCCAAGCGCGATAAGTACGACGCCAAGCACGGTCATAAGTATACTGATAATTTGACCTTGTAATACGATAAGCAGCACACCCAAAGCGATAGCCGATACAGCCGCTATGATTTTTTCCGTCTTTTTCATACATTACTCCTTGTTTTTATTATATGCAGTTTTGCGTTCCTTAAAAATAACCGCGACGGTTGGCGTCGCGGTACGTATTTAAAGTAAAGCGTTTGCAGTTATGCGGCTTTGCAACGAAGGTTGCAAAGCGCTTGTAACCGTTTCTTCTTTCGCAGCCACCTTACTTTGCACGCAAACGCGGCGTCTTTTCCGACTTCCGCGGCGCAATAGAAAAATCACGGTATCCGCCGAAGGTTTTTTCCTTGTCAAGCAAGGCATATTGCATTATATGCAAATCTCTTACGAAAAAGTACTTAAATTTCCGTTACCCGCAAATTTGACAACACTTCCCCGAATTTTTCTTTGGTAAACGACGTCTGCCCCGTCGTCATGACGGTTGCCGTCCCCGCAGCAACGCCCGCGCGCAGAATTTCCGAAAGGGGCGCGTCTTCCTGTAATTTGAGCGCCGCGGCGGCGACCATGCCGTCCCCTGCCCCTACCGTAGAATTGACGGCGACGTTCATGCTCTTACAATAATAATTGCGCGTACCGTCGGTGATAATCGCGCCTTGTTTCCCAAGCGAAAGCAGTACGCGTTTTGCGCCGCGGTCTAAAAGCTCGTAGCAGCCCGTAAGCATATCCGCTTTATCCGTAAGATGTCTGCCAAGGGTATTTTCCAGCTCGTCAATATTCGGTTTAACCAAATCGACGCCCGTTTCCATAGCGGAAAACAAACGCTGACCCACAGCGTCGATAATTTTCAACGATTTTTCGTCTACCGCCCGCGCGAGCCTACCGTAATAGTCGGCAGTTACGCCGCGGGGCAATCCGCCTGAAAGAACGGTTACGTTGCTACGGGCAGAGAGCATACGCACCATGCCGAGCACTTCTTCTGCCTTTTCTTTGCTAATTTCTTCCCCGACGTCGTTGACTTCGGTGAGCATGGAACGGTTATCGATAAATTTATAATTTTCCCGTACGCGACCTTTATTCCATACGAAAGTGAACGGAACGCCTTCTCTATTTAAAGCGTTTTCAAACATATACCCGTTTTCGTTATACATTAAACCCGTTGCGTACGATTCGCCCCCAAGCCTTTTCACACCGATAGCCACGTTTAACGCCTTGCCGCCGAAAGATACCGTCTTGCTTTTTACTACGTTGGTCTTACCAACGTTCAACGCGTCAAGCTCGATAGTAACGTCCGTGCAAGGACTCATACATACCGTTAATATCATTTTTTACTCCTTAATCATATACCCTTATATATTATATAACCAAAATTCGTGTTTTGCAATACGTAAATGAAAAATTTTTATATATTTTTTGCAAAACGGACGCAAAAGCGCAAAAAGAAAGCCGCTACCTTTACGGAACGGCTCTTCTAACTTAGTCGTCGTTACATAGAAATCATTTGCAGCGTTTCATACAATTCGTAGTTGAACGTCTTTTTCATAGAAACGGCTTCGATAATATCCATATCGATAATTTTATTATTACGGATACCCACTACGCGGTTGCCGATACCGTCGTTAAGCAAGCGAACAGCTTTATTCCCAAACTGCGCTGCAAGCATTCTGTCCGCCATGGTAGGCGAACCGCCGCGCTGTACGTGTCCGATACAGGTAGGGCGTACCGAATATTCGGTAAATTCCTGTAACTGTTTAGCAAACTGATCTGCGCCCATAACGCCTTCCGCCACAACGATAATGTTGGAGTGTTTACCGTTTGCGCGCGAACGGTTGATGCGGGTTACGATATCTTGCATATCAAACTGAATTTCGGGAACGACGATAATTTCCGCGCCCGAAGCAATACCGCTGTACAAAGCGATATCCCCACAATGTCTGCCCATTACTTCTACGACGGAAACACGTTCGTGCGAAGTCATAGTATCGCGGAGCTTATTGATGATATCCAAGCAGGTATTTACCGCCGTATCAAAGCCCAACGTATAGTCGGTATATTCCAAGTCGTTATCAATCGTACCGGGGATACCGATAGTCGGCACACCGTACTCTTCCGTAAGCGCACGCGCGCCGCGGAATGAACCGTCGCCACCGATAACCACAAGCCCTTCAATGCCGTGTTTTTCCAACGTTTTCACCGCTTGGTCTTTGCCTTCCTTGGTCATCATTTCCAAGCAACGCGCCGTACGTAATTTCGTACCGCCGCATTGTACAATGTTGGAAACGCTACGCATTTCCATGGGAAGAACGTTATCTTCAATAAGACCTGCATAACCGCGTTCGATACCGAACACTTCCATACCAAAATATATACCCGAACGCACTACCGCGCGGATAGCTGCATTCATACCGGGGGCGTCGCCGCCGCTCGTTAATAAACCTATACGTTTCATATTACACCTCACCCTTAGGCTTTCTTTCGTTTGTTTTTTTAGTCCACATAATATTATAGCACAACTTTTATAAAAAACAACCGTTTTTACCCCTATTTTTCATTTTTCGCAAAAATTCCCTTTTATACGAGCTTTATGCAGTCCGCAGCCAAGAATGCGTACAGTTCGGAAATCAGCGCTTTGTTTGGCGTTACCTTTTGCGAACACACCATTTTCTTTCCGTTGCGTACGAAAATAACGGTAGTGTCCCCTGCGTAGAAGGTGAGCGTTTCCATAAGCTCGTCCTGATCGGCTTCGTCCATGTCCGTTACGTTGAGCCATAAACGCTTTTCCGTTTCCGCTTTGGGCGCGGCTTTGGGGGCGGGCTTGCCGTCCTGCGGTTTTACAAACGACTTTTGCGCGTTATCTTCCAACGAAAACTCGTCGATACGTTCTACGATAATGACGGGAGCTTTTTCGTCGTCGATACTAATTTTACCTGTCAAAGAAACGACTTTGTCCGTCTCTAAAAAGCTACGCATTCTTTCGTATACCTTAGGGAAACATACGCACTCGATAGCTCCGTATAAATCTTCCACGGTAACGAACGCCATAAACGCGCCGGAGCGGGTTTTTAATTTTTTAAATGCGGAAATCATACCGCCCATGGATACGGGCATGCCGTCGGATACTTCGTTATACGTTTTCACACCCGTTTCTTCGTCTTCGGTGAAGGCGTTGAGCATAGAGCAGTTGAACGTTTTATCCTTAAAGTACGGCAGGAATTTTTCAAACGGGTGTCCGCTGACGTACACGCCAAGCACCGATTTTTCCTTGGACAGTCTTTCCATGGTTTCGTACTCGGGAATATCGGGATAACGGATATCCATTTCCAGTTCTTCCAAGCCCCCGTCCATGGTAAACAGCGAAAGCTGGTCTAAATTCGCCTGTTTATCTCTTGCGCCCGCGCGAGTAAGCGCTTCTTCGTAGACGGCGGCAAATTGCGAACGGGCATACCCGAACGAATCGAACGCCCCTGCGTAAATCAAGCTTTCTACAATACGCTTATTGACGTATTTTGCGCAGCGTACGACAAAGTCGGCAAAGTCCTTAAACTGTCCGTTTTCTTCGCGTTCTTTGATAACCTTTTCAATGGCTTCTTGCCCTACGCCGCGGAGCGCGCCAAGCCCGATACGAAGTCCGTTGCCTTCTACCCAGAAAATATCCTTAGACTTATTGATATCGGGCGGAAGGACGTCGATATTCTTTTCCTTCATGTACATGATGTACTTGGAAATTTCTTCGATTTTATCAATACGGTCGTTTAAGATGCCCGCTAAAAATTCTTTGGGATAGAAGTGCTTTAAGTACGCCGTACGGTACGCCACCACCGCGTACGCCGCGGCGTGCGATTTATTGAACGCATAGGACGCAAAGCTTTCCATGTCCGCGAAAATCTTTGCCGCTACTTCGGCAGGAATACCCAGCGACGCGCAGCCCGTAATGCCGTCTTCGGGCGCACCGTAGATGAATTTATCCTTTTGTTCCATTAGCTCTTTTTTCTTCTTTTTCGCCATGGCGCGGCGGACAAGGTCGGCTTGTCCCAAAGAATACCCTGCAAGCTGTTGGAAAATCTGCATAACCTGTTCTTGGTAAATGATAACGCCGTACGAATTTTTCAAAATCGGTTCTAAGTAAGGCGTATCGTATACGATTTTTTCAGGATGGTGTTTATTTTCAATGTATTTGGGAATGAAGTCCATCGGACCGGGACGGTACAAGGAAATCCCTGCGATAAGATCTTCTAAGCAGTTGGGTTGCAAGTCACGCATGAATTTCTTCATGCCACCTTGTTCTAACTGGAACACCGCGTCGGTATCCCCCGACGAGATGAGCTGATAAGCTTCGGGGACGTCTACCCCGATTTTATTAAAGTCAATGTCTATTCCTTGACCGATTTTGATATATTCCAGCGTGTTTTGAATATCGGTGAGCGTCGTCAACGCAAGGAAGTCCATTTTCAGCATGCCGACGGCTTCGACTTCTTTCATATCGAACTGCGTAACGATATCTTCGCCGTTTCTCGCCAAAGGTACGTTATCCGAAAGCACCTTATTGCAAATAACGACGCCTGCGGCGTGTTCGGACGTGTTTTTGGGCATACCTTCCAACTTTAAGCCCATATCAATTACGCGACGGAGCTCGCCGTTGGTTTCGTATACTTCGATAAATTCCGAATTTTTCTTTTGCTTTTGTTCGGCGAGTTTCTTTTCGAGTTCGTGCCGTTTTTCTTCGTTTTCTTCCGCCGCAATTTGCTTTTCAAGCTTGGGTATCTTCAAGCCCAAAAGCTCGCCTATGGTGGATTTACCGTCCATGAGTTTTGCAACCTTATCCGTTTCGGAATAAGGAATACCCATAACGCGCCCCACGTCTTTGATAACGGCGCGCGACGCAAGCGTACCGAACGTGACGATTTGCGCAACGTTTTCGGGATGATATTTTTGACGTACGTATTCAATCGTTTCAATACGGCGTTTGGTACAAAAGTCGACGTCGAAGTCGGGCATGGATACACGGTCGGGATTTAAGAAACGTTCAAAAATCAGGTCGTATTTCAAGGGGTCGACGTCGGTGATACCGATAGAGTACGCCACGATACTGCCTACCCCCGAGCCACGTCCCGGGCCTACGGGGATACCGTGCAAGCGCGACCAGTTGATGTAATCCCAAACGATAAGGAAGTAGTCCGCAAAGCCCATTTTGATGATGATGCCAAGCTCGTACTCCACACGCTTTTTGATGTCTTCGGTGATATTTTCGTATCTCCCCGGCAAACCTTTCCACGTTAAGTTCGTCAAATATTCAGGCGACGTCGATCCGTCGTCGGGTTTGTACAAAGGAATCAGCGACGTATCGCGAATAGGGTCGCCCTTAGGCGTAAGGTCGAAAACGGGTTCTTCGATTTTATTCGCTATCACGCGTGTGTTGGTGATGGCTTCGGGCACGTAATGGAAAAGCTCTGCCATTTCGTCCCCCGATTTCATGTAAAATTCGTGCGTGTCGAACTTCATACGCTTGGGGTCGGCAAGCGTCTTTTTCGTTTGAATACAAAGCAAGACGTCGTGCGCTTCCCAGTCGTCCTTTTCGATATAGTGCACGTCGTTGGTGGCGACAAGACCGATACTAAGCTCTCTCGCAATTTTAATCAAATCGGGCAAAACCTGCTTTTCTTCGGCTATGCCGTGGTCTTGGAGTTCAATGTAAAAATCGTCCCCAAAGACTTCTTTCATTTCCGCCGCCCATTTCTTCGCGCCTTCGTAATCGCCCTGCATTAACAAACGGGGCATTCTGCCTGCCAAGCACGCCGAAAGGCAAATGACCCCTTCGCTATATTTTTTGATATAATCGTAGCCGATACGGGGCTTGCCATAAAAGCCGTCGATATACGAAAGGGAGTCTAATTTGACGATATTGCGATAGCCCGTTTTGTTTTTGGCAAGCAAAACGATATGTTCCGTCTTCGTACCAGGGCGGTGGTCGAAATGGTCGTCCGTGGCGTACAGCTCGCAACCGATAATGTATTTAATGCCTTTCTTTTGACATTCTTCGGCGAAATACAGCGACGCAAACATATTGCCGTGGTCGGTTACCGCGCAAGCGTCGATATTGTTTTTTACCAAATAATCGACAAGATCGTCCACCTTCGCCGCGCCGTCTAAAAGACTATATTCCGTATGCAAATGTAAATGTATAAAATCCGTCATAATCTCTTTATTCCGTTATATTTTTCTTATAATTCTTCCGCGATTTCCATAAGCCTACGCATACGGTGGTTTAGACAGCTTTTGCTGACGTCGAGTAAGTTAGAAAGTTCTTTTAAAGACATGGTCGGGTTGGCAAGCCGCGCTTTGGCAAGGGCAATAAGTTCGCTGCTCATATCCCGAAAATTTGTCTTTTCCTGTATGCTTTTGATGGCGACAACCTGTTTCACAGCCGCGATTGCCGATTTATCCGCGTTCCCCGAAAAACAGTTTTTCGCGCGGTTATCGTTATTCGACGCGTCCCGTTTTTGGATAAATTCCGTCAGCTTGTCCAAGGCGTGTTTTACGCCGATAACGGCGAGAAAGTCGGAAATGACTTCTTTGCTTTTGATATACACCACCTGCGTTTCCTTTCGTTCGACTAGCTTGGCAATCAGTTCAAATTCGGAAAGTAAGTCGCAAAAATCCCGCGCCGTTTGTTTATCGGAAAAGACGATTTCCAAATGATACCCCACGTTTTTGCCGTCGACGGGGAGCGTGCAGCTACCACCGCCCAAAAACGCGCCCTTGATATACGCGATTTTTTGTCCGTCCGTTTTGACAAGCGAACGGGCTATCCCTTCTTTGATTTGTTTGCCGTCCCGCTTTAACAGCGCAAGCTCTTTTAAAATTTGCGGGGCGGCTTTTGGCGGGCATTGTAAAACGAGCTTGTCCCTACCGCTCATTTTATTCATGGTGGCGTGCGTCACGGAGAGCTCGCAAGAGAACACGGACGGGAATTCCGCCGTGAAAAATTCCGCTACGTTTTCCGTTTCGCTGACGAGAAAAAAGGTGGGCGTTCCGTCGGCTATCCCCACGACGCCGCTAGTGCGGACAAAAGCGGAAAACGCGGCCTTTTTTTCGTCCACGTTTCCCTTTTTCCCGATTTTACGGGAGATGATTTCTTTTTTTATATCCGCAGTAAAGTTCATATTATAGGTGTTTCTTAAATTCCGCAAAACGGAAGTTCGGCAAACGTCCGTCGATATTATCAATTCTATCCATGGGGAAGTTCAGCCTTGCAAGCTGTTCTTCCACAAGCTTGGTATCCCCTACTCTACCCGCCGAGTGCGCGTCGGAGTTGACGATAAAACGCGCTTGCGTTTTTTGTACGATATCGTTGAGCTGTTCGTCAGATAAATGAGATTTTTTAGAATTGAGTTCGATATACGTGCCGTAATCCGCTGCGACTTTCGCTACTTCTAACGGGTCGCAAGGACATTTGAAGTTGACGTGCGTAATCGCGTCGATAGGGTTCTTTTTAATAACGTTGATATACGCCTGCGTATTAGCGCGAATCAAGCGACGGGGTACGCGGGGCAACAAATTACGAGCAAACAGGT
Source organism: Clostridia bacterium (assembly GCA_017626305.1). Classification (GTDB taxonomy): domain Bacteria; phylum Bacillota; class Clostridia; order Christensenellales; family Borkfalkiaceae; genus Scatosoma. The sequence continues at coordinate 31,527 of JAGAIW010000189.1, forward strand.
TTCCCCAGCCGTACGCCCACTTCCCCTTTTCGTGGTCATAAAAAATGAATACGTGGTTGCCACAAAGATAAATATCAAAATCTTCGTAGTCCTTTTCCGTTAAGTCGGAATTACCCGATATGCCGTGGATATTCGCTTCAATACCGACAAGCACGCGGATACCGTATTCCTTCTCCGCCGCCGCACATTCCGCTTTATAAGACGGCATGTCTTTACGACGCAAACCGTACGCCACGTGCGAAAAGCCGTGGTCGGTAATAGCGATTTGCTGTAAATTGAGCTCTTTTGCCCGACAAGCGTTTTCCGCTATCGTATTTTTGCCGTGCGAATACGGCGTATGGGTGTGATAGTCTGCCGTTAAAATCACTTTCGTACTCCTATTGTATATATCTTATTTCTTCTTCTAACCGAATATTATATTGCGCTAAAACCGCGTTTTTCATGAACGTTATCAATGCGCGGATATCCGACGACTTTGCGCCTAAATCGTTGATGATAAAGTTTGCGTGTTTTTCGGAAACGTGCGCGCCGCCGATACGTAATCCTTTTAAGCCCGCGCCTTCGATATATTTTCCCGCCGCGCCGTTTGGCGGATTTTTAAACACGCAACCCATGCTTTTACCTTTGGGCAGATGCGCGCGTTTTTGCATAAAATATTGCGTGCGCTTTACCATTTCTTCTTCTTGCATTTCGGGTAAACGGAGCGTTCCGCCTAAAATGAGCAAATCTTCTTGCATGAATACGCTTTTTTTATATTCGTAGCGACATTCCAACGGCGAAAGCGTAATAATTTTCTTCCCGTCGAATACCTTAACGCCACCGACCAAGGGTGCGATATATTCCCCTGCCGCGCCAGCGTTCATAAACAGCGCGCCGCCCATGGTGCAAGGAATTCCCGCAAAAAATTCCGCGCCGCCTAACCCGTACGTTTTGCAAAGGCGTAAAAACATGCCGCTGTTTACCCCTGCGCCTACGTATAATCCCGTTGCCGCCGCTTGCGCGGAAAGTAAGCGCTTAGTGCTAATCAAAACGGCGTCTATATCGTTATCGGGCGGTAACACGTTGGTGAGATTGCCCACCGTGTAGTAGCGTATCCCGTCTACGCGCAAACGGGAAACGAGCTCGACAAGCTGTCCTTCCGTTTGGGGATAAAAGGCGTAACGCGCCTTGCCGCCGCAGCCTATCGAGCTATGGCGAGAAAACGGGAATGGCTTTTCATATGGAAAGGACGCGTAACCGTCCAAAAAACGTTTTTCCGTCAAAAGGGGTTCTCTCCTATTATAGCATATTTTTTTGTATTTTGGAAGTATTTGCAACAAATTTTTTGCCGCAAGTTGATATTTTTTTCTACTTTATATATACTTTACCCTATGCCGACCCGCGTCCCGCTATGCATAAAAACAAAAAAAGCACCCGAGCCATTATAGCCCGAGCGCTTTTTTATAAGAGGAAATAACTATGAGCAAATTAAGCTTGATAAATAATTTCGCCGTCACGCACCGTCATAAGCACGTCGTAATTTTCATTCAGCACGACAAAGTCTGCCTTTTTTCCGACCTTAATGCTGCCCGTCTCGCCGTCGATACCCAACGTTTTCGCAGGGTTAATGGTTGCGTAGTCTACCGCTTGGGTAAACGGTACGCCAACCTTTTCTACGACGTTTTGAACAGCTCTGTTCATACGCAATACGCTACCTGCCAACGTGCCGTCTTCCAAACGCGCTTCGCCGTTTTTTACGTATACGACTTGACCGCCGAGTTCGCTGACGCCGTCAGGAACGCCCTTTGCGCGCATAGCGTCGGTGATAAGCGTGAGTTTATCCGCGGGCTTGTTTTTCACAAGTAATTTCATGGCGGGTACGGAAACGTGAATGGTGTCTGCTATCATTTCGCAGTTGAGCTCGTCGCAAAGCATAGCGCTACCCACCACACCGATTTCACGGTGATGTAACGCGGACTGCGCGTTATACGTATGGGTAACGTCCTTTGCGCCTGCCGCGATAGCCTTGACGATATCCGCATGCTTAGCGCCCGTATGACCGATAGACGCCACTACGCCGATATCCGACAAATGACGGATAAGCGTTTCCGCGCCTTCCACTTCGGGGGCAAGCGTGACGATTTTGATGGCGTTGCCGCTGGCTTGATTATACGCGTCGAACACCGCCACGTCGGGCGTCGCTACGTATTCCAAAGGCTGCGCGCCTTTATGCGCCGCCGCAATAAACGGACCTTCTAAGTGGATACCAGCCACTCTTGCGCCCTGCTTGTTATTTGCCGCGCAATACGTTTTAACGGCTTGCATAGCTTTGGTAATATTTTCCACGCTTTGCGTCATGGTGGTGACAAGAAAGCTCGTCGTGCCTTCCGCCGCTACGGTATTAGCAATCATAGCGATATCTTCCACCGTACCGTCCATGCCGTCCGAACCGCCTGCGCCGTGGATATGTTGGTCGATAAACCCGGGCAAAACGATTGCGTTTTCGGGAAGTTCAATCACTTCTGCCGTTTTATCGGCGCAACGGGAGATTTTCTGGATTTTTTCGTCGAAACAAACCGTCGTCTTTTTCAAGCCTTCGCCTTCGACGTATACGGTTGCATTCTTAAAACATTTCATACGTATTGACTCCTTTTCATTATTTGTTTGCAGGTAAGGACGCCGCCGCAATACTTTGCCCTACGCGTCTATTCTTTTCGTCGGGCAAACCGATATCCAGCGCTGCAAATTCGGGATAGTCCTGCGCAAGCACTTCTTTACAGGTTGCCAAAATAATATCGCCGCCTTTGCCGCCCATAACGCGACCAAGCAAAAGCATGTGCTTGATATCGTAGAACATAGCGTAGAACGGAATGGTATGCGCAAGATAAATACCGATATCGGTATAAATTTGTTTCGCAAGCTCGTCACCGTTGTCCATCATGGCTTGAACGACTTTAAGCTTTTGCGCAGGCGTTAAGCCTTCTTCAAAGGTGTAACCGCCGTATTCCGCAAGCTTGATAACCGCGTCCTGCGAGAAGTATTTACAGCCGACGCCAAAGTCCCCGCTCCATTCGTCTTGCATAGCGTTTTCGTTGAAGTCTACGGGTGCAAACGCAAGCTCGGAAAGCCAACCGTTGATGCCGCCGTCGGTGTTGATGTAGCCTACCGCTTCGCTCGTACCCATAGCGATACCCAACACGCCGTTGTCTTCCAAATCGATAGCACCTGCCAAAGCGGTAACGTCACCGTCGTTGGCTACTTCCAAAGGAATTTCCTTGCCGTATTCTTTGCTCATTTCCTTGGCTACGTTGATGTACATATTCTTTACATAATCGCCGTATTTGCTCTTGTCTACTTTAATGAACAAAGA
>JAGAIW010000020.1 GCA_017626305.1 Clostridia bacterium
GAAACTTATGAAAAGCTTGGTCACAGCTACGATGGCGACGGCTATTGCGAAACCTGCGGCGAGCAAGACCCCACATCCATTGATTATAGCGGTTACTACTATATTGCGTTTAAGCGTTCCGCAGGCAACTATTTCTACGTAGGAAACGCTTGGGACAGCAGTAGAGACCGTTACGTCGCAACGGATAGCGCATTGACAGAACTCCCCTCTTCCATTGTAGAAGTAGATATGGGCTACGTCTTCTCCTTTGTAAGAAACGATGACGCTTCCTATACCATCTACGAAGGAAAAGGCGGTAAGCTCTTTGCAGGTGAAATTGAAAACGTCAACCTCACCGCAAACGAAAACGGTACGTTTAGCATTACCGATAGCAACGGGGTTTATTTCTCCTTCAATAACTCTACTGGAAACAACTATATCAAATGGTATACCTCTGTTCAAGTTCGAGAATTTACTCTTATAAAAGTCGAGCTTAATGCAAATATCGACAGCGCAAGCATTACCGTCGGCGCTGACCTTACGTTGAACTACTACGTAACGATGGTCGAAGTTCTTGCTGAAGACGCGAAAATGTATATCACCGTTGGTGAAAACGAGGAAGAAGAATATACCTATACCGTAGACGGCGATAGATATAAGTTCTCTTTGAACATTCCCCCTCAATGTATGGCAGACCTTATTACGGCTACCTTGAAATCCAACGGTTTGGTTCTCGACACCGTAGAATATAGCATTCAAACGTATGCTCAAAACAAATTAAACGAAAGCTCTTCCGATGAATTGAAGCGACTTGTTAGCGATATGCTTTATTATGGCGCGGCAGCTCAAAACTATAAGGATTACAACACGGGCAGCCTTGCTACCGACGGCGTTGAAAACCTTATCGATGCATCGGATGCAGTTGCTCCTGAAGTGAGCGCAAGCCCCGTAAAGAACCCCGAAATCGACAGCTATCCCGTATACTTCACGGGCGCTACCGTTTGGTTTGACGGCGTTAACAAAATCCGCGTAAAGGTAAACAGCATTGAAAATGCTTTCATCAGTATTAACGGCGGTGAAAAGACTGAGCTTGAATCCACCACGTATGAAACGGACGGCATTTTGGCAACCGAATTTGATAAGGAATTTACATTCCAACTCTATTATGGCGAAACCCTTATGCAAACGCTTACGTACAGCGTAAACGCTTACGCTTATAAGATGAAAGACCACGAATCTATGGGCGACCTTGCAACTGCGCTTTACCGCTACGGCGTATCGGCAGAAGCGTATATCGCATAACAAAGGAGGACAAGAAAATGAAATCTTACGTTAATTTTGAATTGGATATCGTCCTCATTGAAAACACGGACATTGTAACCTCTAGCCCCTTCGAAGGCGCAGATGACGGCTTCGAAAATCCCAACAACGTTGGTGATTTCTAAGACAATGAGAAAGCTTAAACAAGGCGTCTTCGCCCTTCTTATCCTTGCCCTTGCGACGTTTATAGGCGCGTGTGAAACTGAAATTCATGATGAAGGAGTCTCCGCGCCCCTTTCGTCCTCTACAAAGGAACAGTCCTCACGTTTGGAAAGCGAAGCTCTTTCCTGCTCAACGGAAGAAACCTTTTCTTCGGAGAGTGAACTTTCGGTGGAAGAAAGCGACGCTTCCAGCGAAGAGATCGTGCTCCCCGAAGACAATTTTTCCGACTCTTTGGAAGAGAGTGAAAGCTCCTCGGAAACGAGTGAAGACGCCCCTACTTCTTCCCCTGCGGAAAGCTCTAGCGACGGCAGGTTTGAATTGCCCGAAGATAAATTCAATTAAGGGGTTCTTTTATGAAAAAATTTCTTTTCATTTTGATGACGGCATTGCTGACCTTTGCTGTCACCGCTTGCGCAAGCGAGGAAAAAACGTCCTCAATAAAGGATAATGACGTTCCGTTTCACTCGGGTGGGTTCGAGCTCCCCGAAGACGAATTTTAAAAAAGAAAACAGCGTTTCGCTTGAAACGCTGTTTTCTTATTTTTGTTTTGCGCCTTCTA
>JAGAIW010000021.1 GCA_017626305.1 Clostridia bacterium
ATCACGAACAATCGTACTGCTTTCACATTGCGAGCCGATAACGCTACGATAAAATCTTCTGTCTCCGCTGTTATTGCTACTAAGAATATCATCGTTATCCGTAATGGAAATGTCAATATAAAGATTATAGACTGTTCCTCGCAAATGCGATGCAATAAAGCCGCCTCTACCGCTTAACGTAGCATTTTTAAAAACGGTATTACACACGACGCCATTCGCACCAATCATCGGCATAAAACCACACAGATCACCCACTACGTTAAGATTCTCAATCGTATAACCTCTGCCGTCAAATAAGCCTTGAAACCCGTCATTTGCGGAAACGCCAAAGCTATACGTTTCTTGCGCTTTATATTCGCTCGTACAAGTGATATTATCACCAAGAACGAAATATCCGCTCGCATCCGTTCCAGAAGTAGCCGCTTTCGCGTCCTCTACCCAACGTTTCAACTCTGCCTCCGTTTGGATAACGTTAGTATATACGCTTCCTTCGTAGTAATAACGCGCTCGATTCGTCTGCACGATGATTTCGAGATTTTCACCCATTTTAGACGGATCAAACAAGCTCGACTGATTAAACGTAACCTTATTTCTTGCAACATCGTACTCACCAAAAACGTCTATACCGTTAATATAATAACCATCTACCACACCTTCAAGGTCGGTAGGTACAACCGTACCTTCTACCATTTCCAAAGCGAGATAACCCGTACGTACAAAATCAGGACGAATGCTTTGCAACGTAATTGTAATTTCATTACCTTTATAATTACCGACCAACGATTGAGTGCCAAGATAATCTGCGTAATATACTCCGCCGTCCTCACGGAAATTTTCGCCATCGCCTAACGTCCAAGCAATCTCCGCATTTTCGATTTTTACGTTCTGCTCGTAGACGGACACTTGCGGCTCATATGCAATGGGCAAGCCGTTTTCGTTCTCGCAAAGTGCAATCTCCGAAATCCAACCGCCGACCGCAGGTTTGGCATTTTCAACCACAAACACAACGTCTCCGTCTAAACACTTTACTTCAAACGATTGTGCAAGAATTCTACCGTGTGTTTCCGCCGTCAATAAATATTTCGCCGAACCGTATTCCAAGCCTTCAACGACGACCTTCCCATCCGCAACCGATACGTTTGCAATCGATGCGTTGCCGCTGATAAATTCGCAGGAAAGCGGAACGTCAATTTCTTCGCCTTTCCATAAAACCTTTGTGTTTACAGAAGTGATCATACCTTTGCCAACGGAAATTTCTTCTGCAATTTGCAAGTTCGGAATACTGTAATTGTTTGTTACTTTTACCACACATTCGTCGCTGTATTCCCCGACCGTAGCGGTAATTGTTGCCGTCCCTTCCATTTTTGCCTCCAAGGCTCCGTTTTCCACGGAAACAATTTCAGGCGCAGACGAACCCCATACAATTTCACCGACTAAATTGCTCATCGTGTACTCTAAATTGTATTTTTCGTACAAATCGAGTTCCAAGCCTTCCTCTTTTAATGCAAAAGAAGGTAATACCTGTTCTTCCGAACTTGAATTCGAACTATTGTCACTGTTTGAAGAACTTTCTCCATTGTTTTTACATGCACTCGCCAAAGCACAAACGCTTACACTTAAAGCAAGCAACAATAATAAATTTTTGATTTTTCCTTTCATTGTTCACCTCGCTTAAATGCCCCATTGCGTATAAAGCATATCCAAAGAAACGTTTTGCGATTGCCACTTGATATTCAGTTCCGTGCAATCCGCTTTGAAATCCACGCGCATTTGTTGCAACGTAGCCGCACTATAATTACCAGGATACAATGTAAGCAACGCAAATCTCGGGAAGATACTTTCATTTTTTATATGCCGAGCA
>JAGAIW010000022.1 GCA_017626305.1 Clostridia bacterium
GGACCGACGACAACGCCGCAAAAAGGAAGCGGGATGCCGAATATTGAATCGGCAAACGTGGCAATGCGAAAAGCCCTCGATTTGTTTGCGAACATTCGACCTGTAAAAGTGCCCGAGGAAGGAATTAACTGGACGATTTTCCGCGAGAACACGGAAGGTGGATATGCAATCGGCTCGTCGGGGTTTAACATCACCGAGGATTTGGCGGTAGACTTTACCGTTACAACGAAGCAGGGTTCGGATAGAATTGCGCGGATTGCTTACGATTACGCGCATAAAAACGGCTTTAAACGGGTGTCGTTGGTTACGAAGGCAAACGTAATAAAAACGACGGACGGAAACTTCCTTGAGGATTGTCATAAGGTAGGCGACCTTTATCCCGATATTGTCACGGATGAGTGGTATGCGGATATTATGACGGCAAAGCTTGTTGACAAAAAGCGCCGTCGGGATTTCCAAGTGTTGCTTTTGCCTAACCTTTACGGGGATATTATTTCTGATGAGGCGGCGGAGTTCCAAGGGGGTGTCGGTACGGCGGGGTGCGCAAATATCGGTAAAAAGTATGCTATGTTTGAGGCAATTCACGGCAGCGCGCCGAGAATGATTACGGAAGGCAGAGGAAAGTATGCCGATCCTTGTTCGATGTTGCGCGCTTGCGTAATGCTGCTCTCGCATATAGGTTTGCAAAACAGAGCGGATAGGCTGGAAAGAGCCTTGGATATTTGTTCGTTTGAAGAAAGAAAATACGTGATTACGGGTAGAGATACGGGCGCTACGTGTGAAGAGTTTGGCGATTACGTAATGGAAACCTTACAAAAACTTTAATATAGGAAAAGCGTGGCAGAGGCGATTTTTACTTTTGCCACGTTTTTTTTGGGGAAAAGACTTTACACGGATATATTTTTGTGTTATAATACAAAATAGAGGTAAATACTATGAAATATACTGTTCAATCGAGCAAATATGTTTTAAAAAACTTCATATATTTGTTTCCTTTTGCAATTTTGCCTGCGCTGTTTCTTTCCGTGTCAACGGATAAGAATGCGCTTGTAAGAATAATTACAGCATTGTTTAAGGGAAGGATATCCGAGTGGACGTTTGGGGACTTGTTTCGCGCAATATCCGTTTTCAATTTTGCATCATGGCAGTCAATCGTGTTTGGGCTTGTCGGCATAATCGTAATTATTCCAAGCGTTGCGCTTTTGATGGCGTTGCTTGAAAAACACATGCGCATCGGGAAGAGAACGTTTAACGGTTTGTGGGGGAAGCTCAACGACAATTTCATGCCAACTAGCTGTGTCGTTTTGACGGTGCTTGCCATATATGAATTGTGGACGCTTTTATTGTCTTCATTCTTATTCCTTTTATCGAGGATTCCCTTTAACATTGTGGCGTATGCACTTGTGATCATTGCGTTTATTGTATTCCACGTTCTTTTGATGGTTGCAATCGGGGCTATTTATTTATGGTTGCCCTGTATGCAAATCACGGGCTTCCGTGCCGTAGAGGCGTTACAGTATTCCTATCAACTGATGAATCCGATTCGATGGAGAATTATGCTTGCTCAAATTTGCGTCTTACTAGCCGTTGAAAGCTTGGTATGCGCTTGCGCAATACTTATAACGCCGATTGTA
>JAGAIW010000002.1 GCA_017626305.1 Clostridia bacterium
ACCGATATAACGGAAAAGAACTCGAAAACAACGTTTATATTGCAAGCGCCTAAAAACGTTAAAATTTTTGACGCAGGAACGGCTCTTAATGGCGTTGTAGAAGGTGAAAATGCTATTTATACGGTAGAAGTAAATCGCGTGAATACCAGAAACGAATTAAATCTTTCCTTTGATATTAGTAACGAAACGTTGTATTTGAACGTATACGTTGGCGGTGTACAAAGAGTCGTATCGGCGGATTCTTATGATATTACGATTAAGAGTAAGCTTAATGAATATACAAAAGAAAACGTTACAATCGACGATGCGTCGGCAATCCGTATTCATTCGAATGCTTTAACGGAAGGAAATAGAAACGGCGAGTATTTGAATATTGATTTGAGCAATTTTACAATCAATGAAAAAACGAGAAACCTGTTGATGTATGTTTACAACCACAGCGGCGGAATGAGAGAGATGGACGTATATTTCAAGAGCGAAGATAGTAGCGTCGTTCAAAAATTTGCGACGTATAAGTTACAGGAAGGCTTGAATATTGTTTCCATCGACGTATCCTTACTTGTAAAATCCAAGGTGCTGTCAGATATGCGTTTGTTATTCTCGAGTACGGATGTGTTAGACGTATCGTTTAGAGAATTTGTTGTATCTGAATAAGGAGGATGAAAAATGAAGGAAAAGATTTCTTTATTTCTTGCGCTAACGATGCTATTTTCTCTCGTTGGCTGTGACGGCGAGCAATCAGATAATTCAAAGCAGCATATAGAAGTATTAAAAAAGGTTGTAGTAAACGATTTTGAAGACAGCACGGATATGGGAAAGCTTATTATCGGAAATAAGCTTGGTAAAGTTCAATTTAAAGAAGAAAGCGCGTTTGTCAAATCGGGTAAAAAATCTGCAAAGCTTTCTATTACGGGCAGTACCGATTGGGGAACGCCGTATATGTATCAAACCTTTAATATTGATGAAACGGAGTATTCCGATTTTTCCAAATACACTAAGATGACGTTGTGGGTGTATAATGATGACGATATATCTCATGACGTACAAATGGAATACAGTTTTACAAAAGGTTCGCTTGGCAAAATGAGCGTCGGACTTGCATCAAAAGAATGGACGATGATCACTTACGATATTACTCGAAACTATTTGCCTATCGATAATAGCGGAAATTACTATCCTTGTAACGGCGTATATTTCTACTTTGATTTGAGTGATAATGGAGAACCCTATCATTTATACTTTGACGAATTGTCGTTGTACCGAACGAATAAAGGTTTTAATAAGAATGAAATGTATCTTGACGAACATGAAATTTGTTCTTTTGACCACGACTATCAACAAGGTATGATAACTTCTTCGGGGGACTATTTACACGTTGAACCAAGCTTGGAGATTTCTCACGATTACGCGCAAAAAGAGAAGGATTTCAACTTAAAAGTAATTGCTCCGGCAGGTGATACTCCTTGGTCGGCAGGCGGCGGATGGCCGGGAATTGAAATCAATCGTACGATTATCGAAATGTTCGATTTCTCGCTTTACGACGATTCGGATGAGTTCTGTTTTGATGTTTATTCACCGGAAGGAAACGGTTTGCAGAAGGTATGGCTTACTTTCGTTAATACTTTAAACAATAGTTTTTATAGGGGCACGGAAGTTGCGTTGTCGCCTGGACAATGGAAAACGATAAGAGTAAGCGTAGGAGAATTAAATGCAACGGTAACGCAACCTGAATTATATGGTTTTGTAGCAACGAAACGTATTATTGTGCGTTGGGGTGAATTTATCGATATGGATAGGGTTGTGTATTTTGATAATTTCCGCATGGAAATTAAATAAGGAGTGTCTATGAAAAAAAGACTAATAAAATTATTTTCTGTGGTGTGCGCGCTCCTTTTATCTTTGGCTTTTCTTACTTTGGGCGTATCTTGTCAAGAGACCGAATATGAATTATACGGTTTTTCGCCAAAGACAGAGATTTTAGTGGAAAAAGGCGCTTACGTCCAAGCGGAAAAAATGCATATTTTCGATAGCGAAGATAACTATTACGACGCAAAATTCAAAGTGGTCGACAGCGAAAATAAGCAGGTAGAAACATCAGGTAACGGTTTCTTTGCCGTAGATTTAGGGGAGTACAAAATCGTATATACTGTAATTAGTGTTAAAGACGTTTATACGAAGGAAACCGTTGTAAAAGTAAGTGCGGCAGGCACGAATTATGCGATAGACGTATACGTGCCAGAAACCTTACGGGAACATGAACCTTGCGAAATTATTATCGGAAACAAAGATAAAGAGCTCTATGAGTTTACGATTACGGCTACTTGTGACGGCGTAGCGGAAATAGTAGAAAATCAAACGTTTACGCCCACAAAAAGCGGCGAATATGTGGTAGAAGTAAAAGCGCAATCGTTAGAGAAGAAGATCGTGCAAACGTATACGGTAAACGTATTGCCTGCATTACTTGAAGGCGTCGTTGAAACCTTTGATGAAAACTGGTCGAATAAACGTGGAGCATGGAAAATAGCAACAACGGAAGAAACGGGCGTAAAAAATCGTTTTGGGGATGATGCAGATTATGTTTCGGCAACGACGAACGAACAATGGTTGAAGTTTTACGTTACGCCAACTAACGAGAAAAAGTATTATGAAACTCTTGCTGAGCAAGGCTACGAATACGTATCGGTATGGGTGTATTTAGATAGTGCCTTGCCGCATCTTGTTCAACAGTTTAACGGCTATTCAAATTATTTTGCGAAGGCTCATAATGTAATGCCGAAAACTTGGACCGAAATAAAAATCACGTTGCAAGACGACCCTAAATATGATTTTAACGGAAGTTTTTTGAATGGTTTTAACTATTTCATGTCGGGTGCGCAAAACCTTTTGACGATTGATAATTCCGATCAATACAACGGGGCAAACGGCGGGCGTGAAAAAGACGCGCAAGGCAATTACATACCGTACACTATTTATATCGACGATATATATGCAATAAAAAAGGGAGAAACAATTCAATTAAATGCGGATGCTGAAACTTCTGTGGGACTTGGTGAAAGCGTTGATTTAACGGAACTCGTTTCTTCGGAAGATGCAAAAGCGCTTACTTATATCGTAGAGTATAGAGATGAAAGCGTGTTGGTGGAAGACGGCGTATATCAATTTTTGAGTTCGGGCGATTATAAAATTAAAGTCGGGTACGGCGCAAAAACGCCGAATAGATACGGTTCAACAACCTTTGATTTTACCGTTATTTCTCCGTATACAGCGAATTACACCGCGTTGATTAAAGAAAAGAGCGGCGCTAGCGTAGACGTTTCGCTTTCGGAGCTTAACTTTGCCTTAAAAAACCGTGAGGGCGCAACCGTAGAAACGATAAGTCTTGCGTATACGGCGAAAAAGAACGGCGTCCCTGCGACTGTTATGGGCAAAACGTTGACGGCGAAAACGGCAGGGTGTTACGATATTACCGTAGAAGCAACTTTCCTTTTAGACGGCAAAACTTGTACGACGTTTATAGACGTTCCTTTGGACGTTTGGGATGCAGAACATAAATACGATATATTTGCGTTCGACGAAACGAGTGATTATTTTGCGGATAGCTATTACATGAACAAGTCTTGGGAAAAAGTACCGACAACTAGTCTGCTTAACGAGTATGAAGGTCAAACTGGGAAGATTCTCAAAGTAGCTATGCCTAGTCAGCAAAGGGGATTCTTTACGGCTAAGCCGACTTACTCCAAGAATTATTATGAACAACTGCTGCAAAACGACGAATCTGTGCTCAACTTTGGAACGTTGTTCGTAACGTTTAGTTATAGACTAGAAGACAAGGCGGGTACGTCAACGAGAAACGCATGGGTGTTTAACGCTACGACAAGGAGTAAGGTTACTTGCGGACAATGGTACACGGTCAAATTAACGCTTGAAGATTTTATCAATAATTATTATGACGCAATGGAAAGCGGTTTTGCATATTTGAAATCCTTACGTGGCGGAGCGTCCGTTACGATTTCGGAGAATAAAGGATATGCTTTCTTTGCGCTTGCGAATAATGATCAGTTGAACACGGATTGTTATTTCACGGAAAGTGATGTATTTGTGCAAGAATTTACAGGCAAATATGTAGATATTACACAATCGGATAGAATATATTCGTGGGATTATAACTGGCAAAGATTGACTTACGATAAGGTGTTCAGCGTACAAACGTTCACGGAAGATACCGCGGTTGGCGGAAAAACTGGGGAAATGCTTGTATATGACGGTACGCAGCAGAAAGCAGGATTCCAATACTTGCCTGCGTACAATAAAGAATATTTTGAGTTTATTTTATCTAGATATGCGAATGCATATGTTTCCGTATATATATACGTAGATATTGCAGCGTTAGCCGATTATACAAATGTAAACATAAAAGCTTTGGGTAATAATGCTGAATACAAACATATTCGTAAATGGCATGAAGTAAAAATTTCTCTCGCGGATATTGTTGCCAACTTTGAAGCCTTGCAAATATCTACGCTAAAAGATAGCAATAGACAAAACTTGATTTCGGTTGAAAATATTCATTATACCAAAGCGGAAGAAAATAAGAATATGCAAATTTATTTCTCTGGTTTTGATTTCATTTTAGGCGAAGAAACAATTATAGAACAATAAAAAAACGACGCAAGTCGTAAAATAAAATTTAAGGAGGAACGTATGTTAAAGGAATATGTAGGTTTGAAACTCACAATTATTGATTGTGGCGAAACGGATGTTTTGACGGGAAGTCAGGACGTTGAGTTTGAGGACGGCGTAGCCGTGAATGGTAGCGGATTATGGGTAAAATAAGGAGATGAAAAAATGAGAAGAGAATTAAAAAGAAAAATTGCAATGACGGCAATGAGTTGCTTAGCGGTCGCTTGCGTGTCGGTTGGTGGTGCTTCACTCGTTTCGGCACAACAAACAATCGACCCCGCTTTGCTCATGGAAAACGACGGAACGTTTTATATGGTCCCGGGTGCTACCATAAGACTGCATCAAGGCGGATTGAACGGTATTGATGGCAACGCAATGCGCTTCCTTTTTGAAATGAGCCAAGCGCAATACGAGAGTATGTTTGATGAAAACGGCGCTTACAAAGACGGTTGTTCCGTTGCTTCTTACATAATCGCGGAAGAAAATATTGACGAAGGCTTGACAACGGCAAAAGAAATCGCAGGTGATACGGACGTAATTAAAACGGAAATACCTGCGGAAAAATGGACGTCGGCAACGAGTAAGGTAGAAGGTAGCAGCGCAACCGTTTACTATGCATGCGCATACGTTTATAATGTGCCGCAAGAATACTATGACGATAATGTTTCTTCGTTTGCCATTGCAAACGTTTCGGGAAACGAACTGTATACGTCGGTGCAATCCCGTTCAATCTCGTACGTTGCGGATAAAGCTTTGGAATCGGGTGAATACGCAGAGAAAAAAGAACTTCTTGAAAGCTATCTTACCGATAAATACGTATGGATTAAGAATGCAAACGCAGAAAAAATTGTAACCGATTTTGAAGCTGAAAACAGCGCTTATCAAAAACTTGTATCAGGCAAAGCCTATACCTATTTTGCAAATAGTACAATAGGCGCAACGAACACTACCACGGGTGATAAGGCTGCGAAAATTATTACGGAAACAGTGGGCGAGGTGGAAGGCACTTATGCAACTTTGAATGTAGATAGTGGTGCGTTTAGACCCATTTGGCTGCAACCGACGATGACGACGTCGGAAATGCAAAAGTATTATGACTTAGGATATACTTTGAAAT
>JAGAIW010000023.1 GCA_017626305.1 Clostridia bacterium
GGGGGGTGCTAAAATGGTGCTGTAATCTATATTAAGGAGATAATTTTTTATGAAACAAAAGAGCAAGTTATTGTTGGTTTCGGCTGCGTCTATTGCTATGTGTAGCACCTTGATTGTCGGCAGTACATACGCATTGTTCACAAGCGAAACGAAAACGGATATCGCCGTTCATTCCGGTACGGTTTCCATAAAGGCAAGCTTGTCCGAGCTCACGCTGTATTCGTACGGAACGAACGGAGCGGTTGACGCGTTTACAAACGGCGGTACGGCAACGTACGACGCGAAGGCAAACAAATTGACGTTGGAAAGAATTACCCCGGGCGATAAAGTAACGTTTAATATCGTCGTGGAAAATTCCAGCAACGTCACCATGAAATATAGGTCTGTATCGCAGGTTGTGGAAGATACGGGCTTGTATTCGGGGCTTGTAGTAACCATGCAAAGCGACGTATCGAACGCAGTCAACGGCGCGGCGTTAAACTGGACGCCTTGGCGTGAAATTGCCTCGGCTTCGGATGGCGCTACGACAACGATTGAAACGGTTGCCGTAACCATTGAGCTGCCGTATTTGGAAGAAGATCAAAATAGATATCAAAACAAGACGTGTGCGCTTTCCTTTACCGTAGAAGCGGTACAGGGCAACGCGGACGTGACGGACGCTACTTTAACGGTAGGCGGCGGCTTTGAAGTGGAACAAACGGCAGACGGCGGCGTTGAACTGACGGCTCTGCCCGCCGTATCGCAAGACGGCGTGGTGGAAATCCCCGTAGGCGTAACCGATTTGGGTAGAGCGTTATGGTTTAACGACGAAATACAAAAGGTCGTATTGCCGTCTACGGTAACGGAAATCGGCGGAAATTCCTTCTCCTATTGCGATTCCTTAGAAGAAGTCGTTATTCCCGATTCCGTAACGTCGATCGGCTCGCGCGCATTCGGCAGCTGTCCTTCGTTGAAAAAAGTGGTCATTCCCGATTCCGTAACGGAAATCGGTGCAAGCGCCTTTTACGGTTGCGAATCCTTGGAAGAAATCGTTATTCCCGAATCGGTAACGACGCTTGAATACGGCACGTTCAATGATTGTACGTCGTTAAAGAGTGTAACGCTGCCTGAAACGCTTACCGTTATTGAACAAGACGCTTTTAAAAATTGTGGTGCGTTGGAAGAAGTCAACGTTCCCGAAGGTGTTACGACGATAGGGGAACAAGCTTTTTACGGTTGTCAATCGATTACGGAAATTACGTTGCCTGCTTCGGTGGATACCCTTGGCAGAAATGTATTTAGAAACTGTACGTCCTTGGAAACCGTCGAGTTTAACGCACAGCTGACGGAAGTTCCTATGTATACGTTTAGCGGCTGTTCGTCTTTAAGCAGTATCGAGCTTCCTAACAGCGTAACTTCCGTAGGGCAAAACGCTTTTGAAAACTGTTCTTCCTTGGAAACGGTTGTTTTGCCGACGACGGTAACGACGCTGAAAAGCAATGCCTTTTCGGGCTGTTCTTCTCTTGAAGGAGTTGCCTTGGAAAACGTAACGACGATTGAAACGAGCGCCTTTAAGGGTTGTAGCTCGTTGGAAGAAGTAACTTTGTCGGATGAAATAAAGACGATTAACAGCTGTGTATTCCAAGACTGTACGTCTTTGGCGGAAGTGGACTTCCCCGAACAATTGACGACCATAAGCAGCTGCGCGTTCCAAAACACGGGCTTGACTTCCGTAACCATTCCCGAAAGCGTTACCAAAGTGGATAGCTCTGCGTTTGTCAACAGTAAAAATCTTAGCGAATTCGTATTAGATGAAGACAGCACCGCAACGCTCGGTTGGTCTTTCGTACAAAATACGTCGGTTAAAACGCTTGTCGTACCTGAAAACGTTAAATTCACCGATCAGGCATTCCGTGGTATTTATACCTTGGAAAACATTATCTTCAAAGGGAAAGTGGATTCGTTTGCGAATTTCTTATTTGCGGCAAGCGGCGGTTCGGCACATTTGACGATTACTCTCGAAAAGAATACGGCTTTGCCTTCCATTAAGCCTTCGGCGACGGCTACGAAAACCTTCTTTATGAGAAACGAAGTCACTATCGTTATGCCCAACTACACGGGTACGGAAACGACCAAAGTGGTCGGGGAAGCCTATTCATATGCCAACGATTACGGTTATGACGGTTGGACGACCTTGAACATTAAAACAAGCGCTGTATAAAAATAAACAACGTAAATACTCCCCGTTCGGTGCATATCATTCTCCGAACGGGGATATTTATTATTTTTGATTTTTAATAACGATTTTTTCCAGCAGCGCGACTAGCGCGTACATGACGGCGGCAAGCACGCATAAAATAAATACCGCGCTCATGACAAGGTCAAGCTTAAACACCTGCCCGCCGTATACGATAAGATATCCTATCCCTGCCTTGGAAACGATATATTCGCCCATAATCGAGCCTATCCAAGCCATGCCGACGTTGATTTTCAGCATAGAGATAAAATCGGGTAACGACGACGGAATGACCAGCTTGCTTAAAATTTGCCATTTGCTTGCGCCCATGGATTTTAAGAGTAAAATCTTATTTTCGTCCGTCGCCATAAATCCGTTTAACATATTCAAAATAGCGACGATAAGCCCGATAAGCACGGTCATAAACACAATCGCTTTACTTCCCGTTCCAAACCATATGATAATCAGCGGTCCTAACGCGATTTTGGGCAGCGCGTTCAGCACGACGAGATACGGCTCGGCAATCCGCCGAAAAGATTCGCTCCACCAAAGGAGCAAAGCCACGGAATACCCCACGGCGACGGCGATAAAAAAGCCTGCCAGCGTTTCCCAAAGCGTCGTGCCTACGTGATAGAATAAGCTACCGTCGGCGTATAAGGAATAAATGGTTTTGGCGATACGGGAAGGGGAGCTTGTGATAAACGGATTTACCCATTCCAAGCTTGCGGATAATTCCCAAAAGAGAAGTAAGACGGCGAGTACGGATATCCGCGCTACGTTGACGAGCGCGCTTTTTCTTCGTACGCCTTTGAGATAGAGAAGATGCTCTTTTGAATGTACGTTTTCGTTTTTCATGCGTTTAACTCCTTCCAAAGTATTTCAAACCACCCAGAAAAAGCCTTGTTTTCCCGACGCTTTAAGGGTTCGGTTTCGGCAAAATCCATATCGTGGCAAGCCACCACGCGCGCAGGCCGAGCGGATAATACGTAAATTTTATCCGCTACCGAAATGGCCTCGCTGATATCGTGCGTAATCAAAAGGGCGGTTTTCTTTTCGCTGCGAATGATTTTATATACGTCGTCGCATACGCTTAAACGGGTTTGGTAATCCAGCGCGGAAAAGGGTTCGTCTAAAAGCAGTACGTCGGGGTTGACGGCAAGCGTGCGTATCAACGCGGCGCGCTGGCGCATACCGCCAGAAAGGGAAGACGGATAGTTTTTCAAAAACTGTTTCAATCCGTATTTTTCTGCGAGCCGCAAAGCCGTTTCCCGCTCTTTTATCGTATTCGTACCTTTGATTTCCAAGGGTAAAAAGATGTTTTTTTCTATCGTACGCCAAGGAAATAATTCGTCTTTTTGTAACATATATCCAAACGAACAGCCGTCGGTTATCACCTTTCCTAAGGTGGGAGTAAGCAGTCCTGCCGCCAAGGATAGGAGTGTCGTTTTTCCACACCCAGAAGGGCCGATAATAGCGACGAATTCTCCTTCGTTTACGGTTAAATTGAGTTTTTCAACGGCAATCGTTTCCCCTTGTTTGCTGTGATAGTGCATGGAAACGTTTTCAAATCGTAAAACTTCTTTCATTTGCGTATCCTTCCCGATTGTATTTCTTATTTTTCGTAAACTTCTTTGTACACCTTATCCGCGTATTTGTTATCGACCATTTCGCTCATTTGCGCGCGACGGGTCAATTCACCTGCGTTTTCGATAATGTCCTGTAAACGGTTAAAGCTCGTTTCCGTCATGGAAAGGTTGGTTCTCCAAGCGTCGATTTCGCGGTATCTTTCCACGGACGCGGCAATCGATTGTTCCGACGTGCCCGCAAAGTAAGAAACAAGATAGGGCGCAACCGTTTGAGAAGGTGTTTCGTTGACGTATTTTACCGCTTTGGTAACGGCGCGCAAGAACCCTTCGGCGTGCTTTTCGTTCCTTTTCAGCCACGAATTTTTTGCCATAAAGCAGGTATAAGGTACTTCGCCCGACGCTTCGCCGACCGACGCCACCACGTAGCCCTTCCCTGCGGCTTCGTATTCGTATGCAACGGGGTCGAACATGGTACAGTAATCGGCTGTGCCCGCTTCAAACGCGCTCGTCATTAAGTTAAACGCCACGTCGTAGTTCAAGTCAAGATCAACGCCGTCTTTTAAGTTGTGTTCAGTAAGTATATATTCAAAGGTCATGGCAGGCACGCCGCCCTTTCTACCGGCTAAAATTTCCTTGCCCTTCAAGTCTTCCCACTTAAAGTTAGGCTCGGCTTTTCTCGACACCAAAAACGAACCGTCGCGTTTGGTGAGTTGACCAAATACGGTAGGGACGTCGTTCGAGCCGCCGACGAGTACGTACAAGCTCGCTTCTGGGCCGCAAAAGCCGATATCGGCGTCGCCCGAAAGTACGGCGGACATAACGTTATCCGCGCCACCGCCGTTGGTGAGTTCGATTTTTAAGCCTTCGTCCTTGAAATAGCCCAAGGCGTCGGCAAGGTATAACGGCGCGTAAAATACCGAATGGGTAACTTCGTTGATTTGTAAAGTTTTCAAACCGCCTTCTTCTTCTCCGCAAGCGGAAAGGGGAAGTATGGTAAAGCAAGCGGCAAGCGCCGCGCTAATAAATTGCGTTGTTTTTTTCATAATAAAAGGCCTCCGTGTATCAAAAAAATTTAGAATAATATATTATATGAGTGGTCGTTAATAATTGACAATCACTCGTAAAAGTAGTAAAATAGTAAAGCTATACTTTGATAGAGTGGAAAATTATACGCTTTGTCGGTATATAGGGGAAAGAGAAAAAAAACGAAAAGGACACTTCATTATGGAAATGCAAAAGACGTACAATCCCAAAGACTTTGAAGACAGAATTTACGCGGACTGGGAACAATCGGGCTACTTCCGCGCGGAAATAGACGAAAATAAAGTTCCGTTTACCATTATGATGCCGCCCCCCAACATTACGGGGCATTTGCACATGGGGCACGCTATGGACGCTACCATGCAGGATACGCTTATTCGCTTTAAGCGTATGCAAGGCTACGCCGCTTTGTGGCTGCCCGGCTGCGACCACGCGTCTATCGCCACCGAAGTCAAAATCGTTGAAAAAATGAAAGAAGAAGGCTTAACGAAAGCCGATTTGGGTCGCGACGGCTTTTTAAAACGCGCGTGGGAATGGAAGGAACAGTACGGCAACCGTATCATGCTCCAACAACGCAAAATGGGTACTTCGTGCGACTGGTCGCGCCAAGCGTTCACCATGGACGAAAAATGTTCTCGCGCGGTACGCGAAGTGTTCGTTAATCTCTATGAAAAGGGCTTAATTTATCAAGGAGATAGAATTATCAACTGGTGTCCTTGTTGCAAAACGGCGCTTTCCGACGCGGAAGTAGAGTACGCGGAAGAAGCGGGGCATTTTTGGCATTTGCGCTATCCCGCGTCAGACGGTAGCGTAGACGTCGTCGTGGCGACCACCCGTCCCGAAACCATGCTTGGCGATACGGCGGTGGCGGTACATCCTGACGACGAACGTTATCAATCGCTCGTCGGAAAAACGCTCAAACTGCCTTTGACGGATAGAGAAATTCCCGTCGTAGCCGACGAATACGTTGACCCTGCTTTTGGTACGGGTTGCGTAAAAATCACGCCTGCGCACGACCCTAACGACTTTGAAGTGGGTACACGCCATAGCCTGCCTATCATTCGCGTAATGAACGACGACGGCAGCATGAACGAGCTTGCAGGCGCATACGCGGGCTTGGATAGATACGAAGCCCGTAAACGCATTGTTGCCGATTTGGAAAAGAGCGGTAACCTTGTCAAGGTAGAAGGGCATACGCATAACGTAGGGCATTGTTATAGATGTCATTCGACGGTAGAGCCTATCGTTTCCAAACAATGGTTTGTTAAAATGGAACCGCTTGCAAAACCGGCAATTAACGCCGTTATGCGCAATAAAATCCGTTTCGTGCCCGAACGTTTTTCCAAAACGTATTATAACTGGATGGAAAACATTCGCGACTGGTGTATTTCCCGTCAGCTTTGGTGGGGGCACCGTATTCCCGTATGGTATTGTCAAGATTGCGGTAAGATTATTTGCGCAAAGGAAGACCCTACCGTTTGTCCCGACTGTGGCAGTAAGCACTTAAAGCAGGACGAAGACGTTTTGGATACGTGGTTTTCTTCCGCGCTTTGGCCGTTTTCTACGCTTGGTTTCCCCGAAAACACGGCGGATTATAATTACTTCTATCCCACCGACGTACTCGTAACGGGTTATGATATCATTTTCTTCTGGGTTGCCCGTATGATTTTCTCAGGGTTAGAACACACGGGTAAAGTGCCGTTCCACGACGTGTTAATCCACGGTATTATTCGTGACGAACAGGGTAGAAAAATGAGCAAATCGCTCGGCAACGGTATCGACCCGTTGGAAGTAATCGAAAAATACGGTGCGGACTCGTTGCGCCTTTCCTTACTCACGGGCGTTGCCCCCGGTAACGACACCCGTTATTCGGACGCGAAGGTGGAATCCTGCCGTAACTTTATCAATAAGCTTTGGAATGCGGCGCGTTTCGTGCTTATGAACGTAGGGGATAAGAAAATCCCGTCTATCGACAGCGTTAAGCTTGCGCCTGCCGATAAATGGATTGTATCCAAACTCCAAAGCTGTATCCGCGAAGTTACCAACAATTTGAGTAAATACGAGCTCGGCGTTGCCAGCGACTTGGCTATGGACTTCGTTTGGGACGATTTCTGCGACTGGTATATTGAACTTTCCAAGCCCGCGCTTTACGGCGAAGACGAAAACAGAAAAACGGACGCGCTTGCCGTACTTTGTTACGTTTTGGAAAACGCTTTGAAATTATTGCATCCGTTTATTCCGTTCGTTACCGAAGAAATTTATGCGAATTTACCCAACGTAACGGGCAGCATCATGGTTGCGGAATTCCCCCGCTATAACTTCAAGGCGGCGTATAAGAAAGAATCCAAAGCCTTTGAAGGGGTAATGGAAATCATCAAAGCGGTACGCGCTATGAAGAAGGACGCCGATTGCCCCCCTTCCAAGAAAGTAGAGCTTTTCGTCGTCACGGAAAACAAACGTCTTATTACGTTGAATAAAGACTGTATCATGAAACTGTCTGGCGCAAGCGCGCTCACGCTGGTAGACGACGCTACGGCGGCTGGGAATAAAACGGTTTCCGCCGTTACGGAAATTGCGCAAATCTACGTACCTTTGGGCGAGCTTGTCGATATCGAAAAAGAAAAGGCGCGTTTGACGGCTGAAATCGAACGTATCGACGGGGAAATTGCGCGCGCAGAAGGAAAGCTCGCCAACGAAAAATTCGTCAGCAAAGCGCCCAAAAAGCTTGTTGACGACGAGAAAGAAAAGGTGAAAAAATATCGCGACATGAAAGCAAAATGCGTCGCGCAGTTGGAAAGCTTATAAAATCAAATGTTTAATATTTTGCTTGTTTTGGAAATTATCGGTACGATATCCTTTGCCGTTTCGGGTGCGCTCGTGGCGATTAAGGCGCGCTTTGATATCTTCGGCGTGCTGGTCGTCGGTTGCGTAACCGCAGTCGGCGGCGGCATCACGAGAGATTTAATTATCGGCGCTACGCCGCCCGCCATCTTTTTTAAATGGTATATCGCGTTGGTTGCCGCCGTTGCGTCGCTGGGAGTGTTTATCGTGTCGTATATTCACCGCAAAAAGTTTGATAAGCTGAGAGAAAGGATTGAGTATATCAACAACGCATTCGACGCGGTAGGGCTTGCGGCGTTTACGGTAACGGGGACGGAGCTTGCTTTTACGGTAGGTTTTTCCGATAACGTATTTTTATGCGTTACGCTTGGCGTATTGACGGGGGTTGGCGGCGGCGTACTTCGGGATATTTTCACCGAAACTTCGCCGTACATATTCACGAAACACGTGTACGCGATAGCGTCTATTTTCGGCGCGGTATTGTACTACGTAATGCGATTGTTTGTGGAAAATACTCTTATCATCAGCGCCGTTTGTATTGCCGCTATTATCGCAACAAGACTGCTCGCAACGAAATACCGTTGGAGCTTACCGAAAATTCAGTTGGAAAACACAAAAAACGAAGGAGAATAAAATATGTTAATGGATGCAATTATCAAGCCTGCAAGAGAAAAGGGCTTGGAGCTTGTCAGAAAAGAAGTCCCCCAAATCGGTTTTGGCGAAGCGCTCGTTAAAATTCACTATACCGCTATTTGCGGAACGGACGTACATATTTACGACTGGAACGACTGGGCGCAAAAAACCATCAATCCGCCTATGACGATCGGTCACGAATTTGTCGGTGAAATCGTAGAAATCAAGGGCGCGACGGATAACTTCAAGGTAGGGGATATCGTTTCCGCAGAAGGACACGTCGTATGCGGCAAATGCCGTAATTGTAGAGCAGGCAGAAAACACCTTTGCCCGAACACCCAAGGTATCGGCGTAAACCGTGACGGTATCTTTGCGGAATATGCAAGAATACCCATTTCTAATCTTTGGCTTTGCGATACCCAAGCGATTCCCGAAAAAATGTATTCCATTTTCGACCCGCTTGGCAACGCTACGCATACCGCGCTCAAATTTGGTATGGTTGGTGAAGACGTTGTAATCACAGGCGCAGGTCCTATCGGGATTATGGCTGCGGCAATTTGCCGTCACGTCGGCGCAAAAAACGTCGTGCTTACCGATATCAGCGATTATCGGTTAGAGCTTGCAAAACAAGTATGTTCTTCTATTACAACCGTCAATACCAAAGAAAGACGCTTGAAAGACGTACAGGGCGAAATCGGCATGAAAGAAGGCTTTGATATCGGTTTGGAAATGAGTGGTAGCCCGATTGCTTTCAACGAAATGATTGACAATATGATTATGGGCGGCAAAATCGCCATGCTCGGCGTGCAAGGAAACAACACGACGATTGACTGGAATAAGGTTATTTTTAATATGCTCACCATTAAGGGGATTTACGGAAGAGAAGTATTTGAAACGTGGCACAAGATGACGGCAATGCTCAAATCGGGCTTAGATATTTCCAAAATCATCACGGCGGAAATCCCGTATACGGAATTTGAAAAAGGCTTTGAAATGATGCACAGCGGCAAATCGGGTAAAGTAATTTTGGAGTGGAAAAAATAACATGATAGATAAGAAATATTTTCAGGACATATTAGACGATATTAAAAACAGCGGACTTTGGAAAGAAGAACGCATTATCACTACGCCCCAAAGTGCGTGTATCGATACGACGAAAGCGGACGGCGTTTTGAACTTTTGCGCCAACAACTATTTAGGACTTTCCAACAACGAAGAGCTCAAAAAGGCGGCAATCGAAAGCTATGAAAAGTACGGCTATGGGCTTTCCAGCGTGCGCTTTATTTGCGGTACGCAAACCATTCATAAGCAGCTTGAAAACAAAATTTCCGATTTTTTGGGTACGGAAGACACCATTTTGTACAGTAGCTGTTTCGACGCCAACGGCGGGCTTTTTGAAACGATAACGACGAAAGAAGACGCCATCATTTCCGACGAATTAAATCACGCAAGTATTATCGACGGCGTACGCCTTTCCAAAGCCACGAAATACCGTTATAAGAATAACGATATGGAAGATTTGGAAACAAAGCTCCAAGAAGCGGATACAAACGGCGCAAAACATAAGGTAATCGTCACCGACGGCGTATTCTCCATGGACGGCATTATCGCCAACTTGAAAGGTATTTGTGATTTAGCGGAAAAATATAACGCGCTTGTCGTTGTGGACGATAGCCACGCAACGGGCTTTGTCGGCGATACGGGCAGGGGAACTGCCGAATATTGCGGCGTGCAGGGCAGAGTGGATATCATCACGGGTACGTTCGGCAAAGCGCTTGGCGGCGCAAGCGGCGGCTTTACCAGCGGTAGAAAGGAAATTATCGATTTGCTCCGTCAAAGAAGTAGACCGTATTTGTTCTCGAATACGGTAGCGCCTGCCATTTGTGCAACGACGCTTAAAGTTCTTGAAATGATAGAAAACGATACGTCTTTGCGTGATAAAGTTATGGAAAACGCAAAATATTTCCGTAGTGAAATGGAGAAGAACGGATTTGACCTTGCAGGAAAAGACCATGCGATTATTCCCGTTATGCTCTACGACGCGGTGCTCAGTCAAAAGGTAGCGGAAAAGATGCTTGAAAAAGGTATCTACGTAACGGGCTTTTTCTATCCCGTCGTTCCCAAGGACAAAGCGCGTATCCGTACGCAAATGTCGGCGGGACATTCCAAAGAAGATATTGATAAATGCGTGCAGGCGTTTGTCGAATGTAAAAAGGAATTAGGCTTTTGATAAAAGCAAAATATAGGAAAAAAGACGGTGCAAACGCCGTCTTTTTTCCGTTCAGAGAATAAAATCATAAAAAAGAGTAAAAAATTTAGAAAAAAGTTCGTTTCAACGCTTGACAAGCGTAAGGGAAAATGATAAAATTATAAGGCTGTGCAATGGGGGTTACTATGCCCTGTTGTAAAAGCACGCGGTTACGTTCCGTGGAAAAACGGAAGGACAAGCCGCCTAAATTTGCTTTCTTTGAAATTGCGATAAGGGCAATTTCGAGAAAAATATATTCCAAATTTTTACAAGGAGGTCGACAATATGCCTACTATCAATCAGCTCATCAAGAAGGGTAGAGAACGGATTACGTATAAATCCAAGAGCCCTATTCTTGACAACTGCCCTCAAAAGCGCGGCGTATGTTTGTCCGTAACCACGACTTCTCCCAAGAAGCCTAACTCCGCTATGCGTAAGATTGCCCGTGTGCGTCTTACCAACAAGCAAGAAGGTACGGTTTACATTCCCGGTGAAGGTCATAACCTTCAAGAGCACAGCTCCGTTTTGATTAGAGGCGGCCGTGTTAAGGACTTGCCCGGTGTACGTTATCATATCGTACGTGGCGCGCTTGATACTGCCGGCGTTGCAAAACGTAAGCAGTCCCGTTCGAAGTACGGTGCGAAACGCCCTAAATAAGGCGTAGCGCGTACAAGTAAGAAAGCATTTGCTTTTGCTAAGCGCGAAGGTCGCTTATAAAAATACCTTCGAAAGTCGCTTGCGTTTTAAGACTTCGTGAAACCAAAACGCAAAAGACCTACTTGTAATCGGAAATATTGCTCGAAAAAGCCCCGAATAAAAGTAGGCAGTATGCAACGCAAGTTGCAGAAGATTCGCACTTTGTAAAAAGCGCGATAGCTGTACTGAAGGGTAATGCCCTTATCAAAAAAATATCAAAGGAGGATACAAATATGCCCAGAAGAGGTAATGTCCCTAAAAGAGACGTTTTGCCCGATCCTATGTATAACAGCAAAGTGGTTACCAAACTTATCAACCAAATTATGTTAGACGGTAAAAAGGGTACGGCGCAAACAATTGTTTATGATGCATTCAAAATGATGGCTGATAAGTTGAATATGGAGCCGATGGAAATTTTCAAGCAGGCTATGGAAAACGTTATGCCCGTCGTTGAAGTTAAAGCTCGTCGTGTAGGTGGTGCAAACTATCAAGTTCCTATCGAAATCAGACCGGAAAGACGTCAAACGCTCGCTATCCGTTGGATCGTTATCAACACGAGAAAGAGAAGCGAAAGAGAAATGTCCGCTCGTTTGGCTGCGGAACTTATGGACGCGTACAACAACGCAGGCGGTTCCGTAAAGAAGAAAGAAGACACGCATAGAATGGCTGAGGCGAACAAAGCATTCGCTCATTTTAGATTCTAAAAGAGGTAAGATATGGCAAGAGAATACGATTTACTCCACACTAGAAACTTCGGTATTATGGCGCATATCGACGCAGGTAAAACGACGACTACCGAACGTATCCTTTTCTATACGGGTAAAACGCATAAAATCGGTGATACCCACGAAGGTACCGCCGTTATGGACTGGATGGCGCAGGAACAAGAGCGTGGTATTACCATTACTTCCGCTGCTACCACCTGTATTTGGAAAGGACACCGTTTCAACATTATCGATACCCCGGGTCACGTAGACTTCACGGTCGAAGTTGAACGTTCGCTCCGCGTCCTTGACGGCGCAGTAGCAACGTTCTGCGCAAAGGGTGGCGTTGAACCGCAATCCGAAACCGTATGGCGTCAGGCGGACAACTATAAAGTTCCCCGTATCGCATACGTTAATAAAATGGACATCAACGGCGCGGACTACTTCCGCGTAGAAAAGATGATTCGCGAACGTCTTGGCGCAAACCCCGTTATTATCGAACTTCCTATCGGAAAGGAAGAAACCTTCCGCGGTATCGTAGACCTTATCCGCATGGAAGCGGAAGTTTACTACGACGACCTTGGTAAGGATTTCCGTAAAGAACCCATTCCCGAAGACATGGTGGATTTGGCGAATGAATACCGTGCGAAGCTCGTTGAAGAAGCGGCGTCTGCTAGCGACGAGCTTATGGAAAAATACTTCGAAGAAGGGGATTTGTCCGAAGAAGACATCATTCAAGGGCTTCGTGCCCGTTGCTTGCAAATGGAAGCGATTCCTATGCTTTGCGGTTCTTCCTACAAGAACAAGGGCGTTCAGTTCTTGCTTGACGCGGTTATCAACTTCCTTCCCAGTCCTTTGGACGTAGACCACGTTAAGGGTGTAAACCCCGATACGGGCGAAGAAGAAGAAAGAAAGACGTCGGACGACGAACCTTTCTCCGGTCTTGCATTTAAAATTGCCACCGACCCGTTCGTTGGTTCGCTTGCATATTTCCGCGCGTATTCGGGCGTTTTGGAAGCAGGTTCTTACGTGTACAACTCCACCAAAGAAAAGAAGGAAAGAGTTGGCCGTTTGGTGCAAATGCACTCCAACGAAAGAAAGGATATTCCCGAAATTTGTTCGGGTGATATCTGCGCAATCGTCGGCTTGAAGTATACCACCACGGGTGATACGCTCTGCGACGAAAAGCACCCCATCATTCTCGAAAAGATGGTATTCCCCGAACCCGTTATTCAGCTTTCCTTAGAGCCTAAGACAAAAGCAGGTCAAGAAAAGATGACGATGGCGCTTATTAAGCTTGCGGAAGAAGACCCTACGTTCAAGACGTACACCGATCAAGAAACGGGTCAAACGATTATCGCAGGTATGGGTGAGTTGCACCTTGACATTATCGTTGACCGTTTGCTTAGAGAATTCAAGGTAGAAGCCAACGTCGGCGCGCCCCAAGTTGCATACAGAGAAACCTTCCGCAAAGAAGTGGAAGCCGAAGGTATGTACAAGCGTCAATCGGGTGGTAAAGGTCAATACGGTCATTGTAAATTGCGCTTAATTCCCCAAGAACCGGGCGCAGGCTACGCTTTTGAAGACCAAACGGTTGGCGGGTCTATTCCTAAGGAATATATTCCTGCTATCGACAAGGGTATTCAAGAAGCGGCGAAAAACGGTTTCCTTGCGGGCTACGAAATCGTAGACTTCAAGGTAGTCGTATACGACGGTTCGTACCACGAAGTCGACTCGTCCGAAATGGCGTTCAAAATTGCAGGCTCGATGGGCTTTAAAAACGGTATGGAAAAAGCAAATCCCGTGCTGCTTGAACCCATCATGAAAGTGCAAATCATTACGCCCGAAGACTACTTCGGTGACTTGATGGGTAACGTTTCGGGTCGTCGCGGTACTATCCTTGGTACGGACGATAGAAACGGCGCGAAGATTATCGACGCAGAAATCCCGCTTTCTGAAATGTTCGGTTATGCAACGGAGCTTCGTTCGAGAACGCAAGGTCGTGGTCAATTCACGATGCAGTTCGATCATTATAACGAAGTACCTTCTAGCATTTCCAAGGAAATTATCGAAAAGCGCGGTAAAAAGAACTAATTTGTTCGCATGATTTACTTTTCCCGCAAAAAATGCGGGAAAAGTAAGAAAATTTATCAAAAATTTTGCAAAAACACTATTCAAACATTTGATAAATTATAAATTTTAGGATATAATAGATATGTCCAAGATACGGACAAGTATTATATCAAACGTCATTTGTAAAAATGATAGGTAGCTGCGTCCTAGACGGATAAGGTTATCATTTTAAAAATAAAAAAAATATTATAAGAAAAATCGGAGGATTTAAAAATGGCTAAAGCTAAATTTGACAGAAGCAAACCCCACGTTAACATTGGTACGATCGGCCACGTTGACCACGGTAAAACGACTTTGACCGCAGCTATCACGATGGTAATGGCAGCTCGCGGCGGCGCAGAAAAGATGAGATACGACCAAATCGATAAAGCTCCCGAAGAAAGAGCACGTGGTATCACAATCAATACTGCACACGTTGAATATCAAACGGATTCCCGTCACTACGCGCACGTTGACTGCCCGGGTCACGCGGACTACGTTAAGAACATGATCACGGGTGCTGCACAAATGGACGGTGCTATCCTTGTTTGTGCTGCTACCGACGGTCCTATGCCCCAAACTCGCGAACACATCTTGCTTGCTCGCCAAGTAGGCGTTCCTTATATCGTTGTATTCATGAACAAGACTGACCTTGTTGACGACGAAGAACTTCTTGAACTTGTTGAAATGGACATCAGAGACTTGCTCTCTTCCTACGACTTCCCTGGCGACGATATCCCCGTTATCCGTGGTTCCGCTTTGAAAGCGCTTGAAGTTGCAAGCTCCGACAAGCCCGCTGATGAAATCATGGCTGATCCCGCAGTTGCTCCTATCCTTGAATTGATGGACGCTGTTGACAGCTACATTCCTACCCCCGCTCGTGAAGATGCGAAACCCTTCCTTCTTCCCGTAGAAGACGTATTCACCATTTCTGGTCGTGGTACGGTTGCTACTGGTCGTATCGAACGTGGTGTTGCGCACGTTAACGAACCCGCTGAAATCGTTGGTCTTATCGACAAACCTATGACGACGACGATTACTGGTTTGGAAATGTTCCATAAGCTCCTTGACGAAGCTATGGCAGGCGACAACGTAGGTGCGTTGCTTCGTGGTATCAACAGAACGGATATCCAAAAGGGTCAAGTTATTGCGAAACCTGGTTCGGTTGCTACTGGTACGGAATTCACCGCTCAGGTTTACGTTCTTACCAAAGATGAAGGTGGTCGTCACACCGCATTCTTCAACCATTACAGACCTCAATTCTTCCTTCGTACGACGGACGTTACCGGTATGATCGAACTTCCCGAAGGCGTAGAAATGGTTATGCCTGGCGACAATATCGAAATGAAAGTTGTTCTTATTAAGCCCGTAGCGCTTGAAGAAGGTCTTCGTTTCGCTATCCGTGAAGGCGGTAGAACGGTTGGTTCTGGTGTTATCGCGAAAATCATCAAATAATTGATTGAAACAAAACAAAAAAACAGCTTATCTTCGGATAGGCTGTTTTTTATTGCAAATTCCTTATAAATATGCTATAATATCGTAAGATACAAGAAGTAACACGCAAAAGAGTGTATATTTGAAGTATTATCTGTAAAAAACAATATATTCGGTATTAAATTTAACGGATAAGGTACGATATCATTATAAACGACAATATAAGGTCGCGACTTCCACCATAATGCTTACGATTATCTCGTAAAAATCGATAAAAATAGGGGCTAAATCACGCGAAAAACAATGAGTAAAGCAAATAGACGAAACTACATATACGGCTTAATTATCGGGCTTTTTTTCCTGCTAACGCTGTTGTTTTCTTGGATTCCGATTACCATATTTGCGGAAAAGCATAGAAACGCTTGGCTTGGCGCTATTTTGCAGCAAGCCTGCGGTATCGTTGCAGTTGTTGCCTTGGCGAATTATTTAAAAATACGCTTGTTTTCACGCCCAGAATGTCTTATATTTCTTATCCCGTGTCTTATCATAGCCATAGATAACTTTCCGTTTTGGTCGTATTTTAGCGGCAATATGCAGCTTGTAGGGACAAACCCAACAGACGTGCTGTTGTTTAGTTTGTACTGCTTGTGTATAGGGCTTTTTGAAGAGCTTGTTTTTCGCGGATTGCTATTCTATCTTTTGGCGTCTTATTTTAGTAAGGATAGGAAAGGGCTTATCAAAACGTTTGTATGTTCTTCGGTAATTTTCGGCTTAGCGCATTTAACAAACCTATTTGGCGGAGCAGGGTTACCTGCGACGCTGTTACAGGTGGGATATACCACGTTGACAGGCGGATTGTTTGCATTTGCCTTTATAAAGACGAAAAACGTGTTGTTCCCTGCATGTATTCACGCGTTGTATAATTTTTGCGGTCTGATTTTGGAAACACCACAAAATCTTGGCTTAGGAACGGGTGTAGTCTTTGATATAGGCACGGTAATCATGATGGCGACTATTAGCGTCGTAATAGGTGCATTTGTACTGTATTGCTTGGCAAAATACCCCGAAAACGAAAGAAAAACCTTATATAATCGCCTGTTGGGCGTCAATACGGAGAAATAATACGTAAATACCCGCAAAACCACCTATTATGTCACACATAATACCTATGTCTGGCAGAATAGGTTGTATAATTACTATGTTATACATAATAATTACGCCTGACATAGTAATATAAAAAATGCCGTCTGATGATATAGACGGCGTTTTTTATATAAGTATTCGATTTATTCTGTAAATATTAAATAAGAAA
The DNA here is from genome assembly GCA_017626305.1 of Clostridia bacterium. Taxonomy (GTDB): domain Bacteria; phylum Bacillota; class Clostridia; order Christensenellales; family Borkfalkiaceae; genus Scatosoma. The sequence goes on from JAGAIW010000023.1 coordinate 16,823, forward strand.
ATTCAATGATTAGCCTTTTGGTGATTTTTTGGGGTAACACCAAAGTATTTTCTAAATTTTGTGATAAAGTTTGCGTAATCGTCAAAGCCTGAACAAAAACAGGCTTGTGATATAGTAGCTCCTTGGGATAGAAGTTCCTTTGCATAGGAGAGCTTTTTGGTGAGAATATATTTATGGGGCGTAATATTCAAATATTTTTTAAATAGTTGATGGATATACGAAGGGGAAAAGTGCGTAAGTTGCGCAATAGTTTCTACCGTTTTAATTTGTGGCAAATGATTATGAATGGTTTCTATAATGCTTTGCAAACATTCATTTTTTCCCATTTTTACTTCAATATTGTTTTCCGTTTCGTTTAATAGACAAAGCACCTTCAAAATATTCGCAAAAAGATAATGCTCGCCGATAGGAGAGCTTTGTTTTTTATAGATTTCTTCCATTAAAGAAACAATCGTTTCATGTTTTCGTGAGATAAATACGTTTTCAAACCCTTTGGGTCTATTGATGATTTTGTTTGCAAGAGCGGGGTAGGCTTTTAAAAAAGAAGGTGCAAGCGATATTTGATACCACTCCATTTCCTGCGTAGTGTCGCTCTTTCCGAAATGATATTCTTGCGGAGCGTACACTCTAATTTCGTTGCCGCTATGATAATAAATATTGTTTTCAATAAAAAGCTGCATTTGTCCGCGGATATGGATAAAGATTTCCGCGTGGTCGTGCGCGTGATAGGTTTCACTCCAAAACGCAGGCGATACAAGCCCGCTGACGTGGTGTAAGCTGATTTCCGATTGTATAATGGTTTTTACGTCCATGCTTGTCTCCAACGATATGAGTAGATAAATTATAGCATAGTCGCCAAGCTCTGTCAATCAAAAAACAGTATAGAAAATAAAAGTTTTACTGTAAATAATCAAATAGAATTTTGAAAAATATATGGTATAATAAAGTTATAATCATAAAAAAGGAGATTTATATGACAAACGGAATAGAAACGATTATCAAAAAATTTGATAGTTATAACGATTATTTAAGCGGCAAAATCACGAGAGATATTGAAGAAAATCGAAAAGGACAGTTTGCGTTATGTTTTAAAAATCAGGACGGCGAACTGCTTTCTGACGTGCACGTAAAAATCAAACAAAAGAAACATGCGTTTAAATTTGGTTGTAGCTCGTTTTATCTCGATCAATTTGAAGACGAAGAAAGAAGAAAGCTTTATAGAGAACGCTTTAAGCAGGTTTTCAATTACGCCGTCGTTCCGTTTTACTGGGATACGTTAGAAGTTGAACAGGGAAAACCGAGATTTGAAAGCGATTCGCCTTTCGTTTCTCGCCGTCCGCCGATTGATACAATTATGAATTTTTGCAAAGAAAACGGTATCCGAGCGAAGGGGCATTGTCTTGTCTATAATGCCTTTCAGCCACAATGGATATCGGATGATAATGAAATTCTCAAAAGACAAGTCGATAAACGAATAAAGGAAATTGCGCAGCGGTACGGAGACGATATTTTTGACTTTGACGTCATCAACGAGATGATTACTATTTATAAAAATGCATACAAGGGGAATAGTGTGCGTAATTTACAAATCACGGACGAGCCGAACCATGAAAAATGGGCGTTCGATACTTGTAGACGGTATCTTCCCAACGCGAATTTATACTGGAACGAAGGCATGTTTGAAACCTTTGGCGAGCACTATAAGGGATTCCGTAGCTTTTATTATCTTATCATTGAAAAAATGCTGCGGGAAGGCGTGAAAATCGACGGGCTTGGCATGCAATATCATGCATACGCGCCCAAAGAAACGGCGGATAAACATCTTAGTACGGTATGCAATCCGCTTAGAATTATCGACGTTTTGGAAAGATACGGCGATTTTAAGCTCCCGATTCATATTTCCGAAGTTTCCATACCGTCTTACTCCAACGAAAGTCAAGATGAAGAGCTGCAAGCAGAGCTGACCAAACGCCTTTTCAAACTTTGGTTTTCGAGTAAATATTGCGAATCTATCGTTTGGTGGAATCTTTGTGATAATACAGCGTATCAAAGCGAAAACGCTTTTCACGCAGGTCTTTTGCGTAACGATTGCAGCGAAAAACCTGCCTATAAAGAGATCGATCGATTGATTAACAAGGAATGGAATACCAGCCTTGAACAAAACGTATCGGGATGTCTTAGATTTAGCGGCTTTTACGGTGAATATGAAATAGAAGTCGAATATCAAGGGCAAAAGCTTGTAAAAACCATTTCTTTGCGGCGCGATAACACGGGGTACGATAACCGTTTGTGTGATTTTAGAATAAAAGAAATCGTATTATAAAAAGATAGATAGTTTTATATGACAATTCTCCACCCGAGTATCGGGTGGAGAATTGTTGTTTATACGGTTATTTAATGGTAATCCATATTCTGTTGGCAAGCTCGTTTTCTTCTTTGGTAAAATATTCCATAACGACAAGCCGTTCAATCGTTTTTTGATCGGGATACTGTGCAAACAGCTGCCTGTTGATTTGGTCGGGAGTAGTGGTAACGACGTGGTCGTTTCCAAAGAAGTAGCTGACGTCGTGCGTAGCCGTTTCTTCTTCGCCTTCGTCTGCGCCATACATATCAAGGATATAGTCAAAAATTTCGTTTTCGCCCGATTGCGGTCCGCTTATACAGCTTGTGTAGCCGATATAATACATATTGCGCACGACGTTGTCGGGACGGGAAAGGAAATTGACGAATGCGGTAGCGGCGTGTGTTTTTGCTTCGCCGATATTTTTCATCATCACCCAACCGTCAAACCAAAGGTTAGACGCCGCTTTTGGAACGACGTATTCCAGCTCTAAATCATATTCTTCGGCTTTATCAAGAACGTACACGGCGTCGCCGCTCCATTGATAGGAGATATCAAACCGCCCCGTAATGATGTCCATTTTTCCTTCGTCCGTTTCCAAGCCGTACAAATTCTTTCGCATAGCGATAAGCTCTTGCTTGACGTTGTTCATTGTCGTAGGCAGCGTATCGTTCATTTTGTCGCTTAAAATATCTTGGTAAGCCGTCAAATCGATTTCACCGTTTTGATAACGATTTTGGGCGTTTAAAAGCTCATCTTCATAATACATGCCAAGCCCTGCGAAGTAGGAGTCGCGTACGTTGTCTTTGGCGGTAATTTTCCGCGCGTATTTTTTGCTTTGGAAGATATTCCAGCTGCCGGCTTCTTCCCGCGTTACGCCGTGACTAGGATTGATGATAAAGCCCGTTGAACCCCACATATAACCTGCGGCGTAATCTTTCCATGATTTTCCGTCTGCGGTTTTGCCTTTGGTAAACGTTTCGTCGATATAGGGGGAAACGTATTTTGCGTAGTAATTATGCTCGTCGTTCTTATCGAAAAAGCTTTCAGGATAGGCTTGCAGTCTGTTTTCTGCCGCAAGTTTCATAATCATGTATTCGGACGGGCAAAGAAGGTCGTACGAATCGCCCATTTTAATTTTATTATACATGGTTTCGTTGTCTTGCAGAGTAACGTATTCCACGCGTATCCGCTTGTTATAGGTGTCAAAATACCATTCTTCAAATTCTTCGTATAAAGGGGCGCTGCCTTCTACCCAGCTTTCGTCGCCGCCTTCGTCGATATACTCATCCCAACTACCGACGCGAAGGACGAGCTCGCCGCGAATCCCGTCGCAGGCGGATAAGGAAAATGCCGATCCGAATATAAGCGCGGCAAGCGCAAGGGAAAGTTTCTTTTTCATCTCTTTTTACCTGCCTTTTTGTACGCAATCACGTTGGAAATAATGACAATGAGTACGATAATAAAGAAAATAATAGCGGTAAACGCCCAGTAGGCGGCTTTGATTTTCGCGCCTAAAATGTTGTTTTTATCTAAGCCGTAAATATGCGTGCTAATGGTAGCAAACGAGTCGGGCTTGGTATACGCCGCAATCACGTAATCGTCCAGCGATAACGTAATGGAAAGCAGGAATCCTGCCAAAATCCCCGGTAAAATTTGCGGTATAATTACCGTAAACAACGCTTTCGTCGGCGTAGCGCCAAGGTCAAGCGCCGCTTCGTATAAATGATTATCCATTTGTTTCAGTTTAGGGATAACGGACAAAACGACGAAAGGGGTACAAAGGAGCATTTGCCCGAAAATCAAAGGCAAATACGTCGACTTGTCAATTCCTAAGAAGGAGATAAGGAGCGCAAACGAAATCGCCGTTACGACGTCTGCGTTGATAACGGGGATACGGTTGACTGCGGAAAGCAGTCCGTTCGTTCGCTTTTTGGAATAAAAGATACCGATAGAGCCAACCGTTCCTAAAATGGTGGAAAGGGTAGCGACGATAAGCGCTAAACCAAGCGTTTGCGCCACGACCTGTAAAGGTTCGTTTTCCCAGTTAAAGAAATATTCGTAGTGCGCCAAATCAAAGCCCGTCCAAGGGTCTTGAATATAATCGGACGCCTTAAAGCTGTTTATCGTAAGGAAGATAATGGGGAAGTAGATAAACGCCAAAATTAAGCAAATAAACGCCCATTTGAGAATACTTTTAAGCTTTACCATAACGACGTCCCCCTAGTTTCCGATTGCTCGTCCGCTTCAAAACCGCCCGTAAGCCACGTCACCAAAAACATGAAAAGCAACAGCACGAGCGCTACGAACGAACCGTCGTGCCAAAGATCGCCGCTGAAATAGTCGTCGATAAGTTTTCCGAAAATCTTGACGTTGCGGTAGGTGAGATAGTTGGATACGACGTAGTTGGTCATGGACGGTAAAAATACCATGGAAATACCGCTGATAATCCCCGATTTAGACAGGGGGAGAGTAACCTTTAAAAAAGCTTTGGGAGCGGTTGCGCCCAAGTCCTTTGCGGCTTCTAGATAGCTTTTATCAATCTTGATAATCGTCGTATAAATGGGCAAAATCATAAAGGGCAGGAAATCGTACACCATACCGATAATGGTGTTGATAATATTCCAAGCGTCTGATTTATTGTACGTACCTATCCACACGAAAAACTCCTTTAACGCATTGATACGCAATACGAAGTTTACCCACATGGGTACGATAAACATAAGTAGTAAAGTGGATTTGTTTTTTAATTTGCAGTTTGCGATAATATACGCCACGGGATAGGCAATCAAAAGACAAACGATCGTGCTCATTAAAGAGATAAAAAGGCTTAACGAAATCGTTTGAAAGATAGGGGAGCTGAAAAACTGCGCCAAACTACCGCCGTCCGTGAAAAATAAGATTAAGTAATCCCAAGTAAAAACGTTGTTGTCGTCTGTGAACGCGTAATACAGCACGATAAACAGCGGAACGACGACGAATATCGCTAAAAACAGCGCGTAAGGAATGGCGAGCAGCTTACGCGAAAAATGCGGTTTGAGCTTAGCCGTCGTCATTGTTTACCTCCTTCCGCGACTTTCAACGTCATTTTAATTTTCTCTTTGGGTACGATTAAGCTGACCCTGTCGTTTTCATTCCAAAGGTCTTCACAGGCAAGCACGTAATCTTCTTCGTTTTCCGTACGTACAATATAACGGTAGTATTCACTCTTGTAAATAAGGGAGATAATATTGCCTTGCGCGCCTCCCACGTCGGGGTCGTCGCTCATAGTGATATCGTGTAAGCCTACTTCTACGTTGACTTCGGTATCCGTCAAATCCAGCTTTTCACCTTTTGCGGTGATTAAATATCCTTCTTCGTCCAAATGACTGCCGGGATACAGCTGCGTTACGTCACATTCAAATTCCCCGTCGCCAAATTCTACGGTGTTGCGTTTGGTGATAACGCCCGAGAATTTATTCACACGGAATACCTTTTTCATGACGTGAATACCGTCGGGCTGTACGGTAAGCCCAACCGATTCGCCTACCTTAGGCGCGGAAGTGCTTTGAATTTCAATTTCATATCTGCCGCATTGTACGAGAATTTGATAGTGGATACCCTTGAAAATAACCGAAGTAACCTTTCCTTTGAGAATACCCTGTTCGGGGGAAGTAATAATTACGTCTTCGGGGCGAACGACGACGTCGACGGGTTCGTCTTTTTCAAAACCGCCGTCTAAACATTCAAAGGCTTTGCCGCAAAAACGCACTTGGTTGTCTTTCGGCATAACGCCCGAGAAGATATTGCTTTCGCCGATAAAGTCGGCAACGAAGGTGTTTTTGGGTTCGTTATAAATCATTTCGGGCGTACCGATTTGTTGGATAGCGCCGTCCGACATAACGACGATCGTATCCGACATGGTAAGCGCTTCTTCTTGATCGTGCGTTACGTAAATGAAGGTAATCCCCAAACGCTTGTGCATGGCTTTGAGCTCTAATTGCATTTCTTTGCGCATCTTCAAATCAAGCGCGCCAAGCGGTTCGTCCAAAAGCAAAATCTCCGGTTCGTTGACGATAGCCCGCGCGATAGCGATACGCTGCTGCTGACCGCCCGAAAGGGTAGCGATACTGCGCTTTTCAAAGCCCGAAAGGTCAACGATTTCCAACGCTTTTTTCACTTTTTCAGCGATAATGGCTTTGGGGAGCTTTTCCATTTTTACTTTGGTGTTGCCTTTCTTGTCCGTATACGTCGTTTCCACCCGTTTTTGTTTCAAGCCAAACGCAACGTTTTCAAAGACGTTGAGATGGGGGAACAGGGCGTATTTTTGGAAAACGGTATTGACGGGACGAAGATGGGGCGGCAAAGCGCTGATATCTTTCCCGTTGAGTAAAATTTTACCGCTAGTCGGTAGTTCAAACCCGGCAATCATACGTAGGGTAGTCGTTTTGCCGCAACCCGACGGGCCGAGAAAGGTGATAAATTCACCCTTGCGCACGTACAGGTTGAAATTTTCGACGATAGTAACGCCGTCGAATTGTTTGCAAACGTCTACAAGCTCAATGATCTTTCCGTTGTTTTCTACGGGGGAAGTTGCTTTTGCCATAAGGAGCTCTCCTTAAAAGTGGTTTCGTGAATATAAAAAGAAAAATTAAAAAACTTTTCCGTTCGTATTATAAAAAAAACGCCGAATAATGTCAAGCGTTTCAAGGGCATATTTTATAACTTCCCGCGCGCGTGCGTAAAAAAACGCCGTAGGGGAAGAAAGCGTGAAAAAAGAGAAACACGAAAAAAGGGGTCTACCTGTCGGCAGACCCTCATATTTATAATATGATCGAGCTGATTAGTTTAACGCAGCAAGTTTTTTCGCAAGCTTTGCTTTTCTGTTGTTTGCGTTGTTCTTATGGATAACGCCCTTGGTAACCGCGCTGTCGATAGCGGATACGGTTTCGGGATAAAGCTTGGTAGCTTCTTCTTTGTTTCCAGCGTTTACAGCTTCAAGATACTTCTTGATTTGCGTCTTCAACGCAGATTTGATAGCTTTGTTTTGCATGGTTTTCTTTTCGATAACCAAAACTCTTTTCTTAGCGGATTTAATATTAGGCATAATGTTCTCCTTGTATTTCCTTTTCGGTTTAGTTTTAATTGCGTAGATTATTTTAACATAATTTTATTTTATTGTAAACTGTTTTTCGGTGCAAAAACACGAAAAAGCATAAAAAAATAAAAATTTTTCCTATTTATGGGGTGAAAGTATGGATATACCCAAGGGCGGAGTGGCTTTTTTTGATAGCGGTATCGGCGGACTTACCGTTTTAGCAGAATGTCAAAAATACGTAAAGGATACGTTTTTCTATTATTTGGGCGATAATCTACGCGCCCCGTACGGCAATCTTCCAAAGGCAACCGTTTGCTCGTACGTGAACGAAATGTTTGAAAAGCTCGCGCGGCTACAACCCCGCGCCGTTGTCGTGGCTTGCAATACGGCAACCGCGCTATGTATCGAAAGCCTACGCAAACAATACGCCTTCCCGATTATCGGCGCAGAACCCGCCGTCTTTACCGCCGCAAAAAACGGGGGAGATATTTTCGTTTTATCCACACGCGCCACCTACGAAAGCCAACGCTTTCAAACGCTGTGTAGGCGAGCAGAGCTATTTTACCCCAACGCTCGTTTGCATTTGCATGCCTGCAATCGCTTGGCAGGGGAGATAGAACGCCATCTTTTTACGCCCGAATGGGACGTTGCGCCATTTTTGCCCACGGGCAACCCCGATAGCGTGGTTTTGGGTTGTACGCACTACGTTTTTCTCAAAAAACAAATACAAACGTTTTACCAAACGGCAATCTACGACGGAAACGAAGGGATTGCCAAACGTTTACGCTCCGTATTGCTAAAAACTCCTGAAAAATCCAACGATTTTCAAGGACGGATTTTCTTTCTCGGAAAGGCAAAATGGTCAAACGAATACGTATACGAACAAATGTTCGGCAATAAATAACCGTGTTTTGGGGTGTGAGTGGTTAAAAATCCCAAAAAAATTAAAAAAAATTGAAAAAAGTGCCAAAAAACTATTGACAATGGTTGAAAGTGGTTGTATAATAGTATCATGTAGAATTCGGAGTGGGGGAGATTGTCCCCGAAATAAAGCAAAGGAGAGCGTAACCGTGTTCAAAGGTGTATTCGAGCATCAATTAGACGATAAAAACCGCTTGCGTATTCCCTCGCGCTTTAAGAAAGAGCTGACGGGGGAGCACGGCGACAAGTCGTATAGTTTCTTCCGCGGCATGAACCGCTGTATTTGCGTTATGGCGGACGATTTATTAGACGACACGATTAGCGCGTTGTCGGAAGAAGGCATCTCCGAATCCAACGAAGCGTCGACGTTATTCTTCGGGAGTATCTTCTCTGCGGAAGAAGACGCGCAAGGCAGAGTGGTTTTACCTGCGGCGTTGAAAAAAATGGCAGGGATTACCAAAGACGTCGTAACGCTGGGTAGGGGCAAACGCTTGGAAATTTGGGCGGCGGAAAGATACTACGCGTATATTGAAGGCGTTGATTATGACGCAGAGCTTAAAAAACTCGGTATTTAATTATGTTGGAATTTTCGCATAAACCCGTTATGCTGGAAGAATGTATGCAAGGTCTTGCGTTAAAGGACGGCGGCGTGTGGTTTGACGGCACGGTCGGCGGCGGCGGGCATTCGTACGAAATCTTAAAGCGCAGCGCTCCCAACGGAAGATTGATTGCAACCGATCTCGACGACGAAGCGATAGCGGCGGCAACGAAAAGGCTTGCGCCCTTTGCACCGCGCTTTACAATATATAAATCTAATTATAAGGATTTTGAAAACGTCTTTGCGCAGGCAGGCGTTGACGAAATCGACGGGGCAATTCTCGATTTTGGAATATCGTCCCATCAAATAGACGACGAAGACCGCGGCTTTTCCTATCGAATGGCGGACGCACCGCTGGATATGCGCATGGACCAAACCGCGCCGCTCACGGCGGAAACGATAGTCAATACTTATTCGGAAGAAAAGCTTGCTTGGATATTCAAAACGTACGGTGAAGAAACGTTTGCTAAGCAAATTGCACGAAATATCGTCAAATACAGGGCGGACAAGCCCTTAAAAACGGCAGGGGAGCTGTCGCAAATCATTCAAAACAGTATTCCCGCAAAATTCCGTTTCGGCGCGCCTTGCGAGAGAAAAGCCTTTCAGGCTTTGCGTATCGAAGTCAACGGAGAGCTAGACGGGCTGTACGAATTGACGCTTGCCTTGACAAGACGGTTGAAAAAGGGCGGAAGAATCGTCATTCTCACCTTTCAATCGTTGGAAGACAGAATCGTCAAAGAAGCGTTCAGACAAATGCAATCGCCTTGCACCTGTCCGCCGAACTTTCCCGTTTGCGTATGCGGAAAGAAAGCGGAAATCAAAATTATCAATAAAAAGCCGATTACGGCAAGTGAAGAAGAACTCAAAAACAATTCGAGAAGTAAGTGCGCGAAATTGCGCATAGCGGAAAAGATATAAAAAGTCGACACGAAAGATACGGGAAAGGAAAATACGGGAAAAACACGGAGGCACATGATGGAAACGATACTGGAAAGAGTAACGACGCAACAACAAACGGCGCAGCAAGAAGCAGAGCGTCATAACGCTTTAATCAAAGAACGTTATAAGCGTTTGCAGGACGCCGAAGCCAGCCAGTTTGCGGCGAATACACAAACCAACGCAACGGAATACACCGTTCGCGCGTCTGTTCTTACGCCTTCCCGCCCCGTAGAAGAAACGCCTGCTATCGAACAAGCTCCGCAGGTAACCGAATACGTCCGTGAAAAAATCGATTCTCCCGTATTCACTACCGAGAAGTTCCAAGCTATCGAACAACAGCCGATTATGCAAGCGCCGACGTACGCTCCCGTAGAAATACAAACGACGCAAACGGCGGTTGCGGTGGAAGAACAATATTCTTTGACGCAGTTTGCGAAAATGGTTATCGCGGCGTTTGCGGCGGCTGTTATCGTCATGCTTACGTTGATTTGCGTAAACACACAGCTTATCCGTTTTGAAACGACGCAGCTGCAAGCAGCGCAAACGAGAAACGTGCAGCTCCAAGAAGAATACGCCAAGGTACAACAGCGTATTGAAGATGCAACTTCGCAGGAAACCATTCTTGAATATGCACAATCGAATGGAATGATACAAAAATAACGCTCATACAATATATAAAATATCGTAGGAGCAAACGACTATCAAATATAACGATACACAATATTCCATATCTATTTTACGAAAGAGGTTATTCGCCGTAGGTTTGGCGGTAACCTTTCTTTTTTTATTGCTTTTCGGACGGTTTTTCTACGTGCAGGTGATTTGGCAGGAAGAACTCAACTATCGCGCGCTTGATCAATGGACGAGAGAAATTCCTATTATCGCAGGCAGGGGAAAAATTACCGACACCAACGGCGTCGTGCTGGCGGATAATAACGCCGCGTATACGGTGTTTGCCCGTTCCAACGCCGTCAAGGATAAAGCGGCGACGTCGGCGCTTTTGGCGAATACGCTCGGCTTGGACGAGAAAACGATATACGATAAATTGACGAAGAAAAAAGCGTCCGAAGTAACGCTTGTAAGACAAGTGGATAAATCGGTTGCGGAAAAGCTTGCAAGCCTGTCGCTTGACGGCGTGTATTATTCTCGTGATAATACGCGCTACTATCCTAAGGGCGACGCGCTTTGCCAAACGCTTGGTTTTACGTCCATTGATAACGTAGGTACGACGGGGATAGAAAAGTACTACGAAAAGTATCTTTCGGGCAAAAACGGCGAATTATTATACGAAACCGACCTTGTAGGGATAGAAATCGAAGGCAGCGTCGCTACGTACGTTCCTGCGGAAGACGGATATAACGTACAGCTCACCATTGATTACGGCATACAAGAAATTGTCGAAAGCGCATTAAAAAAAGTCATGGAAACGTATGCGCCCGTGGCGGCGGAATGTATCGTTTTGGACGTGAATACCTTTGAAATTCTCGCCCTTGCCAACTATCCGTCGTACGATTTAAACGATATCCCCCGTAATGATGGGGAGCTTTTAAACGCCTTGACGAGAAACCGCATGATTTGTGATATTTATGAGCCGGGCTCGACGTTTAAAATCATTACGTCCGCCGTCAACTTGGAAGAATATTATCGCGGAAATACAAAGGCGTATTCGCCAAATTACGTATTTTCCAGCGCTCGCACAAGGGCGGTAGACGGTACGACCGTCAAATGTTGGAGTAATCACGCCAACGGCAAGCACAGCAATCAAACGCTTGCGCAGGCGCTAAATAATAGCTGTAACCCTTGCTTTACGGACATGGCGCTAGCCTTGGGAAAAGAAACCTTTTACGACTATTTGTCCGCTTTTGGTTTTGGTAAGAAAACGGGCGTGGATTTTAGTGGCGAAAGCTACGGCTTGCTCATGCCCAAACAAGCGGTTCGCGCTTGCGATTTAGCGCGTATAGGGTTTGGTCAAACGGTAGCCGTTTCAGGGTTGCAGCTTGCGTGCGCTTGCGCGGCGACGGTCAACGGCGGCTATTATTACCAACCACGTTTGGTTAAACGCGTGTATGCCGACGACGGATATACCGCGTTGCAAACGAAAGCGGAGCTCATTTCTCGTCCCGTCAGCGAACAAACGTCGCAAACCATGCGCAAAATGCTGGAAGGGGTCGTTACGGAAGGGAGCGGCAAAAAGGCGGCGGTTGAAGGCTATTTGGTTGGAGGAAAAACGGGTGATATTCTGACAACTTGTGTAAATCTCGTCAAAAATCTTATTAAAATATATACTTGACAAAAAAATAGCCAATTTTTAATGAAAAAAAGCCTAAAATGTCAACAATCTAATTACGGTTTATAGTTGACAATAGGGCTTTTTTTATGCTATAATATAGGAAAAATAGGGTTAGGAGAGATATTATGCCGATATACTACTATGGATTACGCAAACTTATGGACGATAATAATATTACGCAAAAAGCACTTGCTGAAGCTTGTGACATTGCGCCAAATTCAATTTCACGTATGATGCAAGGCGAATATGTCTCAATAGAAACAATTGATAAAATTTGTAATTTCTTCAATTGCGATTATGGTAATATTATTACACGATTTAAAAAAGATGATCCTATCGGTTATGTAAGTGATGCTCAATACGAAGAAGGTATGGCACAGGTTAGAACTGCATTGGTTTACTATATGGAAAAAACAGGAGAGGCTGTTTCAAGGGTAAGTCAGAAAACAACACTATCGGTCAATACGATAAAATCTTTCCTTTTGGGAAATCCGATTCATTCGACGTCATTTTTGAAGTTGACCAAATTGGGAGATGTCTTTAATAACAGATTGGCTGAAATAATGAATGGAGCAATGAAACCCGATGAGTATATTGCACCGAAGCCAATCAAAAAAGTTTCCTTTAAGGTATATTATAAATTATTAAAATTGGTACCAAATGGTAAACTTGCAAGAAGGGAGGACATCGAGGCATACGTTGCAAAAAAGTTAAACGTAGAATATGTTTCTTTTGCATTGTTTAAGGGGGATTCTCAATGGGAGTTCAGTACGGATATTATGTTTACGATTCCATATTGGAGAGAAATCTCAACTCGTGGCGTTTTGCAAGAGACAAGTAAATGTTCAAAAGAAACACAAGAACAGGCATTAATCGAAGAAGGTCATACTTTAGTTAAATACGGAAGAGATTCCAAACGAGTAGAAGACTTCCAAAATAAGCTCTTTGATTTTAATTCAATTGACGATAAGACTTTCTTTGAAATTTATGATGATGAAGAATCAAAACGATTTTACGAATTTTAATAGTTAAATATAAAAAAATGTAAAAAACGACAAAATATATCTATTAAAAAATGTAATTTTTATTGACATTTATACGCTTATATGATATACTATTGCCATCTGGAGGATGATTATGGAACGAAAAATTTATCAAGAATTATTAAACTGGAAAAACAACGAAGCTCGTAAACCATTAATCTTGCAAGGTGCAAGACAAGTAGGCAAAACGTATATAGTCAATTATTTTGCAGGTAAAGAATATCAAAATTATATTTACTGTAATTTTGAGAAAGAAAAGGGGTTAGAGGATTTCTTTACAGATTTGAACCCTGAAAATATAATTCGTAAATTAGCGAATTATAAACGTAAAGAAATTTTACCGAAAGACACTTTGATTATTTTTGATGAAATTCAGTCTTGCCCACAAGCAATTACTTCTTTAAAGTATTTTAATGAGGAAGCGAATGAATACCATATCGTTGCACTTGGCTCATTATTAGGCGTTTCAGTAAATCGTGGCAATTTTTCATTCCCTGTTGGTAAAGTTCAATTTTTAACAATGTATCCAATGGATTTTGAAGAATACTTGCTTGCAAAGGGAGAAGAGTACTTAGTGGGGCAAATTAAAGATTGTTACGCAAGCGATACACCATTAGATACACTTTTTCACGAACGTGCGCTTGACTACTATAAAGAGTATTTATTCGTTGGCGGTATGCCTGAAGTGGTTGAAAATTACATCAAGAATAAAAACACTGAAATGGTAAGAATAGCGCAACAAACTATTTTGGAATCGTATCAAAACGATATGGGTAAATATAATAAACAATCTGAAATTCCAAAGACCAAGATTGTCTATAAAAATATTAGCACCCAACTTGCTAAAGAGAATAAAAAGTTTCAATACAAGTATGTGAAATCAGGTGGACGCGCTTCTGAATTTGAGAGTGCAATAGAGTGGTTGTGTTTGGCCGGTGTTGCAAGTCAGTTATATCGTATAGAGCAAATTGCTTTACCGTTAAATGCTTATAGGTCATTATCAGACTTTAAGTTTTATATGAATGACGTTGGGCTTTGTGGTGCAAGTCAAGATATACATTTTGACGATATTCAGCGAGACAATCCCTTGTTATATAATTTCAAGGGTGGCTTAACTGAAAATTACGTGTTTAATCAATTTACGAGTAATGGATTTGATTTATATTATTGGACTAGCGGAAATCAAGCGGAAATAGATTTTATTGTAAGAGTTAATGAAGAAATTGTTCCTGTTGAGGTAAAATCTTCGGATAACACTCGTTCAAGAAGCTTATCCGTTTATAATGGTAAATACGCTCCAGCATATTCAATCCGATTATCAATGAAGAACTTCGGATTTGAAAATGGTATAAAATCAGTTCCACTTTACGCAGCGTTTTGTATTAAATAATGCTGTAACATAATTATAAATAAATATATTATTAAATTAAGGCAGAATTAAAATGTTCTGTCTTTTTTTATTTTCAAAAGGAGGCTTTATGAGTTGTTTGATGAAATTTAAGTGGGTGAAATTGCCACGCGAAATTATCCCTCAAAAGAAAGGAATTATGGGGTATTGGATGAAACTTGCTGCAAGGGTTGCTTTTAGAAAAGGGCAATCCTTTTATTGTGGTCACACCAATGAGGTAAATCCTGGCGAGTGGGTTGGTGGCATTATGGGTCTAAAGAGTATTCTTGGAATTAAATCGAAAGAAAAAGCGATACAAGTTATGGATGAGCTTAATAGATTTGGATATATAACTTATAACGTTGACGTTCAAACTAAAAAATTGACTTATAAAATAAACGACTGGGTTATCGAATGTTCAGGAAAAGAATGTCTAAACGACAATACTTATGCAACTAACGATTATGGCTTTCTTTGCGTACCGAGAAATATTACTGAACGTCTTGTGAATAACGGGTATAAATTTGCCGAATCTGATGCGTGGTTAGACCTTTGGATTCATACGATTTATGAAGATAGAAAAAATTTTTTAACTTTTTTTGCTCCAATGGTAAGGTTTCAAGAATTGAATGTCTTCTTATCATTGGAGACACTTAGTAAGCGCTGGGGCTGGGAAAAGACAAAAACGTGGAGATTTTTCCAAAAAAATAAGGAGGTGTTTGAATTATATCGTCTTCCCGGAACTTACGGCTGTTTGCTATTCAATAAGTTGTATCCGATCAGTAAAGATATAGTATTACCAAAACAAGCAGAAATAATTGAAATAATTTTGAAAACACGACAGACGTTAGAAGATAGGAAAGTAGATTGCGCTCACGGGAATCTAGGGTATCTTATCGAAACAATGGGAGAGGATTTTACAAACTTGATTGTTAATGAGAGAGAAAAAAATAGCGTTGCACTTTTTCATTATATAATACGCGCGTATATTTCTCCGTGTTGGAAAGACGTTAAAATTAGTTATGACTGCAAAGAATATTATATATTACTCAAAGGAGAAGTTATTGAACTAAATAAAATACGTGGTCCTTGTGTGTCTCTGGATTTACACGATAAGGAGAATCAGCAATGAAAGAAAAAAAAGAAACTAATGAAATGAGAAAGGCAGAAATGTCCAAAGAAATTAATGTGATGAAACAAGAACATTCGGATTTTTTAAGGTTGTTCTTGGACGGTACACTTACTGGTGATACCAAGAAAGTTGATGAAGTTCTACAAGACTTTAAGAATAATAAGATGCCGAAGGCATTTCATAACACTAGATTACTACTTAGAAATTACAAAAAAATAGTTTGGTTGGTTGAATGTTTTCCTGAATTTATTGCAACGGAACTTGCTCAACCATTAGAGAGCGTTGATAAACTTTTGGCTCGTGTTGATGGAGAATTAGCGTTTGGGAATAAAAAACTTGATAGGAAATTAGCTAGCATTGAAAAGACAAGAATGGTTTTGGAATTGGTGAACGATGCAATAAGTGTCTTGCAGAAAATGCCTAAGGGCGAAAATATGTATCAAGTTATTTATTTGACTTATGCAACGCAAGAAGATTTGACCATTGATGATATTTTGTACCGATTAAATATATCGAGAAAGAAATATTATTTACTTAGGGACCAAGCTATAGCATTAATTTCTATTCGTTTATGGACGAGCGCAGACAAGGATTTGGCATTTTGGTTAGAGTTGCTGTACATTTATGAAAACAGAAAAAAAGATGGAGGTGAAGATAATTAAGGCGTTGAAAAGTGATTGAAATATTTTTTTATATTTGATATAATATAAGTAAACTAACAGTCTTAAGGTGGCGGACTGATTAATAATTTTAATTGGTCTGCCATTTATTTATGTAAATTAGTATACAGGAGGTAAACAATGAAAGAAAAAAATAAATTTACATTAGAAAAAATAGATGAATTGTTAAGCCTTCTTGTAGGATATGAAACACAAAAGTACACATTTGAAAACAAAGGATATGATTTTCTTGATGTAGGACAGTTGTTTGTAAAAGTTAAAAATCCTGAGAAGACAAACGATTTATCAATCAAAACAAGTGACGTATTTACATTATTTTTTGCAGGAACGCAAAAAGAATTCCCTGCAAATGAACAAGGGTTTAATGAATTAAAAATACTTGTGCAGGCTATACTTGATTGCTCTCAGTGTGTTTATGTTCTAAATACAACGGATGGCTCTCGTTATGCGATAGGGAAGGTTTTATCCGTAAAGGAAATTAATGATAAAACTATTAAAAATATAATTAATTCTTTTGCGGAATTTAGGAAAATGAAGATGAAGAACGCAAAACTTAGGCTTATTGCGTGGCAATCGGAGTATAATAAAGAGTTTTGTCTTTAGAAAAAGATTCTTAAGATTGAGACTTTTTAGAGAAGAATATTAAAAATTTTTTAAAAGGATACGAAACATACACAAAAAATATACAAAACTTACACAAAAAAGAGATATAAAGGGAATTCCTAATGTGTTAAAATGATATCGTGAAAAAATTGAAACCAGACGTGAAACCACCGTTTTGATGTGCAAATCAAATGGTGGTTTTTTAGTTAAATTTTAATTTTTTTTAAAAAGATACGAAACTTACACAAAAAATATACAAAACTTATACAAAAAAGAGATTTAACGGGGATTCTCAATGTGTTAAAATGGTATCGTGGAAAAATTGAAACCAAACGAACGCACCGCTTAGGAAAACTATCCTAAACGGTGTTTTTGTTTACTAAAAAAAGGAGGTAAAAAGTATGCAAGCAGAAAAGCAAAAAGGTGCTTGGATAAAAATTGTATACTGGTCTCTTGTCTTTGCTTTCATGGCTATTCTTGTTTGTATGCAGACAACGTTTGCAGCAACTGAAACTATGTGGGATAGATTTGAAACCGTTATGAACGATTTTTATTATAAGCTTCTTGGTATCAGTACCATTATTGCTGTTGCGATGGCAGCAGTGGCTTTGGTTGTAAGAATGGTTTCTAGGAACCAAAAAGCAGTAGATGAAGCAAGTGCTTGGTTGAAGAGAATTTTAATTACTTGGGTTATATTGAATTCTCTCGGACTAATTGTAGCGTATGTACAACCGCTTATTGCGGGCGGAAATTACGTTGGGTAAACCTAATCAAGGAAAGGGAGGTGATAACAATTGCTTGATTGGATGTTTGAAGGGATAGTTGACTGGGTTAGCGGTGTTGTCACGGACCTCATGGACGCTGTTTCTGGATTATTCTTAAATGCGCTCGGTACAGATATGACGGCAATGGAAGAATATTTTCCTTTTGTCGCAAGTGCGTTCACTGTAATGCAGTATATGGCTTGGGCGTTGTTGTTTTTAATAACAGTGTGGCAACTGTTCAAGGCTTTCAGCGGACCACTTGGGGAATCTGAAAATCCTTGGACATTAATTTTTAAGAGTGCGTTATTTGCGTTATTGATTTATTTCGCTAAACCTATATTCTTATATATATTGAATATAGCGAAAGCTCCGTACACGGCTTTAATGGACGTGGTTGTATCAAAAGAGCATTTCACTTTTGCGGGAATTGAAGGAGCTCTACGAAATGGTTTAACCAACTTCATTTCAATGGTATCGGTGGTGGGCGAAATCTTAATCCTTATATTAATTATTGCACTCGGATGGAACTATTTCAAATTATTATTGGAAGTCGTAGAAAGATATATCGTTGTTGGTGTTCTTTGTTATACTTCGCCATTGGCTTATTCGATGGGTGCGTCACAAAGTACCAGCCAAGTATTTAAGTCATGGTGTAGAATGGTAGGCTCACAGTTATTACTATTAATAATGAACGTTTGGTTCCTACGAGCATTTAACAGTTCGGTGGGACATTACGTTGGAGCAGGGGGAGCACTAACAAACGGACACGGAAGCGTATTCCTTTGGTTGTTCTGTGCTCTGGCATTCTTAAAGACGGCTCAAAGGTTTGATGCATACCTTGCATCAATAGGTCTCAACGTAGCACAAACAGGAACTGGTCTTGGTTTTGAATTACTTATGGCCGCAAGATTAGTAACAAGCGGTATGGGTGGTTTCTCAAGAGCTGGAAATGTGTTTGGTTCTGGTGCAGGCGGTGTTGCCGCTGCTGGTGGCGCAGGTGGTTTCTTCAGTAGATTCAAAGGGAACTCATTTGTTAGGGATTCCGTTGTTCAAGGAGGAACACGAATGGGCGCTGGTGGTGCAATTGGTGTTGTGGGACGAGCCTTTGGCGGAGTTGCAGCAAGAAACGGTGCGACTTTAACGGGTGAATCGATTGCGTCTGTTGCGGGAAGACATCCCAGCGTTTCAGGAACCATCGGAGGAGATATTGCCAATAAGAGTTTGGAAAACTATATGCCACACCTTAAAGGGAAAACACTTAGCGATACTCAAATAACGGGTGGTAAGATATCTACGACCGCTATCGGAACTGACGGTAAACAAGCGGCATTAAGTATGTATAGTGCTGAGCAGTTTGAAAAGCCGAGCGAACCACATTCAATTGTTACGGCAACGGATGGAAGTAAATGGTATCAAACGGCAAGTGGTGCTGGGGCAGGAGAATATAATGATTTGTCTGGTTTCCAAAATGGTGTTATGGATAGTGGGCAGGTTTCAACTATGTTCCCCGGAGTAGAAAACGGAACCGTTTTAAGGTCTGTTGGCGATGGGGTAGTTGAAGCAAGTAATGCTAATGGAAATACGCTTTGGTATAACAGTGCTTACTTTGATGAACCTGACGCTCCACACTCAACCTTGTACACAGAGAACGGGGTTGCATGGTATGCAATGAATCCTAATGCAGAAATGCCGTCTTTTGAAAGTGGTAGCGATGCAACGGATTATAATATCGCACAATTCCAAAACTTTATGCCTGGATATGAGGGGACCGTTACGTCTGTAAGTGAAGGAGATAATGGAAGATTTGAAATCCGACATGAAGACGGTTCGGGAACTCGTTTCTATGATTCGAATCAATATGAAACACCAAGGAACGATTATACCGTGTACGAAGATAATACCGGACATCAATGGTATGCCGTAGATGGAACACCTGCGGTTGAACGTCGTCCCGTTTACGAGAACGGCGAGCCAGTATATAATGGCGATAATGTAAGAACGGTATCGGTTGAAACCGTGAGATATAGGGGAGAACCTTCAAGATTCGGAACTCCTAAATCAAGAACAGATTCTTTTGACCGAGAACCTAGAAGAAAAAGATGATCACACAAGTTTCTCCTTTTTATATTTTTGTAATAGCGTAAATACGCCCATTGTTAAAAAGCTTTGGGCGTATGATAAGCTATTATAATATCGGAGAAATTTAAAAACTTAATATAATTATGATAAGAGTCGGTAAAAAGTTATCGGCTCTTTTTTCATGCGAAGGAGGTAAATATTTTGTGGCAGAACAAACAAAACAACAAGTCGGCGACGGTAAAGACAATTACGGGCAGGCCGCAAAAAATATATCAAAAGCCGCCAAAGGTATTGGCAAGGCAGCGGCGAACACCGCAAAAGAGGGTGCAAAAGCAACGGCAAACGTCGCGGCCCAGACAGTAAAAGCTGGTGTAAAAACAGGTAAAGCTGTTTCTCAAATTGCAGCAGGCACAGCAGCAGGTGGGCCGTGGGGAGCGATTATTTCAGCAGCGTGGTCAATGCGCCATACGTTGTTTAAGATTTTTGTTTCTATAACGCTAGTTATTGTTTTTATAGTCGTTGCAATTCTTTCTATCCCTAGTATTATTTTTGATACAATTTTCGGAAATAAGTTCGAAGGATTAGGAGAGCAAACGTCAATAGTACAAGCTTATGAAGAGTTGTCAAGCACGGTGGACGATATTATAGATATTGCTTTTGAGCTTACGTTAGGTAGAGTTGACGATATTATTTCTATTGGTAACTATGATTACTCAATGTCTATGAAACATCTAACGTATACAAGACCAACAAGCAATGATTATGATACCTATTATATTATTGCAGCGTATTCTGTTTCAATGAATCAGCAAGGGACAAGTCAAGAAAATTTCGCCAATAAACTTAACAGCGTAAGCACTTTGATGTTCCCTATAAAATATCAAATTTGCAAAGCGAACCGAATAATAGATACATTACTTGGTCCAATAGATGAAATCTTTGAGTACGTTGTTTGTACGATATTACCATTTGATCCAAGCTCAATATTAACAGCATTCGATTTGGACTTGAATGCAAAGTATGGTGAGTTTGATATTACAAATGGTGAGGCTATTGAGTTTATGGCAACGGCTTTAGAAAAAACGCTAAATGAAGGAGGATGATATGGATGAAAGAGAACTAGAAAACGTATATAGTATTCCAGTTAATTATACCGATTCAGGTAAGTTGCTTGGTGGATTGCTTTCCTGGAGAAATGCTATTGAAACAATTATATTAGTTGTGGCTTTAGGATTTGTAGAATTAAAGTTAATACCAATGCCTGATATGGTAAAGGTAGTGGTAATGACAATAACGTTAGTACCGCTTGCAATATTTAGTGCGATGGGTGTTGACGGTGATTCTTTACTACAGTTTTTAGGTCGGATTCTAAAGCATCTATTTAAGAGAAAAAAATTACATTTCAAAAGGGTGGACGTAAAAAATGAAGAAAAATAAACTTGAGTTTGCACAGGATATTATTCCCGTGAAAGATATAAAGGCAGGCATTATTGAAACCACAGATGGAAGATATATTAAGATTCTTGAAATTGAGCCTATAAACTTTATGTTGCGGTCAGATGATGAGCAATTTTCAATTATTTCTTCATTTGCAAGTTGGTTAAAAATATGTCCAGTAAGGATGCAGTTTAAAAGTATAACACGGCGAGCTGACACTGAAAAGCACTTGGAGGTTTTGAGGAAAGAACTTAGAGCCGAATCGGATAATAAATGTTGGACGCTTGGCGAAAGTTATATCAATCTGATAAAAGAGGTAGGAAGTAAGGAAGCGCTAACAAGGCGCTTTTTTCTTATATTTCAATATGAGTCGCCACACAAGAACGATGATTTCCAACAAGTATATTCTTCACTTCAAACGGTGGAGCAGAACGCAAGGGCTTATTTTTCGCAATGTGGCAACAGTATAATGCAATATAAAAATCCAAATGAAGAGATTATGGAAATTTTATATACGTATTTTAATCGTAATTCATGTACGACGGAGCCTTTTGTAAAAAGAGTAGAACGTGTCGTGATGGACGCGATGAGAGTTGAAGGCAAGACGATTGGGGTTGATGAAGTCCCGAACGTGCCTATTAAGAATTTTATCGCACCAAGGGGAATTGATTTTACCAATCATACCTATACGATTATGGATGGTAGATATTATACGGTTCTATATATCAAGGGGAATGGATACCCAAGTAAAGTAAGAGCAGGGTGGTTATCTACTTTAATCAATGCTGGTGAGGGTGTAGACGTTGACGTCTTCTTGAAGAAAGAAAACAAAAGCAAAGTAATAGATAAGGTTGCGCAAAAAATTAGGCTCAATAGAACAAAGCTTAAAGACATGCAAGATACAAGTACTGATTACGAAGAGTTGACGAATTCAATTCAAGCAGGCTATTACATTAAACAAGGAATTGCAAACTATAACGAGGATTTGTTTTATATGTCGGTATTTATTACTGTTTCTGCAAAAACAAAGAAAGAACTTTTATGGCGAAAACAACGAGTGATAGATACGCTTAAAGCAGTTGATATATGCGTTTCAGAAGGTAAGTTTCAACAAGAAGAAGCGTTTAAGAGTGTAATGCCTTTTTTAAGTGTATCGCCAGTGCTTGATAAGAAAAGCAAGCGAAACGTTTTAACAAGTGGTGCAGCGTCTTCGTATATGTTTACGAGTTTTGAAATGTCGGATGATACGGGTGTTTTGCTCGGGGTGAATCAACATAATAATTCGCTTTGCATAGTTGACCTTTTTAATACGAAGAAAAATAAAAACGCAAACCTAAATCTTATCGGGACAAGCGGTGCTGGTAAAACGTTCACGATGCAGTTGCTTGCTTTACGTATGCGTATGCGTGGTATTCAATCGTTTATTCTTGCGCCTATAAAAGGGCATGAGTTTAAGCGAGCCTGTAAAAAAATAGACGGAAGTTTTATTAGAATTGCTCCTGGCTCACCGCACTGTATAAACGTAATGGAAATACGTCAAACGATTAGTCCAGAAATGGAATTGATAGACGGGATAGATTATAGGGAAAGTGATTCGCTGCTAGCAGGAAAAATTCAACAGCTTATGATTTTCTTTACTCTTTTAATTCCTGATATCACGAACGAAGAAGAGCAACTTCTTGATGAAGCGCTGATAAAAACATATAAAGATTTTGGCATAACACATAAAAACAAAAGTTTGTATGTGAACGGCGACAAAAAAACATTTAAGAAAATGCCAGTCCTTGGTGATTTACATAAGAAATTAAAAGATAATCCAAGAACGGAACGGCTGGCAATAATCTTGAGTAGATTTGTTACGGGTTCAGCACAGTCCTTCAATCGTCAAACAAACGTGGATTTATCAAACAAATATATCGTCATAGATTTATCCGAATTAAAAGGTAAACTTTTACCAGTAGGTATGATGATAGCTCTTGACTACGTTTGGGACAATATCAAGATGGATCGTATAAAGAAAAAAGCGGTTTTCATTGATGAAATATGGCAACTTGTCGGCGCATCGGCTAATAGCCTTGCTGCCGATTTTTGTTTGAATATTTTCAAAACGATTAGAGGTTATGGTGGTGCAGCGATAGCGGCGACACAAGATTTATCTGACTTTTTTGGATTGGAAGATGGAAAGTACGGCAGAGCTATTATCAATAACAGTCAAAATAAAATCATTTTGAATTTGGAACATGATGAGGCTCAATATGTAAGAGACGTGTTAAAACTTACGAGAACAGAGATTCACGCTATAACAAGTTTTGGTAGAGGTGAGGCATTGGTTTGTTCAAGTGCTAATAAGATACCGATTGTTATAAAAGCGTCGGAAGAGGAACACGAATCCATTACGACGGATAGGGCAGAGCTTGAAGCAATTCTGCAAAAACATAAAGCAAAAGAATAAAGCAAAGGAGGTGAGGAGAAATGCTTTTGCTAGAGGATGAGAAAAATGTCATCAAATGGCTGTCACAATATGGGGCTTTAAGAAAAACGCAACTTATTAGAATGCTGCAAAAGCCTAAATCGACAGCCGAAAAAATAATAAGAAATTTAAAGAATGATTTGAGACTGGAAATATTAGGCGACGGATATTATATTGGATTGGATTCAATGTCTTGGCCTGACCAAAAGATGCTAACAGCGGTTTGGGTGCTTCTTGAATTTGTAGAAAAGATTGATCCGATGGGACATTATCCGGCTACATATCCATCTCAAATATTTTTCTTGAAGGAGAATGTCGGTTATGAAATAGTTGTGTTGTATGAAGATGAAACAAATTTATTAAGGCTTATTCAAGTAGATGAAGACTTGAAATATATTGTGGTTGTTCCGCATATTTCAATGGCAAAAAAAATAAAAGTGCCTAAAAATATGAACTGTTTGTTTGCTACCGTAGACTTCAACGGAGCGGAAGAACCAAACGTACATTTTTATACGGTAGAAAAATAAATAAAAAAATTAAAATTTTCGGAGGAAAAATAAAATGAAAAAAAACAAAAACAATTTTAAGAAAAAAGAAACAGAAGAATTTAAACCTTTTACGCCTGAAGTAAAAGAGCGTATTATTGAAAAATACAAGAACAGACCTAGAACACCTAGAGAAAGTAACAACTTATTAAATGAATTAATGCAATATACGAGGGATTACCAAATTATAGGTTGGTTTATTGAGGAACTTGACTTCCCTTTCCCTGATGACGAAGAACCAGCGACTCTAAACATAGTAAAGAAGATTGATAAAATCTTTGAGCAAGAACTTCAAAAATATTTAAGAAAAATATCGGATAGGGCGTGTAAATCGGGTAGTGTGTTTGCAGAAACGGACATGGGCAATGCTTGCCTAGAAATTATAGCATGTACCGAAAGAATTGCTAGACTTGCAAGAGAACTTCCAGTTTCTGTGGGGATTCAAAATGCAAAAGAAGAAGTAAATGAAGTTGTGGGCAGGGAACTTAAGATTATTGTAGAACAAACAAGGGAAGGCTGGCTAAAGGTAAAATTACCTTTCATTCTTCCCAAAAAAGAGAAAGGCTCAAGCGCATATTTACGTGATGTTTTGTATTGTGCATTGCAAGATTATTTTAGCGATAGGGAACCTGTGAAATTTGACCATTCCGTAATCGTGGTTAAGCACGTGTATGGAAAAGGAAGAAAAGATAAGATGAGATGCGACCATGATAATTTTGAGATAAATTTTATCACAGATGCAATTGCGCTTTTTGCACTTCCTGATGATTCACCAGAACACTGTCAAATGTTCAGTTATTCGGAGCGAGGAGAGAAAGAGCATAGTTGTATTTATCTTGTGCCTGAACAGGACTTTATGAAATATTACTCACACCATATTATGAGGAATTTTTCATAATATTTCACC
>JAGAIW010000024.1 GCA_017626305.1 Clostridia bacterium
CTTGGACGGTAACGATCAACGCGAAGATTGCAGGTGCAAACGTAGAGCCTTATAGCTATACGGCAACGGGTACGACCTTGAAGGAAGTGCTTTCCACTTGGTTTTCGTTTTCCGAAGGCGCGGACGTTTACTTAACGGAAATCCGCGGTGAAAAAGGGAACCCTTGGGGGGAATTAATCAAGGCGCAAATCTTGAAAAACTCCACGGTTGCAGACGAAAGTAATTTGCCCTCGAGCTATGAAAATTATCAATGTGTGTACACGCTGACGAACCTTTCCATGAACAGCTTTGTAAACCTTTCGCTTAACACCTATGCGGAGCTGCGCTTTATGATAAAGCACGACAACTTCTTGATGTTGGACGGCTACAATCGTTGCTTTGGCAACAACGATGGAAAGTGGATTCCCGTAACTCTTGTCAACAACGGCGCAGGCAAGTGGACAATCACGACGGACGTGCCTGTTTATGACGTGAATAACGGTTGGGCTTCGTTAGGTCGTTCGTACGAGATGACGGGGTATACGTTAAAGGATTTGTTGGGCGCATGGCGTTCGGAAAGCACGACTGCGGTTGTGTACGTAACCGAGCTCCGCGGTATTGAAAGGGAGATGCCCGTGCCTGAAATCCCTGAAAGTTTTGTAGAGTTAGAGCCACAAAGCAACCCTGTTCTTTGGGGTGAAAGGGTAACGGATTCCGCTTTGGCAAATGCTGAAATAAAAGCGGAAACCGCGCCTGTTGGGTATGAACTTGTTTCCTATAAAAGCGCTTTAAATGAAGGCGATTTTGCAAGCGTAGACGTTTCTGCGTATACCGAGCTCCGCTTTGCAATTAAATCAACGAATGTAAACGGTTGGATTCTCTTCGGGGATTGGGCGTATTACGTGCACACCCCAAACGAATGGGTAACGGTTTATTTGAATAAACAAGTAGATACTACGTGGCGTATGAGCGTTTCGGCAAACGTTGCAAACGGTAAGCCCTCGCCTACGGAATACACGGCGAAATACAGCGGCTCAAGCTTGCAGGAAATTCTTGCAAGCTGGTACAACGATGAATCTGCCGATTTCTACGTAACGGAGCTTCGCGGCAGCAAGGAAGAGGTGTACGTAACAACGGATTTGGCGTTTATGGAGTCACCTACCTTGACGGAAGAGGCTGCGCCTAGCGGTTTTAGCAAGGTATATTCCACAGCAGGCGGTTTCACTACGGATAACGTTTCTTCCTATAAAGAACTTTATTTTGCATTTAAGCACAGCAGCTACTTCTTAATCGAAGGTTAGAGCGGCTACGTTGACGCGCCTATCGTTTGGGTATATATGAGCTTGTTTAACAACGGCGACGGTACGTGGAAGGTTGTGTTTGAAGGGATTAAAACAGACGAAGGGAAAGGCGTTGTCTACTTGGCTTCTGCAATGAATGGCTATGAATTCGGCAGACACGAACGCTACGAAAAGATTTACAGCGGCTCTACGCTTAGCGCAATTTTCGCATCTTGTACGCCGACGGGTTCAACCGTTTTCACGGAAATTAAGGCTTTGAAAGAAGTAGAAGAAAGTGAAGCGGGTATGAAGATTAGCAACCTCGTGTTCACGCAGGTGGTAGCTACGGACGGTGAAAGCGTACCTACGGGCTATGACAACGTATATCTTAAAAACGGCTTGGCGAAAGGGGATTTCGCTACGGTGGATATTTCCGAATACGCAGAAGTAAACTTTATGTTTAAGTCAAACGGATACGTACAGTTTGACGATGCTTGGGCGAAGTACGTTGACAGTAGAAATTGGGTTTCCGTCCATCTTGAAAATACGGGCAACGGAAGTGAATGGGACGTCTACGTAAACGACGAATTTACTTACACTTGCGTTGGTACGACGCTGAACGAAGTGCTTGCGCTTTGGCACAGCGATTATATAACTGAGCCTTTCCAAATGTACGTAACGGACCTTCGCGGTATTGCGGGCGGTTACACGATTGATAAGGTTCGTTCGATTGTTATGTCGAAGTCGGACGCATTGGTTGGGGATAACGTTTCAGCGGCAAGAGCGTTGGCGGCTGAAATTAAGGCGCTTACAGGCAAAGAATTGTTAATCGAATACTACGACGACGTAAATATGCTTGAAGCGGATGGCAGATATCTCGTTTTAGGAAGTTTTGCGTTGGAAATGGGCGCAACAGAAGACGGCTTGGAAATGGAAACGGGGTATAAGCTGCAACGCATTGGAAACAACGTTTGTATGTTCGGCATTTCTGAATACGGACATTTGAACGCTGTGTACGGCTTCTTGAAAGAGTATTTTGGTTTGGTATATTACACGGACACGGTAAATTCGCACGTGGACACACCTGAAGATGCAAAAATCGGCATGCGTGAGACGATTATTTTCAATCCCAGCATCGAATACAACTGGATTATCGACGGCGTTTCAAAGGATAAAGACATGTATGCAGACCGTCTTGGTATGGTAGAGCTTGGGATAGGCGGAAATGGCTGGCATAACTTCCTTACCATTGTTTCAGAAGAGGAATACGGCGCAAGCGGTACGGTAGCGCAACACGCTGAATGGTTCGTCACGAGAAATAGCAACCGCACCTTGGATATTACAACGGAAGAAAATCGCGCGGGTATTGCAGCGGTGGTTGCAGAGAAGTTTGCTGAACAGATCAATACTTCTTCGTTGAAACGGCTTCAATTCTCGGCTCCCGACTTTGTAGATGCTTCTCTTAATACTTCCGATTACGTCAAGTTGATGAATAAAGTTGCGGAGGCGTTAAACCCGATGATTAGCAGGAAAGTCGAGCTGATTCTTCTTGCGTATAACTCTACGATGGAAGTGCCGCAAGACGCAACGCTTGCAAGCTATGAAAACGTGATGCTTTCCGTGATGGTTGCTCCCGTTGAATATAACTATTATTACGATTTCAACAACAATGTAAGCTACATGAATGATTCGACAAAAACGAATCTTTGGTTCTATGAGCAAATAGAGAAGTGGTCGAATGTATTGAAGGACGGTTCGCTGTATTTTTGGAATTATTCTGTCTTCTTCGACAATTATTTCGTTCCTCTGGATACGATTACGAATATGCAGAGTAAGTATCAGGCGTTGGCAGATGCAGGCGTAGCCGTAATATACGATTTGGGTATGTATAACGATGACGTCGGTACGGATTGGACGGCGTTGAAGCTTTACTTGAAGGCTGAGCTTGGTAAAAACGTAAACGCAAAAGTAGACGCATTGATTGAAAGCTTTATGAAGGCGTACTACGGTGAAGCGGCGGCTCCTTATATGTTGCAGCTTTTAAATGCACAACAGGCGCATTACGCAACGATTGCAAATAAGATTCCCGCTGGCAACGTGGTAAGAAGTAAATTGTTTAATAAATCGCTTTGGGGCGGAGATACCAACGACATGCTTGTTACGTGGTATGGCTATATTCAATCGGCATTGAACGTAACGACAGACAAGACGTTGCGTGAGCGTATTCACGTAGAGGGCTTGTCTATTCGTTATCTCAACTCTGCGGTTTATGCAACGGTTAACGTTTTAGGTGTGGTAACGGATGTAGCCGACCTTACGGTTACGTATGCGGCAAATGAAACGACGGGGCTTGACGATATGTCTAAGGTTATTGCGGATGCAAAAGCACTCGGCATTGATCGTTTTGCAGAATCAAAAGGCTGGATTTGTAACGAGTCATACGCCGAGAAAAATCCCGTAGACGGCGTTATTGATAATTTGGCATAACGTAAAATAAAACATCTATTGAAGTTTGAACCGTTATAGGTTTAAACTTCGATAGGTGTTTCTTACTGTATATGAAATCTCGCAAAGTGGGGTGACAAGAGGCAGATTTATCTATAAATTTTACGGTAAAAGCTTTAGATTTGAGCAATTGTAAAAAGGGGCTTTATATATGGCGAAAGCAATTCTCACAAAAAACAGTAATAAACACTCGGATAAAAACACATTGCTTATTGCGTTATGCTGGCTTGTTTATACTTGCTCGTATTTGGGAAAATTGAGCTACAATGCGAATATTACCAAAATAGAAGAAGTGTATTCAGTCTCTCACTCCATCGCTGGTATGGTAAGCACGTTTTTCTTTTTTGCTTACGGAATTGGGCAAATATTCAACGGAGTATTTTGCAGGAAATATAACATACGCTTAGTCGTAGTCGCAAGTTTGTTTATTTCCGGCTTGATGAATATTCTCGTTGCGGTTTCCAAGGATTTTACCTGTGTGAAATACTTTTGGCTGATAAACGGTGTGGCACTATCTATTCTTTGGCCGTCGCTAATTCGTTTGTTGTCGGAAACGATGGACTCAGCAAGCATTGGACGCGCGGTGATTGTCATGGGCACGACGGTAGCAACGGGAACGCTCATTGTATACGGCCTGAGCGCATTATTCGTCGCTTGGTTCTCATATAAGGTTATGTTTTTTGTGGCAGGGATTTTATTGCCGCTAATTGCGGTAATATGGTTCTTTTCTTATCCAAAGCTGACAAAAAAAGACAACGCTCCCGCAGAAAACTATTCGCGGGAAGTCATGACGAAAAGCCATCTAAACAGCGTTTTCTGGATTTCGGTTTGTGTTCTTGCTTTCTATGCTGTGGTCGATAATCTTGTGAAGGACGGCTTAATCACGTGGATTCCCATGATTTTGAAAGAGATATACGTCTTACCTGATTACGTCAGTATATTGCTAACCATGATTTTACCAATACTAGCCATATTCGGCACGAGTGTTGCCATAGCGTTACGTAAAAAAATCAAAGATTTTGTGTGGTTGTCATCGTTACTGTTTTTTGTATCTGCAATGTTGATATTGCTCGTAATTTTATGTTTGCCTACGGGAAATGTGATTATTACACTCAGCAGTTTAGGATTGATTTCCTGTTTAATGGCTAGCGTTAACAACGTTATCACAAGCATGGTGCCTTTATATTGGAAGGATACGGTCAATTCAGGACTGCTTGCAGGAGTTCTAAACGGATTTTGTTATTTGGGTAGCACGATAAGCGCATACGGATTAGGCTTAGTCGCAGACAACGGTGGCTGGAGTTCCGTATTTATTCTGCTATTCAGTCTTTGTGTTTTTACAGTTTTACTTGCGCTTGGGTATAGCATTACACGGCGGCTGAAAAAGAAGCAATAGCTCAAACACGCGAACTTTATGAATGATGCGCTATACAACACCCATCCGAGCTTGCATAACGGTAAATAAACAAAAGCTTGGAAGGGAAAAAACGCCTAAAAAGAAGAACACCATCTTGGGTGTTCTTTTTTAGAATTTTTGCGAGATAGAGTATTTAATTCTTTTTGAATACTTGCATTATTTCCTAAAATGTGGTATGCTAAAGAAAAAGAATAAAAGGAGCGGATATGAACGTAGTCGTAGGGCAGTCGGGTGGGCCGACAACGGTAATCAACGCAAGCTTGGCAGGTGTATACAAGGCGGCTATGCAGGCGGGCGCAAGCAAGGTTTACGGTATGCAAAACGGCATATCGGGGCTTTTGCAAGAGAAGCTCATTCTCTTGAACGACCTTTTGGCTGGCGAAGAGAAGATAGAGCTTTTAAAGCGTACCCCCGCTTGCTTTTTAGGAAGCTGCCGTCATAAGGTCAAGGCGGAGGAATACGATAGCATCTTTGCCATTTTGCAAAAATATGAAATCGACTGTTTCCTTTACATCGGCGGCAACGACAGTATGGATACGGTGGCGAAGCTTTCCGCATACGGCAAACAAATCGGCAGTCCCATTCGTTTCGTCGGCGTGCCTAAAACCATCGACAACGATTTGACGGAGACGGACCACACGCCTGGGTATGGCAGCGCGGCAAAATTCGTCGCAACGACGATAAAGGAGCTTGTAAGAGATTGCGCCATCTACGATTTGTATTCGGTGACGATTGTAGAAATTATGGGCAGAAACGCAGGCTGGCTGACGGCGGCAAGCGCCTTGGCGAGGGGAGAGGACTGCGAGGGGGCGGATATGATTTTCCTGCCCGAAATTCCGTTTACGTTAGAGAGCTTCTTTGAGAAAATTTCCGCAAGATTAAAGGAAAAGAAGAACCTTGTTATAGCCCTTTCCGAGGGAATAAAATTGCCCGATGGAAGATACGTGTGCGAGCTTTCGGCGTGCAATCAAGGAGAAGACGTTTTCGGACACAAGCAGTTGACGGGAACGGCAATCTTTTTAGCGAACGAGTGCGCAAAACAGCTTGGGGTAAAAACCCGCGCAATCGAGCTTTCCACTTTGCAACGCTGCGCAGGGCATATAGCCAGCTTGACGGACGTTAACGAGGCTTTTGCGGCAGGTGAGGCGGCA
>JAGAIW010000025.1 GCA_017626305.1 Clostridia bacterium
CATCTGGAAGGACAGCAATCTTAGAGATTACGGAATCCGCCGCTGCTTGCACTTCACTTTCTGCGCTCAGCTGTGCTTCGTATTCTTCCAAGGTTGCAATATTCGTTACGTACGTCTTTGCCGTTTCCGTTAAGTTATCGTATGCCGCACGCGCCGCTTCCACCGCTGATTTTTCTATCGCTCTGGGGTTGATTGCATCAATCATTGCGATAACTACGCTTGCCTTTTCGTTCTCTACGATAAACGTTTCTGCGTTCGTCAATTTTGCAACGTTTGTAACAAGTGCTTGCTGGCTGCTCGACAAATTATCGTAAGCTGCACGAGCCTTTTCAATCGTCGCTACATCATTCAACGTTAAGGATGCAGGAATAGCATTAATCAAAGCAAGTACGTTCTTCACGTCCGCATGATCCGTGTAGCTGTATTCTTCGTAAGGACCTGCATAAATCGTCGAAATCTTCCAGCCGTCCTTTGCTGCACCAGCACCATCTCCACCAAGGATATATACGTACCATTGACCGTTCTTATTCAGCGCAATATCTTCTGCCGAAATCGTAACTTTTGTCCATTCGCCTACTTTCAAGGCAACAGAATCCGCAGAATCCGTCCACGTACCGCTTACGTCACCCGCCAAATGGAAATTATATTCCGTATCCGTACCGTTGTACATCCAGAAATAGAAAGTTTCATAACCACTAGGTAGCGCGTTGGCAAGCTTATTCGCCTGCAACGTACCGATTGTATTCACATTATTATTGTCGATATACCATTGCTCGCGGGAAATATTATAAATCTTGCCGTATTCGTTGGTTTCGCCACTATCCACTTGCGTACCGAACGTAAGGCTCGTTTCTTCTGGCGTAGCGTCCGTGTATCCGTAGAAATCGCTGATTTCAAAGGTAAAGCCCGTCGTATCCGTTCTAAAACCAAGTGCAAAATTCGTGCCGATGTAGCCGTCGTTCGCTACGTCAATTTCTATCAATCTCCAAGTATTTGCATTGCACCAGAACCCGCTGGTTGACCACGTATTCTTCCAGTTTTCTCCCCAACCGTCGTTCGTGATACCGTCGGAAAGATAAATATCACAAGCAACGCTACTCTTTACATAGAAATATACTTTACTATATTTGCTTACGCTGGGGAAGTTTTGAATATGTAATGCCGCCCTGCCACCTGCGTCAGAGGTAACCGTCAATACGTTGCCGTAAAGCTCGTCCGTTCTCGTCGTTGCACTACCGCCAATCGTAGAACTAAACTCGCCGGGTACGTATGAAGGAATTACCGTGCCATCCGACGCGTCGTTTTTATACACGCGGTCATAACCGTGAATCGTTTCCAAAAGGGTTTCTACCTTCGCATAATTTTCTACTTCCAATTTATTCACATCGGAAAGCGCGTGATATTGTTCTTCTGCGTCACGGATTCTGCCGATTTGACCGATTGCGTCAGGCATCGTTACGGAATCAGGAAGTGCCTCTATCAACTTATTGAGTTTATCAACCGCAGCTGAAATAATAATAGGCGTTTCATCTGTAAAACTTTCGCTGGTTGTTGTATTGTTTTCAACGACTACGTAATTCTTTTCAAGATCGATTTCTGTCTTATTTGCAATCTCTACCAGCGCGTTATATTCGTCCGTATTTTCTACTACAATCGGAAATTCATTAGAGCCGTACCAGCCAATTTCATCACTTACTTTCAAATAGCTAAACTCCTGAATCGCTTCCGAATAGCCATTCAAGAATGCCATATTGACGAGATCGTACATATTGAGCTTTGCTTTGTCGTTATATTCTGTATAACGAGTTTCACCGTTATATTGAATGTAAGCAACGGCTACGAAATTCAGCTCAAGATTATTGTATTTTATGCCCGTAATACAAGCGTTTGCTTGATAGTAGTCGCCTTCCTGATAAATTTTATTTTTATCGATTGCTCCGCCAATTTTCTGCGCCATATTCATATAATCGCCGTTGGCTGCAAGCATAAGGGATTCGGGCGCGATAATAAAGCCCATTTCCGCTTCTTCGGTGGTTGTCACAAAGTTCGCTATATCTTCGTCCATTTTTACAATAAAACGCAAGCCGTTCTCGTCGCTAAAGCGCAACGAAACACCGTCGTTCATTTCAAAGACTCCAGTTTTCCAAACCTCTACCTCTGCGGCACGCGCACTCCTCTTTTGTATAGATTGCACAACGCATATACCTGCCAAGAAAACAAACAGGAGCACGCCTGTAATCCACAATAAAACGTTTCTCATTGTCTTCGTTCTCATTTTTCGCCTCCTCTTAAATAAACCAATCAATATCGCTGTAGTTATTGTCGTTTTCCGTTCCCACCGACGCGGTAAGCACGTCTGATGCTTCGTAAACAAGCAGTCTTATAATCGGTGTAATATAATCTTTCATGTACCTCTCCTTTTCATTGTTCTTAAATGATATGATTGTCTCTTAGATTCCCCAGCTATTGAATACAGATTGCATATCGCCGTTGGCTTCTTTGTAAATCGAGAAACCCAATTCGTTCCAATCGTCACGGAATTTTGCGCGGATCTCTTGAATATTCGAATAATAATCACCAAAATGCGTGCAAAGCGCGTAACGGGGGAAGATACTTTCTTTTTTAATGCGTTTTACTAAGTTTGCATATAATTCGGGATTCGTCGCTTTGTATTTCTCTACCGCCTTATACGCTCTATCAATCTTTGCTATCATTTCTTCCAAGAGCAATCTCGGCCAATACTCCGCATTACCGATTTCGTCGTAGATGCCGCCCGTAATCGTCGGTACGGTTTCTTCCAAATACGCACTACGCGCTTGAATCAGCTCAAATAAGCTACGCATTTCCGTCGCGGCTTCTAAGAAATAGTTGTTGAAATAATCATCCAAGACCTGCGCATAATCGGCATTTACGTCAAACAGAAATTTACTGTCGATATAGTCCTTCAAATCGGTAAACGCAGTCGATTGGTTTCTTTCCTGCGCTTGGTTCCATACGTATTTTACGCCGCATTCACGCAAATAACGGTAGGTTTCTGGCGCAACGCTCCATGTGTTATACGGATACATATAGTACGAAAAGTTCGTGCCGTATATCCATACGTAAACGTTCGAGCTTACCGCATACCACGAAGCTACGTTGTTTGCGTACGTTTGATTAATCGGATCGTAAAAAGACGACGTGAACTTAGAATAAATCGGCGCAAGCCAAGGATATACGTGCTCATCACACTTCAAATATACGTAGTCCCCGTTCTCGTCCGTTTCATAGACGTAATTCCCGTTGGAATCCTTGATAAAATCCCTCTCTTCATCCAGCGCATAACGTTTTAACGGTTGAAACTGACCGTTTTCATCCGCAATTGGATCTCCCCAAATCAAGTTGCCATATTCGTCCGTAATCTTCTTTCTTTCCACGGGCGCAGGCTCAGCGTCGTGATATGCAAAAAAGGTCAAATTCATAATTCTGCCCGGTTCGTTTTCCGCAATATGCGCTTGCACGAGCTTATTCAAATCATTCATAAAATAAATACAAGTCGCTGCGGGCGTGCCGTATA
>JAGAIW010000003.1 GCA_017626305.1 Clostridia bacterium
AGGAGGGCTGACGGTGGGTAATCTTCGGAAAGTACATATCGCCTTATCCATCGTGATAACGGCGATATTTTTATGTATAGGCGTATTTTGGTGTACACGCTCCTACGTGCGGTTGTGGGAAACGATAACCGAGCTGGGTTCGTCGATAAAATTCTACTTTTGTGAAATATTCGAGATGGAAAACACTACGAAAGTAGAGGTAATCGAGCCGTCTGACGTGGTTGCAGGGGATGTTATTCCGTTGCCGTCTACGCCGAGTGCGTTTTGGCTGAAGTTTAGGGCATACTTTACGCTGCTTGTGAACGGAAAAAATCTTGGCGCATATTTTGGCGGCATTGCCGAGGGGATAGGGAATGTTTCAAGAATTTTGGTGTTGCTAATTCCCGTGGTGATTTTGGTAGTGGTAATTGTACGCAAGATTTATAATACGCCGAACACCGACCATGGCAGAGATACGTTGCCGCTACGGGTATTCAAGAAAATAAGCGGTGTAACCTATCAACCGTTGAAACGGTTTAGCTTGGGGTATCGCTGTTTTTTGGATAACAGCCCAAGGTGGAAAACGGCGTGGCTGTTGATATGGCTTGGAAATATCAATTTCTTGTCTATCTTTGTGGCGTTTATCTCCTATTATTTCTATTTTGCGGTGTCGTTTGATGTGCTTTCGCTCTATCCACAAATCGTAAACCTGCTAAAAGATTTATTGCTTGTGATACGGCATTTCCCTTGGATAATTACGGGTACGGTTGCTTGGTGTATTTTTAACCGTATGCGCGAGAATATAGGACGGCAGGTTTTACAGCATAATGAGGCGAAAAATTGCGGATTTATAAAGGAATTGCCGATTGTATCTATGTCGTGCGGTTCGATGGGTAAGAAAAAGACAACGCAAACAACGGATATGTCGATGTCGCAAACGGTGATGTTCCGTCAGGAAGCGTTCAAGCGTTTGCAAAAGCAGGATATGAAATTTCCGTTCTTCCCGTGGATATGCTTTGAAAAAGAATTGCAGGCGTGTATGGAGTACGGCAGGGTTAATAATTTGGCTTCAATTCGTACCTGGGTGGCTCAAAAACGAGAAAGATATGAAAAACACGGTAATGCAGGGTGGCAGTTGTATGGCTATGACGTATGTAGATATGGAATGTATTTTGACAGCGCGTTAAAATGCGAATACCTTTTCGACGTGCTGGAAACGTATGCAAAACTGTATTTTATCTACGTGATTGAAAGCAGTCTTTTGGTGGCGAATTATTCTATCCGCGAGGAAGATATTTTGTATGATAGCGGTAATTTCCCTATGCGAGCATACAGCTTTTTCACTCCTGCGCCTGAATATACGCGTTTTGCGCATATTTTGGATTTTGACGTGCTTCGCCTTGGTAAAAAGGTGATAGCAAACAATCCAAACGCAGGAAGCTTTGAGTTTGGCGTGGTGGTAATCACGGAAATCGGGAAAGAGCGTGCGAATATGCTGGAGCTGAAAGAAATGAAGAAAGGCGCTGATGAAGCCAACCAGAAGAACGACCTGTTCAATGCTTGGCTGAAGATGTGCCGTCATAGCGCAACGGTAGACAATTACCCGTTTATTAAGGTGTTCGTGGACGAGCAAAGACCTGAAAGCTGGGGTGCTGACGCAAGGGATTTGTGTGACATATTGACAATCGTAAACAGCGGTAAGCCAAAGCTTGCTTTGCCGTTCTACACGATAGAGGAAATGCTTTGCGATTGGGCGTTTACGAAGTTTATTGATATGTATTACCATTTCCGTCATATCCGCGGGGATAATACATTATTTGTATATCTTTTGAAGTGTATTGTAAGCAAGATTTGGGCAAGGAATGAACGGATTTATAATCGGTTTGGGTACAGCGTTTTAAGCATAGAAAAAGAGCGTGGAACGCAAGATTCCAAGCCTGAAAGAAAGCGGTATTATTTGGCAAATTACAAGATTTATAGGGAACGGTTCACGACGGACTGTTTCTCGGACTATTTCAACGAACTGGCTGAAAAGTCGGGCGTTGGTTTGATGGACTACAGGGCATACGCAAGCGTAAAAGCGAGCGTGGAAGAATTGAAATTGCAAAACAGCTATTTCATTCGGGATTTATACGGAGCATAAAAGGAGGCAATATAATGGCGAAAGCGTATTTGATACCGGCGGATTATTTGAGAAATAATCCATTTGCGGAAACGCATA
>JAGAIW010000026.1 GCA_017626305.1 Clostridia bacterium
CGGACGTTTCAGGTTCTTCGGAGCTTTCAGGTTCTTCGGAGCTTTCAGGTTCTTCGGACGTTTCCGCGTCGATAAGTTTCGCGCCCGTAACGGTGATAACAACGTCGCCCGTTACGCCCGAAATGACATAAAATCCGCCAATCCCAGACATTACGTCCACCTCTACACCGCCTACCGTCGCTGTAATCGTCAATTCCCCTTCATAACCGCGAAGCAACTCAACGGTGAATTGCAACGAACCGTTTTGTTCAACCAACGCATCGCAAACAACGTCTACGCCGTCGCATTCATTTGCGGTAACATTAAATTTATTTGTCGAGGCGTTCGTAGAGGAACTACTCTCCGTAGAATCGTCTATAGATGCGTTGCTATCATTATCATTGACGCAGGCAGTAAAACCGATTCCCAACGATAATAATCCTGCAAGAATAAGCACCAACTTGTTTCGTTTTTTCATAGTTGTTCTCCTTTTTGAGTATTTATTAATAATTTAGCCTCTTAATATAGGCAACTCCGTTGCTGAAACTTCCCAAACGCGTGTGTCAAGCGTGGTGTAAGCGCGATATACTGCATGCTGTTTCGTGGTACACATATAAACATTCATATAGGAAATACCGATTGTGGAAGGATTTTTACACCAGCTTATCTCCCCGTTCTCCGAATAAACGACTACGTTGCTAAACAACGAACTGCCCAACGCCCAATTCAAATAATCTCTTTCCGTAACGCCATGGAAATACTCGTCAAAGTTTGCGTTGGACATTTTACGTATACGCATAAATACGTTTTCTACGTTACCGCCCATAACGATTTCAAAAAGACCGCTACCGCCTTCTTTATATACGGCGTCAATGTATACGTTGGAAACCAACGCCTCGTGTTGCGTGTGATTGTCTTCGTGCGTGCGATAGGTTTGACAAAT
Source organism: Clostridia bacterium (assembly GCA_017626305.1). Taxonomy (GTDB): domain Bacteria; phylum Bacillota; class Clostridia; order Christensenellales; family Borkfalkiaceae; genus Scatosoma. Next base: position 923 of record JAGAIW010000026.1, read on the forward strand.
CACCGCACACTTATTCTTTGTGAATCGAATATTCTCAAAGGAAATATTCTTTAAACGCATCCCGATTGTCGTTGTGCCAAACACCGCTTGATACGCATCTACAGCTGGATCGTCTCTGCGTTTATCACGCCACTCCGTAATATTTTTTACGGTATGGAAATTGCCGTTTACTTCCCCGCCAAAACAAGGATCGTCTACACCAAGGTCATATACGTATCCCGAAAAATCGATATCGTTTTTCAAGAAATATCTTTCTCCCCAAGCCCAGCTATTTTTAAACATCGAATACCATTCCTCAGGGGTGGAAATGCCAGCCGTATATACGTCCGCCGTAACATAGGCAACAAATCCGTCGCAGGATACGAGAATTTCCGTCGTACCAACGCCTACGGGCAAAATCTTTCCGTCCGCCGAAACAGCCGCAACACTTTCGTCCATACTTTCATACGTAAACTGTTTGCCCTCGACAAGCACTTTTTCTTCGTTTTCGATTTTTACGTAGCGGGCAACAATTTCACCGTGTTCCTCAGCGCTTGCCATAGAAAGCAAATAATGTTCCGTTTCCGTTTCCACGTATTCCATCGGTCTATTTTCCGCCGCCATAACGTTTACGACACAACTATCCGAAACGCCCTCTGCCGTTGCGGTAATGGTAACCGTACCCGCTCTCTTGGCAATTACTTTACCGTTTGAAGTAACCGTTGCAATCTTCGTGTCGCTCGATTTCCACGTTACGTATCTCGTAGGCGTAACCGTTGCCGTAAGAACAAAAATTTCATCTTCAACGGCGTCATACGTATTCTTATCCAATTTTACGCTGACCTCTACTGCGGTATCGGAGGACTCTTGCTCCGACGCCGTATCGCTTACGGAAACGTCTGGATTGTTATCCTTGCAAGCAGCAAGCGTGGAAAACGCAAGCACCGCCGCAGTAAAAAACGCAAGCCATTTTCTTTTCATCCTCTACCTCCTTAACCAAAAATTTTTGTTTCCCAACCGCTGATAAGCTCTAACAAATTATTCGCAGATTCACGCGTGGTCGTAATACCAAACATCGCGCTATAAGTACTCATATCCCGCCAATATTCCTCTTTTTGCTCTTGGGAAAGGGTGTCCATATAATACATAAACATTAAATAAATAGGTGCAAGCTTTTCCTTTTTTAATCTATTGTACAGTATCGTGTATCTTTCTGGATTAGAGTCCTTAATCGTTTCCACTTTGGCAAACGCTCTGTCTAAAATGTCTATGAGTTCCTGCACGGCGGCACGGGGCCAAAGCCCAGGAAGCGTCGTATCCGAGAAAACTCTGCCCGTAAACGCTTCGTTTTCATTAAGATATTTATAGCGCGCTCTTATGTAATGATAATACTCTTTTATTTCCGCATTTGCAACGCCGTAATAATGGTCGATGAAATCGTTTACAAGCTCGTTGTAATCATAGTCGCTGCGATACATCATTTTCGCTTGTGTATAATATTTCAGCTCTTCCAACGAGGGCATACGGGAATCGGGAACGCCTTGGTCCATAATATAGAAAACGCCCAAATCCGCCATCGTTTTATAATGTTCACCAGGGGTTGCAAAATTGTTCATCGGCATGAAATAGCTGATGGCAGGCGTGGAATACGTCCAAATCATAATATTGTCTTCTCTGCCTGCGCGCTTGAAAAATTCAGACCAGCCCTTCAGCTCGGTATATTCAGTGTCGTTTTCCTCACTGTTATAC
>JAGAIW010000004.1 GCA_017626305.1 Clostridia bacterium
AAAATCCTGCTCAACGCTTTCAATGGTTTCACCCGTTCCGCCTGTTATTTCAACCGTAGGCGTTAGCAATTCAACGCCGTTTGCGAAAACAAACTTAAAAGCAAAACCGTTTTCGGTTTCAACATTTTCAATGCGGTCAAGAGTGCTATTTTTTAACGTGTCGTCAAGGTTTTTCAACCATTGCACCAACGTTCCGCGTTTATCAAACGCACTTATAATTGTGTCTTTGTCATACATATTCGTCACCCTCTTTTGCGGTTGTACCGTTGTAATATAATTCTTCTAGTGAACTATTACTTTCCATATGCACGGGTATTCCGTACGTTTCCATTTGTGTATTAAACGTGTCAATAAGCGTGTAAACGTAATCTTCACATTGTCCAACGGTCGCGTTGACTTCCCCTACCTGTACGCGTTCCCGCTTATTTACGTTTGCGGTCATTGTGGAAATTTTGTTTAATAGCCTGTCGCGGTGTATATTCCTGTATTCCTCAACTTTATCAACGATAAAGTCGGTTTCAAGCTGAACACCCTTAATACCTTCCATTACGTCGGGAGAAACAACAACCGCGGGTTTTCCTTCTTCTTTTTGTGAAATCGCTTGTAATACGGACAATCGCGTGTCCTCGTCCTTAACGGTCACAATTAAGGGTGTGTGACTTGCCTTTAAATTTTGACGTATAGCGACGTCGCACGCTTGCAAAATATCACATTCACCCTTAATTATATCACCGTAGCACGCGCCCGTAGGTAACCCACAAATTAAATACGCGCCCGTAGGACTATCGTCATACGAAATATCGCGTTTATAACTTCGACCGTTACCAAATACAAACGTTACGTCAGTCGGAAGCCACATTGCATTTAATCCACTACCAAACGCGCGTGCCCACTTACCCGTGAGTTTATCGTAGCCGACGTAATTCCCGTCTATTAGTTCACTTTTAACAAATCGTTCAACGGCAAACGGCAATTCGGGTATTTTAATTGCATTCATTAATAATGCTTTATATTCGTCGTACTTGTCGATGTTCCAACCACGGTAAACGACGTCGTTGACGTCGTTTGCACATTCGTTTGGAATTAAATCGCGAACTTTTTTACCACGTTTTGCCATTTATCCGCACCGCCTTTACGCATTTGGCGTGATAATTTCGGCTAGTGCCGTGTTGCTTGCTTCGGTACAATCAATCACCGCGGACTTAAATAAGCCGTTATGGAAATAAGCGCGGTCTACGGTTAAATAGTGATTAGTATACAAGCCCTTACCTATTACGTCTTGGGAGTACTCATACAAACGCGTAGCACGTCCGCACGCCTTTTTATCGTAAATCCAAGCTTTGTACCAATTCGTTTTTTCGGTGAGGTCGTCAACGTCAACCACAACAATTTTTCCGAAAAGTTCTTCCTTTTGCAAATTGAAAATGTTTGCAAGTTCAACCACGTCAATGAGGTTAAGCAACTTCGTAGTGATTGCAATTCTAATATCCTCTTCGGGTGTTGCGCTTGAAAACGCATCCGCGGTCATATCACTATTAGTTGACTTCAAGTGATTATAAGCGTCACGAAGCGCGTAAATTACACCCTTCATATTTTTAGGCTTTCCGCCAAGGTTAACCGCGTAATCCTTAAATGCGCCGTTAAAATATACATCACGCATTTTCTTGAAATCGTAATATCCTTCGCCCTCGGTGATAGAATTGATGATATTACCTACCATTTCACCAAGTCCCGTACCCTTGTTTGCAATAATTTTACGAATATCGTTACGTCTAACGGTCGTTTGAAATTGCTTTTCTTCGTAATTGTTAAAATGTCTTGCCCACAGCGTCGGGTCTTTGGGCGCAAACGCGTAACTATCTTTGTCAAACGCTTGTTCCTTTGCCATTTCAATTACTGCTTCCTGAATTACTTTGCCGTCGTTAACGTCATATTCATAGAAGCCGTCAACGATTTTGTTCGTTGACTTTACCGCGCGAATATTTTGCACGGCAATAGTTTCAACAAGTCCGTAAACGTCGTTAACGTTCAACGGAAAATCTTCGCTTCCTTCCAACGTGGTTACGTCAATAGTTTCTACTTGTGCCATTTGGTTTTACTCCTTTACCATTTTTTAAATTCTCTTTGTTTGTTTATTTTATCAACGAAAGACGTTTTTGTAGGGGTTTCAACGTCTTTACCGTTAATTAACTGTACGATAATGTCGTCGCGTTCCGCAACTTTCTTTTCGTATTCGGTTTTTTGGTCGTTCAACTTTTTATCGTATTCCGCTTTTACGCGTGCAATAAGCGTTGCAACGTCCTCGCCTTTTTCTTCAACCTTTTCTTCGGTTTCTTCGGTTTTAACCTTTTCTTCGGTTTCAACCTTTTCTTCGGTTTCTTCGGTTTCAACCTTTTCTTCTTTCTTTTCTTCGCCTTCCATTTCAAATACTCCTTAAATAAATTTGCCCGTAATAATTGTTATAATATTACGGGCGGTTAACGATATAGGTAAACAAAACGCGTCGGGATAAAATCACATATACGGCGGTTTTTCTTCCGTTATACCCGTATAACGCGACGGTGAATTTTGCCCCTTAATCAGCACAAATAGTATATTCCATAACCATTACGGCGGAATAATAATGCCCGTTGTTCGCTTTTCTAAACGTCAAAAATCCTGCGGTAATATCAATGTTAAAGTTCGTGGATTCCTCAACGTAGGGCGCTTCGCCATTCTTGAAAATTACGTCGTAATATTCGCGGTCGTAATCACCATCTTCGTTCTTTTTTGCGACGGACGTAGAAAACGAAACGCGGTCGTCGTCCCATACAGTCGCGTATACGGACATTATACCGTCAACGTTTTTCCAACTTTTACGTTCAACTTTCTTTTCTTTTGTTACCTTCTTTGTTACTTTCTTTGCAACTTTCTTTTCCATTGCTTTTAATCCTTTGCGTATATTCGCGCCCGAAAATTGTACTACTATTATAAATAAAGTTTTTTTATATGTCAAGCGTTTTACAGGTATTTTGAGATATCAAAATCAATCGTGTCTTTACTTCCTGCCGTTTGCCCAAACGGTATTGCGCTTTGCGCCTGCGCACGTTGGCTTTCGTCAATACGAACGTGTAATTTTTCGGCTAAATCTTTCAACGCCTTTTCACGTTGTACGGGGTTTTCTATTTTTTCCATAATTTCACGTGCTATGGGGTTAGCATTTATCAGTCCACTAAATTGTGCTACCGTGGTTTCACTATAACGCACGTCCCAACGTGAAGTGTCCTGCAAACGCCGTTGTAACGCTTTACCACTTGAAATTGACGGAAAACTTTTCAAACGTTCCATTTCAAGCGTCGGTTTATATTCGTCACCTTCTCGTTTAATTGCCTTTGCTTCCCTATATAGAATTGTCGCGACGCTTTGTTTTTCTCTTATTACACCGCTTTGCGCTTGGTATGATTCATAAGCGCGGACGCGGTTTCGTAATTTGTCGTATTCTTTGTTATACTCGTCACTCGTCCACCCTCGTATTTCCATAACACGTTGCTTTACTTCGCGTGAAGATAATTCACGCTTTACGCCTTTTCTAACTTCAAAAATCGCCATTTGCTTTACTCCTTAAAAAATAAAAATCCTATCCAAATAAACCCGATATAAATCAACGGGATTATAAGTAATAATAAATATTTCACTTCTATACCTCACTTAAAAACGTACCGTCATAGCCGTAGTTAATAACTAATCGTTCGGGGTTTTGTTCTTCCCTTGCGAGAAATTTTTCCGTCGGGATTAGCACTTTTCCACCCCGTACATTCATTGCGCATAAAACGTTAAAAGACTGCCCATAATCAAACCGCTTGTTTACGTATTCCAACGGTAAACCGTTTGACGTTATTTGTTTAGCAAAATCGTTTGAAACGCTAGTAATGTTTATGCCTTTTGTGTGCATTTCAATTTGCGGTTTTCCATCAATAACGTCAATATATTCACCCGTCAAACCTTCTATATCAAAATACGTTTTGGGACATAAATATTTCAGGGCTTTACATTCCGCTTCTAACTTAAAACCACCCAACGTGTACGGATCCGCCTTGTCATAATAACCAAATCCGTGAATACTATCCGTGTCAATATATACAAATAAATCTTCAATTTTATCTTCTTGACATATTTCACGTATATGTGATAAAATCCAAACGCGTGCCGTCGCCGTAACCAAAGCACCAACCGCAACGTTCATAATACCGCTTTTGTCGTTTTCCGTGCCTGTCATAACAAAATGCACCGCACCCGTTTCTTCGTTTATTTCGTATATCCCCGTTACGCGTTCAACGCGTTCGGCTAATTTACCGTATGACGAATTTAATTTTAGTTTTACAACATTTGAAAGTGCGACGTTATTTTCCATTTTTGCTTGTGCTTTCAATTTATAATTTTCGTCAATAAAAGGCTTATAAGCATAATCGCCACGTTGAAAAATTAAAACGGTATCGCATTCGAAATCTAAATCGTACCATTTACACATTTCATTGAATTCACGTTCAAACATTAAATGCGTTTCATTTTCATCAACGGTTTTAACGTAATCACGTGTAAACGGATTGTACCATACAGGTACATAACCTTTTCTTAAATATCCGTGTACACTTTTCAAAATATAAACGCATTCGTACTGTTTTTTATTTTGAAATTTTAACCACTCGTCAAATTTCATTTTGTCGGGTTTTCCCACTAAATCACGTATATTCGCCATTGCAAACGGGTATTCGCTGTTAACGTCATAACGATACATTGTACGCCCTGTCAATAATTTGCCTTGATATTTCGGGTTCACGATACATATTCCACCGCGGTATAAATGATTTTTGCGTAAATATTTATCTTGTTCGGGTGTAATAGGGTGTTCACGTTGATATTGTTTTATGCGCTTTTTCGGTGTTAATTCGGGGTATAAACTGCGCAACAATTCCGCTTTCGCAAATCCGCCCGCGGTCATAACGTTAGTATTTTCACCGAAAATATGACGTTCGCCGTTGCTTTGCTCTTCAATCATTTGATTGTATTGCTTAACACCAAAATATAGCCCCTTAACGTCGTTTGCACAGTATTCAATTTCGCTTTGTTTTAGATTGTCAACGTCTACGCCTTGATAATCCATTTCAAGTTTACGCACTATGTTTCCCTCATTGTCGCGAACATCTAGGCTTTTTAACATTCGTGCTAAACCGCCTGCGAAAATGTTCATAAAGTCGCGATATTCAACCGCGTGTACGTATTTATGGCGGTTAACGTTTTTATACGGTACCCACAATTTATACGCGTACCGCGTACCCATGTCGTTATGCAAACTCTCAAACGCCCACGGTTGACCGCGGTTGTATCCCTCGTTGCGCGTTGCTTTTTCCTTTCGTTTCCACTTTGAATTTGTTAAAATTTTATAATCAATTTGTGAAAAGTCAAATTTTGCGTTGTAACACCACCCGAATTTATAACGGCATTGCGCTTGATATATCAACCACGTGTCAAAATCATTAGTCATAAAAAACCCGTTAATTTCGTCGTAGGCTTGCCAACACCAAACGTCCGTGGTAATACGTTGTCGTTTTTCTTCGGGTGTCATTGCTAAACATTGTTTGACTAATTCTTCGTTGCTAACTTTCACGCCGTCAATGAACGCAAAAGTTTCAGTATCAAACGCGAACGTGTGCCACGGTAACGGGCGCGTATAATCGCGCCCACGTTCCGTGACTATCCATATATTACCCGTTAAATTTGTCTTTACGTATTCCGTCATTATGATTCAAAATAGCGCAAATTTCGTACGCAGTTAATAACCCACAATTATACAACTTAAAAAACGCTTCGTCAATCTCTTTAAGCGTCGGCGGATTCTTTCCGCTATAATGCTGAATTTTGTTTATACGTTCCCTAAAAATTTCCAAAATTGCTAAATTACTGCGCATTGTTTTTACCTCTCTTTACGTCATAGGCTATTTTAATTGATAATAATTCCATACGGATACGGCTAACAATTAAAATGCGGTCATATTCTTCAATAGTTTTGCAAGGCATTTTTGAAATGTCTTTTTCAAGTTTATCAATATAATTTGATACATTTTCATAAAATTCGTCTTTCATTCTTCCACCTCTACTTTATATACGAAATTTCAATAACGTTTTCGCGAATTCGCCACGCAAAAACCGTTTCGTTCAATAACACTTGCGGTACGTCGCGGTAATCATTAAAACGGTTTTTATGTAACAATGTAAATTCGGTTCTATCTTGCGCGTAGCCGTAAATAATAACGGGTGTGCGGTTTTTATACATATTCGTGTAAATTATATCTTTAATTTTCATTTGTGACCACCTCAATCGTAATATTTTCCGTATCCTCGTGAATAGTCCACGTAATACAATGTCCTTTTACCGTTTTAAATCTTTTCATTTTCATACTTCCTTTGCGTATATTCGCGCCCGAAAATTATACTACTATTATAAACGATTGTGCGCCGTTTGTCAATAGTTCACGAAAAAAATTTTTATTTTTTGTAACGCGGTGCAATGCGTGCGGACACAACGCCGTTCAGGCGTTGGGGAATGCGCGCGTTGTACCTATAACCCC
>JAGAIW010000027.1 GCA_017626305.1 Clostridia bacterium
AAAGTAACCGAAATCAAGAAGGACGATCACGATTCCGTTAAAAACAGCGGATTTGATATGTACTTCTATGAAGAAGGGGAAATGCCCGACAAGCTTCCCACCGACGGCATCGTTGTGTTGTTAGACCCGCAGGAAGGAAAAGTTCCTCAAGGTTCGGGTTTCACCATTTCCAAGGTGATGGAATCTCGCACGGGCGCCGCTTTGGTAGAAGGCGATCCTCACCCCATTCTCAACAATATGCGCGTGGAGAATATCGAGGTTACCCGTTATACGGAAATCGTTTACGGCGCAGGTTTCGAGCCGTTAATGTACTGTAATTCCAAGCCTGTTGTTGCGGTGAAGAATGAAGATGGCGTAAAGATGGTGGTGGTAGGGTTCAGTATCCACTATTCGACGTTTGCAGTAACGAAAGAATTCCCGTTGTTTATTTACAATATGTTCGGCTATTTCATGCCCACCACGGTATCCAAGCCGACCAACAATTTCGAGGTAAATGAAACGGTAACGCTTAATGCAAGAGGCCCTCAGCTTGAGGTAAAGCGTGAAGGCTCTGCGGAAAATGCCACCGTTTATACGGAATTCCCCAGCACGATAAAGGTAACTACGCCAGGTACTTATTCGTTGAAGCAAACGACCTATTCCGGTACGCCTGTAACAGAATACATTTACGTGCATATACCCAAGGACGAGAGTAACATTCTCGTTAAGGGTGATACGGTAAAAGAACCGGAGAGAACGCAGGACGATATCGACTATTACAAGGATTTGATTTTCTTTGTAGCAGCGGCGATGGTAGCTCTTCTCTTTATTGAATGGTGGCTGCAAAGCCGCGAGAATATGTAAGGGGAGGGAGTGACGATGAAAATTATTTTTACTGAAAGTCCTTGGTGGCTTCTGTTACTCATCCCTGCGGTTATTTTAACGCTGATACCCTACTTTAAGTTGGCAAAGCGTTATAGAAGAACGAGAAACCGTATCGGTTCGATTGTGTTGCACCTTACCATTATGGTGCTTTCGATTCTTACCCTTGCAGGCTTCCAAATCCATTATGAAATTCCAAACGATGAAAATGAAATAATCGTTTTGGTAGACGTTTCTGACACGGAAGAGCAATCAAAGGTCAAGCGTGACCGCTTTGTAGAGCTTGTGTTAGAGGACAGCCGTTACGATAACTATAAGGTAGGCGTTGTAACCTTTGGTTTCGACCAAATCTACGCCGTACCTTTGACCTATGACGTTGACGGCATATATCAAAGCTATTTAAACGCAGAGCTTCCCGACACGACGGCAACCAACCTTGCGGACGCGCTCGAATATACGAGAGGTTTGTTTAGCAATCCCCAAACGGCAAAAATCGTTTTGGTTACCGACGGTAAGGAAACGGATAAAAACGCGGGCACAACGGCAATCCGCGCGGTAGCGTCGCAAGGCACGAAGCTTGACGTTGCCTACGTTCCTTCGTCCTTTACGGGCAACGACGTGCAAGTGGTAGGGATTGAGCTTCCCGAATATCACGTAAACGTAAACGAAGAATGCGCAATCAACGTGCTTATGGAAAGCAACGTATCCACCACGGTCAACGTGAGATTGCAAGACGTTGGCGAGGGGAATACCGTTGAAGAAACGCAAAGCTTTGAAATTGTAACGGGCGCGCAAACAATCTCCTTCGACCATATCTTTACGTGGGAAGGCTTGCACGAGCTTCGCTTCGACGTAACCGTTACGGGGGGCGATTCGTTACAAGCAAACAATATATACAGCACTTATTTGAATTTGGAAGTTTATAACAATATCTTAATTTTGGAAAGCGTTGAAGGGGCGTCGCAAGCCTTGACGTCGTCGATGAACGACGGCTTGTTAGTGCCTTACGATTTCACGGTTAAGCATATTTTAGACGAGGATATTC
>JAGAIW010000028.1 GCA_017626305.1 Clostridia bacterium
ACAGAAAAAAGATAAACGGCGGTGTTTCGCAAGCGGATTAGCGCGAAAACCGCCGTTTTTTTCGGCGTTTTATTCGGTAAATCTGGTTGGAAAAAGCGACGACACCAAAAACTAAGCGACGCAGGCGCGGTCGCAAAAGTCAAGGTGTCGTTTTATACTCGTAAAAGTAAAGGCGATACGCTATATTTGTGTTATCTTTTATTAATCTTTTTTTTGGAATTTAGACGGGGATTCGTTAAAGTAATTTTTATACGCCCGCGAAAATGCATGGATGGAAGAATATTGCAATTTATCACTGACTTCCGTTACACTTTCACCCGCTTGAAGCAGCTTCAATGCTGCTTCCATTTTTTTGCTGATAAAATACGTATTCAACGTGATGCCCATTTGCGAATGGAAATATTTTGAAAGGTTGTTCACGTTATAAAAGAATACGTTTTCTAGGTCGCTGATTTTCTTGATTTTGAAGATGTTTTGGTCGATATACGTGATGATGTCGTGGGTTAAAACGGCGGCGTTTGTCGGCACAGATTGCGGTATACTCTGCGTTTTTTGGGAAATTTTGCGCGAACATTCAATCAAGATTTGCTCTAAGAGAAGGGCGATGGCACGTTCCGAATACATATCCTCGTTGCGCAGTTCCTGTAAGATTCCCAAACATAACGGATGCAGGCTTTCTATGTGATACTTGCGGTTGTCGGGCGCTTGACAGACTTGCATGATATACTTGATAAACGTATTCCCTTGTGTTTTTTGTTTGGCATAAAATGCCAAAAAGATATATCGCAACGGGTCCTGTACGTCGGAAATAATTTTGTGCGTTTCGTTTGGAAAGGAGAAAAAACAATCATTTTTTTGAATTTCCACAGGCATGTCGTTGATGTATGAAATTCCTTTCCCACTGACTACGTACGTGATTTCAAAATAGCCTTGTTGGTGCAGGGGGATGATTGTGTCTTTTGCGCAAAGCGCCTCACCCGCTTGAATCAAAAAATAATTTCTACAACGCTTGGGATTTAACGTAAAAAGGTTGTTGTAGGAGATTTTATATCTATTGTTAATCATAATAAACTCCTGCGATTGTTGTAAAAGCAGTATAACACAAAAAAGTTTATTTGACAATTATTTTATATGGTAAAGAAAAAAATGTTAAATTTTCTATTGGGATATATTAAATACATACCGAAAAAATTATGATAGAATAAGTGTAAGAATAAAATGGTATAGGTGTATGTTATGCTCATTAAAAATGCATCGGTGATATTGAAAGACGAAATTATTCAAGCGGACGTTCTTGTTAAAGCAGGGAGAATTGCTCAAATCGGGAACGATTTGCAGGATAGCGAAGTTTTGGATTCGACAGGAAAATATCTTGCCCCTGGGTTTGTAGACATTCACAACCACGGCGGGTACGGCTACGATTATATGGACAATACCGTAGAAGCATTTGAAAATATTTTGCGTTTCCACAGCGACAACGGGATTACTTCCGCGGTGGCATCCACGGTAACTGCGCCCCAAGAAACGATAGAAAAAACCTTGTCGGTTGCTCGTGAAGTGCTTCCCAAGCGAGGCGACCATGCAAAACTTTTAGGGGTGCACTTGGAAGGACCGTATCTTTCCTTCCAAAATAAAGGTGCGCACGCGCCCGCGTACTTAAAAGTTCCCGCAGAGGACGATTACGGATACATCTTGGAAAATGCCGACGTTATCCGTCAAATCACGATTTCGCCCGAACTTGACGGCTGTGTAGAATTGACGGAAAAGCTTGTCGAAAAGGGTATTGTCGTATCTATGGGTCACGACAATGCGATTTTGCCAGAATTTTTACCCGTTGTAAAAGCGGGGGCAAGCAATCTCACCCACCTTTTCTGCGCGATGAGTATGGTAGTCATGAGAAATAACAAACGTTACGTAGGGCTTCGCGAGTACGGTTTGATTGATGACAATTTGACCGCCGAGCTTATCGCGGACAATCATCATATCACGCCCGAACTTTTTAAGATGATTTATAGATGTAAGGGAGCAGATGGAATATGTTTGATTTCCGACTGTTTGCGTGCGGGCGGTATGAAAGCGGACGGAACGCTGTACAGCTTGGGGAAGAAAGACGACCCGACCTCACAGCAGTTTAAGGTGGCGGACGGCGTAGCCGTTTTGGCGGATGGTAAGACGTACGCAGGCAGTATTCAACCCATTTCACAGATGCTCCGCAACGTTGTATTCGACGGGGGCGTGCCTTTGGTGGAAGCTATCAAAACGGTCAGCTTAACCCCTGCGAAGATTGTAAAAGCGGATAAAGATATTGGGTCGATTGAAGTTGGAAAATACGCAGACTTCTGCGTTTTGAATAAAGAGTTAATGGTAGAACAAACGATTATCGAAGGTAGAATAATCCAAAAAACGGAGGTGTAATTATGGTAAATACCTATTATTGTTCATCGGAAGAATTTGTAAAAAACAGCAAAATTCCTGTAAGAGTTATGCAAACCGAAGCGGATATGATGGAAGAAATTGCAGAATTGATGGCGTCGGTGATTGAGAAAAATAATGCGAAGGGTGAAAAAACGGTTATTATTTGTCCCGTAGGTCCCATCGGGCAATATCCCATCTTTGCCCAGAAGGTAAATGAAAGAAATATTAGCCTTCAAAATTGTTGGTTTATCAATATGGACGAATATCTTGTCGGCGACGATGAGACCATTCCTTATGAAAATCCGCTCAGCTTTAAGGCGACTATGGACAGAGTACTGTATTCACAGGTAAAAGAAGAACTTTTGATGCCTACATCACAGCGTTTGTTCCCCGAGCCCAAAAAGGAAGCGGAAATTGACGCGCTGTTTGAAAAGCTCGGCAAGGTGGATTTGTGTTTAACGGGGGTTGGTATCAATGGACATATCGCCTTTAATGAACCGCCAAAGGCCAACGACGTGATTACTGATGAAGAATACAAGAACTGTGGAACGAGATGCGCGGATATCGCTACGGAAACGGTGGTGAATAATGGGGCAAACAAGCTTCGCGGCGCACTCGATATTTTCCCTAAAAGATGTATCACGTTGGGGATGAAGCAACTCTTAAAAGCAAGGGTATTAAAGGTATATTTGTATTGCAACTGGCAATGGGGGATTATGCGTAAGATGGCACTTGAAGAAGAGTCTCGTTTCATGCCCGTATCCTTCTTACAATCGCATCCGAATGCGGAAATGGTCATCACGCAGAGCTTGTATGATTTTAATTTATAAGTAAGGAGCAAGCTATGAAGTTTGGAACGTTGGTACGACTTAAAAATGTAGACGATTGCGTTGCGGCATTTGAAAAAGTAAAGGCGATGGATTTGGAAAGTTGCCAGTTGGTTTACAAACCTGCAACGTACACCCTTGAGAGTGCAAAAATCATCAAGGCGGCTGCAGAAAAATGCAGCATAGAAATATCGGCGTTTTTCGCTGGTTTTTACGATGATTATACTGCTTGGGAGCTCAAATACGATTTCCGTAATGCGGGGTTGAACAGCGTGGCTTTTGGCGCAGAACGTTTGAAGTATTTGCTTGGCGTATTGCCCTTTTTACAAGAGCTTGGCGTATCGGATATGATTATCCACGCAGGGTTTGTTCCCAATGACCCATTCGCGCCCGAATATACGGAAATGATATGCAGGGTGAAACTACTTGCGGACAGAGCGAAAAAGTACGGGGTAAATATTTTGTTTGAAACGGGTGGGGAAAGTCCGATTACCTTGCTTCGTTTAATCCAAGAAGTAAACACAGGCAACCTGTTTGTCAACTTAGATACGGGTAATTTGATAATGTACGGCTACGGAAATCCCTGCGAAGCGGTGATGACTCTTGGTCAATATGTTCGCAACGTGCACGCAAAGGACGGCGTCCCCCCGACGGACCCTTATAAGATCGGTGAGGAAAAAGCACTTGGCGAGGGCGTGGTGGATTTCAAGAGAGTATTTACACTATTAAAAGAGCGTGGTTACGACCGCTTTATCACGATTGAACGTGAAATTGAAGGCGAAGAACAAAAACGCGATATCGAGCGCGGATTCATCTATTTGAAAGAAATATTAAAAAACATATAATTAAAGGAGTAAAAATCATGAAAAGAAAAGTAGGTATTATCGGTTATGGTTGGGTTGCAGGTGCGAATCACAAGAATTCCTATGCGCAGGCAAAGGACGTAGAAATTGTAGCGGTTTGCGACGTAAATAAAGCGGCATTGGAACGCGCAAAGAGAGATTACAATCTTCCTGACGAAGCATTGTTTGACGATTATAAAAAGCTCATCGACAGCGGGCTTTGCGATATGGTCGATATTTGTACGCCCAACAGCTTCCACTGTGAACAGGCGAAATATGCATTGAACGCAGGCTTGCCCGTAAGTATTGAAAAACCCGTTGGCGTAAACAGCCAAGAAGTAGAAGAAGTACGTGCTTTGGCGGAAGAAAAAGGCTTGCCCGTATTCATTTGCTTTACTTGGAGACATATGCCCACGACGAGATTCTTGAAAGACGTAATTGACAGCGGTGCTGTCGGTAAAGTGTACCACTGCTATATCAAGTGCATCAAGGAAAGCGGGCTTTGGGAAGGCAGACGTTTGGAATGGCGTTTTCGCAAGGAACTTGGCGGTACGGGCGTTCTTTGCGACCTTGGTTCGCACATGATCGACTTCTTGAACTGGATGAACGAGGATATTGTCGGTTTGACCGCAAACATGGGTATATTCATCAAGGAAAGACAAAAGGTGGATTCCGACGAATGGGCACCCGTAACGACGGATGACTATGCAAACATTTTGGCGGATTTGAAGAGCGGTGCAACTGCAAATATCGAACTTTCCCGTTGTGCAAAGACGGAAGAACAGTTGGTTGAATTTATCATCTATGGCGAAAAGGGTTACATCCGTTTCTGCAACTACGTAGGCGAAGGTTTGGAAATTTGTTATGGAAGCAAGGAAGAAATAGCAAAGGGCAAGCAGCGTGTTGCTACACCTGAAAAGTACGGCGCAACTTGGTCCTTGTATCAATCTCAGTCTTTTATCGATTATGCAAATGGTAAAAAGGATAACTTCACCTCCACGATCGACGACGGTTTGCGCGCGCAGATGGTCATTGACGCGGTTATTAAATCGAGCGAAGAAAAACGCTACGTAACGATTGATGAAATTCAAAAAGGATTGAAATAATGAAACATAAACTTGGTATTATTGGGTACGGTACAATGGGTTCTTGGCACGCGGAAAACGTGCGCGATCGTATCGCGGGGTTAGACGTTGCCGTCGTGTACGACATAGACCCGAAAAAGCGTGAAAAAGCAAGCGCGGACGGTTTTTGCGTTTACGATACCGCGGAAGATTTTTTCAAGACGGATATCGACCTCGTTTTGATTGCTACGCCGAATAATTTCCATAAAGATTACAGCGTTATGGCAATGGAAAAGGGGAAAAACGTCGTCTGCGAAAAACCCGCTTGTATGAGCGTGAAAGAATTAGAGGAGGTTTTGGCGGTCAGTAAAAAGACCGGCAAGCTTTATACCATCCACCAAAATCGGCGTTTTGACGTGGACTACGTAATCGCAAAGAAAATTGTCGAAGAAGGAAAAATCGGCAAACTCTTTATGTTAGAATCGAGATTGTATTCTAATCGCGGCTTTTCCAAGGGCGGTTGGAAAGCAAAATACGAAACGGGCGGCGGACTTTTATACGATTGGGGTATTCATTTGCTTGACCAAATTATGTGCATGATTCCCGAAAATCCCGTCAGCGTTTTTGCAGAACTGCATAAGGTTTATATGCAGGAAGTAGACGATGTTTGTTGCGTAACGATTACCTTTGAAAGCGGTTTAACGGCTCGTTTTTTGTGCGACCTTTGGTGCCATATCAAAGAGGCGAGATGGCACATTCAAGGGGATAAAGGTACGGCGGTTATTAACGACTGGTTCGGTCAAGAGGGTAAAATGCTGCAAACGACGGACGTGGGTGTGGAAGAAAGTGTAGGCTGTATTTATACCTATAACGGACTTTCTACGAGTATGTATTCCCGTCCTATTCAGGAGCTGAACGAATTGCCTTTGCCCTTGCCTGCCGTTTATCCGCGCTGGGAAGAATTTTACGAAAACGTCATAAACGTAATCGAAGGAAGGGCGGATCAGATTATCACGCACGAACAAATTCTTAAAGATATGAAAGTTTTGATGGCGGCGTTTGAATCCGCGAGGACACAAACGGTCGTAAAGCTTTCCCTTTAAAAGGAGAAAATTGTTATGAAAAAAATAGGAATTGTAGATTATTTTATCGACGAATGGCATTCCAACACCTATTTAGGGCTTTTTGAAAGAGCAAGCAAAGAGCTTGGGCTTGATTATAAAGTCGTATATGGGTATGCAGAAGTGGAAAAAGAGGGAAAATTGAGCACGGACGAATGGTGCAAAAAGAATAATATTATCCGTTGTAACACGATTGAGGAGCTTTGTGAAAAAAGCGACAATATTTTAATTCTCGCGCCCGCAAACCCTGAAACGCATTTAAGATACGCAGAAGCGGCTTTGAAGTACGGTAAAACCACATATATCGATAAGACGTTTGCGCCTGATTTAGAAACAGCGAAAGCCATTTTTGCGGTGGCGGAAAAGTACAATACGAAGATTTTTACCTCGTCAGCCTTACGATATGCGGAAGAAATCGCGGACTATACCGACGTTAAAAACGTCATGATTAAAGGCAGCGGCCGCAGTTTGGAAGAATATATCATTCACCAAATCGAAATGGCGGTGAAACTGACGAAAGGCGAGCAGGCAAAGCTTGCGCACGTTTTCAGCGGTGATAAGCAATCGACAATCGTGTTGGAATATGCAGGCAGAACGGTAACCCTTAGTTATTCCAACAGCGGTTGTGGATTCTCTGTGGACGTGGAAACGGATAAGGCGAATTGTGAATATAAAAACGTGGAAAAGGGTACCGAATTCTATCGCTTGGTAGAAAGTATCGTGAAATTCTTTGAAACGAACGAAGAACCCTTTGACAAGAAAGAAACGTTGGCAGTTCTTGCTATTCGCGACGCCATTATGAAAGGTATTAGCAACGGTGAGAAAACGGTTCCCGTGGAAAACTATTGATGATAAAACAAGATTTGAAAGATATTATGGAGGCTTAGCTGTGAACGAGTTTTTATTTACGCAAATTTTGACCGAGCTGGAAGATGCGGTAGGCAGAGAAAATTGTTCGGTAAAAGAAATTGATAAGGTTACGCATAGTGCAGACTTTTTCTGGCTTTCGAGAATGTGGGTAGACCGCGGTGTAAGAATGCCCGAAGCGGATTTCATCGTTGCGCCCAAGGACGCGCAGGAAACGTCGAAGGTGCTGAAAATAGCAAATTATTACAAAATCCCCGTGACGACTTGGGGGGGCGGCGCAGGCTCGCAGGGCGGCGCGCTTCCCGTTTGCGGCGGTATTATACTTGACACCAAGCGCATGAATAAGATTTACGAAGTCAATACGGAAAGTATGTACATAGAATGCGGTACGGGTGCGATTTATAAGCATATCGAATGGGCAGCGAATGAAAAGGGGTATGCGACAATGCATTATCCCTCGTCATTGACCTGCTCGACGGTGGGCGGTTTCTTGGCGCACCGCGGTATTGGTGTTGTTTCCAATAAGTACGGTAAAATTGACGATATGGTATTACAGATGGAGGTCGTTCTTCCCAACGGCGATATCATCAATACGTCCGCTACGCCCAAGCATGCGGCAGGGCCTGACTTGAACCAAATTTTCATCGGTTCGGAAGGTACGCTTGGTATCATCACCAAGGCACAAATCCGTATCTACGAACAACCCGAAGTTAGACGTTTCAGAGGGTTCTTGTTCAAGGATATGACCTCTGCGTTTAAGGCAAGTAAAGAAGTTTTGCAGAAATTCAAACCTTCCGTTATGCGTCTTTACGACGATGCAGAAACGGCAAGCTTGATTAAGAAAATCGTCGGCGTTGCTAAGCCTGGTGCTTTTATGAATATTGCTTATGAGGGCGTAAAAGAGTTGGTGGACGTGGAAGAAAAGATTTTATTGGAAACGTTTGCAAAATATGGTGCGGAAGATTTGGGCAGTGAATACGGTGAAAAGTGGTGGAATGAAAAGATTACATTCTTCTATCCTGGGCACATGATGGACATTCCTCAAATGTTCGGTACGATGGATACGATTGCACCTTACGATAAAATCGAAAAGATTTACTGGGCAATGAAAAATGCCATCGAAACGAAATATCCGTATGCGAAATTCATCGCGCACTTCTCGCATTGGTACGAATGGGGCTGTATGATGTACGACCGCTTCATCATCGACGGCGAACACGTACCTCAAGACCCTGTGGAAGCTATGCGTTTGCACAATGAAATTTGGACGCTTGGTATCCGTACAGCGCTTGAAAACGGCGGTGTAGTCAACGATCACCACGGTGTGGGCATCAAGCTTGGCAGAATGATGAAAGAGCAGTACGGTCCTGCAATGCAGGTATTTGAAGGAATTAAAAAATTCCTTGACCCGAACGGTATCATGAACCCGTTCAAACTTGGTTTGTAATAGGGAGAAACGATATGAATATCACGGAAAAATCAAAAAATATAATCGATAATTGCAGATTCTGTTGGATGTGCCGTCACGTATGTCCAATCGGGAATGCGACGGGGTTGGAAAGAAACACCGCCCGCGCCCGCGCAATGGGCGCAAGCTTGGTTGTGCGTAATGCCACTGAGCTCAAAGAAATCGCAGAAAACATCTACGAATGTACCCTTTGCGGTGCGTGTACGAACAACTGCATGACGGGCTTTGACCCTAAGGTGTTTATCCAAGAATTAAAGACGGGAATCGTGTTAAACGGCGTTGCGCCCACGTATATTATGGACTTGCTTGAAAAATATACGACGATGGGCAACGTGTTTGGCAAGACGGCTTGCGCGGGCTTAGATGATTTGTACAACACGGACAGTGAAACGGCGTTGTTCGTTGGCCAGGATGCATTGTACAAATCCCCCGAAAGTGTAAAGAATGCAGTTGTGCTTTTGAACAAGGCAGGCGTAAGCGTGTCCTTGGATAAAAACCAAGACAGCGGCGCCGCGCTTTGGTTCTTGACGGGTAAAACGCAGGAAACGCAAAACGCGGCAAAGGCTTGCGCGGAAATGCTCAATCAATATAAGACTGTTATAGTATACGATCCCGTTGACTTGAAGTTGATGCTTCACGAATATAAGGAATGGGGCATTGAAGTCACGGCGAAAGTGGTTGGGTTTAATGAATATCTGCTTGCCTTGATTGAAAATGGTAAGCTTGCAGTGAAGAAGACGGCAAACGAGTATACTTTACAGGATAATTACGCGTACGCAAGAGAACTCGACGACAGCGAAACGGGCAGAAAACTCATTGAAAAAGTAGGCGTGAATAAGGAAATGCTTCTCATCGGTAAGGAAGCAAACCTTGCAGGTCAGTTGATTATGGCGGAATATATGCCCGACGTCATCGTGCAGGTTGCGAAAGATAGATGGCAAAATGCAATCAATATGGATTGCAAAACGATGGTTACCGAAAATCCTGCGGAATATGTTGCGCTCAAAGCAACAGCTCCCGACGGTTATCGTGTGATTTCCGTAGAAGAAATGCTTTTGGAGAATATGTAATATGAACTTGAAAAAATCCTACGTTGAAAAATACGGTTATGAAAGAGTAGTAACGGACAGAAACTCCCCGCTCGTATACGCGGAAACGGATATGTTGAAGCTTGCGGATGGTCAAAGCTACACGATTGACGAACTTGGAAAAGAATTCGTTTTGGTGGTTTTATACGGGAGATGTGAGGTAAAGGGCGAAGGATTTACCTTTGCTGTGGGAAAACGCGTTAACGTTTTTGAAGGTGCGGCGGAAACGGCATACGTTGGTAAGGACACGGCTTTTACCGTTACGGCAATGGGCGGCGACGTGAAAATTGCCGTATGCAAAGCGCCCGCGGAAAAATATTACAAACCTTATCAAATCAAGGCTGAAAACGTTGTGGTGAAAACGTTTGGTAAGGGCGCGTTCGTGCGCGAAGTCGCTTTCACTTTCCCTGAAAGCGGGGAGGCAAACCATTTGTACATCGGTGAGTTTTGGGTAGAAGACGGCAAATGGGGTAGTTATCCTCCACATAAGCACGACGTGGACAATCTTCCTACGGAGGGGGCGCTCGATGAAATTTACTACTATGAATTCGACAAACCCCAAGGGTTTGGTTTCCAAGCGGTGTACACCCCTGAAAACGACATCAACGAAGTATACAAAGTGCAAAATGGGGATATGGTGGTTATCCCTAAAGGCTACCACCCTTTCACGGTTGCACCAGGTTATAAAAACTATTGCTTATGGATTATGGCAGGGAAAAACCGCGGGCTGTTGAGTTCGTCGGAAGAATGCCATAAGTGGATTGTGAAAAACTAAAAGGAGTATACCATGTACGTACTTGGCATAGATTTCGGCGGGGGTGCAAGCAAAGCGACGCTGTTAGATAAAAACGGTCAGGTGGTTGCTACGGCAACCGCCGAATACCCCACGCATTACGGTGACGGCGGAAAAGCGGAACAAAATCCGATGGATTGGTACAATGCTGCTTGTCAAAATATCCGTTCCGTTTTACAAAATATAAATGCCGAGGACGTAAAATGTCTTTGTTTTGACGCGGCAACACATACGGCGGTTTTAATGGACGAGAACGGCGTTCCCATTTGTAATTCCGTCTATTGGACGGACACACGAAGTGTAAAAGAAAAGCAATACCTTGCAGAGAATTTCGGCAAGGAAATTTTCGAAAAATGTAAGCATAACGTCGATACCATTTGGTCTTTACCCGAAATTTTGTACGTAAAGAATCATTTTCCCGACGTTTATAAAAAGGTGAAAAAGGTTACGTTTGCCAAGGATTTTGTGCGCGGAAAATTCACAGGCGACTTCGTCACCGACTATATCGAGGCGCAGGGCAGCATGCTCTTTGACTTTGATAAAAAGGAATGGGATGAACGTCTTTTGAGCCTTGTTGGGCTGACAAAAGAATCTATGCCCAAAATTGTAAATCCGCTTGAACGGGTGGGGCAGGTACGCGATGAAGCAGCTTTGGATACTGGATTAAAGGTGGGAACGCCCGTGGTTTGCGGGGCGACGGATACTGTCATGGAAGTGTTTGCGGCAGGCGGAATTAAGAATGGTGATATGACCTTGAAACTCGCGACGGCAGGCCGTATTTGCGTGGTTTCAAACGAATATTACCCAGATAAAAATATCATCAACTATTCTCATCTTAAAGAGAAAATGTATTATCCTGGAAGCGGAACAAAATCCTGCGCGGCGTCTTTGCGTTGGTTTAGGGATACTTTCGGCGGCAGCTTTGAAGTGTTCAGTGAGATTGCGGAAGATATTCCCATTGGATGTGATGGGCTTGTGTTTCATCCCTACTTAACAGGTGAACTTACGCCGTACGCAAATCCCATGCTTCGGGGCAGTTTTATCGGGATTTCCGCAGGGCATACCAAAGCGCATTTTGCACGCGCCGTAATGGAAGGCGTAGCGATGAGTTTGCTTGACTGCAAGACGTACTTAAAAGAAAAAGGCGTTCAGGTGGGTAATTCGGCGTATGTCATCGGTGGAGGCGCAAAGAGTAAGGTTTGGCGACAAATTGTAGCTGATGCCTTAGGATTGACGCTTGTACAAACGGAAAATAACGATTCTTCGTTTGGCTCGGCGATGTGTGCAGGTATATCGGCAGGATTCTTTGCGAGTTTTGACGAGGCGAGCAAGACCTGTCAAAAAGTGATAGGCGAAACAAAGCCTATTCCCGAAAATACTGAAAAATACGCAAAAATCTTTGCGAAATACAAAAAAATCAGCAAATTTTTAACGGAACTTTCCGATGAAAGATAAAAGAATAGTCGTATTATTAAAATATTTCAAAGGGGAATTGAATCCATTTGACGGGGCTGCGTTAGAGTGTGCTTTGGAAACGGGCGCAAAGGAGATAATTGCACTGTCTATGGCGCCCATGTCCGCGTTGAATTCTTTTCAAGGCGTTACCCGCATAGGGGTTAAAGGGATATTCATTAGCGATCCCTTATATGCAGGTAGCGACACGCAAGCGACAAGTTTTATCCTTGCGGAAGCGTTGAGACGATTAAAACCCGACTTGATTTTTAGCGGACGGCAAAGCGTGGATGGGGATACGGCGCAGGTGCCGCCGATGATCGCGCAACGCTTGGGTTTTGCTGTGAAAACGAAAGCCATCAGTTTTGTCAGTGATACTATCACTTTGCGAAACGGAGAGAACTTCGTTCCGCAGGAAAAAACGGTGATTACATTTGAAAAGATTCGTACTCTCCGTTTCCCGTCTATTTTTTCAAAGCTTGGCGAAGTGGAAATTTGGAACAACGGAATTTTGGGTTTGCCGCAAGAAAAATGTGGATTGAAAGGCTCGCCCACACGCGTGGTGAAGAGCTATGAAAGCAGCGTAGGGCGTAGGCAATGCCAATTTGTCGGTATGGAAACGCTGGATTCGCTTATCCAAGCTGGGTTGAAAAAACAACGCACAGAGCAAACCGAAGACAAAGGACAAAAACTTGACGAAATCTATTTTGTCGGTAATATAAAGCCGATAGCGGAACGCATTGGCTTTACCGCGATAGAGTTGCAAACGCAAGGAAAAAGTGCAAAGGAAATTGCCGAAGAACTGACGGAAAAGCAAGCGAAAGCGGTACTTTGGGAAGACAGTGAAGAATTGAAAATTTTGGCTTCGCAGGTAGCCGTTTTGACGGGGGCAGGTATTTGTGCAGACTGTATTTCTTTCCGTGTGGAAGAGGGAAAACTGATAATGACTCGTCCCGCTTTGGGTGGTAACGTTACGGCGGATATCGTCTGTGAGAGTGATATGACATTCGCTACGGTGCGGACAGTGAAGAAAGAGAGCTCGGACGTAATTTTTTCCGTTGGGAAAGGCGCAACGGACGAGATAGAAAGGATACGAAAGCTTGCGCAAAAATATGGTGCAGAGGTTTGTTGTTCGCGCATTGTGGCGGACGGCGGAAAACTGCCGTATGAAAAACAAGTGGGCTTGACGGGCAGAACAGTATCCCCGAAAGTCTATGTGGCTTTTGGAATTTCGGGCGCGGTACAGCACACCTGCGCGATTGCAGGTGCGGGCACGGTGATAGCCGTAAACAATGATAAACAAGCAAGGATATTCGATTATGCTGATTACGGTATAATGGATGACGTAAAAAATATAAAGGAGAATGAAATATGTTAGTAAATTTTCAAACGATTTTGAAAGATGCAGATGAAAAGGGGTATGCAGTACCTGCTTTTAACGTGTATAATATGGAAACGGTCATGGGGGTTATTCAAGCGGCGGAAGAACAGCGCGCGCCCGTGATTATTCAATTCTATTCCCGTTTGGCAACGACGGGTTTTGTGGATTATCTTGCGCCCATCATTTTGAAAGCGGCGGAAAAGGCAAGCGTACCCGTATGTATTCACCTTGATCACGGTGCGGGTTTTGAACCTGCGGCGATTGCGCTCAAAAACGGTGCTACGGGGATTATGGTGGACTTTTCGAAACTTGACATGGATGAAAATATTGCCAACACGAAAAAGGCGGTGGACATTTTGTCTGTGATGAATATCGGCGTAGAAGGGGAAATCGGTCATATCGGTTCTGCTGCAGACGGCGTACCTACCGATTATACGACGGTAGAAGAAGCGAAAAAATACGTAGACGGTACGGGCGTAGCGGCATTGGCGGTTGCGGTCGGTACGGCGCATGGCAGATACAAGCAGGCACCCGTTCTTCAAATCGAACGTATCAAAGCGATCAAAGACGAGGTGAAAATTCCCCTTGTACTCCACGGCGGCAGCGGTGTTCCCGACGACCAAATCAAGTTAGCGGTTCAGGCGGGTATCCGTAAAATCAATTTTGGTACGGACCTTTGCTATTCTTTCTTAGACAGTGTATTTGCGGTAGATAGAAAAATTTACGCAATCGACTTGTTCATGAAAGAACCGATTGCAGCGGTGAAGAGCTTCGCGGTTTCCAAAATTCAACTTCTTGGGGCGAATGACAGAGTATGAAAAAGGTCGTAGGGCTTGGCGCGTGCGTATTGGATACGCTTATCGCTTGCGAGAGCTATCCTAAGGAAGATACCAAACAAAAAGCAGAAAACATTTTTCTCTCGGGCGGCGGTCCCGTTGGCAACGCGCTTGTGGTCATCAGTAAGCTTGGGGTAAAAGCCGATGTCATCGGCGGTTTTGGCGGTGACAGTGCGGGAAAGTATCTGTTGGACGATTTCAAAAAATACGGCGTAGGTGTGGAAAATGCGACGGTCTTAAAAGATGCAACGTCCTTTACCTCGTATATCGTTTTGGCGGCGGACAAAGCAAGTCGTACCTGCGTATTCGATAGAGGTAGCGTATTGGACGAGCCGAGCAATTTACAGCTCTCCGCCATCGATGATGCAGACGTCTTGCATTTGGACGGGAATTATTTAGAGAGTGCGATTGCGGCGGCGAAATACGCCAAGGGAAAAGGTGTAAAAGTGAGTTTGGACGCAGGCGGTTTATATGCGGGCATCGAACGGCTTTTACCATACGTGGATATCCTGATTTCCTCGGCGGAATTTGCGCTTGGTCTGACGCAGGAAACGGAAATTGCGGCAGCCATGTCCGCGTTGAATGCAAAATACGCGCCCCAAATTTTGGTGGTGACGGACGGCAGCAACGGCGGGTATTATTGGGAAAACGGCACGGCTGTACACTATGACAGTGTAAAGGTCAAGGCGGTGGATACCAACGGTGCAGGGGATACTTTCCACGGCGCGTTTATCGCGGCATATTGCGAGGGGAAGAACGTGAAAGATTGTTGCGTATACGCAAGCAAAGTCGCCGCTTACAAGTGTATGCATACAGGGGCAAGAACTTACGAGTTAAGTAAGGAAATTGCGGATAAATTATAAAGCTGTACAGAGGTGGAAATATGGCGAAAAAATCAGTGACGTTTAGCTTTGACGACGGCGTAAAACAGGATGCGCCTTTGGTAGAATTATTTAATAAATATGGGATAAAATGTACCTTTAATTTAAACACGGGCTTGGCGAATGAAAAATGTCGTTGGGTATATAAAGGCGTAGACGTTATCCACATGAATAAGGAGGATATGCTCGGTTTGTATGTCGGACACGAAGTCGCCATACATACTTTGACGCATCCGTACTTGGAAAAATTAGATGAAGATAAAATCTATGAGCAAGTGTATGGGGACAAGTGTAATTTGGAAGATTGGTACCAACAAGAGGTAGTGGGCATGGCATATCCCTATGGGACATACGATGATAGAGTGCTGAAAATCCTCAAACGCTGCGGTATCAAATACGCACGCACGATTCAAAACACGCCGGATTTTACACCGCAAGAGGATTTGTTGCAGTTGAAAGCTTCCTGCTGTTTTACCAATCCCAATTTAGACGCTATCATCGACCGATTTATAGAAAGTGAGAGTGATGAAAAGCAGGTGCTTTATATTTGGGGACACAGTTACCAATTGGGCGTGGATATGTCATGGGAAACCTTTGAGAACGTTTGTAAAAAGCTGACCTCTGTAAAAGGCTTGATATTTGAAACGAATAAGGACGCGCTTTTAAAAAATTGAACGGAGTAAGAGAAATGGAAGTTATTGTGAAAGCCGTAAATGAGAATATGACGGCAATCATTCAAAAAGCGATTGACGACTGTTTTTTAAGCGGTGGCGGCAGGGTTGTGCTGGAAAACGGATTGTATGAGATAGGCAGTATCCGTTTGCGTTCAAATTGTACGCTCTATATGAAAAATGGTGCGGTGTTGAAAGGCGTACGTGAAATAGCTGCGTATGATATTCTTACCAATGATAGGGTGGAACCGATTGACGAACAGTATAAAACGGACGTGCTTTGGACTCCTCCGCACGTGAGAATAACGTATGACCACATGACAAAGGCGGCAAGCCGTTGGAACAACGCTTTGATTCGTATTTTAGAAGCGCACGACGTGGCGATTATTGCGGAGAAAGGGGCGGTGATTGACGGTTCGGACCCATATGACGCCGTAGGTGAGGAACATTATCGCGGCCCGCACGGGATTGCTTATCACCATTCCAAAAATATACGATTGGAAGGATATGTGATTCGTAATACGGGTAATTGGGCGCATATCGGTTACAAATCTCAAAATATCACGTATAAAAACATTGTGGTGCAGGGCGGTCACGACGGTATTCACAACTCCTCATGCGATGATTATACCATTGAGGACTGCGAATTTTACACGGGCGACGATTGCGTTGCAGGGTTTGATAATTACAACGTTACGGTAAGAAATTGCATACTGAACTCTGCGTGCAGCGGGATGCGTTTCGGCGGAGCGGATATCTTGGTGGAAAATTGTCGTTTTTACGGTCCTGCGCAGTATGTATTCCGCGGAGCAATGCCTTTGGCAGATAAGATTGCGGGTAAACCCTCTCCGCGCGTAAACGGCGGAAAAATGTTGGCGCTTTTTACCTATTATTCGGATTTTTCACTCAACGTGCGCCGATTGCCGAAGAATATCATTATACGCAACTGTACTGTGGAAAATTGCGCTCGCTTTTTGCATTTTGATTTTACGGGTACGCATACTTGGCAAAAGAATAAACCCTTGGTGGAAATCACCTTTGATACTATTCAGGCAAGCGGAATTTCGTTGCCATTCAACGCATACGGCAGTGCGGAAACGCCTTTGACTTTACGGGTAAAAAATTGTGATATACGGTTTTCTGCGGAAACGGATTGTGCGATTCGTTCAGGGAATTTTACCTTGATTGACGTAGAAAATACTCGCTTTGAAAACGTGACGGACACGTTGGTGAAAGGGTACGGCGGGGAAGGCGAAATCCGCATGGAAAAGGTAAACGGTGTAAAACGTTTACTCCACAAAGTAGACGAAAAATTCATCAGCGATAACATTTAAGGAAAGGGTTTTGATATGGTACAAAAACAAGATTTATTTCCCCCTGTAAACATGTTTGGCAACTTATATTTCGTGGGTACAAAACCTGCCTCAACGCACGTGGTGGACACGGGGGAAGGGCTGATTGTATTCGATACGGGCTATCAACATTCTTTGTACGTAGTGATAGACGGCATATACCGCATGGGGTTAAAACTTGCGGACGTGAGATATATATTCCTGACCCACGGACATATCGACCATTTGGGCGGGGCAAGGGCGTTGCGTGATTTGACAGGCGCAAAAATTTGCCTTGGGGCAGAGGATAGACAATACGCCAATGGAGAGTTGGATTTGTCGTATGCAAAAGAGCTTGGGATGTCGTTTAAGGAAACGTTTGAACCGGATATTTTATTAAAAGACGGGGATGAAATTACGCTTGGTAATACGACGGTGCGCGCGGTGGCGACGCCCGGGCATACGCCGGGGGCGATGTCTTTCTTCTTTGACGTCACGGACGGTAAAGAAACGTTCCGCGCAGGATTGCACGGCGGTATGGGTATCAATACCATGTGTAAGGCGTTTTTGGATAAGTATAACTTACCTTATTCCTTGCGTGAAGATTTTGTAAAATCCATGCACCGTTTAAACGAGGAAAAGGTGGATATATTCCTTGGAAATCACATGCAGCACAACAAAACGGAAAGTAAGGCAAAGCTGCTTCAAGAGGGCAATAAATATGCCTACGTGGACGCAACCGAATGGCAACCTTATAATCTGTGGTGTATAGAAAATTTAAACGCCATGATTGCACGTGAAAATGCGGAAAGTAATTAAAAAAGTATGGAAACATTAAAAAAGTGTATAACGTTTAGTTTTGACGACGGTGTGCGTCAGGACAAACGCTTGATAGAACTTTTCAATAAATACGGCTTAAAGGGTACGTTCAACCTCAACTCTTCCTTTCTCGGTTTGAAAGGTGGGAGAGAGGTCAACGGAAAGTTCCTTGACAATTCCAAGGTCTTTCCCAGTGACGTGAAAGAGATATATGCAGGTCACGAAGTGGCAGTGCATACCTTGACGCATCCCAACTTGACATGCGAAGAGGAAGAAGCGGTTATCTATCAGGTGGAAGAGGATAGAAAGCAACTTTCTAAGCTGGTGGGTTACGAAGTGACGGGTATGGCATATCCCTGCGGCGGTGTAAATAACGACGACAGAGTCGCGGCGATTTTGAAAAATAGTACGGGGGTGAAATATGCCCGTACCATCAACTCTAACGCAAAATTCGACCCGCCCGAAAATCCCTATCGCTGGCACCCGACGGTGTATGCCCGCGAGGGGGATAAAGCGTTTGCTTTGGCGGAACAATTCCTTTCTATGAAAGCGGACAAACCGCAAATCTTTTTCGTGTGGGGACACGCGCACGAATTTGACATTTTGGATGATATGGATTGGGAAAGAGTGGAAACATTCTGCCAAATGCTCAGCGGAAGAAAAGACGTGTTGTATGCAACCAACAAAGAAACGTTGGCATGGTTGCAAGGCATGGAAAAACCGAAGCGATAAATGAAGAAATTTAGCTCGTGCTTCGGGGGCATGACTAAACAAAATTGGTATATTTTTTCAATATAAGATGTTCACAATTGGTATTGTATTTTGGACGGTAACTATGTTATAATGATACTGCTAAAATAGGCGAAATCAGGAGATGGACATGAATAATCAAAGGGAATATGAAAAATTGGATAGACTTGGTGTGGAAAAACCAAGAAGTTATTATATTCCATTCCCTCAAAATGAGAAATTTACATATAAAAACAAGATTTTAGACAGAAAAGCAAGCGACCGTTTTATTTCGCTGGACGGTGAATGGCACATCAAGGAACATAAAAATCTGGATTCAGTCTGTTTGGATGAAAAACTGACGGAAAAGATAGTCGTTCCCTCGTGTGTGCAACTGTACGGCTACGACCAAATTCAGTATATCAATACAAGATACCCGTTTCCGTTCCGCCCACCGTTTGTTCCGCATGAAAATCCTACCTATCATTATCGCAGAAACTTTACGATAACGGATACGCAGTGGAAATATTACTTAAACTTCGAAGGCGTGGACAGTGGATTTTATGTGTACGTAAATGGTAGGTTTGTCGGTTACAGTCAAATCTCACATTCGACCAGCGAATTTGACTTAACGCCGTATGTTAAAAAGGGCAACAATACGTTGGACGTCATTGTGTTGAAGTGGTGCGCTTCTTCGTATTTAGAATGTCAAGATAAATTCCGCTATACGGGTATTTTCCGCAGTGTATACTTGTTGAAACGCCCTAAGGCGCACATTTCCGATTTCAAAATCGAAACGGCTGTGCAAGGCGACGACGGGTTGATTACCGTCCGCAATGACAGTGACTTGACAATATCCGTTCGATTGGGAAAAGAAAATAAAGACGCGTTACCGAATGAAACGGTGTGCTTTATGGTGAAAAACGTAAAACTTTGGACGGCGGAAACTCCGTATTTATACGACGTGGTTTTGTCGGCAAATGGTGAAAAGATTTTACAAAGAGTCGGGGTTCGTACTTCCGAAATCGTAGACGGCGTTTATAAAATCAATGGAAAACATATCAAGCTGAAAGGGGTAAATTATCACGAAAGCAATCCTAAAACGGGTGCGACGGTAACGGTGGAAGACACGGTTCGGGATTTGAAATTGATGAAGTGGGCAAACGTGAATGCCATTCGTACATCTCACTACCCCGATATGCCAGAATTTTACGACTTGTGCGACGCGTACGGCTTTTACGTCATGGACGAAGCGGACGTGGAAACGCACGGTGTAACGACCCATCAATGCGGGTACAAATTTGAAACGTGGCAAGCGTTTGCCAATAACGGCATCTTCGACAGAGGGGTAACCGACAGAGAAATCACGTTGTACGAGCGTGATAAAAACCGTACTTGCGTAGTGATGTGGTCCTTAGGAAACGAAAGTAATTACGGTAAGATGTTCTACGACGGCGCGGATTATCTTAAGGCGCAAGACAGCCGACCGATTCACTATGAAAATATCTGCACAATGGTCGATAAGACGGATTATTACACGAAACGTATCGATATCGCCAGCCGTATGTATGCTCCGATTGAATTCTTCGACGAATATCTCGCAGATGAAAAGGAAACGCGCCCGTACGTGCTGTGCGAATATTCTCACGCGATGGGCAACAGTTGCGGGGATTTGCAGGATTATTGGGATAAAATCTATTCCAACGACCGATTTATGGGCGGATTTGTTTGGGAATGGTGCGATCATGCGGTACAAACGGAAAAGGGATTTTTATACGGCGGGGACTTTGGTGAAAAGGAACACGACGGCAATTTCTGTGTGGACGGTTTGGTTTCACCCGATAGAAAAATCAAGAGTAACCTGCGGGAATTGAAGGCGGTTTACGGAGGTAAACCCCGTGAAGAATTTGTCGAACAGCCCAAAACGTTGGGACAGGTTCAACAGGATAAACCGATGGGGTATACGTTGGACGAAGCGGGACGGTTGGTTTCTCTCGGCGGTAGCCGTTTTAAAAAGAGTATGGGTATCAATACCGAGCGCGCGTATATCGATAACGATAGATTTTTGTACGAGTGGCGTGGCTACGAACAGCCCAAACAAGTGGCGTATCGCATGGAAAAAACGCAAAACCGCGTTAAGGTTATCGGCGGTATGGTAAAAAATTGCCTCGCACCTATCCTGGAATATGAAATAGAATACGTATTTTTTAACGGCGGGGTAGACGTTACGCTTTCGTATAAGGCAGCGGAGTTCGCTTCCTATTTACCTCGTATCGGTTTCGAATTTGCTTTACCGAAATCAATGCAGGCGTTTGAATACGAGGGTTACGGACCGTATGAAAGCTATGTGGATAAGCACCGCGCAAGCAGTTACGGGACCTATCAATCTACGGCGAAGAAGGAATATTTCCATTGGATAAAACCTCAGGAAACGGGCAGTCATTATGCATCGACGCGTCTGACCCTTGCAAACGGTTTGACCATCACTGCGGATAAGGCGTTTTCGTTTAGCGTATTGCCGTATTCGACGCAGCAAATTAAATCAGCCGCGCACGATTTCGAACTGCCGATAAGCGACGGCGTATACGTAAATATAGACGCGGCGATGAGCGGTATCGGTACAGCGTCGTGCGGATCGGAATTGCAGGAAAAATACCGTGCGCCGAAGACAGGGAATATTACTTTCCGCTTGAAATTCGAGGACACTGTATAAAAATAATTGGATAAGGGGCACGGATGGGAATGACGTTAAAAGAAGAAGCGTTATATTTGTGCAATATTGAAAACAAACTCAACGGACGAAAATACAAACTTTTGCAGATGAGTCATATTTTCCGTGCGCGCAAGGAAGATTTATCAAACGATGAACTGTCTCAGCACGAGCATGCTTTTTGTGAACTGTTCTTTGTGACGAACGGTACGGGGAAAATGATGATAAGTGGCGAGGAAATTCCGATTGAAAAAGGAGATTTGCTTGTCATCAATGCAAGTTTACCGCACATTGAGGTGGGGGAATGCGAATTGTCTTATTACTGTTTAGGACTCACTTCATTGCATTTTCCCACGACGCCAAATAACTGTAAAATATCCTTGGGGGATAAATGGACGGAGGTCCTTGGTTGGTTGGATAATATGTATGAAGCACTGTCGACGGATTGCGAATTTTGCAATGAAATCGTGGCGGCATATTTACAACTCATCATTGTATTCCTGTGTTCATCCAACTTTTGGGAAGATGGCTTGGTGGCGTTTGCTTCTAATAAAGTGCAGTTAGAGCCTGTGTCTAAAACAAAGACGTCGTCTGTGGAGATCGCAAGGACGTACCTAGATGCAAATGTGCGGGAAGATGTCACGTTAGAGCAACTAGCCGCGATTGCGTTTGTATCGAAACAGCATTTGATGCGGCAATTCAAAAAATATATGGGTTACAGTCCCATTCAATATCAGAAACGAAAGCGTATAACTTTGTCCTTTTACAATTTGATGCATAGACGAGATTCGATTGCGAAAATTGCAAGTTTCGTGGGGTTCAAGTCAGCTTACGCCTATATTAAATTTTTCAAAGACGTGACGGGCTATACCCCCAAAGAATTTCGAGAGAAATACGCCCAAAATTTAAAGGCGGCGGAAAAAGTTTTGAACAGAGTTTCTGAGATAAAAAACATAAAAGGACCTAATAGGAGGTAGTTATATGGAAACAATGGTAACTAAAAAAAGAACGATGGGTCAAGCGAAAAAACTGAAAGATACCATCTTCGTCTATTGCTTGATTGCATTACCGCTTATCGAGTTTTTTACGATTTACGTATACGTAAACATCGATTCGTTCTTTTTGGCGTTTCAACGCGGCGGTAAGTTTGCAGGGCTAGAGAATTTTAAGATGCTTTGGGATGAAATTCGTGCGGACAATTCAACGATTTTGGTTGCGATTAAAAATACCTTTATTTATTTTGGCGCAGATTTGATTTTGTTTGTATGGTCAATATTCCTTTCCTATTTCTTTTATAAAAAGATTTTAGGCTATAAGTTTTTCAGATTCGTATTGTACATACCGGCGATTATTTCGCCCGTCGTATTCGTTGTGCTCTTCAAAAATCTTACCAGCGTAAACGGTGCAATTGCTCTAATCATTAAGAATTTTAATCCAGACTTTAGGATGCCGAACCTGCTAGCCCGTTCCGAGACGGCGACTTGGACAATGGTAGTCTACGTTTTATGGATGGGGTGGACAAAGAATATGCTTTACTTGGGTGGCTCTTTGGCGCGTATTCCTTTGGAAGTATTGGAAAGTGCGCGTTTGGACGGCGTAGGACCTTGGGTGGAATTGACAAAGATTCTCGTTCCGTTGTTGTTGCCGACCTTGTCAACGCTTTTATTGTTGGACGTTGTTGGGATTTTGAGCTCCAGCGGTCCCATTCTACTGTTTACAAAAGGTGACTATAATACGACGACCATTTCGTACTGGATGTTTACCTTGGTGTATAACACGGGTGATGACCAATACGTAAAGGCATCCGCAGCAGGTGTTTGCTTGACATTGATTATGTTCCCCGTGGTTTATACCATGAGATGGCTGATCGGTAAAATTGATTCGATAGAATACTAAGGAGGAGGGTTGTGTAATGTTTGGAAGAGAGAAAGAACAAAACATCTTAACGCAACGCGATGGCGCGGAAAAAGTGATTTTCGGCATCGTATTTACGATTATCAGTATACAGATTCTTACCATTTTGATACCATTGGGTTTCATGTTGATGAACACTTTTAAGGGGCGTATGGAATTCAACGTTACCAACCTTTGGACACCGCCGAAAAACTGGTTGTTCAAAAACTGGGGAGAATCGTTTAAATACTTGGTTGTAGGGGACAGCAAAGCAACGGAAGTTAGCTTTATCGGCATGGTTTGGAACAGCTTGTGGCAAACCTGCGTCCGTGCAACGATTTTGTCTTTGACCCCGATGTTGGTAGGTTATGTGTATGCAAGATACGACTTTTACGGTAAAAAGGCGGTCATGGCAGTACATCTGTTTACGATGACGTTGCCCCTGTTCGGTTCGGGCGGTGCGTACATGAAATTTATCCATGACGTCGGTTTGTTTGACAGTCCGCTGTATTTCATATTGACTTCATGGAACGGTCGTTCGCCCAGCGTATTCATATACTCGGCGGCATTCACAGGTTTATCGCACGCATACAAGGAAGCGGCGGAATTGGACGGGGCAAGCCGTCTGCGCATCTTCTTCTCTATCGAAGCAAGAATGGTGGCACCGATTTTCTGGACGTTCTTCATCAATAACACGTTAGGGCTTTGGAACGACTACCTCAACGTTCTCTTGTATCAGCCTAGCTTTACAAACCTTTCCACGGGCTTGTATTTGTTCGGTTCAAAATTTGAAAAGAGCGGTAACATGCATACGCCCATCTATTGGTGCGGTTTGATTATCGGGTCTATCCCGCCGTTGGTATTGTTTGGATTCTCATCGGATTTGATATTCAAAAACATGGCGCTTGGCGGCTTGAAAGGTTAATAAAAAAGAAAATATAATTGGAGGAATAATTATGAATAAAAAGATTTCTAAGTTTTTGGCGGTATCTCTTGCGGCGTTGAGTGTAGCGCCAATGGCAGCTTGCGGCGGTAAGGAGAACGTGCTTGGCGGCGCGGACACTTTACAGATGTTCGTTTCCGACTTCGGTTACGGTGTGGATTGGGCGTATGCCATGATTGACGCATTCAAGGCGGAATCGTGGGTGCAGACAAAATATCCCCGTCTTGCAATTCCCGAACCTACGGTTAGTACCATTCGCACCAAACCCGTAAGCGATATTGAAAGTACGTACGCGACGCACGATTTGTATTTCTCCTGCGACTACGCGTCCAAGCCTTTGGGTGAAAGCGACGGCGTGCGTTTTTATGCGGATTTGACCGATATGTACAACACCACCATTCCTGGTGAGAGCGTAACGGTTAAAGACAAAATGTATGCGCAATTCGTGGAAGAGGCGGACAGAGATTTGGGTGAAGCTTTCAATGCAATGGACTTCCCTTGGGTAAACGGCAGCTACGGTTTGCTTTACAATAAATACATCGTAGATACCTATCTTGGTAAGGATTACGAAATGCCCGTAACGACTTATGAACTCGTACAAATGGGTAATGAGTTGAAAAAGAACAAGAATAACCCCGAATTGATTATGATTGCAAAGAAACAAACGGGTTGGACGGAAGGTGCATTCCGTGTTATGTGGGGTCAATATGCGGGCGAACAAGGCTACCGTAACTTCATGGAAGGTAAGGTAGACGGTGAATACAGTGTAGAAGTATTCAAGGATACGGCGCGTTTGAGATCGTTAGAAGCCATCGAAGAATTGATTTGGTATACACACGGTTACGTAAATACGGACTACGCGGATACGGACTATGCAACTACGCAGGCTCAGTATTTGAATGCAGGCGCATGTTTCATGTTTATGGGTGACTGGTTCGAACTTGAAATGGACGCGTTTATGAACGACCCTGAAAATGCCGATTTCATCAACCCTGACAACGAATTCTACTTCTTAAAGACGCCTGTAAACAGTTCCATCGTAGAAAAGATGGATATTTACACGCATGGCACGAAAGTATACAAGACGCTTTCTGCTTCGGAAAAAGCTGCATATAATACGCAGTTGTCTGCAATCGTAAAAGCCGTTGATGAAGGTAAGATCTCGGTAAATGGCGTATCCGACAAGGATTTTGCTATCGTAAAAGAAGCAAGAACTTGTAAATCGACGCTTGGCGGTCACGTTGCATTTGTTCCCGAAAATTCCGATGCAAAAGACTTGGCAAAGGACTTCCTTATGTTCATGGCAAGTGACAAGGGTATCGAAACGTTCATGAAGGCAACGAAGGGTGTTTCGACTGCGTTCAAATATCAGATGGATTATAGCTCCGATTTGTTCAAAGGTTTCTCGCCTCTTCAACAGAAACGCATCAAAGATACCAGCGTAGACGATTGGTACGTAGGTAAGGGGTACAGAACCCCCTTAACGCGTTCGGGGGCAATGTCGGACGTTTGTACGGAAAACGGTCAAAAGCAATTGGAAATCGAATTCTGCAGTGAAAGTCCGAAAGACCGTCGTACGGCAGAGCAAATCACAGCTGCTATCTACAATAAGTGTTCGGCAAACGATAATGCAGTTTGGAAGAATATGCTGTCGTTGGCTGGTATAACTGACTAAGGTTTATATTCCGTTTCGTCTGTAAGAATGTCTTGCAGGCGGGGCGGATGTTGTGGTTTTTTATTATCGAATGGAGAAATAACAATAGTGAAGAAGATATTAACAACGGCACTTGCATTTACCTTTTTGTTATCGGCGGCTGCCTGCAAAAATCCTACGGAAGATTCCTCTGCGGTGGTAGAGGACGGAAATGTTAAGATTTGCACGACAAACAGTTTGGAAAAGGTATTACAGCAAGAAACGTACGATTCAGGCGCGTTGCAGCTTGAGATAAAAGCGTTCCAAAACGAACACGAGGCGGCACAGATTATTATGACGCCTGATTATAACGTGCGTTCTTACATGTTGACGCTGAGTGATTTGACTTCTGGAAATCATACGTTGGGCAAGGAAAACTTCGATTTATACCATGAAAAATATATCGAGTTAGAGCGTGACGTTGAAGGGGGTGAAAAGCACTTCTACAACGGCTTATCGCCTTATAAAGACGGAGATATGTCCCCCGACGCCTTGTTGCCTATGAATGCGGCAATTGAATACGGCGAAAACGTAATTGCAAAGGGCAACAACCAAGGTATTTACGTTTCGGTAAAAATTCCCAAAGGGCAACCCGCAGGCGTTTACACGGGTAATTTCACGTTAGACGTAGACGGTAAGAAAACGACGATTCCCGTCGAAGTAACCGTTTGGGGTTATGAAATTTCCGATGAAACGCATTCGAGAAGTACTTGGGCGGTCATGTTTGACAACAACAAATACGGCGAAGCCAACTTGACAAAATTTATGGAAAAGGCATACGTGGATAACCTGCTGAATTTCCGTTTGAATCCTCAAAACGTGCCCGTTCTTCTCGGTGATGCAACGAACTTTAAGGAGTCGAAAATCGAAGAATGGTTGGATTCGGTTGTGCAATACGCGCAAGATCCCCGTTGTTCCTATATCAATATTCCTACGAACGCGCAGAAAAACGTTACGGTGGACGGTCGGGTATATTCCAGATTGACGAATATGGACTTGTATGCCAAGACGTTGACGGCGGTTGCGAAGCGTTCATTGAAAGAAGGTATCAATCTTTTTGAAAAGATGGATATGTGGTTGAACTTCCTCGACGAAAGTGAGCAAAACGGTGACGTTGACAACCTGGAAATGAGTACGTACCTGATGAAAAAACAGCAGGCGGATTTTGCGACCGAGTGGAAAGCTGCGGTAGATGACAATGCGTGGTTTGCGGACGAAGGGTATTCTTACGATAAAGATTTTGCTTACGAAGTTATCGAATCAATGCGCACGTTAAAGCAATTTGTGTCCGACGCGTCGGACGGTGTTACGCGCGACGGTCAGCGTTTTGAAGCGGGTTCGGCAGACCTTGACGTAGGGAAACCTCACGAAGACAGAGACGCATACTTTAATCATCCCGTTTCATACATGACGCGCGCGCAGGAATTTGACTATTCTTACAGCAGACAATTCTTTGACGATTATGAAGCATGGTACAACGAATATTATCAAACGGATGACGCGGAACAATGGTTGTATACTGGTTGTTATCCTCATTATCCTTACGTAAACGTGTTGTTGGATTGCGATTTGATGATGCAGCGTGCAACGGGTTGGATGATGCAACAATACGATATCAGCGGTATGCAGATGTGGTACAGTAACATGTATCAAGACATGACGGGTTACAATACGGGTATGAAGCCCATTTCCGACCCGTATGCAAACGCAAGCCGTTTCCCTGAAACGAACGGCGACGGCTTTACTACCTATCCTGGTATGCCGTACGGCATTATCGGTCCTATCAATACGATGCGTATCCACAGTCTTCGTGATAGCATGGAAGATTACGAAGTATTATATTTGTTGGAGCAGGAATATAAGAAAGTTATTACCGACGCAGGGTTAGAATACAGCCGTAACGATTTCGAAAAGATGGTGGAATACATCAACGAAAGTTTCTTCGAGCACGGCAGAATCAAAGCCTACGAGGATATGAACGAAACTTTCCTTTCGGCAAGAGAAGCACTCGTTGTGTTGTTGGATATGGTTACAAAGACGGGTACGGTGATTACCGATTATGAAAAGCTTGCGGAAAAAGCAGTGTTGACTTTACTGTCCACAAAAAATGCAGACGTGACCTTGAACAGCAATGCACTGTCCATGCAGCAAGAAGAGGGCTATCAGGTTGGAAAGGCAGAGTTCAGCGTTACGGAGCTGAAGACGTCCAAACTGCAGGTAAAGACGGATTCCGCTACGGTGAACGTAGACGTATCGTTTGGTTACTACAATGAAAACGTAGGTGTGGAAACGGTAAAAAAACTCCTTTCAGCAAGCGTAAACGACAGCGGTGCTGCGGTGGTAGACGGCGTGTATCGCTATACGTTAGCAGTTGCGGAAACGGAAGCGGAAAAACGTTACGTGGATTTGGATTTAAGTGTGTATAAAATCAATCACTTGTACGGCGAGCTTTGGTTGACGATGTACAATTACGGCACGGAAGACGTGAAATTTAATCTGTACGCTTCGCATTCGGACAATACGAAATTTAAAGAATTTACCAGCCGTTACGGTATTCACGGCGATAAGATTACGTCGATTACCCTGAAACCTGGTAAAAATCTTGTCAAGATTCCTACCTTTATCTTGCTGTGGAATATGCAAAAACAAAGAGTACACGGCAGATACGACACGCTTATGGCGCTGCGCTTTGAAACGACGTCATGCGCAGAGGCTGCACTTGGCTTTGGGCAGATTACGATAGAGAGGTAAGCTATGAAAAAATGGAATAAAATTTTAAGCTTGCTTTTGACGGCAACGGCGACCTTCTCTTTGTTTGGCTGCGGTTCAAAAGACTTGACCGAGGAACAAAAAGCACAGCTGGAAAAAATCGAACAAATCAAAAATAACATCGGTAAATTAACGCCGACGCTTGTCAACGATTTTGAATTGCCCAAGGATTTCTACGTATTGCAAGGCGCTGACCAGTCGGGCGTTTACGTAGGTAAGGAAAGGGCACATTCTGGGAAACAAAGCGCAAAGATTTGGATGCAATCCGAAGACAATCCCTGGTCGGGAAATGCGGCCTTTATTATGCCCTTAAAAACGGGTTGGAGAGGCGATTTATCGGACGTTTCTTTGGTGAAATCCATCAGCTTTTGGGTGTATAACGAGCAGGACGAAGAACGTACTGTTACCTGTAAAATGGAACTTCCCAACGGTGCGTCCGTCAAATTCAGTGAAGACGTCCCTGGAAAGGTTTGGACGCAAATTGTTTATGATTTGAAACGCGAACAAATCCCTTCGCCTCGCTGTGAAAACATTATTTTCTCCTTTGAAGGCAACACGGGACACGAATCGATTTACTATCTCGACGACGTGGTATTTTACAAGTCCACGCAAGGCGTACAACAGCAAACCGTAGCCTTGCAACAAGATGAAGTATTGTTCTTCGACAACGCAACGCAGGTACGTAATATCGCCTCGCACGGCGGTGGCGGCAGCAGTGCTTTGGTTGCGGCCGTTGAACAGTCGTCATTTACGGCAACGGGGCGCGGTTCTTCGATGTTGATTACGGCACCCGGCGGTACGGAGCATTGGAGTAAGAGTCAGCATTGGCCTGCGGTACAACTTTACAACGTATCGTACACGCCTTGGAAACTGTACGATATGAACGACGAACTTTGCTTTGATTATTACGTTCCCGAAGAGGGCGGATTTAGAGAGCTTTGGTTCCACGTATACGGTTCGGGTATACAAATTTACAACAAGCCCATGACCCTGACAAGGGGGAAATGGACAACGTTTTCGGTAACGGTAAAACAGATTTGCGGTGGCCGTGAAAAGGCGGGTTCATTTGACGCAATCAACCAATTGGCATTCTGTTGGGGTGAATTGGACGCGCCGAACGAAACGTTCCAAATTTATGTGGATAACATCCGAATGAAGGTCAATAAAGGAGAATAACGGAAGCTATGATGAAGTATTTTTCTAAAATAAAAAAGACGGTTGTCAGTATGCTTATCGCAATGTGTTTTCTCTTGATTGGCGCGGGGCTTTCCGCATGCGGAGACAATGGTTCGAAGAAGAATGCTGTACCGACACTGATCGGTTTTGAAGTCGGGGAAACGATTACCGTGGATCAGTACGGCTTGGTTTGGCCTGAAAACGTACACGTTACGGATACGGAAGGCACAATGTATGACGTTGTCGTTACGGTGCGTGATTCCAACGGTAATATTATTCCTACCGATGAAGGGAATAAATTTAACGCCTATGATGCGAAAGGTTATACGATTACGTACAGCATTGATACTTGGGAGTTCAGCGTTGCCAAGACTGTGCAAGTCATTGTAAAAAGCTTGACGGAAGATTTGGATTTTGAGATAGACTGTGATACTTTGGTTTCCGTAGGCGATACGGTTACCGTAGGGGTTGACGGTAATATCTCCAACCCGCAATACGTTTTATCCGTTGTGAATAAGGAAACGGGCGCGGCTTGCGAAACGGATGGCTTGACCTTTAAGGCAACCGAAATCGGCGTATATACCTTGCAGGTAAGCGTTCAAGCGGACGAAGGTTCAGCAACGAAAGAAATGGAATTGTACGCGCGCAAAGCTTTACAGGAAGGCGAAGTGGAGGTTTTCGAGGAAGATTGGCGTTCGGTAAGAGCGTTCAGCCCGAAATACGTTGCCGAAGAGGGTACGTGGTCGGTTGCAAGAACCGAAGAAACGGGTATCAAAGATATCGACGGTAACGACGGTACGTATGCCGTATTGGAAACGGATGCGGAATATACGCATATCTATTTTAACATTCGCGAAAGCCGTGCATATTACCGTAATTTGGCAATGCAGGGATACACGCACGTTCGTTTCAGAGTATACGTTGATTCTCCTACGGGTAGAGGTAAGCTGTTTAACTGGGAACACGATTCTACCAACTCTTGGAGAACGAGTCTTGGCAATGCGCCTGCAGGGGAGTGGAAGGAATTTTACATTCCTTTAGCGACGGGCGTTGCAGGGAGTTCGGACAAGAAACCTGGTTTTATCGAATCGTACGATTATTATCAAGGCACTTGGATTTTACTGCTTGACAACTCTACGGGCGCATGGAATACAAACGGCAGAGAAGTGGATGAAGAGGGCAAGCCTTTGAAGTTCAAGATTTACTTCGACGATATTTTTGCGGTACGCAGAACGTATGAAACAACGGTTAGCACAACGGCAGACAAAGACGTTTACGACCTGTCTTCGCTGTTGGAACGTGCATGGGGAACGGAAACGGAAGATTACACGTACAACATCACCAAGTATACGGAATACGGTACGAATAAAAAACAACTTGTCAGCGATGCAACGTTGACGTCGAACGACGTGAATTTAAGCGAACTGACGGGCAACGACGGGGCTTACGGCAGTTATGAAATTTCTTATTTCATCAAAAATACCGATACTGAAATTCCTTACCGTAAGATTTGGCTGAACGTTTTCGATTCTGATTTGGAACAGTACGGATATGCGGCAAGAGGTATGATTTGGAGATACCAAGACGCCACTGCAAGCGTGCGGGCAAATGCCGACGGTTCGTTGGTCTATACCACGGCAGGATCTTGGGGCGCAGGTTTACAAATTGCCCCTGCCTATGATTTGTCCTATTATAAAGCATTGCAACAAAACGGTTACAAGTCGTTGACGTTTGATATGAAACTGGACGTGAAATATTGTGAAGGCGTTTCAGAAGCCATAAAGGCGACGACATTTAAGGTAACGTCTTTTAGCGGTGCTGGGATTGAGTATCAAAGCGGTGAAACACACACCGTCACGGTCAGCTTGGCGAATATTATCACCTACTACAAAGAATTGCAAAATGTGGCTTTGGGTACGAATCCTGATACCGATTGGTTCGGTAAATACGTCTTATTCTATCTGTCCTATAACGATCAGGAATACAGCCCTAATAACCACGAAAACCTCACGTTTACCCTCGGTAATTTCCAGATGGTAAAGTAAGGGAAAGGAGGTAAACTATGAAGAAAATATGTTCGATGATGCTTGGCTTTTTGATGGCGGTTTCGACGATTTTTGCGAGCGGGTGTAATACGCAGGACGATATAGACGGTCCTTACGATATTACAATTAACGCAACCGAAGGCGGACGTGTTACCGTGCCTATCGACCAAGTGAATTTTGGCGAAAACATTTCTATCTCCGTAAAACCCAGCCAAGGCTATCGCGTGAAGGAATTCAAAATCAACGGTGAAAAAATTTCGATTGTGGGAGATACTTACACGGAATACTGCATCACCGAAGATTTGCTTATCGAAGTTGTATTTGATTCAAAGTATACAACGGTGCAATTCGATACGGCGGGCAGAGATTTTTTGAAAGAGAAAAAATTTACTATTGGTTCTTGGTATAGCTCTTTACCCGAAGCTACGTCGGAAAATCCCGACGACTTGTTCATGGGTTGGTATACCGAACCGAACGGGAAAGGGGATTACGTAGTAAACTCCACCCGCGTGCCCGAAGAAGCGCATACGCTTTACGCTTATTTTGTCAGCAAATATATGATTGACGGCTCCACGCTCAATCAGAAATTGTATGAAGAATATGCCTTGGCGGTGACTTATTTTAATGAAGACGCTACGGCGTTGGGCGTTTCCTACCATACCGCGGAAGAATGTTATTATCCCGTGGTTCAATATGTGAAAGGGCACGTAGAGTCCTTTGACGGCTTGGAAGATATCGACGAAGTGGCTTGTAAAAAGACGTCTACGAAGTTGGATTGGAAGAATGCCGCAGTGTTAGAGGACTTGGAACCTGAAACGGAATATTCTGTAAGAATCGGCGACCGAGGCTCTAGACTCTACGGTGGGATTTACCATTTCACAACCAATGCGGAATATAAGACGGATGCAAAGTTCCTCTTTATGGCAAACAGCAAGCAAACCAAGTCAGGTTTCGACGACGGGAATACTGCGTTTGCCAAGACGTTGGACGTTGCGACGGATTTCTTTACCGCAGAAGATATGGATTTCTTGGTGCACGGCGGTGACTATACGTCTGCAGGTATGATGCCGGAATATTGGGCAGGTATGTTTGATGGGTACAAAGATTATGCCTTTGATATGCCGATGGTGCCCGTGGTAGGCGATATGGAATATTATAGCAATACCCACAAAACGAACAGCGTTTTTGATAATATGTTCCATATTGACGCGCCCTCGCAAACGAGTACGCACGGTTTGTATTATTCCTTTAATTTAGGACCCGTTCACGTCAGTGTCTTGAACTCCAACGATTGCATTGACAAACATCAAAAAGATGAAAACAATGCAGGCGGTTTGATTACGGGTACGGGCAGTCTTGTCGATCAGCAACTGAATTGGCTGAAAGGCGACCTTGAAAATACTATGTATATGAATTATGACGTAAAATGGTACGTTGTTGTGATGCATGAAAGCTTGATGTTGCCCGCATACGCAGGTGCAGATGAAACTTCTTTGAAATCCAACCACGCTATGTCTTTACGTGAACAGCTTATGCAGGTATTGACGGAATATAAAGTGGACCTTGTGCTCAGTGCGCAGGACGGTGAATCCTTTACCACCAATCCTTTGACATATGACAGTGAGGGTGAAATTGCTATTCAGCCGATCGCGGGACAAAAGGCAGGCGAAACCGTTTCCGAAAAGTGGCTCAAAACGGTCAATACAAACGGCGCGGTTTTGAATTATAACGGATTTAACGTTTTGTCTTTCAACGGATATCAATCGGGTGAAATGGGTATGGTATTTCATCAAGTCGGGGCAATCGGGCTTGGTAAAACCGCACATTTCCAATACTCGGAAATGGCAAGCAATCTCGCTCGTTACAACGGTATTTACAATCACTTGGTTTCGGGTATTCAAAACGGTCAAGAGCTTTCGATGTTCTCCAGTATCGAATTGGATGAAACCACGTTGACTTTGCGCACCTTTGGTGTATCGATGGATGGGCAATACAGTTCATTGGATACACTTCCGTACTTTGGCGGTATCCAGTTAAAAAAGTAATATAGTAAGGTGAACCGAATATGAATTTTGATATCTTTGCGAAAAAATGCAGGGCATTGATTCCTGAGGGGATTACTTTATTA
The DNA here is from genome assembly GCA_017626305.1 of Clostridia bacterium. Classification (GTDB taxonomy): domain Bacteria; phylum Bacillota; class Clostridia; order Christensenellales; family Borkfalkiaceae; genus Scatosoma. The sequence goes on from JAGAIW010000028.1 coordinate 33,943, forward strand.
GAACACGATGGGGCTTTGCCTTTTCACAATGGTGAAAAGGTCGCGCTCTTCGGACGCGGTCAGTACGAATATCTAAAAAGCGGTTCGGGTTCCGGCGGTTCGGTAAAATGCGCTTACGTCACCAATATCATCGATGAACTTCGCAAACGCGTTGCGGTCGATCAAGCCGTGGACGAGTCCGTGCGCGCATTTATCGCTGAAAATTCTTGGGATCAAGGGAACGGCTGGTATGTTCCGCCCTATCAAAAATCGCCTATTTTAGAGGACGGTTTTGTGCATGCGGCGGCGGAACGTAACGAAAAGGCATTGTATGTACTGAGCCGAGCTTACGGCGAAGAATTTGACAGTAAAGAGGAAAAGGGCTACTGGTACTTAACGGACGAAGAAGAACAGAATATCAAGGTGCTTTCCAAGCATTTCAAGCACTTGATTGTTCTTATCAATAGCGGCAACCTTATGGATATGTCGTGGGTGAAAAAGTACAACGTCGGTACGGTGGCGTATATTTGGCAAGGCGGTCAAGAGGGCGGTATCGGTACGGTGGATGCGCTTATGGGCGACGTGCCGCCCAGCGGACGTTTGGCGGATACAATCGCAGAAAAACTCTCCGATTATCCTTGCGCCGATTGCTTTGGCGACGGGGAAGAAAACGTACATAAAGAAGATATTTACGTTGGGTATCGTTATTTTGAAACGTTTGCGAAGGATAAAGTGCTGTATCCGTTCGGCTATGGGTTGAATTATACAAAGTTCAAGCAAAGCATTGTTTCGGCAGAAAAAATAGAGGACGAAATCAAACTTTCCGTACGTGTGAAAAACGTAGGCGGGTATAACGGTAAAGAGGTCGTACAGGTTTACGGCTCTGCGCCGCAGGGTAAGCTTGGAAAACCTGCAAGAGAATTGATTGCATTCCAAAAGACAAAAATGCTTGCGCCGAATGAAGAACAAACGATTGACTTTACAATCAACGTCAGCGGCTTTGCGTCGTATGACGATTGCGGTAAGAGCGGTTACGCGTACGCATGGGTGTTGGAAGAGGGTGAGTACGGCATTTACGTAGGTGAAAACGTGCGTGCGGCGAAACTTGTGTTCAGCTTTGACGAAGAAACAACCCGTGTCGTAAAACAATGCGTGCAGGCACTTGCTCCCACCAAAGCGTTTGAAAGAATGACGGCGAACGGTGAAAAGGTCGTTTGGGAACAAGCCCCGACGGCAAAATACGACGTTTGCGAACGCATCAAAGAGAATCTGCCCAAAGCCATTGCAATCATGGGTGATAAGGGAATTACTTTACAGGATGTTGCAGGCGGAAAAAATACCTTGGATGAGTTCGTGGCGCAGTTTGACGAAACCGCATTGATGGAGCTTGTCCGCGGCGAGGGTATGTCCAGCCCGAAAGCACCGTTGCCTGGTACGGGCAGTTGTTTAGGCGGTACTACGACGAAATGGCAGGAAAAAGGGGTGCCCGTTGTAACGACTTGCGACGGCCCTTGCGGGGTTCGTTTGGGAAAAGAATTTAGGGCGACGTGTATTCCCACGGGCTCGTTTTTGGCGGCGACGTGGATTCCCGAAAGTATGGACGAGGTATTTGACGAATTTGCCGACGAAGCGAAAGACTACGATTTGGATATTGTCCTCGGCTGCGGTATGAATATCCACAGAACACCCATGTGCGGGAGAAATTTCGAATATTTCTCGGAAGACCCGTATTTGGCAGGTAAGCTCGCGGAAAAAGTTTCCGAACGCTTTACAAAGAAAGATATCTACTGTACACTGAAACATTTTGCGGTAAACTCGCAAGAGCATATGCGTTATTTTGAGAGTGAAGTATTAAGCGAGCGCGCTTTGCGGGAAATCTACTTAAAGCCGTTTGAGATTGCCGTAAAGAGCGGTTACGTGCAGGCGATTATGACTTCGTACAACCGCGTCAACGGAATTTCGACGGGTGGTAATTATGATTTGACCACCACGATATTGCGTGAAGATTGGGGTTACGACGGATTTGTGATGACGGACTGGTGGACGCGTGTAGACAGCCGTATCGACGGTTCGTTTGAAAAGAATAATTTGGCGGACATGGTCAAGGCGCAAAACGATATTTACATGGTTGTGCCCGATGCGGAAAGTTTTGCGGACGATATGGCGCAAGCGTATGAAAGCGGTCACTTGACCTTAGGCGAATTGCAAAGAAGCGCGAAAAATCTTTTGCGTTTTGTTATGAAGTCCTATTCTTTCAAAATTGGGAGAAAGACGAAGTTGTATAATTTGGAAGCCGCAAATGAACTCATCTTTGAGGGGGATTTGAAAAAATTCGGCGACGGCTTAGAAATCTTCGTTCCCAAAGCGGCTTGGTATTGTGCGGAATTGCAATATACCTTGAACGTTGGGGAGTTAGAGCAAAAGACGTTGAAAATATACGTAAACGATCCCGTTCCGCATTCCGTCATTTGTCACGGTACAAACGGCGTCGTAGAAAAAATCCGTTGCAGATTGTATTTCAACGAACATTCTTGGCTGTGGTTGGACGCAGACGGTACGGACGCAAACGATTGGCAGGGGGTTGACTTGTCGATGCGTATCAAGATTTATAAATTAGAAGAATAAAAAACGATAAGGAAAAATAAACAATGAGCAAGAAAAAATTTATCACTTTAATGATGTGTCTTGCAATGGCGTGCGCAAGCATGGGTGTGATGTCTGCTTGCGATGGCGATTCTGTCTCCATAGAGAGTAATTCCAATGCAGATTCCGTCTTGGATGAAACGCCTAGTGTGGTTGAATTCAAGGTAACGTTCAACAGTCTCGGCGGTTCGGATGTAAAGGCACAGTTTGTTAAAAACGGCGCGAAAGTAACAAAGCCCGAAGACCCTACGCGCGAGGATTACACCTTTGTGGAATGGCAGTTGAATGGGAATACGTATGATTTCAGCACTCGCGTTACGGGAGACATCACGTTAACGGCAAAGTGGGAAAAGAAGGCTCCTGCAAAATTCACCGTGTCTTTTGTTGTTGAGGGTGAAACTGAACCTTTCCATACGGCAGAGGTTGAAACGGGCAAAAAGGTAATGGCACCTGCAGATGAACCGATGCGCGGAGGCTACGTCTTCGACGGTTGGACGTTAAACGGTGCTGATTATGATTTCGAAACGCCAGTAACAGAGGCGTTGACTTTGACTGCAAAATGGATTAACCTTTGGATGGTAACGTTTGACGTTGGCGAAGGTACAGCGGTTGAGGCTGTAGAAGTGAAAGATGGTGATAAATTAGCCATTCTGGAAACGATTCCTACCCGCGAGAATCACATTTTTGACGGTTGGATGTTGAACGGCGAAGAGTATGACTTTGAAACGCCCGTTACGGGTGCGTTGACTTTGACGGCAAAGTGGGCAAATGCATGGACGGTAACGTTTGACGTTGGCGAATGTACGGCGGTTGACCCTATTACCGTAAAAGACGGGGCTACGGTGTCCGCACCCGCAACGACGTTGGAAGGTTATTACGTGGCGGATTGGTTGGTGGACGGCGAAAGCTATGACTTTGAAAAACCGATTGTAAGCGATATTACTTTGACGGCGGTTTGGAAAGCGTACGGCTTGACAAGTAATCAAATCGGCGTTCACGCATACGGTTGGAACCAAACGCATAACGCCGAGTACTTCAATATGGCTATCGGTAGTAACGGCGAAACGGTTATCACGGCGAAATTCTCCGGTTCGACAACGCATTATCCCGCGCTTGTTTTGAGAGAACTTTTTGCGAAAGAGTATTATACGGCTCAAATCGAAAAGGGTGATACCCGTTTGGAATTTAACCTTGCGATTGATGGTGACGTTTCCAATTTGTACGTATTCGGCAAGGCGTTGAATGAGTATTGGTGCGAAGGCGGTGTCTATACCATTGGCGTTGATTTGCAATATATCGTAGATAATTACGATAAGGTTGCTTGGATTGGTACGAAGGTAGAAGCAAAGAATGCGGAGCTGAACAATATGTTCCTTGCTTGGAAATCTACCGATTGGACGAGCAGAAATTACGTGTTTACGATTTCCGACGTAACGCTGAAACCTACTCCCATATTCAACATAGATTTTGTAGCAGGAAGCACCGACTTAATTGAAATTGGCGCAACGACTGCGCTCAAAGTATCGACCAACCTTGACGGTGAAATCAAATGGAAGAGCTCGGACGAAAGCGTTGCTACCGTTGCAAACGGCGTGGTAACGGGCATTAAAGGCGGTACTGTTACCATTATGGCAAATCTCAAAGGTACGACGGCAAGCAAAACCGTTTACGTTGTCGGCGGATTATCAAGCAATCAAATTGGCGTTGTCAACGCAGGTTGGGCATATGAGAACAAAGCAGGCTATTTCGATATGGCTATCGGTAGCAACGGCGAGATGATTGTTACGACGAAAATTCAAGCTGTTACGGCAAATCCTTCCGCGCTCGTATTGAGAAAACTTGAAAGCAAAGAATATTACGAGAAATTACTTGCAAACGGATACACGAAATTATCGTTTAATCTTGTTGTAGGCGGTACGGACGGAGCAAAGGTTTCCGATTTGTACGTATTCGGAAAGGCGTTGACGAGCTTTGCAAATACGGACGGCGTATATACGGTTGACGTGAATTTGCAAGATATCGTAGATAATTATGCTACTGTCGGTACGTTGGGGAACGGCGTACAGGCAACGAAGGCTCAACTCAATCAAATGTTGATTGCTTGGAAAGATACAACCAACAATTGGTCGGCGAGAAATTACGTATTCACAATTTCAAATACAAGTTTTATTAAATAAAAATTTAAAAACGGAGGTTTTAAAGCATTATGATGAAAGAAAAATTGGCGTATGCTTATCTCGAACTTAAAATTTTCGGGTTGAGCGAAGAAGACGTTATTACAACGTCGACAGGTGCAGGCGACAGCGACGAGAGCTACGACGACATGGGCGCGTGGAAGGATTCGTGGTCTAAGTAAAGGAGGGAAGAAAAATGAAAAATACGAAAACGTTAAAAATTGCATCTCTTACGACAATTGCTGCGGTATGCGCTGTTTCGGGTGTTTTTGCAATCAACGCAAACACGGTAAGCGCTAATACGGCTGATTTCCATGAAGTTGGGGCATCTGTCCGTGTTGCAGAAGATAAGGGTATTCGTTTCGCATTCGGTTTGTCTGAACAAATGACGGGCGAAGGCTATGAAATTGGTACGCTCGTTATCCCTAAAGACGTGCTTGGCGAAAACGAATTGAACCACAACAGCGATACCGCTGATACGGTAACGGTAGATTATCAAGCAATCCCTTGTACTAAGAATTGGGTTCCCCATAACCTTGTCAAAGGTGCGAAGGAAGGCTACAATTACTACAATGCGGCGTTGACGAGTATTCCCAATATCGAATACAACACCGTATTGGTAGCAAGAAGCTACTACTTAAAAGACGGTGTTTACACCTATTCCGCGCCCGTAGAACGTTCTATCGGTTACGTAGCATCTGCTGCTCTTAACGACGGATTTGAAGATACGAAAGGGATTTTGAACGATATCGTAACGACTGGTTTTGGCGGAACGGCATTGACAGCTGAAGCCAAGGTAGAAGTCGTTGGCGCAAGCAAAACACTCGACGTTACGGCAAGCAACGAATTGGGTTATTTGCCTGTATGGAGCACTTCCGACGAAACGGTTGCAACCGTAGATAAGACGGGTAAAGTAACGGGCTTAAAGAGTGGCGAAGTAACGATTAAGGCAACGGTTGGCGAAACGAGCGCAGAAAAGAAAATCTTCGTAGCAGGCGGTTTGACAAGCAACCAAATCGGCGTTCACGCATATGGTTGGAATCAAACGGGTAACGCTACTTATTTCAATATGGCTACGGGTAACAACGGTGAAATGGTTGTGACGGCGAAATTTGCAGGTTCTACCACCCACTATCCCGCACTTTCGTTGATAAACCTTGATAGCGTGGATTATTTTAATAAGTTGATTGAAAACGGAATTTCTAAATTAACCTTTAACCTTCAAGTTGGCGGTGCGAATGCTGCTAACGTTTCCGACTTGTACGTATTCGGCAAAGCGTTGACCTCATTTGCTCAAAAAGACGGTTTCTATATCGTTGAAATTGATTTGCAATATCTTGTAGATAATTACGCAAAAGCATCTGGAATGGGAACGAGTGTGGAAGCGTATCAGTCAGAAGTAAACAATATGTTCCTTGCTTGGAAATCCACGGGCTGGACGAATAGAGATTACGTGTTCACCTTCTCTAACGTTGCATACAGGGGTGGTTTGTTTGCTGAAAATATCGGTTGCCGTGTAAACGGTTACGATATGACGGGTAACGAATCGTATTTCAAGCTTGAACAAGGTCTTAATGGAGAAATGGTTATAACAACTTTATTCCAAGCTTCTTGGGATCCTTATCACGCAGGTCTTGTTTGGAATAATATTGAAAGCAAAGAGTACTATGACAGCTTGGTTAACAAGGGATATACATACTTAACGTTCGATTTGAAGGTTGACGGCGCAGATAAGGATAAGGTTTCCGACTTGTATATGTTCTGCGGACAACAGCTCACCCAAATTGAACAACAAAATGGCGTATATAAGGTTAAGATTTTGGTAAGCGATATTTCGAGAGTATATGACGCGGTTCAAACTTATATTCCCAACGGTGAAAGAAAAGGTCAAACGGGTAGCAGACACGGTATGTTCCTTGCTTGGAGAGATAACCGTGGTAGTGACAGAGGCTTAACGAGAAACTACACTTTCACAATTTCTAACGTTGCTTACGTTGCTGAATAATTTAAGTACATAAACTAAAAGGAGCTCTTGAAGCCCGTGAAAGCGGGCTTCAAGGGAGTTTCCTAGCAATAAGTATTTAAAAAAATAAAAAATAGCGGATAGGCAACTATCAGTGAAAAGAGAAAAACAATGAGTATTCGTTTTTGTGAAGAAAATAAAACGTTTTATTTAACGGGAAAAGAATGCAGCTATTTCTTTCGTATCAACAACGAGGGATATTTAGAGCATTTGTATTACGGAAAAAGGTTGTCGGAAGAAAACCTTTCTTGGATGTTTGAAAAGATGCACTGTTCTTTCTCGCCCTGCTATATGGAGTGGAAAGACATCTCTTTGAACGTAGTTCCACAAGAATTTGCAATCTACGGACGTGGGGATTACCGTATTCCGTCCGTACTTGTAAAAATGCAAAACGGAAGCCGTATTACGGACTTCCGCTATAAAACACACACAATTTTGGATGAAAAGCCTGCAATTTCATGTATGCCGACTTTGCGCGGCGGTGAAACGCTTGTCGTTACCTTGGAAGATAAAGTCAACCATTTAGAGATTGATTTATACTATACGGTCTATGAAGACGTTTCCGCGGTGGCACGTCGCAGTGTGCTTCGAAACGGTGGTAATACAGCCGTTTCGGTGTTGAAATGCAGCAGCTTTAACATAGATATCAATCGCGCGGACTTTGATATCGTTGCCTTGTACGGCGCACCTACGCGCGAGAGAGAAATTGAACGCACACCCTTATCGCACAATATTAGCGAAGTAAGCAGTACGCGCGGTGCGTCCTCACATCAAGCCAATCCGTTTATGGCGCTTTGTGATAAAACTGCAAATGAGTACAACGGCGAGGTGTACGGTTTTAACCTGATTTATTCGGGGTCGCACTCTATCAAAGTGCAGGAAACGGAGATTGCGTTTACGCGGGTAAGCGGCGGAATCAACGAACAAGATTTTTGTTGGTATTTGGACGTTGGCGAAAGTTTTGAAACGCCTGAGGCGGTACTTGCGTACAGTGACAGTGGCTTCAATAAACTGTCACAACAATTCCACGATTTATATCGGGAGTACTTAATTAACCCCAATTTTGCGTATAAGAAACGCCCCGTGCTTCTCAATAATTGGGAAAGTACCTATTTCGATTTTAACGAAAAGAAACTTTGCGACTTGATTGAAAAAGCGAAAGGTACGGGGATTGATACGTTCGTTTTGGACGACGGATGGTTTGGAAAACGCAATGATGATTGGTCAAGCCTTGGCGATTGGTTTGTGGATAGCAATAAATTGCCGGGCGGTTTGACGGCAGTCATTGAAAAATGCCGTGCGTGCGGTATGAAATTCGGGCTTTGGTTCGAACCCGAAATGATTAGCGAAAATAGCGATTTATTCCGCGCGCATCCCAATTGGCATATCGCCGCCCCCGATATCAAGGCTTGTAAAAGCCGTCACCAGTGGATGTTGGACTTTGCCAACCCCGAGGTGGTGGATTACATGAAAAAGACGGTGGGGAATATGTTGCGCGAAAACGACATTTCCTACGTAAAATGGGATGCAAACCGCACGATGACGGAATTTTATTCCCCGTATTTACCAACGGAACGTCAGAAGGAAACAGCACACCGTTATATGCTGGGTGTGTACGAGCTCGCAAGGTACTTAACGGAAACGTTCCCGAACGTATTTTTTGAGGGTTGTGCAGGCGGCGGCGGTCGGTTTGACCCTGCAATGTTGTATTACTTCCCTCAAATTTGGACAAGCGACAATTCAGATGCGGCGTCCCGCTCGTATATTCAATATGGTACGAGTATGTGCTATCCCTTATCGGCAATGAGCGGACATGTTTCCATTTGTCCGAATCATCAGGTCGGTCGAGTAACACCGATGCAAAGCCGTATGGATATGGCAAGTTTTTGTTCGACTGGGTATGAACTCAACTTGCATGCTTTGACGGAAGAAGATTTTGCAAAAATCAGCGGACATATCGCATTCTATAACAGTATTCACGATTTAATTTTGAAAGGGGATCTGTACCGTTTGTTGAGTCCTTTCGAGGGGAATTATTTCTCGCAAATGGTCGTATCCAAGGATAAAACGCGTGCAGTCTTCATCATTATGAAACTTTTGGCGAAGTGTAATGACGCGTATCCTTTTGTGAAATTAAAGGGCTTGGATAAGGATAAATATTATTTCATCGCGGATATGGGTACGTTCAAGGGGGATGTTTTGATGAATATCGGTTTACGCTTCCCCAAGAATCTGAAAGATTTTGAAACGAAATGCTTCACGATTGAAGCGGTGAAAAAAGAGTCATGATGAAAAAGAAAGTTATTTCCATTTTATCAATATGCGCTCTTGGGATAGCGGGCTTTGCATGTGGGAATCTGCAATCGACGCAGGTATCGGCGCTGGAAACGACGGTGTACGTATCTTCAAGCGGTAACGATAACGGTGCGGGGACGGACGCTTCTCCGTACGCAACGCTGAATAAGGCATTAGAAGAAGTCGCTGACGGTGGCACGGTCGTTTTGAAAGATACGGTGGTGTTGAGTAATTGGGCTGCGCACGGTAAAACGGTTACCGTAACGGGCGGGGGATTGGACGTAAGCGGCTTGGCGGAATCGGATTTCAACGACGGTAAAGGCACGAAAATGAAAGAAATTGTCATCAATGACAATGTGACGTTTACCGATATATCGTGGACGGTAGATTCTACTTTGGAAACTTTCATTTATGCCAACGGCTATAAAATGACCGTCGGCACAGGCGTTTCTTACAGCAACGAAAACGTAAGACTTTTTGGCGGTGGTAAGGAAGGTTCGACGGTGGCAAATACGGATTTGACCGTACTTTCAGGGACGTATAACTATATTTACGGCGGTAGCTTAAGAAGTACGGTTACGGGCAATACAAACCTTACCGTGGGCGGAACGGTGAATAACAATGCGTCGAATATCGATTCTCAAATAAAATCGGGGCATGAGTTCATCTATTCTGTTCTTGGAGGCGGTCATGTAGATATCGTAAAGGGCAGCACCAACGTGTATTTCCAAGATTCTGCAAAAGCGGTGTATGTAGCAGGCGGTTCATATGGCTATGGCTGTAGCATTGCAAAAGGTTCTAACGTGTCGGTAAAAGGCGGTACGCTCATGGGGGTATATGGTAGCTGTTTGAGCGGCGGGCATAGCGGCAGCGGCGCAAACGTCCGTATTGAAGACGGCACAATGCAGCAGGTTTTTGGCGGTAGCGAAGGTCAAATTGTGACAGGCGACGTAGACGTACGTATTGTTGGAGGTTCGGTTACCCGCCGTATCTATGCTGGTAGTTACGGCGATGGCTCGACCAAGTACGTGGTAAAAGGGAAAGTAAGCCTTGAACTTGGCGGTGACGTAGACATTTCTTTTTCTGCAAGCCAAAGTGATAAAGGCATTTACGGACGTTCCCGTTACAACGGTGACGAGGAAAATTGCCAAATCGTCTTTACCAGTCAAGCAGCGTACGAAGCCTATAAAAATCAATTGGGCGGTAAGGATTGGGGCGCGAGCTATGTAATGGGTAGCACGGCGGCTGCGGACGAATATCACTACTACACGTATTCGGCGGATGGCAACGTAATTACGCAAGCTTGCGCATATCACGACACGCTTTCCGCAACGGCTACTATCGGATTAGATGAAAGTATTTCCTTACAATATACAGGCAACGCAATTACACCCATCGGCATTGATTGTTCTGCCGATTGGGAATACGATAAACCGATGGTTGCGTATGGCAACAACGTAGAGTGCGGTAAAGCAAATTATACCGTTACGGCGGGGCAGGTATGCGTTGAAGATAGTTTCATCATTGTAAAAACGCCCGTCGTTTTGGGAGGCAGCGTTCGCCTTTCCGCGCCGAGCGGGCTTCGTTTCCAATCTAAAGTTCCCAGTGAATTGGCGAATTCGGGCGCAACGTTCGGTACACTTTATATTCCTAAAGACGTTTTAGGCGCAAATGAATTGACCGTGGCTACGCCCACGGTGGAAAACGTGCAACAGACGAAGTGGGCAACGGATAGCGTTCGGGAAAATAATTCTCAGCAATATGAAGAAGGGTGCGAATATTTCAACGCGGTATTGACGGGGATTCCTGAAGAACATTATGATAAGGTAATCGTTGCGCGTAGCTATGTGTATGCGAATGGGCAGTATTACTATTCGGACACGGTAGAGCGTTCGGTCGCGCAGATTTCCGCGTGTGCACTTAAAGACGGCTATACAAACCAAATTTTGTACGATTACGTAGACAAAGCGCTTGCGGATTCTACCGTATCCATGGAAAGTAAAGTCACCGTATACGAGGGTGAGAGTTATCAACTGACGTTGACGGGTAACAAGGGCTACGCGGTGATTTGGTCGACGGATAGTAATATTCTTACCGTAGACGAGAACGGTAAAATCACAGTCGGCGATGATGAAGGGAACGCCTTGGTAATGGCAAAAATCGGCAGTCAAATTGTGAAATGTACGGTCACCGTAAAACAGAGATGGACGGGATATTATTAATTCTAATCAGCAGAACAAGCAAGACGAGAAAAAATAATTTTTAGAGGGAATATTATGGATAGATATAATTTATTAAAAACGAAATTTGACAAAAAAGAAAAAATTGTCGGTACGACGATGACGATGATTGGCAGTTCGCTCATTTTGGAAAAAATGGCAGGCAGAGAGGATATCGATTATATATTGTTTGACACTGAACACGGTATTTTCGACGCGCAAAATCTAGTGCCGCTGCTTCAAACGATGCGCCTTTTGAAAATTCCTTCCCTTGTAAGAGTGCAAGACGCCGAATATCATTTGGTCGCAAAGCTTATTGATATGGGTGCGGACGGTATTATGATTCCTCGAACGGAAACGTTGCAGCAACTTCGCACCGCTATTGACGGTTTGCTTTTCGCTCCCGACGGAAGAAAAGGTATGGGCGGTTGCGGTCAGTTCAGACCGGGCGAAAAGTTCACGGATTTCAAAAACACTCGATTTTTACTGCCTCAAATCGAATCGCCCGAAGGTATCAAAAACCTGCCTGCAATGTTAGAAACGTACGGCGAATATATCAGTGCGGTCATCATCGGGCCGTACGATATGTCAGTTATGGTAGGCACGCCTGCCAATATCGGCAGTGAGACTATGGACAAAGCGGTGCAAGAAGTATTTGACATCTGTAAAAAATACAACAAATCTTGCGGTATCTTCTGCGACAATGAAATTTTAGCGAAAAAATACCGTGATATGGGTGCCAACGTTTTATGGATGGCGGTTGACAGAGATTATTACATGCGTGGTTTGAACGCTATGTTGGACGGTGTGAAAGAATTATAAGAGGACGGTAGAAAGGATGAAAATTGTGGTTGTAGATACCCCCAGAGAATTTGAAGGCGAAATTGATTGGAGCGAGCTGTTAACACTTGGCGAAACGAGAATTTATCACCAAACTCCGCAGGAAGAAATCGCAAACGTCATCGGCGATGCGGAAATCGTTTTAATCAACAAAGGGGAAATTAATAAGGAAATTTTGGAGAAATGCCCCAATATCAAATATATTTCCGTCATTGCAACGGGCTTTAATAAAATTGATTTGGTGGAAGCGAAAAAACGCGGTATCCTCGTATCCAACGTTCCCTCTTACGGCAGTAAGGCAATCGGTCAACACGCCGTTGCATTGTTGATGGAAATCACCAACCATATCGCACATCACGACCAAGAGGTTAGAAAATTGCGCAGAAGCAGTGATACGGATTGGTGTTTCTGGGACTATCCCGTTTACGAATTAGAGTATAAAACGCTTGGCGTAATCGGGCTTGGTAGAATCGGTAAAACGGTCGCGACGGCTTGTATGGCGATGGGTGTCAACGTGATTGCCTATGACGATTATCAAAGTGAAGATATGCTGAAGTTGGGCGTGGAATACGTGTCGCTCGACGAATTGTTGGCGCGCTCGGATATGATCAGTATGCACTGTCCGTTGATGGAAAGCACCGCCAATATGATAAATAAGGAAACAATTGCCAAGATGAAAGACGGTGTCATCATTCTCAATAACAGTAGAGGCGGTTTGATTAACGAACAGGATTTGGCAGACGCGTTGCATAGCGGTAAAGTGCTTGGGGCGGGCTTGGACGTTGTTGCGGTAGAACCGATTGAAAAGGACAACCCGCTTTTGACCGCGCCGAATTGTTTCATTACACCGCATATCAGTTGGGCGGCTTTGGATACGAGAAGAAGATTGATTCGTTTTGCTATTGACAACGTAAAGAAATATTTAGAGGGCAATCCGATAAATATAGTGAATTGATGTTTAGCCTTTAGAAAATATAAAAAGCGGATATTGAAATTACGGGAGAGTATTTATGCAGTATATAAAGATTAAAGGGTTAGAAAAAGATATATCCAGATTGGTGTTTGGGACGGCCACCCCCAAACTGTTTGCGGCAGTTGCACCCAATGCAACCAAACAAGACGAAGAAGCGGCGTTTGCACTCCTAGATACGGTATTTTCCGCAGGAATTAACACGTTTGACTGTGCTGCGCATTACGGCGAAGAAATCATGGGCCGATGGATGGCGGCAAGAAATAATCGGGATAAGTGTGTGATATTGACCAAAGGCGCGCACCCGAATGCTTGGCGCGACAGAGTAACCGATTACGATATTTTATCGGATGCAAACGACTCTTTAAAGAAATTACAAACTGATAAAATTGACATTTATATGTTGCATAGAGATAGTCGCAAAGCGCCCGTCGGTATGATTGTAGAAGCGCTGAATAGACTTTATCAGGAAGGTAAAATTGCGGCGTTCGGTGGTTCGAATTGGACTCATCAAAGAATAGAAGAAGCGAACGAATATGCTTTAAAGCATAATTTGCTCCCCTTCACGGTATCCAGTCCAAATTTTGGCTTGGCGGAGCAGGTAAGCGACCCGTGGGTTGCGGACGCGAAGTTTTCAGATCCTTGTGTAACAATATCCGGTCCTGAAAACGTGGCTGCAAGACGTTGGTATGCTGAAAAAGGTATAACAGTCTTTGCTTATTCAAGCCTTGCGCGCGGTTTCTTCTCAGGCGCATTTAGCAGTGAGAAACCCGAAGAAGCCTACAAGATTATGGATGATGCGGGGATTAAGGGGTATTATTGCTCTCAAAATATTGAAAGACTTCGCAGATGTGAGATTCTTGCAAGGAAGAAAGGTGTGAAGGTCGCGCAGGTTGCTTTGGCGTGGATTTTTTCGCAGGATATGAGTCTTTGCGCGCTTTCTAGCCCTGTTACCAAGGAACAAATATACGATAATATCGAGGCGATGGAACTGAAACTTTCTTTCGACGAAGTGAAGTGGCTGGATCTTGTTGATTAATGCGTACGAATAAAACAAGGGAAGTTATTTTAAAAGCGGTACGATTAGAAATCTTGCGTTTACGAACGCACGAATCAACGGTAGCTGTTTCCTTGCGAATAAATTGAATATGAACGCGCTGGTTAAGAACGTATATATTGAAATCAGCGTAACGACGGTAGCAAAACCCAGCGGTGGAACAACCGTAAGTTTTGGTACGGACTGGGAAGGAAGAACGAGTGTTATCGCTTCGCAAATGCAATATAATTCTACGGTGAGAAACGTCGTGATACAGTATAACGAGTTGGTCAATACGGCATGCGGCGGAGTTAGCGGCTTTGCATTTTATTGTGACGCGTATTACCAAAACGGTGTCGTAAACTATACGGGAAATCGGGTAGACGGCGTTTACTGTTATGGCGCAGGCATTAACAAGCAGGTAGGGTTAAGCGCGCCTGCCTTCAACCCGAATCATCACGGCGAATACGCTACGTATGATACGTTTATTGCGGCGAACATTGATTTTAGTCAATGGGATAAACCGTTCTGGACGGTAAAAGCGGACGGCGGTATTTGCGCAACGAGCGCGCTTGCTACAAATGCGTAACGCTTAAAAGAAAAAAATAAAAGCTTTTGGAAAGTACATTTCCAAAAGCTTTTATTATACTGTTTTTCAAAAGTTTTCCGTAATAACAAGGTCAAAATCTTGTAAATCGGCTAATTTATGAGTGGCTTTTGCCGCAAATTTTGAAGAGTCTGCAAGCAGGATTCTTTTTTTACTGCGTTGGATTGCCGCTAATTTTATTTCCCGTTGTTCAAGGGAGCGTTCGTAAACTTCTTCGTCGATAATCGCCGTGCAGGAAAGTATCATTAAATCAAAAGAAAATTCTTTTATTTGTCGTACCGTCCAACTACCGGTTGTGGATATTGCCCCGTATCCGATATTTCCGCCAACGAAAATTAAGTGCACGTTTTGCTTTTTCGTTAATTGTAGCGCGGTTTGCAAGTTGTTTGTGACAACGGTTTTAAAGCTTAAATCCATTCTTTCCGCAAGGGCGAGCGCGGTGGAAGAACTATCGATAAAAATGCTGTCAAAGGGCGGAATTACGTCTAACGCTTTCGTCGCAATCTTTTGTTTTAGCTTGGCGTTTTTTACCATTCGTATATAAATGGAAACTTCGTTCGTATTATTAGGCAGAATAGCGCCGCCATGGCTACGTTCCACTAACCCCAAAGAGTGCAGCTCTCTCAAATCACGCCGAATGGTTGCTTCGCTTGCATACAACGCTTTTGCAAGAGATTTGACGTTTGCGCTGTGTTCTTTTTTTAGAATTTCTATAATTTTCGATTGTCGTTCGGTTAAAACCATAGACGATTACCTGCTTATTTGTGTTCATTTGTGATTGTTTATGTTTGTATTGTATCAAAAAAATGATTATATGTCAATAAAATGAACATATATAGACAAAAAAGAATTTAAGTGATATAATAAAAATCAATAAGGAGCTATTATGGAAAAATATTATTTAGCGATTGATATCGGCGCGTCGTCCGGCAGACACATCATAGGTTGGCTTAAAGACGGCGTCATGCAAACGGAAGAGATTTACCGCTTTTCAAACGGCGCGGCGCAAAGTAACGGGCATTTGAAATGGGATACCGAACGGCTTTTTCAGGAAATCTTAAACGGATTAAAAAGGGCGGGCGAGCTTGGTAAAATTCCCCAGTCGGTTGGGATTGATACTTGGGGCGTAGATTATGCGTTGTTAGATGAAAACGATCAGCTAATCGACGGGGTGTATTGTTACCGCGACGGAAGAACGGAAAAGACGATTCCGCAAGTACATAGCGTAATTGCGTTGGAAAAGCTCTATGAAAAAACAGGAATAGGCTTTGCAAACTTTAACACCGTTTATCAGCTTTTTGACGACAAAATCACGGGTAGAATGGCAAAAGCAAAGTCGTTTTTAATGTTGCCTGATTATTTCCATTTCCGCTTAACGGGCGAAAAAAGGCAAGAATACACAAACGCGACGACGACGGGTATGGTAAACGCGCTCACCCATGAATGGGATGAAGAGATTTTATCGGCGTTGGGCTATAAAAAGGAATTGTTTGGCGCTTTATCGCAACCGACGACGCTCGTAGGGGAATTTACGGACGCGGTAGCGCGTTTCGTAGGGTATAAAACGAAAGTGGTATTGCCTGCAACGCACGATACGGCAAGTGCGGTCTTAGCAGCGCCGTTGGAAGGTAAGACGCCGTATATTTCAAGCGGTACTTGGTCGCTTTTGGGGGTAGAACAAGAACGGGCGCATACGGATAAAAAAGCAATGGCGTCGGGATATTCCAACGAAGGCAGTATCGAATATTGTTTTCGTTTTCAAAAGAATATTATGGGGCTTTGGATGATTCAACAAGTCCGTCACGAGTTAAAGGACGAGTATTCGTTTGCGCAGTTGGCAGAGTTGGCGAGAACGAACGCTATCCAAGACGAAATAGATGTGAACGACAATCGTTTTTTTGCGCCGAAGAGTATGATAGACGAAATTCACGGCGCAGTCGGAAGAAGGCTTTCCGTTGGAGAAACGGCGTATTGTATCTTTAACAATTTGGCAAAAGATTACGCGCGTTCTTTGAAAGCCTTGGAAGAAATGACGGGTGAAAAATACGATACGCTGAATATTATCGGCGGTGGCAGTAAGAATGGTTTTTTGAATGAATTGACGGCAAAATATACGGGAAAGAAAATCGTTGCCGGTCCGACGGAAGCCACGGCGATTGGCAACCTGTTCGCGCAAATGCTTGTGGGCGGAGAGATAGAAAACTTACAAAAAGGTAGAAAAATAATAAAAAAATCTTTTGGGATAGGAGAATTGACGATATGACCAGATACGAAGAAACGAAAAAGATATATGCAAAATACGGCGTTGATACTGAAAAAGCGTTAGAAAGGCTTTTAAAAATCCCCGTTAGCGTACATTGTTGGCAAGGCGACGACGTTATCGGTTTTGACGGTAGCGATTCGTTAGACGGCGGTATTCAAACGACGGGAAATTACCCGGGGCGCGCAAGAACGCCCGAAGAACTCTTTTCGGATATCGAAAAAGCCTTTTCGTTAATGCCGGGGAAAAAACGCATCAACGTCCACGCAAGTTATGCGTTTCTCGGTGAAGATAAAGGCAAGATTGACCGCGACGCGTATGAATATAAAAATTTTGAGCCTTGGGTAAATCTCGCAAAAAAGCTCGGTCTTGACGGCGTGGATTTTAATCCGACGTTCTTTGCGCACCCGAAAATGAAAGACGGGCTGTCGCTTTCGTCGCCCGACGAAGAAACGCGTGCGTTTTGGGTAAGACACGGCAAGGCGTGCTTAAAAATTGCAGCGGAAATGGGTAAAGCCATGGGCAGTCCTTGTCTTGTGAATATTTGGATTCCCGACGGATATAAAGATATCCCTGCGGATCGCCTTTCGCCCCGTTTGCGCTTGAAAAAGTCCTTGGACGAAATGCTCGAAGATTACGACAAGGAATGGGTAATTCCTGCGGTAGAAAGTAAGGTGTTCGGGATAGGAATTGAAAGCTACACGGTAGGGAATAACGAATTTTATCAAAATTATGCGGCAAAGGCGGGAATTTGCTGTCTTTTAGACACGGGGCATTATCACCCGACGGAAGTCGTATCGGATAAAATCCCGTCGCTTTTGGCATTTTACGATAAGGTTGCGTTGCACGTGTCCCGTCCCGTTCGTTGGGATAGCGATCACGTGGTGATTTTGGATGACGAACTCAAAGAAATTGCGAAAGAAATCGTGAGAAATAACGCGGAAGATAAGGTGATAATCGGACTGGATTATTTCGACGCAAGTATCAATAGACTGTCCGCATGGGTGACGGGCGTGCGTTCCATGCAAAAAGCGTTGCTTTTCGCGTTGCTTATGCCAAGCGAAGAATTGAAGAAATTGCAAAACGAAAACAATTTCACGAAAATTATGTATGTAAACGAAAAATTCAAAACAATGCCCATGGGGGACGTATGGGAAGAATATCTGGCTCGTCAAGGCATGCAAGACGACTGGTTTGAAGAAGTAGAAAAGTTTGATAGTCAAATAAGAAAGGAGAGATAAACGCATGAAAAAAGACATTTTAACCGCGCCTTTTATGATGGAAATGCGCGAAATAACGGCAAACATGTATAGACAAGGCTGGGACGAAAGAAACGGCGGGAATATTAGTTACTTGCTCGACGAAAAGGAAGTCGCTGAATACATAGACGTTACGAAAGTAATCCGCACGATTCCTACGGGCTTTGACGCAAGCGCCTTAATCGGTAAAATCTTTATCGTAACGGGTACGGGTAAGTATTTTAAGAACGTGGATAAAGACCCCGAAACGAATTTAGGTATCGTAAGAATTGCAAAAGACGGTACGACGGCGGAGCTTTTGTGGGGGTACAAAGACGGCGGTAAATTTACGTCCGAATTCCCTGCGCACATGATGAGCCATATCGCAAGATTGTCCGTTGACCCTGCGCATAGAGTCGTAATGCATTCGCATCCGACGTATACGATTGCAATGAACACCGTTTGTTCGACGGATGAAAAGGAATTTACGCATAAGCTTTGGCAATCGAATACCGAATGTATCGTCGTATTCCCCGACGGCGTAGGGGTGTTGCCCTGTATGGTTTGCGGCACGAACGAAATCGGTCAAGCAACGGCGGAAAAGATGAAAACCTTCCGTTTGGTCGTTTGGACGAATCACGGTATTTACGGTACGGGCAAGACGATGGACGAAGCGTTCGGGCTGATTGAAACGGTGGAAAAGACGGCGCAAATTTATATGCTTTCGCTCGGTCACGTCGTCAACGTTATCCCTGACGAAATCTTAAAAGGGCTTGCCGACCTTTGGGGCTTGACTCCGCTTGAAGGCGTTTTGCGTTTAGAAAAATAAGGGATAGGCGCGTTACGCCGAATGGTCGACAAGAAAGCAATATAGAGAGAATGAAACGGGCTTATGCGAAACGGGAAACTGTAAAAACAAAAATGTTAAAATAAACCTAAAAAATAAGCTTGACAATGTATTTTACCTATGATATAATAAAAGCAATAAATATAAATATGAAACAGGGAAAAATCATGAAAAAATTACTTATTTCTTTATTAAGCTTAGTTATGGCGCTCGGTTTGTGTGTTGGTTGCGGCGGCGTTTCTTCGTCGGTTGAGCAATCTTCGTCTGAAACTTCGTCCGTGGAACAATCGTCTACCGAAGACTCGTCCACGGAAGATAGCTCTTTGGAAGACAGTTCTGTGGAAGACAGTTCTGTGGAAGATAGCTCTTCGGAAGATAGTTCTTCGGATACGACGAAGTCGGATTTGAATGCGGCAAAAGCAAAGCTTTTGGAAACGTATGAAGGCGAAGCTTTGGAAATCGGCGATACGAGAACGTTTGCGGGCAGCTTAACGTTGGGAGAAGTAACGTATACGCTGGAATGGAGCTTTACGACGGAATTAAAAAGCGTGGCAAGCGCGATTTCTTTAACGAAAAACGCAAACGGTACGTATACGCTGACGATTAAGACGGACGGTAGCGCGTTCTTTGATGAGAGCAGCGACCTTTACGTTAAAGCGGTTATATCCGACGGAACGGACAGCGTAGAGACAACGATTACGTATACGTTAACGAAAAACACCTTCGGTCCGTACTAAGGTATAAAAAGTAAAAAAATGGCTCACCATATTCGTGCAAGCGAATACGGTGAGTTTTTGTTTGCTATGATAATCAAAGGAGTGGCAGTATGAAAAAGAGATTGATTGCTTTTATCGGCGCTTGTTTAGTCAGCGCGTGCCTTGCTTTCGGGGCTTGCGGCGGCATGGACAACAGTACTTCTTCGGGGAACATGGACAGTTCTACCACGCAATCGTCAACCGCAGGTATGACGGAGTAAAAACAAACGCAAGCGTGAAACGCTTGCGTTTTTACTTATTTGTCGTCGTTGTTATCCGAAAAGGTAAAACTGTAATCGATAGTAGGGTTGATTTTCAGCAACGCCCGAACAAGCTCTTCAAACCAGTCGGAATGGACGTTGACGGCGATAAACTGCTCTTGTCCAAAATAGATTTGCAGTTTCTTTTTATCCGTGTCCTGCACGATAGACGTAATTTCCGACGCTTTAAAGCGGCTTTTGATAAACCCGTACTGTAAAATGAGATAGGTATCGTCTACAAGGTATTGTGATTTTGCCATAATGCAAATGACGAGCACGACGCCGAATAAGCATATCGCAATTAAGAAGGGATACTTAATCACGTCGGTAAATCCGTTGACGCCGTATTGTATAATCCGCCAAACGGACACGCCCGCGCTGATAATGCAAAGAGCAATAACGGCAATAAACAGCCAACGCATTGCCTTGGAAAATTGTATTTTGAAACGGGATATAGATTGTGTCTTCTTGTCTTTCATACGCCTATTATACCACTTCGATTTGGAAAAAGCAACCGCTTTATAGGTGTTGTAGACGTTTACAAATAGATAAAAAATAAAATATTTTCTTATCCGCTTGTCGCAAAACTTGCAAAATGTAAAAAATAAGAGTATAATAATAGAGTTATGAAAGAAGAAGTACTTACCAAAGACGACGCTCTTACAGCGGAAATGGAAAAGAAACAATTTATTAAAATGACGCAAACGCGTATTCCGCGCCTTGTTATCGGCTTGGGAATACCCACCATGCTCAATATGATGGTCACGTCGCTGTATAACCTTGTCGACACCTTTTTCGTGTCGGGCTTAGGGGAACGCGCTACGGGCGCAGTCAGCGTCGTGCTTTCGTTAATGTCTATCATTCAAGCCATCGGCTTTACGTTTGGTATGGGTAGCGGCAGTATCGTTTCCCGTTTGCTTGGCGCAAGAGAGCGCAAGGCGGCGGACGAAGTAGCGTCTTCGTCGTTTTTTGCCGTTGGCGTAATCGGTTTGTTGATTACGATATTTGGCTTGCTCTTTTTAACGCCGCTGTTACAGCTTTTGGGCGCTCCGCAAGAATTAGACGGGGCAAAAACCACGCTAGAATACGCAAGAGAATACACGCTGTACATTTTACTTGCCGCGCCGTTTATGTGCGGTTCTTACGTGCTGAATAACGTATTGCGCGCGGAAGGAAAAGCCGTTTTATCCATGGTGGGCTTAATTACGGGCGCGGTCGTCAACGTTGCGCTTGACCCGTTGCTGATTTTCGGGGTGAATATGGGCATGACGGGCGCGGCGGTAGCTACCTGCGCAAGCCAAATACTCAGCTTTTGTATTTTGCTGTTTTTATTCCTTTCGGGGAAGACGATTGTGCGTATTCGTTTTGCGTCCATTTCGCGCAATATCAAAATATACCTTGACGTCATGGCGACGGGGTTCCCGTCCTTTTGTCGGCAAATCCTTGCCAGCCTTTGCTCGGTTATGCTCAACTGGGCGGTGCAGCCGTACGAAGGCGCTTTGGCTGCGCTTGGCGTGGTGCAAAAGGTATTCATGCTGGCGTTTTCCATTTCGCTTGGTATCGGGCAAGGCTATCAGCCTGTTTTGGGGTATAATTACAGCGCAAAACGGTTTGATAGAGTGCGCTCGGCGTATCTCTTTACGCTGGGATTTGCCACTTCGCTTATGGTCGTTTTCGCCACCGTTTGCTTTATCTTTGCGCCGCAAATCATGAACGCGTTCTTGGAAGAATCTCCCGCGGCTGCCGAAATCGGTAGAGTGTCGCTTCGATTACAATGCCTTTGCATGCCGCTGTTGCCCGTCAACTTTATGATAAGCGTTACTTCTCAGGTAGTGGGCAATAAAGCGGTTGCGGCGATATTATCCGTGTCCCGACAGGGCTTGTTCTATATACCGGCCGTACTCATTTTACCTGCCGCCATGGGACTGTTTGGCGTACAATGCTGTCAATCGGTTTCGGATATTTGCGCGTTCTTATTTGCTATCCCGTTTACCGTCGTGTTTTTCAGACGTCTTACCAAATACCAACAAGAAAATCAAATGCAAGAAGAAGAGAAGTAAAAATCTCTTCTTTTTTTTATAAGTATACAAAAAATGGCGTTGGGGCATACTCTAATTTAGAAAGCTTGCAAAAAGGAGATGCTCAAATGAATCCATTTAAAGAAAAACCCACGTCTATTGAAAACGCCCTGCAAAACTGGCGGCAGTTATATCCAAAGCCGTATGATAAACGGGAAGTAGATCCCTATACCAAAACGCGTATCATTTTAATGAACGGTACGGAATTTGAAGCCAACTGGTTCTCTCATCAGCTTGCCCGTCATACGGACAATAACGATTTGCGTCGCGATATCGCCTTGGCGCGTGAAGTGGAAAAACAACAGCAGCTGAAAATATCCTTGCTCAAACCCTGCAACGAAACGCCGTTAGAGCATACGATCGGCTATGAACAGCTCGCCGTCGACTTGACCGCCGAGCTTGCCAAACGCGAAAAGGATTGCAACGTGAAAAAGGCGTTGGATTTTGCGCTTTTGGAAGATTTTGACCACTTATACCGCTACGCTAACCTTTTGGAAATGGAACAGGGGGTATACGCCGAATGGTTAGTAGGTAGATACACGGAAATCATGCCGGGCAGACCGACCATTTCCCATCACCGTTACCCCATGGATAACGTGCGCTATGGCATTAACGCGAAAAAAGCGGATAAGCAAACGGTGCTGTCCACCATGATTATTACGGCGGCGGAACAGCAAACCATGAACTATTATATGAATATTACCAACTTTGCTTGTTCGGATATGGGGCGTAAGCTGTATCAAGAAATTGCGCTTGTGGAAGAAGAACACGTTACACAGTACGAATCGTTAATGGACGCCAACGCTACTTGGCTGGAAATGCTCTTGTGGCACGAATATTGCGAATGCTATCTCTACTGGTCGTGCTATATGACGGAAACCGACCGCCGTATCAAGAAGTTTTGGGAAGAGAACCTGTCGTTTGAAATTGCGCATTTGCATAAAGCGGCAGAGCTTTTGAAGAAGTACGAAAAGAAAGAATGGCAGGAAGTTATCCCCGACGGCGAATTTCCCGAACCCATCTTTTTGCACGAAAATATCGACTACGTGCGCAATATTTTGGGCAGTACGGTGCAATTTACGTCCGTCAAGGAAGACTATCAAAAGATAAAAGATTTACCCGACGACGCGGACTTTTTCCGTTTCCAAGAAATTACAAATCCCACCACGCAAATCGTTCCGTCCCATTGTGTGATAGAAAATTATATTTGCCGCAAAGGGCAAGACTATCGCTATCAAGTAGCCCCCGGCCCTGTGGAAGAATTGCAAAACAGACGGGAAGATAATACCAAGGTGGGCAGAAAGCCCAACGCGGCGCAATCCACCGACTTTACCTGTAATAAATGAAAAATATTCCGCCCGTAGAAACGGGCGGATTTTTCTATAAAAGACTTTCTTTTTTTATAAATTTGTGTTATACTAAATAATAAGGAGAAAAAAAATGGTAGATTGCATGATTATCGGCAGCGGTATGGCAGGCATTTCCGCCGCGCTTACGCTACAAGCAAACGGAAAAAGTTTTATGATTTTGGGCACGGACGCGCTCAGCGAAAAGATATCCAAAGCAGAAAAAATACACAACTATCCCGGTTTTTCGGACGTCAGCGGTCAAACGCTTTGCGACGCGTTGCGCGCGCAGCTTGCCGCGGCGAATATCACGATTACAAACGAACGCGCTATGGGCGTGTACCCTTTGTCCGACAAGTTTGGCGTAGCCACGCAGGAAGGCAATTACTACGAAGGTAAAACCGTTTTGTTGGCTTGCGGCGTAGAAGGAGTGAAACAAATTGACGGCGAAACGGAGTTCGTCGGCAGCGGGGTGAGCTATTGCGCCACCTGCGACGGATTTTTATATAAGGACAAAACGGTAGCCGTACTTTGTACGTCCAAACGCTTGGAACACGAAGTGGCGTTTTTGGCGGGCTTTGCAAAAAAGGTCTACCTTATCGCCATGTATAAGGACGTGGATATCGCTTTGGAAAACGTGGAAATTATCAAAAAAATGCCCAAGGCAATCGTCGGAGAAAAACGCGTGGAAAAGATACTCTTTACCGATAAAGAGCTTTCCGTCGACGGGGTGTTTATGCTGCGTGAAACGGTTTCGCCTGCCGTACTCGTGGGCGGCGTAGCCATGCAGGACGGGCACGTGGAAGTGTCGCGCGATATGCAAACCAACCTTGTCGGCTGTTACGCCGCAGGCGATTGTACGGGAAGACCCTATCAGTACGCCAAAGCGGTAGGGGAAGGCAACGTTGCGGCGCACGCCATTAGTCGTTATCTTTCGGGAATAAAGGAGTAAGCATGCCAAATCGAGAACGGGTGATTTTACATTCCGATTTGAATAATTTTTTCGCGTCCGTAGAGATTGCGCTCTTTCCCGAATACGCGGGTAAACCGTTGATTGTTTGCGGCGATCCCAAACAGCGTCACGGTATCGTGCTAGCCAAAAACGAAGAAGCGAAAAAGTTTGGTATCAAGACGGCGGAAACGGTGTATTCGGCTAAGAAAAAATGTCCGCATGTCCTTTGCGTGCCGTCCCATTTTTCCGAATATAAGCGTTACTCTCGCATGGTCAAGGAAATCTACGGCAGGTACACCGAAAAGATAGAAGAGTGCAGTATTGACGAGTGCGCCATGGACGTCACCGAAAGCGTACAGCTCTTTGGCAACGGCGAACAAATCGCGCAGCGTATACGCGCGGAAATCAAAAAAGAGCTAGGTCTTACCGTTTCCGTCGGCGTCAGCTTTAATAAGGTGTTTGCTAAGCTTGCGTCTGAACTCAAAAAGCCCGACGCGGTAACGGTGATATCTAAGACGGATTTCCGCCGAAAAATATACCCCTTGCCCGTTTCTAATCTTTGGCTTGTCGGCGGCGCAACGGAGCGTACTTTGCACGAGCTTGGTATTCATACGATAGGCGATTTGGCGGCGGCAGACGAAGCCCTGCTCGTCCGTTTTTTAGGAAAACGGGGTAGGCAGGTACGAATGTACGCTCGCGGTGAAGACGACGAGCCCGTGAAATGGCAAAAGAAAAAGGAAGACTTAAAATCGATAGGCAATTCTACGACGCTTGCCAAAGACGTGACGGATAGGGAAGAGATTAAGCGTTGGCTGTACGCCCTTAGTGAAAGCGTCGCGGCAAGACTTCGCGAAGCGGACGTAGGTAGGGCAAGCACCGTACATATCGTCGTTAGAAACGAACGAATGGAAGATATGACGGTGCAAACCAAGGTTACGCCCACCGCGCTTTGCGGCGATATCGCCCGTACGGCGTATGCGTTGTTTTGTCAGCATTATCCGCTTGGGGCGAAGGTGCGTATGCTTGGCGTTACCGTTTCGGGGTTTGATTATAACGTTCGACAACTCACGATTGCGCCTGCCGTGGACGGAGAAAGCTACGATAAAAAGGAGCGCGCGGAAAACGCCGTGGCAAAGCTACGGGAAAAGTACGGCTTTGCAAGTTTGCAACGGGGCGTGGTGTTCGGGGACGAAAAACTGGGTGGATTAGATATTAAAGCCATCAAAGAAGAAACGCCCGAGAAAGAAAAGAAAAAATAAAGTATAAAAAAACGCCTTGTTGCCGATACTGTTTTTATCGGCGGAAAGGACGCTTTTTCGCTTATATATAAATGGACCGTCCAAGCCGAAAAAGCTTTGACGGTCTTTTGATAGCCATTACGGAATGAGTTAAACCTGATTTTGAGCGCCGAATTTTGTGTTCTGCTTCGTCGAAAGCCTTGTTAAACCATTTAGGTTTAGCTGCGTCTTTCTCCTTGCATAACTGTAAATTCGGTTGCTGAAAATTGCTCTGCACCCAAAACAAAGTATTTTTGAATGATTTGAGGCGCAGAGAAAGCAACAATACTGTATGTATTGTAATGACGATAAGCCTTAAAGGGGCAAAAAGACTTGTTTTGGGCAGGTTCAATTCGCTCCGTAATGGCTATAAAAAAAACTGCGCGAGCCTTTTTTGCCGAAACGCACCGAAGCGTAAACGCCGCAGGTTACTCCTGCAAAGCTACCTTATGGCACACGCAAACAATCCGCTTAGTGCTGCTACGTTCCCGTCCTGACACGGTTCACGGCATTGCGTTGCATAAGACCTTGCTATCAACGTTCCTTACGGCGCGCGGCCTTCCATACGTCTCGTCGAGAAAGGCGGTCGGCTCTGATATAGCGGATTTCAGATACAGGGTGCCGCTAACTCCCCACCCACGCGCAGCTTTTATATTATACAACATTTATTTTTGAAAAGCAACCGTTTTTACCTGTTTTTTAGGGGGATTATCGTTATAAGGAATAAAAGAAACCGTTCTTTTTTCCAAAAAAAGCCAAAATTCTTATTCATTAAGGCAAATGCATTGACAAAAAATACGTAAAGGTTTATAATATTCTTTGAATTTTAAAGGAGTAAATGAATATGTCAGAAAATTGCACGCACGATTGTTCAAGCTGTTCAGCGAATTGCGATTCGCGCAAAAAAGAAAGTTTTTTAAAACAGCCGCATAAAAATTCGTCTATCAAAAAAGTAATTGCCGTCGTCAGCGGTAAGGGCGGCGTGGGAAAATCGCTTACCACGTCTTTGCTTGCAAGCCTTGCGCGTAAGCAAGGAATGTCCGTAGGGATTATGGACGCCGATATCACGGGTCCGTCCATTCCCCATATGTTCGGCGTTAACGATAGAGCAACGGGCAGCGAAGAAGGGATTGACACGGTGCTTTCGCCTTCGGGAATGCAGCTCATGTCCATGAATTTGCTGTTAGATGAAAATACTACGCCCGTGGTTTGGCGCGGTATGGTCATTTCGGGGACGGTCTTGCAGTTTTGGACGGACGTGATTTGGAAGGATTTAGACCTGCTGTTTATCGATATGCCCCCGGGAACGGGCGACGTACCCCTTACCGTATTCCAAAGTATTCCTATTGCCGGTATCGTTATCGTAACGACGCCGCAGGATTTGGTGAAAATGGTCGTGGAAAAAGCGGTAAATATGGCGAATATGATGCATATCCCCGTGCTGGGGCTTGTAGAAAATATGAGCTATTTAACCTGCCCCGATTGCGGTAAAAAGATAGAAGTATTCGGTCATAGCAAAGCGCGCGCTATTGCGGAAGAATACGGTATTCCCGTCACCGCGCGTATGCCGCTGGACGCGAATATCTCCACGCTTGCCGATGCAGGGCGTATTGAAGATTACGACGGCAGCGCGTTAGCGGAAATTTTGGATATCATCAATAAGACGGAAAACCGTAAATTAGAAGACTAATGGGCTTTGCGGCGGAAAAGGAAAAAACGGAAAAACGGGTACGCAAGTATAAGCTTGTGGCGCTTATCGTTGGCGTGTGTATGTTGGCGGCAATCGCGGTGCTCGGGCTGTTTGTGCAGCCGTTTGGGTGGAAATATTACGTCATGCTACCCAGCGTAGCCAAACGCGGCGCGGGAGAACTGCGCATACATTACGTTTCCGTGGGACAGGGCGACGCCACGCTCGTAGAGTTGCCTGACGGTAAGGTGATGCTTATCGACGGCGGCGACGGTACGGAAGACGCAAACTTGGCGTTGCTCCGTTACATAAACGCGCTCCAAATAGAAACGATTGACTATTTAGTGGCAACGCACGCCGACGCAGACCATTGTGGGGGCTTGGCGGAAGTGCTTGCCTGTAAACAGGTCAAACGGGCATTTTTGCCCTCGGTGGCCTTGGACGGTAAAGAAGATACCGCCGATTATAAAGCGTATAAGGCGTTTTACGCCGCCTTGCAACGCGAAGGCTGTCCAAAAGAATTTTCCCGTAGGGAAATCACGTTGACAAGCGCAAACGCACGCTTTCCGTATACCCTTGCCTTTCTCTATCCGCACACGGCTGAGCCTGATACCGACCGTTCGTCCAACGACGATTCCTGTGTGATTTGGTTGGATTATCACGGCACGAGCGCCTTATTTACAGGCGATATCAGCGCAAACGTAGAAACGGCGATTATTCAAGAATACCAAAACGGGCTAGGTAAAAAGGATATTGATATCACGGATACGGAAATTCTCAAAGTATCTCACCACGGCTCGGAAAACGCAACGGGCGAAACTTTCGTGAAGTATCTTGGCGTGGAAACGGCGGTAATCTCTTGCGGAAAGCATAACGCTTATAATCACCCGTCGCTGACCGTTTTGCAAACGCTGCTTACCTGTAACGTACAAACGTACCGTACGGATATTCACGGCACGGTTATGCTTACGTTAAAGCAGGACGGCACGTATTCCACAAAAACGTTTGCTTAAACTACTTAACCAAACTTACACATTATTTCACCGTATTTTCATTGTATTTAATAAAATTATTTGGTATAATATACGTAACAGAGTGTTGAAATGACGGCTATTGCATTTGAAAAAGTACATTTTTCCTATACGGAAACGAATGACGGCGCAGACAAATTGTTTGCGTCCGATACGTCGTTTGCGCTCGACGGCGTCGATTTGTCTATCGAAGAAGGGGAGTTCGTCGCCGTGCTTGGACATAACGGCAGCGGTAAATCCACCCTTGCCCGTTTAAGTAACGGCTTGCTTACGCCGGATAGCGGTAAAATCACCGTTTTGGGTATGGACGCTACGGACGAAAAAAACCTGTTTAATATCCGTAAAAGCGTGGGTATCGTTTTTCAAAACCCCGACAATCAAACGGTGGCGTCTATCGTCGAAGACGACGTAGCGTTTGGACCGGAAAACGTCGGCTTGCCCCGTGAAGAAATCGGCAAACGTATCGATTTTGCCTTAAACGCGGTGGGTATGGAGCAATATCGCCATTCGACGACGACCCGACTTTCGGGCGGTCAAAAACAGCGTGTTGCTATCGCGGGCGTGTTGGCTTTGAAACCCAAAATTATGATTTTGGACGAATCCACCGCCATGCTCGACCCGCGCGGAAGAAAGGAAGTTATCGACGTCGTTACCCGTTTGAATAAAGAAGAAAACATCACCGTTTTACTCATCACGCATTTTCCCGAAGAAGCGCTTATTGCCGATAGGGCAATCGTTATGGATCACGGAAAAATCGTCATGCAGGGCAAACCGCAGGACGTATTACAAGACGAAAGAGCTTTGCGTAAATGCTCGCTTGCGCTACCCCGTTCCGTCCGTATTTGCCGTGAGCTGCAAGCAGGTGGCTTGCAAATAGAAGATGGGTTTTACGAAGAAGATTTGGCGGAAAATATCCTTGCGCTGTTGCAAGAAAAGCGCGCGGATATCGCCGCGGAAACGGAAACTGCCGCAAGCAACCCTACGTCCAAAGACGGCGTTGGGGAGATTGTTTGTCAAAATCTTTCATATACCTACAATCCGTCGTCGCCGTTTGAAACGCACGCTCTTGACGGAGTGGATTTGCACGTGTATAGCGGTGACTTTTTTGGTATTTTGGGACACACGGGCAGCGGAAAATCTACCTTTGTGCAGCACCTTAACGCGCTTTTAAAATTGCCGACGGCGGAAAAAAAATATAAGCCCAAAAAAGGGAAACCTATACCGCAAACGACGCTCACCGTCAACGGGTACGATCTTACGGATAAAAACACCGATTTTAGGCAGCTTAGAAAGAAAGTGGGTATGGTTTTTCAATACCCCGAATATCAGTTGTTTGCCGAAACCGTCTTTCAAGACGTGGCTTTTGGGTTGCGGAATTTTGTAAAAGAGCTGCAAGAAGACGAAATCACGGCGGCGGTGAAAGACGCGTTGGAAACGGTAGGGCTGTGCTATGAAGAAGTCAAAGACAAATCTCCGTTTGATTTGTCGGGCGGACAAAGACGGCGCGTCGCTATCGCAGGCGTTATCGTCACGAAACCCGAAATTCTCATTTTGGACGAGCCTGCCGCAGGACTTGACCCGTTGGGGAAAGAAGAAATTATGTCGCTGTTGCACACGATACACCAAAAATGGTGTAAAACGGTGCTTATCGTCTCGCACGATATGGACGAAATTGCCGAAAATTGCAACCGCGCAGCGGTGTTTGGCGACGGAAAGGTGCTTGCGGCGGATACGCCGAAAACGCTATTTGCCGACGAAACGCTGATACGTCGTTCGGGCTTGGATATTCCTTTTACGGCAAAACTGACCGCGCTTTTGCGCGAAAAGGGCGTGGTTATCCCCAGCGATTTTACAACGGATAGCTTTGTTAAAAATACGTTACGGTACGTTTCCACCGCGTTATCGGAAGGAGCGTGTCATGCGTGAAGTAGCGTTTGGGCAGTACTATCCTGCCAACTCCTTCGTGCATAAATGCGATCCGCGCACGAAGATACTCTTTTTAATCGTTTATATCGTAGCCGTATTTCTGGCAAACAGTTTTTACGCCTTAGCGGCGCTTGCGGCGGTATTTTGCTTGGTGGCAGTATTTTCGAGAATTCCCGTAAGCAGTTTGTTCCGCTCGGTAAAAGCCATTTTATTCCTGTTGGCGTTTACGGCGCTGCTCAATTTATTTTTCTATCGCGGTAAGACGCCGCTTTGGGAAGGCTCGTTTTTAACTTACGAAGCGGTGTACTTTACGGTATTTTTGGCGGTACGGTTAGTGCTTTTGGTGCTTAGCTCGGCTATTTTAACGCTGACCACCACGCCCGTTTCCCTTACTGACGGCATTGAAAGCCTGCTTACCCCCTTAAAATGGGTACGTTTTCCCGTGCACGAGCTTGCGTTGATTATGTCCATAGCCTTGCGGTTTATCCCCATTCTCACGGACGAAACGGGACGGATTATGAACGCGCAAAAAGCGCGCGGCGCGGACTTTGAAACGGGTGGCTTATTCAAACGGATTAAGGCAATCGTGCCTATTTTGATACCGCTTTTGATTAGCGCGTTCCGTCGCGCGGATGAACTTGGCGACGCCATGGACGCTCGTTGTTACTGGGGAAGTAAGGTACGTACGAAATATAAAAAACTCACCTTTACTTGGCGGGATATTGTGGCGTTTGTCCTTTGCACCGCGTGCTTGGTTGGCGTGGTTGTCATGGGGCAATTTATCCCCGCAATTATATAAGGAGTGGCTATGCGATACGTATTGACGGTTGCGTACGACGGTACGCAATATGCAGGCTGGCAACGGCAAAAAAACGCGCTTTCGGTGCAGGAAGTTTTGGAAAACGCCGTGGAAAACGCTTTGCATGCAAAGGTGAATATCACCGCAAGCGGTAGGACGGACGCAGGCGTTCACGCCGCGGGTCAGCCTTGTCATTTTGATTTGAAATGCAGCGTTCCGCCTGAAAAAATGCCCGACTGTCTTAACGTGTTTTTGCCCAAGGACGTTCGGGTGCTGGACGGTAGAGCGGCGGACGAAACGTTTTGCTGTAACCGCAGCGCAAAGCGCAAAACGTATAAATACAGTCTGTACGTATGCAAACGGGAAATGCCGCTTTTAGAGCGGTACGCCGTCCGCGTAGAAACGGCTGCGCCGTTAGACGTTTTGCAAAAAAACGCGCGGTTGTTGGAAGGGGAGCACGATTTCAAAGCGTTTTGCGCGTCGGGCTCGTCCGTCAAAACGACGGTGCGCACGGTGTATAGCGTTGAAATAGAAGAAGTTTTGCGCTTTGGTGTACGCTGTATCGATATCTACGTTACGGGCAACGGATTTTTGTATAACATGGTCCGCACAATGGTGGGAGAATTGCTTGATTTGTCCGAAGAAAAAAGGACGGAAGAAAGCTTACGTCTTGCCTATGAAAGCGGCAGACGGGATTTACTTGGAAAGACTATGCCGGCAAAGGGCTTGACCTTATTGCAAGTGGAATACGAATAATCAAGGAGTAATGCCGACGCGTTCGGCGAAAACGTATGGAAATTCACGGTTTATATAACGGTTTTGCGAATATATTTTTGATGTTCGGGGCGGATATCCCGACGGGACTTTTCGGCGGCTTATTGACGGCGTTTGCCATTTGGACGGCGCTGTTTATCCTGCAAGGCATAGGGCTGTACGCCATGGGTAAAAGACGGAATATGAAGGCGTGCTTTACCGCCTTTATCCCGTTCGTCAATATTTGGTTTATGGGAAAATTAGCTGGCACGTGCGAATTTTTCGGACAAAAAATCAAGCGTACGGGCGTATACGCCATGATTTTGCAAATTATCACCACGCTGTTCGGCGCAACGATTATCGCCGCGGAAATTTACCTGTACACAACGCACGGCGCGCCGCAAATGAGCGAACAGTTCGTTCCCTACTGGACGGGCTTGACGGGATTTAGCTTGGGCGTAGAACGCTTTTACGATTTAGGCGGATATATCTATTCCATTTGTCAGCTTGTCTACGAAATATTCATGCTGGTTTTGATTATGGGTATTCTTCGCCGTTACGTACCCAAAAATTATATGATTCTTTCGTTTTTAACGCTGTTCGTGCCCTTATCGAGATTTATCATTATTTTCGTGATAAGAAAGCGTAAAGCTATCGATTACGAAGCGTATATCCGCGCTCGCCGCGAAGCGTATATGCGTAGCCGTCAGCAATATCAAAACCCGTACGGGTATCCTAATCCCTACGGCAATCCTTACGCAAATCCGTATACGCCGCCGCAAAATTCCACCCAAAATTCTACCCAACCTGCGGAAGAACCGTTTGCGGAATTTAACGGCGAAAGCCAAACGAAGGAAACGGAGAAATCTAAGGAAAATAAGCCAACGGACGACGAATTTTTTGAATAAAGAAAAGCAAAGACGGAAAATAAGAAAAACTTATAATTTCCGTCTTTTTTTATGCAAAAAAGGTTAGAAACGGTTTACACCGTTTTTTTTGTGTGCTATAATAGAATAGAGATATAATCGTACGTTATACGAGAAGGAGTTTTTCCTATGTTGGAAGAGAATATTGCGGCGATAGCGACGCCCGCAGGTAAAGGGGGCGTGGCGATTATCCGTATCAGCGGAAAAGACCCGCTTAACATTGCGGAAAAAATGTTTACCCCTGCGGGGAAAACGGCGGTAAAAGATTTTACGCCGTACCGTATGTACGCAGGCAATATCGACGGCGGTAATTTTACCGACTTCGGGCTTTGCGTGTATTTCCGCGCGCCTGCAAGCTATACGGGGGAAGATATCGTAGAATTCCATTGTCACGGCGGTGAAAACGTTGCGCGCGGTATTTTAAAGCAAACCTTTCTCCACGGCGCAAAAAGCGCGGGGCGCGGGGAGTTCACCAAACGCGCCTTTCTCAACGGCAAGCTTTCACTCTCTTCTGCCGAAGGCGTAGCGAATATGATCAACGGCGAATCGGACGCGGAAGTTAAGGCAGGGTATCTTCTGTATAACGAAAAGCTTTCGTCGCTCGTGCGAGAGCTGCAAGACGAAATGACTACCATGCTTGCTGGAATAGACGTTTCGGTGGATTATCCCGAAGAAGACGTAGAAGAACAGCACGTAGACGAATTAAAAACGGCGTTATATCCCGTTAAAGAGCGTTTGGAAAAGCTGCTAAAAAGCTACGCGACGGGTAAAAAGATAAAATCGGGCGTTACAGTCGCCATTTGCGGAAAGCCCAATACGGGCAAAAGTTCGCTTTTGAATAGATTGCTCGGCTATGATAAAGCTATCGTATCCGACGTAGCAGGCACGACGCGCGACGCGGTAGAAGGCGTCATTGAAATTGAAGGACGGAAGTTCAATTTATACGATACGGCAGGGGTACGCGAAAGCGGCGACGCTATTGAAAGTATCGGTATTCGCCGTGCGGAAAGCATTGTCAAAGCGGCGGACGTTGCGGTGTTCGTCGCCGACCTTACCATGGGACTCAACGAAGAAGACGCGCGCGTTTTAGAAATGGTCAAGGATAAGCCTTTGATAAAAATCGTCAACAAAGCGGACATTCTCAACGACGAAACGGAAACGGACGCCGACGCGCTAGTTTCCGCCGTAACGGGCGAAGGCATACAAAAACTCAAACGATTGTTGTATGAAAAGAGCTTTTCAGATAGAAGTGAAGACGCCGCGTTTTTGATTGAAGAACGGCACTACGACGCGCTCCGCCGCGCAAAGCAAAGCATTTGCCAAGCGATAGCCGCTTGCGATAGCCAACCGCTCGATTTAATCGGTATCGACGTCAAAGCCGCTTGGGACGCGCTTGGAGAAATCACGGGCGAAACGGCAACGGAAACGATTATTCAAGAAATATTTGCGAAATTCTGCGTAGGGAAATAACACTAAGGAAAAAGGGGAAAATTATGGTCAATCTCGATTTGTATAAGGTATTTTATACCGTAGCCAAAAGCGGTAGTCTTACCAAGGCGGCGGAAGAGTTGTACATCTCGCAACCTGCCGTTTCACGTTCGATTAAGCAGCTGGAAACACAGCTCGGCGTTTCGCTTTTTACCCGTACGCATAGGGGTATGAAACTTTCTGCGCAGGGTGGCGAACTCATTTTCGACGAAGTCGAACGCGCGCTGTCTTTACTCGCCGACGCGCAAAACCGTATCGTCGCAAGAAAAACGACGGCGACGGGTACGTTGCGTATCGGCGCAAGCGACACTATTTTTGAATATTTTCTCGCCGATAAAATCGTGGACTTTCACGAACGTTTCCCGCAGGTAAATATCGATTTAACGGCGGATTTTACGCCCGATACGATTGCCAAGCTCAAAGAAGATAAATGCGACGTAGCGTTTGTCAATTTACCGATTAAAGACGACCCCGATTTGAAGTTATACGGCAACTGTATGCGTTTAAACGACGTATTCGTGACGGGTGAAAAGTACAGCCGTCTTGCGCAAAACGAGTGTAAGCTTGCTGATTTGGCGGCGTATCCGCTTATTTTTATGGAGAAAAACACCGTTTCCCGTAAATCGATAGAAAACTTTTTATCCAGTACGGGCATCACCTTAAACCCGACCATTGAAGTGGGCAGCTGGGACTTGATGAAACGTCTTGTTTCGCGCGGCATGGGCGTGGGGATTATTCCTAAGGAATACGCTTTGCGAGAAATAGAAGAAGGCTCGCTTTTTGAAGTTAAGACGGACACGGCGCTCCCTGCGCGCGCTATCGGTATGCTGCTGAATAAGTCAACGCCCGTTTCGTATGCGCTGCAAGCGTTTATCGACGAATTCCGTAAAAAGAAATAAGGAACATATATGGCAAAACCCAACCAACTTTTAAGAAATTTTTGTATTATAGCGCATATTGACCACGGAAAAAGCACCCTTGCCGACCGTTTAATGGAACGCACGGGGCAGGTTTCCGAACGCGATATGGAAGAACAACTGCTCGATAGCATGGATATCGAACGGGAACGCGGCATCACTATAAAGCTCACTCCCGTGCGTATGTATTATACGGCAAAGGACGGACAGGAATACGAGTTTAATTTGATTGACACTCCTGGTCACGTAGACTTTACGTACGAAGTCAGCCGCTCGTTAGCGGCGTGCGAAGGGGCGATTTTAGTTGTCGACGCGACGCAAGGCGTGGAAGCGCAAACGCTTGCTAACGTGTATTTGGCGATTGAAAACAACTTGGAAATTCTCCCTGTTATCAATAAAATCGACCTGCCCAGCGCGCGGATTGACGAAGTGAAAAAGGAGATAGAAGACGTTATCGGCTTAGACGCCGACGGTGTGCCTTGCGTTTCTGCCAAGGAAGGAACGAATATCGGCGACTTATTAGAAGCCATCACGCAATATTTCCCCGCTCCCGACGGCGACACGGAAAAACCGTTGAAGGCGCTTATTTTCGACAGCTATTACGATAACTATAAAGGGGTTATTTTGTTCGTTCGTATCAAGGACGGCGAAGTGAAAGTGGGGGATAAAATCAAAACGTTTTTATCGTCTACGTTGTACGACGTAACCGAAGTGGGCGCGTTTGCCCCTGGGCTCGTTCCTAAAACGGCTTTACGCGCAGGCGAAGTAGGGTATATCGCGGCGTCTATCAAATCCATTCAAGACGTAGCCGTCGGCGATACGGTAACGCTTGCCAACAATCCTGCAACGCAGCCGCTCCCCGGCTACAAGAAAGTGCAACCCGTCGTCTTTTGCGGTATTTACCCTTTGGACGGCAGTAAGTTCAACGACTTAAAGGAAGCCATTTTGAAGTTACAGCTCAACGACGCGTCGCTCATATTCGAGCCCGACAATTCCGTTGCGCTCGGTTTTGGGTTTCGTTGTGGGTTCTTGGGGCTTTTGCATATGGAAATTATCCAAGAACGTATTGAACGAGAGTTTAATTTAGACATCATTACCACCGCGCCTTCGGTTAGTTATAAGGTTCATAAGACGGACGGCACGGAATTTTTCGTGGATAATCCGTCGCATTTGCCCGACCCGTCGGATATCGAATTCATGGAAGAGCCTATCGTCAAAGCGGAAGTATACACGCCGCCCGATTATATGGGGTCTATCATGGATTTGTGTAAGGAAAAGCGCGGTGTGTTTATCAATATGACGTACATGGACGAACGGCGCGTAAAGCTGGAATATACCCTGCCGCTCAATGAAATCGTGTACGACTTTTTCGACGGCTTGAAATCCCGTACCAAAGGGTATGCAAGCTTTGATTACGAGCTTGCAGGTTATCAACGCTCTAAGCTTGTGCGGCTGGATATTTTACTCAACGGTGAAATTTGCGACGCGCTTTCGACGATCGTATTTGAAGGCAGAGCGTACGAACGGGGTAGAACGCTTTGCGAAAACTTGAAAGACGCCATTCCCCGTCAGCTCTTTGAAATTCCCGTGCAGGCGGCGGTCGGCGGTAAAATTATTGCCCGTGAAACGGTCAAGGCAGTAAGAAAAGACGTCCTTGCTAAGTGCTACGGCGGAGATATTACGCGTAAACGTAAGCTTTTGGAAAAACAAAAGGAAGGCAAAAAGCGTATGCGTAAGGTAGGTTCGGTGGACGTTCCCAGCGAAGTGTTTATGGAAATTCTCAAAACGAATAAGGATTAAAATCATGGCAGGTATTTATATTCACGTACCCTTTTGCAGACATAAATGCTCTTATTGTGACTTCGTGTCTTATCCCGATAAGGTAGACTATGCCGAAGCGTATATGGCGTGTTTGTATAAGGAATTAAAAATGCGCGGTGAAGAGCTAAAAGGCT
This sequence comes from Clostridia bacterium, assembly GCA_017626305.1. Lineage (GTDB taxonomy): Bacteria > Bacillota > Clostridia > Christensenellales > Borkfalkiaceae > Scatosoma. Next base: position 71,224 of record JAGAIW010000028.1, read on the forward strand.
ACACCTTCGACACCGTTTATTTTGGCGGCGGTACGCCTTCGTATATTCCGCCCAAGCTTATCGCAGGAGCAATGAACCAAATTCGCAAATGTTTTAAGCTTGCCAAAAACGCCGAAGTCACGTTAGAGCTCAACCCTGGTACAATCGGGGAAGGAAAGGTGTTTACCTATCTCAAAGCAGGCATTAACCGTTTTTCTATCGGTTTGCAAACGGCAATCGATAGCCAGCTTGCCGACCTTGGCAGAATTCACAACGCGCAGGACTACGTATTTGCCACGAAACTTTTAAAGGGGCAAAATTTCAGCACGGACGTCATGCTCGGCTTGAAAGGGCAAACCAAGGAAGACGTGAGAAAGACGATTGAGCTTGCGACGGCTTGCGGTTCAAGCCATATTTCCATGTACGCCTTGACGGTGGAAGACGGCACGCCCATTTACACCGATTACTTAAACGGTGAATTGCCCGATTCCGACGAAGTGGCTGAGCTGTACGAATACGGCAGAACGCTTTTGGAAGAAAAGGGCTTTGCGCGTTATGAGATATCCAACTTCGCGAAAAAAGGGTATGAAAGCAAGCATAATTTAAACTACTGGAAACGGGGTGAATATATCGGCGTGGGGGTTTCGGCAAGCTCGTTTATGCAGGGCAAACGCTTTACCAACACGTTCGATTTAGACGAATATATGAAGTGTATCATTTCGGGATTTTATCCCGCGGTTACCAGCGAAGAAGTGGACGTGGACGACGCGAAGTTTGAATTTATCATGCTTGCCCTGCGCACGTCGGCAGGAGTGGATATGAACGCCTATAAACAGGCGTTTGGGACTTCGCTTGCGGAAGACTTCCCCAACGCTTTGAAAAAGACCGTCTCGTATTTAGAGCTTGACGGAGATTGTATCCGTATCAAGGACGAATATTTATACGTACAAAATTCTATTTTAATGCCGTTTATGGAAGAAGAACGGACGAAAAACGAAGGGGCAGGTATGCGTTGAATGAAAAAACACGTACACGTGGCAGCGGCTTTGATATTTGAAAACGGCAAAATTTTTGCCGCCAAACGCGGCGATTCGCCCTATGCGTACGTCGCCCATAAATTTGAATTCCCGGGCGGAAAAATCGAGAAAAATGAAAGCGGTGAACAGGCGGTAAAAAGGGAGCTGAAAGAAGAGCTGAATATGGACGTTGCGGTGAACGGGCTTTTTGCCAGCCATACGTTTGAATATCCCGATTTTATCATTACGCTGTTTTTATACGATTGTCAAATGCAATCGGCATTTACGCTCAACGAACACGAAAGCTATCGTTGGATTGCTCCGCGCGATATCTTGGAAGACGAGTGGGCGCCTGCCGACGCAGAAATTCTTGCGTCCATCAAACGGGTATTTGGAGAATAAGCTATGCAACAAAAATCAAACGTCATTCTTATCGGCATGCCGGGCAGCGGTAAAACGACCGTCGGCACGGAGCTTGCCGAAAAAATCGGTTTTGGATATATAGACAGCGACAGCGTTATCGTTGCGCGCGAAGGGAAACGCTTGAATGAAATTATTGCCCAAAAGGGCAGAGAAGGCTTTCTTGATATCGAAGCGAAGGTAAACAGCGAGCTTTGCGCGTCCCGTTGTGTGATTGCTACGGGCGGTAGCGTCATTTACCGCGACTACGCCATGCAAAAGCTGAAACAATTAGGTACGGTGGTGTACTTACAACTTCCCTATGAAGTGATTGAAAATCGCTTGGGGGATTTAAAGGCTCGTGGCGTTGCGCTCAAAGACGGCTTTACTTTGAAAGATTTGTATAACGAACGTTGTCCGTTGTACGAAAAATACGCGGAGATTATCGTACCGCTTGGAGGCGGCAGTATCGACGACGCGGTAAATAAAGTGGTGGAGATGTTACAAAAATGAAGGACGTATCGCCAAAAAACGCAAAAATTGCCATTTACGGCGCAGGGGCAATGGGTACGGTGCTCGGTACGCTGCTCACCCTTGGCGGACAGGAAAACACGTGGCTGATTACCCGTAACCGCGCGCACGTGGACGGCTTAAAAACCAACGGCGCAACCTTAGTGTGTACGGCGGAACAAAAAGAGCTTTCTTCCCCCGTCAAAGCGTGTTTGCCGCAGGAAATGTCGGGTAAATACGACGTGATTTTCTTGATGACTAAGCAACGCCAAAACGAAGAAATTTTGCAATTTTTACTGCCGTTTATGCATGAAAATACGATTGTTTGCACCACGCAAAACGGACTTCCCGAACCTTCGGTGGAAAGCGTAGTGGGGAAAGAACGTACCTTTGGCGGCGTAGCGTCGTTTGGCGCAACGTTTATCGGCGAAGGCAAAGTCGCGCTCACGTCCGCGTTTGCAGGTATGCGCTTGCAAACGGCAGGGCTTATCGAAAACTCGGAAAAAGCCAAGCTGTTAACGGACGTTTTGTCCTTGGCAGGAAAGGCGATAAATAATGAGAGCTTTGCGCAAAAAGCGGAAAATTTACAGGGCGCAAGGTGGAGCAAACTGGCAATAAACGCCGCGTTTTCAGGTCTTTCCGTCGTGACGGGCTTGACCTTTGGCGAAATAGCCAAACGTAAAAAAACCCGCAAAATCGCGCTGGGTATTTTACGGGAATGTATGTCGACGGCAAACGCTTTGGGCGTAACGCTTGAACCCATGCAGGGACACGATATGCAAAAGCTGCTCGGCGGCAACGGATTTTTTAAAACGCGTTTTGCGCTGTTTGCCCTTCCTTTTGCCATGAAAAGACATTCCATGCTCGTTTCGGGCATGCTCAAAGACGTGCAGGGCGGCAAGAAATGCGAAATTGATTTTATCGACGGCGTCGTGGTGCAACGCGCCAAGCAAACGGGGGTAAAAACGCCGCTTTGCGAAAAGGTAGTGGAGCTCGTCCACGGCATTGAAAGCGGATTGTATGAAATCACCTACGATAACGTAGCGTTTTTTAAAAGTAAAAAATAAAAAGAAGGTATATAGTATGGACTGGAACAAATTAGCACAGGCGCTCATTCCCGACGAAAACGTCAAACCGTTAGAATGGTACGAAGCGCAGTATCCCGAAAGAAATTTAGAAAAAGGCGCGCAGGTCACTCGACTTGCCCCCAGCCCCACGGGCTTTATGCATATCGGTAATTTATACGTAGCGCTCGCCAACGAACGTATTGCGCACCAAAGCGGCGGCGTGTTTTATTTGCGTATCGAAGACACCGACGATAAACGTAAGGTAGAAGGCGCGGTGGAAGTAATCCATTCGTCGTTGAAATACTTCGGCGTAGCGTTTGACGAAGGCGCGGACCTTTGCGGAAATTACGGCCCGTATTATCAACGCCAACGCGCGGAAATTTATCACGCGTACGCCAAGGAACTCATCAAAAACGGCTTAGCGTATCCCTGTTTTTGTAGCGAAGACGAGCTTTCCGCCATTCGTGATCATCAAACGGAGAACAAACTTCTCCCCGGGTATTACGGCGAGTTTGCTAAGTGTCGCAATTTAACGGAAGAAGAAATTTATGCAAATTTAAAGGCGGGTAAACCCTACGTTATCCGCTTGCGCTCGCAAGGGAACGTGGACGTTAAACATACTTTCCGTGACGAAATCAAAGGGGAAATCACGGTAACCGAAAACAATCAAGACGTCGTTATCTTGAAATCCGACGGTATTCCCACCTACCACTTCGCTCACGCGATTGACGATCATTTTATGCGCACGACGCTCGTTCTCCGCGGCGAAGAATGGCTTTCGTCCTTGCCTATCCATATTGAGCTTTTTAAGGTGCTTGGATTTAAGCTCCCTAAATACGCGCATAACTGCTCCATTCAAAAAATCGACGGCGAAACGCGTAGAAAGCTTTCCAAACGTAAAGACCCCGAAGCGTCGCTTACGTTCTATCGCGAACAGGGCTATCACCCCGAAGCGGTGCGCACGTACATGATGACGTTGCTCAATTCTAACTTTGAAGAATGGCTGCTCAAATTCCCCGATAAACCGCTGGACGAGTTTAAGTACTCTATCGGTAAAATGGGTAAGAGCGGCGCGTTGTTCGATATTGTAAAGCTCAATGATATCTCTAAAACGCATATGGCAAAGCTTTCGGAAGAACAAGCGTACGACTTCTTCAAGGCATGGGCGGACGAATACGGCACGGACGAGCAAAAGGCGTATTTTGCGGATAAAGCGTATATGTTGAAGGTGCTTTCCCTGTGCATGGGTATCGGCGGCAAAAAGCGTAGAAAGGACTTTATATGCGCAAAGCAAGCGGTGGAAATGATTTCCTATTTCTTCCCGTCCACGTTCGCGCCTACGTACGAATACCGTTTTGATAAAGCGGTCGTTAAGACGGTGCTTGCGGCGTTTAAGGGGATTTATAACTATGCCGACGATTGCAGCGCATGGTTTGAAAAGGTAAAACAGGTTGCAGGGGAAAACGGTTTTGCAACCGACATGAAAGCGTATAAAGCCGACCCCACGGCTTACCCCGGAAACGTATCCGACGTAGCGGAAATGCTTCGTATCGCCACGACGGGACTTGCCAATACGCCCGATTTATGGACGATTATGCAAATCTTAGGCGAAAGCGAAACGCTCGCCCGTTTGGATAAAGCCGTCCAAGCATTAAACTAAAAAGCACAACGTAAAAGGACAGGCGTTTGCCTGTCCTTTTGGAAATTCTTATGTAATGCTTATTATTTTCGTGGAATACCTATAAGGAATTCCACGAAAGGGGGAATTTTATATGGATATAAATCATGCAATTATAAGGCGAATGGAAGAAATTTGTCAAGAAAAGAATATAAATATTTGCGAAACGGCATTAAATGGCGGAAAATCACCATCAGCAATCTACGATTTGATTAAAGGGAGAACAAAATGTTCAAAGGTATCGACGATAAAAGCATTTTGTCTAGGCGCAGGTATAACGTTATCCGAATTTTTCAATAGAGATTATTTTAATGACTTTGAAGATTAAATTAAAAATACAACATAAAAGGACAGGCGGTTGCCTGTTTTTTTATTTTACATATAAATTAGATATTGTATAAACGCCAATTCGAAAAAGTTTTAAAATATTTTTATTGTATTTTTTTCTTAAATATAAACAATACTAATATTATAATCTTACAGTTGTAAGAAGTCAAGCATTTTTCTTACTTTTGTGAGATAATTTGCATATGGAAAACATATTTGCGGAAAGATTAAAAGAATTACGGATAGAAAAAGGCGTAGGGCAAGTGGAGATTGCAAAGGCAATCGGCGTTAGTAAAGGGATAATCAGTCTTTGGGAAAACGGCTTACGTGAACCGAAATTGTCCAACCTAATCGCTTTGGCACAGCTTTTTGAAGTAACGATAGATTATTTGGCTGGAATTGAAAATTAAAATAAAAAGGACAGGCATTTGCCTGTCCTTTTTGCATAAAAATCCGTATACGTTATAACGTTTCTACGTTAATAAGGTTGGAATTCCCGCTCTTGCCGTTGGGTGTTCCGCCCGTGATAACAATGGTGTCGCCCTTTTTGGCAAGCTTGCTCTTTATCGCTGACTGCTTAGCAAAATAGAACAAAATATCAATGGAAGTATATTCTTCCGCCATGGCAGGGAGTACGCCCCAGCTCAGCGCAAGTTGCCGATAAGCGTGTTCGTCCGTCGTAATGCCCAAAATATTGATATTTGGACGGAAACGGGAAACCATACGCGCCGTCGCGCCCGTACGGGTACATACGACGATTGCCTTGGCGTTCAAGTCTTTGGCAAGGGTAGCCGCGGAGTGCGACAACGCTTCGGCGGAATTTTTAATGGCAAAGTTGTCAATCGTTTGGATATATTCAATATGGCTTTCAGCGTGTTCGACGATTTTCGCCATAGCTGCAACCGATTGCACGGGATATGCGCCAGCCGCCGTTTCGCCCGAAAGCATGACGGCGGAAGTACCGTCGTACACGGCGTTTGCGACGTCAGAAATTTCCGCACGGGTAGGGCGGGGATTGTGTATCATAGATTCCAGCATTTCCGTCGCGGTGATTACCCGTTTGCCGTGAATACGGCATTGATTGATAATATGCTTTTGAATGTCGGGCAATTCTTCGTAAGGAATTTCCACGCCAAGGTCACCGCGCGCAACCATAATGCCGTCCGACGCTTCCATAATCTCCAACAGATTATTCACCCCCGAACGGTTTTCAATCTTCGCAATCACGTCGATATGTTCGCCGCCGTGCGCCCTTAAAAACGCTTTTACGTCCAAAACGTCCTGCGCCTTGGAAACAAAGGACAAAGCGACGAAATCCACGTCCTGTTCAATGCCGAACAGCAAATCGGCTTTGTCCTGCTCGGATAAAAAGTCAATATGCAGTTGCTTGTCGGGGAAGAACATGGATTTTCGGCTGGACAGCTCGCCACCGATTTCTACGACGCAATGTACGTTGGGCGCGCAAACCTTGGTTACGCGGAACACCATCAAACCGTTATTGAGTAAAATTTTATCCCCAACGTTCATATCTTCGCAAATGCCTTTATAGGACACGGAAACGCGCGAGCTATCGCCTTCCACTTCTTCCGCTGTAAAGCAAAATTCGTCGCCTTCGTTTAAGGTGATTTTTCCGTCCTTAAACGTACGGATACGAAACTCAGGACCTTTGGTATCCAAGAGAATGGGCAACGGCGCGCCCGTTTCTTCACGAACCTGCTTAATAATTTTAATCTTTTCGGCGTGTTCTTCGTGCGTACCGTGAGAAAAGTTCAACCGAACGACGTCACAGCCGGCTTGCGTCATAGCGGAAATGGTCTTTTTGTCCTGCGAAGCAGGGCCTATCGTGCATATAATTTTCGTCTTTTTCATAATCGCTCCCATGAAAAAAAGTATTGTATTTTCAAAATCGAAAAAAATCTATTCCATTTTACTATTTTTTTTCAAAAAAAGCAAGGGAAATAAATGCTTTTTTTATAAGAAAGTGGTATAATAAAGGAGATTTGAGTTTGTTATACGGTCGCGGGGCATTTTATATGTCATGAGGAAAGTCCGAGCAGCACAGGACAGGGTGCTTGATAACGTCAAGTGAAGGTGACTTCCAGGATAGTGCAACAGAAATAGACCGCCGCAAAAGGCTTGATTTTTATCTTGATTATCTGTTTACAGATAGCCCGTTTGCGGTAAGGATGGAAAGGCGAGGTAAGAGCTCACCGATACCGTGGTGACACGGTATGCCATGTAAACCCCACCCGCTGCAAGATTGGGTATCCGTCAATAGGGCTGTCCGTCCGACGGAATACCGTGAATATCGCTAGAACTTGTCGGCGACGGCAAGTGTAGATAAATGACCGTACACGACAGAACTCGGCTTACAGACAAACTCAAATCATCTTTTTTTCAAAAGGTCGGGACGTTCCCGATTTTTTGTTTAGCCATCTGCAAGGGATAGCCATGCCGTAATGGCAAACAATAAGGAGTATCACGTATGAAAAAGCTCAAACGGTTTTTCGCCTATTATAAGCCGCATAGAAAGCTGTTCGCTTTCGATATGGTTTGCGCCTTTCTTATCTCCGTTTGCAATATGTTCTATCCCATGATTGCGCGGAATATCATGAATGATTACGTACCGAATAAGAATTTACAGCTACTCATTATTTGGGCGATTTTGCTGGCGCTTATCTATGCGTTAAAAAGCATACTCACGTATATCGTGGGGTACTGGGGACACGTTTTGGGCGTGCGTATCCAAGGGGATATGCGGCGCGATTTATTTAACCACGTAGAAAGCTTGTCTTTTTCCTTTTTCGACGAAAATAAAACGGGCGTCGTCATGTCCCGTATTATCAACGATTTGTTTGAAGTATCCGAGCTTGCGCACCACGCGCCCGAAGACGTTTTTAATTCCTGTATCTCTATCGTCGGCGCGCTTGTCATGCTTGGGTTTATCAATCCTTGGCTGTCCTTAATCGTGCTTTGCTACGTACCCTTTATGATCTTTTTCGCCGCCAAAGCAAGGAATAGAATGAGTAAGGCGTTCGACGAATCGCGTAAAAAAGTAGCCGTTCTCAACGCTGAAATTGAATCGTCTATCACGGGTGTACGCGTTACCAAAGCGTATAATGCGGAATGTACCGAACGGGCAAAATTCGACGACGTAAACGCACAATTTAAGACGGCGCGTACCCATTCCTATCGCGCTATGGGCGGATTTCACGCAGGCATGTCTGCGTTTAACGATTTTTTATATCTGATTGCGCTTATTTCGGGCGGGCTGTTCTTTTTCTTCGGACAGATCACCGCTCCCGATTTTACGGCGTATATTTTGTATATTACCATGCTGCTTACGCCCATTCGCACGCTCGTTACGTTGTTTGAACAAATCCAAGACGGTATGACGGGCTTTAATCGGTTTTGTCAGCTTATGGATACCGAGCCCGAGTATCAACCTTCCCAGCCGATAAAAGCCGATTTGGACGGCGATATCGTATTTGAAAACGTAACGTTCTCTTACCATACGGCGGAAGAAAAAGGGGACGTACTCAAAGGCGTTTCGTTCACCTTGCAAAAAGGCAAAACGCTTGCGCTCGTCGGCGGATCGGGCGGGGGAAAGACAACCATTTGTCATTTGTTGCCCCGATTTTACGTACGCGATAGCGGTAAAATTACTATCGGCGGGACGGACATTAACGACGTTACGTCCAGCGATTTACGTGAAAATATCGCCATGGTTGCCCAAGACGTCTTTCTCTTTGCAGGGAGTATCCGCGACAATATCCGCTACGGCTCTCCAAACGCAAGAGAAGAAGATATAATTTTGGCGGCAAAGCGCGCAAATATCCACGATTTTATAGCCACTCTTCCCAGCGGCTACGACACCGAAGTAGGCGAACGGGGCGTGAAGTTGTCGGGCGGACAAAAGCAACGCGTATCCATAGCCCGCGCCTTTTTGAAAAATCCGCCTATCTTGATTTTAGACGAAGCGACGTCGGCTTTGGATAACATGACGGAAATGCAAATCCAAAGCGCCCTTCAACAGCTTTCGACGGGCAGAACGACAATCGTCGTTGCGCACCGTTTATCCACGGTAAAAAACGCCGACGAAATTTTGGTGGTTACCGACGGCAAAATCGCCCAGCGCGGCACGCACGAACAGCTCGTTGCCCAAGGCGGTCTGTACGCCGATTTATACCGTTATCAATTCAAAGAATAAAAAAAAGCGAAAGCCAAAAGCTTTCGCAAAAATATTTATTCGGTAATCATTCTCGGCATGTGTTCGGCGTGGATATAATCGGGTAATGCGTGGTTGCTCACGATATAATCGACGTCGTTTAACGAACAAAGGTGATAGGGCGAAGTCCTGCCAAACTTCGTGGAATCGCAAAGGAAAACGCGCTTGGACGCATGCTTAATCATAGCTTTTCTAATTACGTTTTCTTCTTCAAAACAGTCGTAAATTTCCCCGTTTTCGTCTACCGATTGCGCGGAGAAAAAGGCAATATCCGCATGAAAACTGCCTATCATTTCTTCGGCGTAATGCCCCACGAGCACCGAACGGTTGCTCTCTTGCACGTAACCGCCCGTAGAATACGCCGTCACGTTATGCTTAGCAAGCAAGGAAAGGGTATCAATCCCGTTGGTGATGACGCGTATGTTTTTCAGATCGGATAAATATTCCGCGATAAAGAACGCGGACGTCGTGCCGTCCAAAAAAACCAAATCGCCGTTCTTGATTAGCTTAATGGCGGCAAGAGCGATTTTCTTCTTTTCAAAGCTGTTTTGATGCACGCGGAACGTAAAGCTAGGGAAGAAGTTGTTTGTGTCGTTCAGCTGCGCGCCGCCGTGCGTCCGCGTGATTAAGCCCTTGCTTTGCAGAGCGTTTAATTTACGCCGTACGGTAGACGGGCTTACGTATAAGCTTTGGGCGATTTGCTCAATCGTCGCGTGTTCTTGGTTTTGCAATAACTGTAAAATTTCTTTCTCTTGATTATCTTTCATTCTACCTGCTCGCTTATGGAAGAAATGAGCAAGAAATTTGCTCACTTTTTCGATTTCCTTTTCAAATTTACCTATTTTACAAATATATCTTGCTTATTTGCTTAATCTATATTATAATATAGAAAAACAAAACTGTCAAGATTTTTTTGTAAAAAGGAGATAAAATGTTTGACGTAATCGTAATCGGCGGCGGCGTAATCGGCGGCGCGGTATTAAGAGAACTCACCAAATACAAAATATCCGTTTGTATGTTGGAGAAGGAAAACGACGTGTGCATGGGGCAAAGCAAAGCCAACAGCGGTATCGTGCACGCAGGCTTTGACGCGGCGGAAGGCTCGCTCAAAGCCAAATTCAACGTAGCAGGGAACAAAATGATGCCTGCGTACGCGGAAGAGCTCGGCGTAAAATACGTCAATAACGGCTCGCTCGTCGTGGCGTTTTCGCAGGAAGATTTAAAGACGTTGCAGGTTTTGAAGGCGCGCGGGGAAACCAACGGGGTTACGGACATGGAAATTATTTCCAAGGAAGAACTTCGCGCGTTAGAACCGCATATTTCGGAAAATGCGCTTGGGGCGTTACACGCCAAAACGGGCGGTATCGTTTGTCCGTACGGTTTGACGATTGCGGCAATCGGAAACGCTATGGATAACGGCGCAAAGCTGTATACCGACTTTGAAGTGGTAGATATGCAAAAACAGGACGGCGTATTCACGCTGACGGCGAAAGACGGTAGAACGGAGCAGGCAAAGCTCGTTATCAACTGCGCAGGACTTGGCAGCGGAAAGATAGCCGCTTTGGCAGGGGATAGCGATATCGTCGTCAAGGGCAGACGGGGCGAATATATTCTCTTGGATAGAGAAAGCGGCGACTTCGTTTCGCATACGCTCTTTTTTACGCCCACGCAAAAAGGGAAGGGTATACTCGTCACACAAACCGCGGATAATAATATTTTGCTTGGACCTACTTCCGAAGAAGTGGAAACGGGCAACACCGACACCACCGCGGACGGGTTGGCGTTTGTCATTCAAAAGGTCAACGCCATGGTGAATAATCCGCCCTTGTATAACACCATTACGTCGTTTACGGGCGTGCGCGCGTACTCGACAAGACACGATTTTATTTTGGAAGAAAGCAAACACGTAGCGGGCTTGCTCCATTGTGCGGGTATCGAATCCCCCGGCTTAACTTCCGCACCTGCAATTGCTAAATACGTAGTGGAAGAGCTTGTTTCCAAGCATATCGACCTGCAAAAGAACGAAAACTTCCAAGGCAAACGCAAAGCGGAATACTTTTTCAAACAGCTTTCCGTGGAAGAACAAAACGCGCTTATTCGCAAAGACCCGTCGTACGGGCGTATCGTTTGCAGATGTGAACAAATCACCGAAGGTGAAATCGTCCGCGCAATCCGCGAAAATCCGCCCGCGAAAAATATCGACGCCGTTAAGCGCAGAACGCGCGCAGGCATGGGGCGTTGTCAAGGCGGCTTTTGCCAACCGTTCGTGGCGGAGCTTATCGCCAAGCAGCAGGGTATCCCGTTTGAACAGGTAACCAAAAACGGAAAAGGTTCGGAGATCGTCGTGGGGGTGAGCAAATGAAAAACGCATACGATATCGTCATAATCGGCGGCGGTCCTGCGGGGCTTGCTGCGGCAATCGCCGCATACGACGCGGGCGTAAAGGATATTCTTATTTTAGAAAGGGAAGACCGTCTTGGCGGTATACTCAATCAATGTATCCATAACGGTTTTGGGCTGACCCGTTTTAAGGAAAGCTTGTCAGGACCTGAATACGCCGCGCGCTTTATCGACGAAGTGGAAAAACGCGCCATAGAAGTACTTACGCAAACCACCGTTTTATCCTTGACAAAAGACAAGACGGTTACGGCAATCAATACTGAATACGGTGTATTTACCGTACAGGCAAAGGCGGTAGTGCTCGCCATGGGTTGCAGAGAACGCAGCCGTGGTGCGCTCAACGTTGCAGGCAGTCGTCCCGCTGGCGTGTATTCGGCAGGAACGGCGCAAAAATACGTCAATATTAAGGGCTATCTCCCCGGGAAAAGCGTGGTCATTTTGGGCTCGGGTGATATCGGCTTAATCATGGCGCGCCGTATGACTTTGGAAGGCGCAAAGGTGCACGCCGTTTGCGAAATTATGCCCTATTCTAGCGGTTTAAAGCGCAATATTGCACAATGTTTGGACGATTTTGATATTCCCTTGTATCTCAATCATACCATTACCAAAATTGAAGGGGATAAACGCGTAACGGGCGTCGTCGTTTCTAAGGTAGATGAAAATAGAAAACCTATTAAGGGTACGGAAATGCATTTTGATTGCGACACCGTTTTATTCTCCGTCGGCTTAATTCCCGAAAACGAACTCACGAAATCGGCAGGGATTGACCTTTCGCCCCGCACGCGCGGCGCGGTGGTCTATCAAAACCGTGAAACGCTTGTCGACGGCGTGTTTGCCTGCGGCAACGTTTTACAGGTACACGATTTGGTGGACTTCGTTTCCGAAGAATCGGAGCTCGCTGGCGTTAGCGCGGCGAAGTACGTGCTTGGCGAGCGTGAAGAAAAGGACGTTATCGACGTTGTAAACGGTAAAAACGTTTCTTACGTCATACCCCAAAAGCTGGATAAAAAGGCGTCGGGCAACGTCAAACTCTTCTTCCGTGCAACGGGTACGTTTAGGAATTGCGTCATAACGGCAAAGTGTGGAGATACGGTGCTTTTGCAGCGCAAAAAACAAATCGTCGTCCCCGGGGAAATGGAAACGCTCTTGCTTGCGCAGGCAAAAATTGCTGCGGCGCAGGGGAATATAGAAATCACTTTGGAGGAACAAGCATGAAAACGTCGCTTACCTGTATCGAATGTCCTATCGGCTGTCAAATCGAAGTGGAAGTAGAAAACGGCAAACCCGTTTCTATTACGGGATATAGCTGTCCGCGCGGAAAGGCGTACGCGGAAAGCGAAGTCATTTGTCCAAGACGGGTGGTTACTTCCACCGTCAAAGCAACGGACGGCACGCTTGTGCCCGTCAAGACGGAACGCCCCGTGAAAAAGAGCGATATTTTCGCCGTTATGCAAAAGATCAATAAAGCGACGGTTACGCTGCCCGTCAAAATCGGGGATATCGTCGTGGAAAATATCTCGGAAGACATTCACTTGATTGCCACAGGCAACGCATAAGGGAAAACCATGCAAGATTATTTTGGAAAAAACGCAGACGCGTTAAAGACAAAAAAACTGTATTTATTTGATATGGACGGTACGATTTACCGTGAAAACGATTTGTTTGACGGTATCGTGGAAATGCTCGCCAAAATTAAAAACAAGGGGGGCATGTATGCGTTCATTACCAACAACCCATCTAAATCGGTAAAGGATTATATCCAAAAACTCAACCGCTTAGGTATTCAAGAAGTCGGCGAAGAAAACTTTTTCACTTCCGCCCAAGCGGCAATTATGATTTTCTTGGAGAAGTTTAAAGATAGGCTTATCTACGCGCAGGGTACGCGCTCGTTTATCCAAGAGCTCAAAGATAGCGGCTTAAAGGTAACGCAGAGTTACGATAACAATATCGGTGCGGTGCTCGTGGCGTTCGATCCCGAGCTCACGGGTGAAAAGCTGCGCACGACTTGTGAAGTGCTTACCAAGCTCGACGTGCCGTATTACGCCACCAACCCCGACTGGGTTTGCCCCGTCGACTTTGGCGCGATACCCGATTGTGGGTCTATGTGCGTGGGGATAGAATACGCCACGGGCAAAAAGCCTATTTTTATCGGCAAACCCCAACCGACTATGGTGTTAGAGCTTATGAAAAAGTTCGGCTATACCAAAGCGGAAACGGTGGTTGTCGGAGATAGATTATACACCGATATTGCGTCGGGCGTCAACGCAGGGGTAGACACCGTTTGCGTGCTGTGCGGGGAAGTAACGCTTGACAACGTGCAAAACGCCAAGGACGGCGAAAAACCGACCTACGTATTTGCGCAAACCCAACAAATCGTGGAATGATTGCAACAGCACTTGCATAGAATAAAAAATCGTACAAGGAGAAAATATTATGACGTGGGAACAAATACTTTTACAGCTTGGCATGTTACCGGATTTGCTTTTATCCATTTTACTCGGCTTTGCTATCGGGTTTGAACGTAGATTGCGCTCAAAAGAAGCGGGCATACGTACGCATACGATCGTTTGCGTGGGCGCGGCGCTGATGACCATTATATCCAGAAATATCGGCAACGGCGACCCGGGACGTATTGCAGCGCAAATCGTATCGGGCGTCGGCTTTTTGGGCGCGGGTATGATCGTGTATAAACAGCACGAAGTCAAAGGTCTTACGACGGCGGCAGGCGTTTGGGCTACCGCGGGCGTGGGTATGGCTTGCGGCGCAGGGCTTTACGTCGTAGCCGTAGGCGCAACCGTCGTTATTTTTGCGGTACAGTTTGTACTTCACTCTAAATTATTCCGTAACGCCAAGCAGTACTCGGTGAAGATTGAATTTTTACATACGGGCGACGAAAATAACGTCATTAAGGGTATTTTCGGTACGGATAGATTTAATCATCTCATCATTAGACGGGAAGAAAATAGGGTAGTGTACAGCGCAACGCTGATTACGGACGAAGAATTTTCGTCTACGCAGCTGAATGAAATCGTACAGCAAAACCCGTTTGTGCTTTCTATCGAACGCTGCGAAAACGAATAAGTCAAGGTAATATTATGCAAATGAACGTTGAATACCGCCACGAAAGCGGTTTTTCCGCCTTTTTTCAAAAGATAAACGGTAAAAGCGTCCTGCTCATGTACGACGTCAACACCGCGCCGTACGCGCTGGATATCAAGGCGGAATTGCAAAAAAATAACGCAACCGTAACCGATTGCTACTATCAAGACGAAGAGCTTATCCCCACGGAAGATAAGTGCGAAAAAGCGTACGCTTTGGCGGCGCAGACAGATTACGTACTTGCCGTGGGCAGCGGTACGCTCAACGATATGGCAAAATCGGTATCCACTCGTCGCGAAATTCCCTGCGGCGTTTTGGCTACGGCGGCAAGTATGGACGGATATTGTTCTAAGGGCGCGGCGCTTATGCGCGGCGGTTTTAAGGTAACGGACGAAGTACATACGCCCGAAGATATTCTTATCGATTTGGAAATCGTTCGCAACGCGCCAAGACTTATGACGGCGGCGGGCTTTGGCGATATCGTTGGAAAATTCACCTGCCTTACCGACTGGGAAATGGCAAATATCGTCAAGGGTGAACCCATTCACGAAAGCTCGTTTGCGCTTATGGAACAAGCGCGCTCGGCGTGTATGGACGCATTCGACGGGCTTACCCGTTACGAAGACGACGCGGTGGCAAAGCTCATCAGCGCGTTAGTCACGGCAGGACTGTCCATGGCGGAGTGCGGCAACTCCCGCCCTGCAAGCGGTAGCGAGCATCATATATCGCATTATTTGGAAATGGACTTCGTCCGTCGCGGCGAAAGAGTGCCGCTCCACGGCTTAAAGGTGGCAATCGGTACGCTCGTATCCATGGAAATTTATCACTATATCAAAAACAATCGTATTTCCTTTGACGGCGCAGAGCGCGTCTATGCCTTGGTGGATAAACTCCCGCCGATTGATAAGGTAAAGGCTATGCTCGAAAAAATGGGCTGTCCCGTGCGGTTTAGCAAGCTGGGCGTTCCCCGTGAAACAATGGAAAAGACGATAGAAAACGCATATACCGTACGCAATCGTTATACCGTTTTAACGCTTGCGCACGAGCTTGGTTTGACGGAAAAACTCAAACCCATACTTATGGAAAAATACTATTAAGATTTGCTTTATGAAGAAACTCATTTGTTTTGATTTAGACGGTACGCTCACACAGCACCGTACGCCGCTTGGAGAAGAAAATCGCAAGCTGTTAGATGCGTTGGGCAAAAAATATAAACTGCTTATGGTCGGCGCAGGGGCGGCGGAACGCATATATGCGCAAATGGGCGAATATTCCATTGATATTATTGCCAACTACGGTATGCAGGAAAGTAAAATCGTCGACGGAACGTTTACGATAATCCGTCAAGAGCAAAGCTATCCCGATAAAGAATATTTCTTAAAAACGGCGGAATATTTGCGCGAAAAGTACGGTTATACGCAGTATAAGGGCGAAGGGGTAGAATTCCATGCCACGGGTATGGTTACCTTTCCGCTACTTGGGACGAAAGCGGATATTGCGGACAAGCTCGCCTTTGACCCCACGCGCGCAAAGCGCAGGGTAATGTACGACGAAGTGTTGCGGTTATTCCCCGAATACGTCGTATATATCGGCGGTTCGTCGTCTTTCGATTTTGCGCAAAAGCAGTATAATAAGTACGACGCCATTATGGCTTATGCCAAAGCAAACGGCTATCAAAAGGATGAAATCCTGTTTGTTGGCGACGACTTTGGCGACGGTGGCGGCGATAGCCACGTGCGTATCTTCGGCATGGATTACGTGGAAATTGACGATTATCAAACGGTAGGTAAAAAATTAGCGTTTTTATTATAGAAAACGAACAATTTTTTTCAAATCCCTTGCAATTTATTTTCGTTTGCGTTATTATATAGGCAACGATAAAAAAGGAGAGAGAAAGCATGTCGTTTTTACTTTGTCCGCCTTCGGTATTCGTTATCGAAGACAAATATGAAATTTTGGTCAACGCAACCGCAAACGGTATTATCGCCGTTCGTATCGGCGACCAGCTGTATTATGAAGAAAATTCGGGCGTTTTAAGCTCGGAAAAAGATTACGCTAAAATCCGTCTACCGCAAGCGATATTAAATACCGCGAAAGAATATGAAATCGTTTATAAAAAGACGATAGATAGAAAGGGATACTATTCTAAAATGGCAGAGCCGCAAACGGAAAAGTTTACGTTCAAGCCCATGGAAAAGACGGAAAAGGTGAATATGTACCATATCGCCGACGTGCATTATCGCTTTGCCGACGCCGCGCCCTTGGCAAGCTTTTTCGGGGACGATTTAGACGTACTCGTCGTCAACGGCGATATCGGAGAAGTGGAAACGGTACAAAATTATTTGGACGTATGTAAGTTTGTTGGGGAAATCTCCCAAGGTAAAATCCCCGTTATCTTTGCGCGCGGCAACCACGATACGCGCGGGAAACTTGCCGAACGGTTCACCGATTTCTTCCCTTGCAACGGCAAGGACACCTTCTTTTGGTTCGAGCTTGGCACGCTTAGCGGCGTCGTGCTCGATTGCGGCGAAGATAAAGTGGATACCCACTTGGAATACGGCGCTATGGAATATTTCAAAGCCGATTCTCCCGAAGTATACGGCGGTGTAAACAATTTTTCGCCTTTCCGCCAAAGAGAGTTGCAATTTTTGAAAGGTCTGCAAAGACGGAAAAAAGACGCGCTGTTTTTTGCCGTCAGCCATATTTGCCCCGTACATACCACCGTGCATATCGGCGGTGCGTTTGATATCGAGCGGGAATGTTACGCGGCTTGGAATACTCAACTCGAACGTTTAGGCACGAAATTCATGCTGACGGGGCATATGCACCGCGCGTATATGGTGATGCCTGACGACGAGCGGAGCACGCTTGCGCATAACTATCCCGTCGTAGTGGGTTCGGCGGTGCAAAAGGAAACGATTATCGGCGCGGCGGTTACCGTAAGCAAAGAAAGCATGGAAGTCAAGTTCACCGATAAAAACGGCAATATAACGGAAACGCATACCGTAAAGTTATAATGGGATAAATTAAGATAAAAACGGGCAAAAACGTAATAGACATAGAGATTTTAATTTAAGATAAACGTGTAGCCCACTATACTTCGCTTTAAGCGAAATGTAGTGGGCTTTTCTTATCCATAAAATTAAGTTAAAATAAGTTATATTTTTAGCCTTGTGGCTAAAAGTGATAGGCAAGTACCTTGCGTTATATTTTGACCTGTGGTCAAAGTTATATTATATTTGCCTTAACTTTCACGATAGTGAAAATATCACTTTGCGATAGCAAAATATTACGCCGAAGGCATATCACTTGCCGATAGGCAAATATAGTTGTGGCGTAGCGATAAATCTCTATCGCTACGCCACTAAAAAGCCCGTTTTTTCTTTTTTTGGCATAATCGGACGAATATGCTTGAAAACAAGTGAAAAGTATGATATACTTATACTGTTATGTTTAAAGAAATTTTATCCACAGTTGAAAAGTATTCGACGGTGATTATTCACCGCCACACCAACCCCGACGGCGACGCGTTGGGCAGTCAAATCGGCTTAAAGCATTTGCTTACGGATAACTATCCCGATAAGCGCGTGTATATCGTCGGCGACGACGCGAAACGGTATTCGTTTATGGACGGCTCGGTGATGGATGAAATCCCCGATACCGCTTACCAAGGCGCGCTTGCCTTTATTCTCGATTGCGGCGCAAGCGGGCTTATCAGCGACGAACGGTACAAGCTTGCGGAAAAGACAATCCGTTTAGATCACCATATTTTCGGTGAAAAGATTGCCGATATCGAAGTGGTGAATACGGCTTACGAAAGCTGTTGCGGCTTGATTACTGAAATGGCGCTTGCGTGCGGTTGGAAACTTTCATCTGCGTCGGCAAAAGCGCTGTTTACGGGCATGGTAACCGACTCAGGGCGATTCCGTTACGATTCGACGACGTCGGACACTTTCCGTCTTGCGTCGGCGCTCATGAAAGAAAAATTTGACGTCAACGGCATTTACGCGCAGCTGTATGCGGACGATTTTCGTTTTATCAAGCTCCGCGCGCAGTTCACTTTGAAGATACAGTTTACGCCCTATCGCGTGGCGTATATTTATACGACGAAGGAAGAATTGCCTACCTACGGCGTGGATACGTTTACCATCTCTCGCGGTATGGTTGGGGTAATGGCGGATATCCGCGGCGTGGATATTTGGGTAAACTTCACCGAAACGGACGAAAACACCGTGCTAGTGGAAATTCGTTCCAAAGAAGTGGCGGTACAGCCCATAGCCGTCAAATACGGCGGCGGCGGACACGCCAAGGCTTGCGGCGCGACGCTCACGGGCGGAAAGGCGCAGGCTATGCAGCTTTTGGAAGATTTGAATGTATTTTATAAGGAAATAAAGTCATGAAAGTAGAAATGAAGAACGTTTTAGATAAGATAAAAGCATATAATACTATTATCCTGTTCCGTCATTTTCGTCCCGACGGCGACGCGGTAGGCTCGACGAAAGGCTTTGCGGAACTCCTGCGCGCAAGCTTTCCCGAAAAGAAGGTGTATTTGCAAAACGCCGACTTTTCCGATTACCTTGCCTTCCTTGGCGGCGAAGAGCAGCCCCTGCCCGACGAAGTATACGCTGGGGCTTTGGGTATAGTGCTGGATACCGCGACGGAAGATAGAATATCGAATAAGCGTTATACGCTTTGTAAAGAGCTTATAAAAATCGACCACCATATCCCCGTAAAACAGTACGGCGTATTACAATGGGTGGAAGAAGAGCGTTCGTCTACCTGTGAAATGGTAGCGGCGTTTTATCAAGCGTTTAAGGACGAACTTGTACTCACTAAAGAAGCGGCTACGTATATCTATACGGGCATGGTAACCGACTCGGGGCGGTTTCGTTTCCGCGACGTTTCGGGGGAAACAATGCGCCTTGCAGGCATGCTTTTGGATAGTGGCGTAGACTTAGATACCGTTTATGCAAATTTGTACATGAAAGAATTTGATACTTTCAAGTTTGAAGCGTACGTGCATAAGAAAATGAAAATTACCAAAAACGGCGTAGCGTACGTGGTCGTTACCAAAGCCATGAAAAAGAAATTTAAACTCTCCAACGAACAGGCAAGCGCTTGCGTTTCTTGTATGGATTCTATCAAAAACTCGCTTGTTTGGGCGGCGTTTATCCAAAACGACGACGGGTCGATTCGCGTGCGTTTGCGCTCCCGTTTCGTGACTGTAAACGAGCTTGCGGAGAAGTATAACGGCGGCGGCCATGCTTGCGCTTGCGGCGCAACGGTATACTCGAAAAAGCAAATGCATGCGCTTATTCAAGACGCCG
Organism: Clostridia bacterium; assembly: GCA_017626305.1. Classification (GTDB taxonomy): domain Bacteria; phylum Bacillota; class Clostridia; order Christensenellales; family Borkfalkiaceae; genus Scatosoma. The sequence goes on from JAGAIW010000028.1 coordinate 91,254, forward strand.
ATACACTTTTGAAAAACTATAAAGAAAACAACACGGGGTGGTTATGAAAATTTTAATTACAAACGACGACGGGTTTGACAAGCTTGGTATCCGTTTGCTTGCCGAATGGGCGAAAACCATCGGGGAAGTAACGGTGATTGCGCCTAAGGTAGAACAGAGCGCAAAAAGCCACGCTATCGAAATCCGCAATCCGATTGAAGTGAAAAAAGTGCATATCACGGACGGCGTTACGGCATACTCCATGTCGTCCACGCCCGCCGATTGTATCCGCTTTGGCTTGACGACGTTGAAAGAAAAATTCGATTTGGTGCTTTCGGGCATCAACTGTGGCTTGAACGTAGGAGTGGATATCGTGTATTCGGGTACGATAGGCGCGATATTTGAAGCGGCTCGCCTTGGCGTGCCCGCTATCGGCTTTTCGTCCTTTCCCAACACTTTGGAAGCGGCGGCAAGCTATTTGGGGCAGGTGTACGATTATATCGTGAAAAATAACCTGTTTGCTAAAAATCCTATTTATAACGTGAATATTCCCGAAAAGGCGCAGGGGATTCGCATGACCTATCAAGGCTCGCCGTATTTCTCGGACGAATTTGAGAAGATTGACGGGCAAGAAAATATGTATATGCCCGCAGGCGTGCCTATCGAAGACGTTTGCCCTGACGATTTAGATAGAGATACGGTAGCTATCCATAAAGGGTATATCTCCGTAACGCCGCTCATTTCTACACGCACGAATATGCAAGTAGTGGAAGAATTTAAAACAAAAGATTAAAAATAGGCTTAAAACAAACAAAAGCGAGTACTTTGAAGAAGTGTACTCGCTTTTTATCATATCGTTGAAAATTGACTAAATTTCGCCGTTTTATGTAAAGCAAAGAATTTTGCCCGTCGTTATTCCAACCGAAGGGAAAGAGTGCCATTCCGATCGTAGAGAAAAATCCTTGTTTTTCCGTTATTCTGACGCGCAGCGGAAGAATCCCAACACTCTCTCAAAACGTCATTCTGACGCGTAGCGGAAGAATCCCCGACTTTCCGTCATTCTGACCGTAGGGAAGAATCCCATGGAAGAAAAAGCGGACTACGTATGAAGGGATACTTCACTTCGTTCAGTATGACGTTAAGTCGGTACGGACTTACGTAATTAGGGATACGTTCGCTGACGCTCAGTATGACGTTATAAGACGAAAAGAACCGCTCCCACAAGGGGAGCGGTTGCATTTTGTTTTCTAAGCAACGTTATACAACGTACGCGTTACCATTAAACAGCTTCGTAGATAACTTTAATTGCCGTAATTCTCCAATGTCCTTTGGTCGCTGTTATGTGCTTCAACGTAATATCACCAGTAGCGGTAGCGGTAATCGTAGCAGTCGTACCGTTAACGGTGGCTGTACCGTTGGTAACTTCACAATTTGCTTGAACAATAGCGTAATCCCCAGAACCTGTTGTGAGTTCAATGGATTTTATTTTATAACCCGTTGCGGCTTTGAAAGTAAGGGAATTTTGAGGATACATACGGATAGCCGTGCCCGTGCCATAATATTTAACCGTATTACTATTACCGCCACCGTCGGTGGTTACAGTAATATGTTCGCCAATAGCAAATTCGCTTACTGCCGCACCATTTTCATAACCGCTTTGGCTAAATGTTACAGTAGACGTAAGCGCGCCTTCGGCAAGTTTTGCCGCAACCGCTACGGTGAAGGTATACGCTTTTTCAAACGAACCAGATTTAACAGTAGCCGTAAGGGTAACGGTTTGAGCTTCTTCGCCAAGCGTGTAAACAATCTTATTGTCGCTTACAGCAGCTGCCGTCGTATTGTTGGAAACCCAAGTAATGGTTACGTCGGTAAACGTCGTACCAGCTACGGGAACGGTTACGTTGGTATTTTCTTCGATCGTAGTCGTCGTGCTAATCTTACGACCTTCAATTAAAGCCTTTACAGCATCAGAATGCGTCGCGGGCGTAGTGTTTTCTACAACAACTGCATTCGATAATTGCGCGCTGCCTTTATATTGCGTACAAATAGAGAGAAGCTTAACCTTATCACCTACTTGAAGGGGATCAGCCATATCTTGTCCTTGGTTGCCTTCGCTATCCAGCGTACCGTAAACGTAGATTTCGTTACCAGCGTCGTCCGCAATATATACGTTACCGTATTTTGCGTTATATACTTCGACAACCGTACCGCATACGTAATATTTCGCTTCGTCCGTATCGTCAAGACCTTTCGTAACAGCTTCGGTGATAGTCAATTCAGGAATAACCTTCGCTGCAACGTTAAGGGTTACGGTGTACGTTTGGACAGTAGCCGTACCGCAAGAGAAGGTAGCCGTAAGGGTAACTTCCGCTGCTTCGTTGCCACGGGTAATGGTAACTTTGTTACCGTTTACAGCCGCAACTGCCGTGTTGTTGGACGTCCAAGTAATAGCAACGTCGGTAAACGTCGTACCTGCTACGGGAACGGTGATTTCGCCGTCTTCGGTGAAATCCGTTTCAAACGTAGGTGCAAACATAGCAACTTCTTGTGCAATCTTATCTGCTTCGGTAATTTCAGAAGTCTTTACAGCTTTCAACAAACGAGTATTGAAGTTACCTTCTTCACCAAGATAGCTGGTCGAGCTGAAAGACATAGTTGTATACGTACCATATGCGCCGATATAAACGGTCTTCGTGCTAGTAGAAGTGATTTCAGCTACTTCGTCCGAAACAAACGTATTGTATTCGCTGTTCCAATTCCACTTCGTAATAGCCGTATCGCCCAAAGCGATAGAAGGAGCTTGTTTATTGCTCTTATTCGTATACGTGGTAACGTTAAGGTACTTTTCGTTGTTGAAATTAAGGTAGAACTTACCTTCGCCAGCGTCGGTTACGTAGAAAGCAGCCGCTTCGCCGATAGCTTCCGTCGTAGCAAGGTAGTTACCGCTCATTTCGCCCGTAGCATACAAGGTCTTGTTAAGGTCAGCATGTACAACGTAAAGCGTATAAGCCGTATTAACAACGGGAGTCGTATTTACGGTTAAGTATACCATAGATTCTACCTTGAAGGTAACGTCTTTCGTAGCCGTTTTGCCGCCAACCGATACGGTAACCGTCAAGGTTACGTCTACTGCCGAAGAACCAGGGGTCAACGTAAGGGTGCTACCGCTAATCGAAGCAACGCTTGCCCCCGATTTGACTGCCCAAGAAATGGTAACGCCGTCAAAGTATTGCGCTTGCGTAGGAAGCGTAACCGTCGTCGATTCCGTATAAGCTTTTGCAATACCGCTCAAATCAAGGTCTTTCAATTCCTTGTCAGCCTTTACTTGTGCGTCAGCCGTTTCCTTGTTAATCAAGGTTGCCAGTTGAGCAGCATAGTTGGTCGAACCGCCAAGGTAGCTTACAAGGCTGGACGAGAACGTGCTATACGTACCGTACGTGCCAAGGTATGCCGTGATGGGGTCAACGCCGTCCGTCGTAGTGATGGGGTCGCTGATAAACGTGTTA
>JAGAIW010000029.1 GCA_017626305.1 Clostridia bacterium
AATGTCAATATAAATATTCTAATATGAAAACGCATATTTCTTGCTATAGTTCTAATTTTCTAATCATTTTTGCAAAACTTATTAAAACAAGAAAGATGAGCTTCGTGCTTTTATCATTCGCTTACATTTTATCATAATTTTTATCCAATATTTAATATTTTACTGTAAAATAAAATCTTTTAAAAAAGTTCCAAGAAAAATTTTGAAAAATAAAAAATCTCGCAAAAAATACCTGTTTTTTAGCGAGATTTAATGTGTTTTATGCCCAAATAGCCACATAAATGTGGAAATTTTTGACCGTTGATTAACTCTTATAGCCCCTGCCAAAGCCGTATCCGTTTGGGTACGGCTTTTTTCGTTATATAAACGCTTCGTTTGACGGAATTAAAACAGCACTCTGCTTTGTCCATTCAATTTTATATCCAACGTATGCCGAATCTTCATAGATAAATTTACCGCCGTGCAAAAAGCCGTTTCCGCCCCATCTATCACCGAAAAACACGATATCGCCCTGCGGATTGCGGTATAAAAACGCCGATTGACTTCCGTACGTAGTTTTATCGCCAAAGGGTTGAATATCACTCCAAACGCCTTCTATGTCGTCCGCAACGCTGTAACCGCCTTGATTTGCCTTCCAGCCCGTGCACTCCGACGTAATAAGCAGATATTTCCCGTCCTGTTTAATTATAGCAGGAGCTTCTCTAAACTCGTTGGAAAAAGCACGGTTAACTAAACGAGAAACGTTTAAGCAATCTTCTGACAACAAATAAAAATGCAAATCCGCATTGTCCCTTGCCGCGCTAATGAAATACACCTTATCACCGTCTACAAATAACGTACAATCGCGCGACATTTCTCCGTATGGGCGAAAACTGCCGTGATAGACAAAATCACCGTCAGGCGTATCACAGGTTGCTACTGCTGCGCCTGCCTTTAAGTAATTTTCACCGTTTTCATAATGCGCCCATAATACGAATTTTTTTGTTTTTTGATTATAAATAACCTTGGGGCGTTCTAAATTCACCTTTCCACCGGAAGGATTACGCAAAGAAAGGTCGGCTTCTACGCGTGTTTTTTGCGTAGGCGAATCCGCCGTAAGCACATGATTTGCAAACGCCCACGTTTGTCCGTCGTCTTCCGATACGTAGCAACTTACGTAAACGTTATCTCGTCTATCTTCACCGTACCAGTACAGCTTTCCATTGTGGTATAAACGGCAGCCGCCGTGCGCGTGTATAGGTTTTCCGTCAATATCCGTCCAAAGTTCTCCGTTAATCATAAGGCTACTCCTATTTTCGATTATCTATATTATATAGAAAAGGCGTAAAAATGTCAAATAATAAAAGATAAAAATCCCACGCAAAACGTGGGATTTTTTTGTGTCAAGTTAGTTATGCCAAAATATCTCTAATAATCTTCTTCATTTCTTCAAATTGCGCTTCCATTTCAGCGGCAAGTTGAATTTGCGTACGGCAACGCACAAGATTGTGCCCTTCGTATTTCGTTGCAAAGTACGTATCGCCTGCAAGATAGTCGGTAAGGAAACGCATACCACATTCAATGGTCATTAAATATGAGCCGTAAGGCAGTAATTCAGCTTCTTTATCCGTAATGCTATCTTTAACCGCGCCGCAATAACCTTCCGCATACGCTTTGAAAAGGTTAATGTCAAAATGTACCTTGCTTAAATCCTTTTCGTCTTCCGCCGCGGTAGACGCGCCAAAGCGAATGGAATCGCCAAAGTCGAAAAGCATAGAACCAGGCATAATCGTATCCAAGTCGATTACTGCACGAGCTTCGCCCGATTTCGCATCCATTAAAATATTGTTCAGCTTGGTATCGTTATGCGTAACGCGCAGCGGTAACGAACCGTCCTTCAAGCTGTCCATGGCTATACCATAGGTGCTTTCATGGGATAATATAAATTCAATTTCCTTTTGGCAATCTTTCGCACGATTAAATTCGTCTTTTTCCAAAGCTGCCTTGAAGTTTGCAAAACGGTTGGGCGTATCATGGAAACGCTTAATGGTTTCCGTAAGCTTGGAAGCGTCAAATTCCGCAAGATAATTTTGGAATTCCCCAAACGCCTTACCCGAATTACGGAATACGTTGATATCGCTTGCCGTTTGATAGGTAACGGTATCTTCAATAAAGTCGTAAACACGGTAGCAAACGTCCCCTTTGATAAAGGATTTACCGTCTTTGGTGGGTACAACGTTGAGCGTTTCAATACCGCGAGCGCTCAAATGCTCCGTAACCCCGCAAATATTCGCCATCAACCCATCGGGATCAGGGAACACATGCGTGTTCATTTTTTGCAATATATATCTTTTTTTCGTCGTGGTAACTAGAAGCGTCACGTTAATATGACCTTCACCGTACGGACAAATTTCCGTCACTTCCCCTTCTAAACAAAACTGTGCCGCAACTGCACCGTATTCCTTCATGTAATCGGACATAATTTTCTCCTTTGCAAGCAATTGATTGCTTTTATTTATTATATCATCATTATACAACTTTTATAAAAAAAATCAATAGAAATTATTTCAGCCTTTTGTGGTATTCTTTCGCTGTTTCTTTTTTATAAAAATTAACATATACGCGTTAAATAGTTTACAAAAGCAAAAATATTTAGTATAATGAAATTATGGAAAACGAAAAGAAAACATTTTACATGCATAAAATTTCAAATCTTCTCAATATCGCCAAGATCGTGACCATACATTATCAAGTCTTGGAAAAAAACTATTCTTTTCCCGAAGAAACGCACGATTTTTGGGAGATTAACTATGCGGACAAGGGTGACGTTTTTGTTGGCGTTGACGGGGAAAAAATACGTTTAAAACAAGGCGAGATTCTTTTTATCAAGCCAAATCAACCGCATTTTGTAGAAAGCGGAGATAAAGAGCCGAATCTTTTTATCGTTTCGTTTTTGTGCCGTTCCCCTTCCATGAATTTCTTTTGCGATAAAAAATACGCCGTTCCTGAAAAATATAGATATCTACTGCAAAATATTATGTCGGAAGCGACGGAAACTTTTAATCTACCCGATTTTGACCCGCATTTGACGGAGTTAAAGCTCAAAGAAAATCCTAATCTTGGCGGCGAACAGGTTTTAAAAAACGCTTTGGAAACGCTGCTGATTTATCTTTTGCGCCACGCACAAAACCGTGAACCTACGGAAGAATTTTTCGTATCTAAAATAGCCGACTCTACCGAATTGCAAGACGAGATTGTACGCATATTAAACGCCCATATTTACGGTAGATTTCATTTGGAAGATTTGCGCGACGAATTGCATTACGGTACAACCCAGCTGTGCACGTTTTTCCGCAAAAAAACGGGTAAAACAATCTATCAAACGTACCTGCGCTTAAAAATCGACGAAGCCAAACGCTTGATACGAAAAAATCTTTCCTTTATGGTGATTGCCGACATGCTTTGCTTTGATTCCATATCGACATTTACCTTCGTTTTCAAAAAACACGTCGGCATGACTCCTGGGGAATATAGAAACAGCATTAAATAATATTATTACGCATAAAAATACAAACGGCACGGAAAATTCCGTGCCGTTCGTTTTGTTTTGTCGTAATTGCTTATTCAGCCGTTACAGGGTCAAGCGTAACTTTGTCACCATCGAAGTTCCAGTATTCGCCCGTAAGCTTAGTTGCCATTTCAGCAGCAACCGTCGTTGTCGTTTCCCCAATAGTATCAGAAAGTTTCTTGTGGTATTCATAAATAGTAACACCACTTAAAGCATTCAACTGCACAGAGCTGTTATCGCTGTTCGCAATAGCGAAAGTAACGTCGCTGTCCGTGACCGTTTCACTAAGACTGCTCGACTTACGGCTAAATACGTACGAATTTTCAAATTGTCCGCCAAAAGCAACGTGTGTAAAGATTGCATTCATATGAATCCATTTTTTACTTGCATTTTGCCAACGATAGGTATAAATTACCACATTTTTGAAATGAGCAGTAGCTTTCGTACCAAACAAATAAGCACCAAAACCACATTCATTATTTACTGTACTTTCACCTGTAATAATAACATCAAAAATACAATTTTCAACTTTACCAGCAGTAAAGTTTGCTGTAATCGCACGGGCAAATATACCCTGTTCATTATTAGCAGCCCACTTAGTTGTAGCCAAAGTACCGCCAACAAAAGCTACATTTCTCAACACACCATTTTTACCAAGTGTACCAAATAAACCGCCTTCACCGTAGGTTGCGTTAGAAATGGTATAGCCACGTCCATCAAATACGCCTTGGAAACCGGTAGAATCATCATAACTCATCAAATCGGTGGTAATCGTTTTGCCCGTCATATCAATATCAGCAGCCAAAGCAAACCAACCGTCATACGTCCAGTAACCGTGCGCTTTATTGCTATCATGCGTATTATTTGCAGCCGCAACCACGTTGGTTTTCGTCGTATAGGCTTGCCAGTTCGCAAGTTCGTCAGCGTCGTTGATAAGCGCCGTCCAAACGGTAAGCTTAATATACGTAAGCGCATTGTTAGAATCGGTGATATATAAGCTGTGTTCACCTGCGCCAAGATCTTTTATTACGTTTGCAGGAATACTAATTACGCCGTTTGCTACCGTACCCGCCCCAACGGAAACGCCGTCTTTCATAAGAGCAACTTCACCGTCCGCCAAAGGAGCATTTATCGTGAGCGCCGCCGTATTTGCTACGGGAGTGTTGTTGGTATCCAAACCGCTATACAATTCATAATCAGCCAACAATTTTGCAGGAGCAAGCGCAGTCGCACTACTCTTTGATTTGAATGCAACTTTATTACCAGTCAAATCCCATTGCGAAGCCGTAAGCTTAGTTGCCATTTCTTGCGCAACCGTCATCGTACTTTCGTTTACGGTAATACTATCCGTCAACTGTCTATGCAAGATATACGCCGTCAAATTGCACCAGGTTTGATAACCTTTGACCATATTACCTTCGCCGCTATCGCCAAACAACAGAACTGTTTGAACGTCTGCGTCCGTCTTAGTCGTGTCATAGCTACTAACTGAGTTAGCGAAGATGTATACGTTGGAACAAACCGCCAAGCCACCAGAAGTAGCTAAGTGTTGATATCCCGCAGCGGGAGTGCTACCTTTTGACCACTGGCTCTTAGACGAATAAATTACGCTATTATATAAGAAAAGTCTATCCGCCTTATTCCCAAATATTGTAGCGTGATAACCAGCTTTATCCCCCGTTGCACTGTAAGAAACGACGTCGAATAAGCAGTTTTCAATTTTACCCGAAGTATAATCGGCAACAATCGCCCCGAAAGGCTGACTATTTCTTGCATTTTCCCAACCATAAGTGGGGAGAGCTGCATTGACAAACGCCGTGTTTTTCAGCGTAGCGTTTTCACTAAGCGTACCAAACAAACCACCAGCAAGATACGTACCGCCGCTAATGGTATAACCCCTACCGTCAAACACACCTTGGAAACCCATCGTCTTATCACGCGCAAGGAAGTTTTCAGGACCGTAAACGGTATTTGTACCAAGGTTGATATTATCGCCAAGCACAACGTAGCCCGTATATTTCCAAGATTGATAATTGCCGTTTGCGGTTTTTTCGCCAACAACCGTGGTATAATCCGTCCAGTTAATCAGCTCATCCGCCGTAGTAATTACCTTCGTCGTAAGCAAAGCGTTTACGTGATAAACGTTGCCGTCTGCATAGACGGAAAGCGTACGCGTACGCGCATTTTCCGTCGTAGCAAGCGTTTCGTCCATAGTCGCAAGATAGTTTGCCGCAACGGTCGCACTAGTAGCAGTCTTTACTTCGGTTTCATTCATAGCGGTATAATCATAAACCGCCGTTACCGTGCCAAAACCAAGCTGTTCAGCCAAAGCGAGCTTTAAATTATCCGTCTTATCAAGCGTTACCGTCTTATCCGTTTGATCGATAGCCGTATATTCTTCCGCCGTAACACGTTCCACATTCGTAAGCGTAGCGCCTGCATTTAACATCTTTTGCGCTACCGTTTTAATCGAACGGGTGTTGGCGTCCATTTCATAATCGGTGTAAGCCGTATACGTTTGTCCACCGTCCGTTACACTAATATACGCGCGGGACATAAATTCTACCGAATAGCCTTCTTCGGGAATACCCGTAATGGTTGCATTAAAACGGAAAATACCGTCACGGTCAGTATCCGTCAAGGAATCCGCGCCAACCTTAACAAAGTTTGCTTTTGCTGATTTAGATTGCACGCCCGTTGCGCCAAGTTCAAGCGGGGTGGTTGTAGGGTCTACGAAATCGTCCTTACGGATAAGCACCGTACCAAAGTCAACGTCTTCTACGCCGTACGTATCGCCAAGCGTTTCAAGGTCTTTTTGTGAAATGTAGGAATAGAAACGAAGTCCGTTGGGGGTGCTAACACGAAGTGCCGCGCCGTCTTGCGTATCCATACGGATAACGTGGTTGGTTTCGCCTACCGTCAAAGTAACGGCATCCGCCTCTTGATTGTTAATCGTAATCGTCGTATTTTGTAAGGTTACGTCAGTAAAGCTAAGCGGTTGCGCGCTTGCCGTATAAGTACAGACGCCTGCCGAAAGCGTCGTAACAAAACCAAGCGCAAGAGTTCCCATAATCCATTTTTTCATACGTTTCATTGTGTAAGCCCTCCCGTGCTAAAAGCATTCCAGTACCCGATGTCGTTATCATCGTTCCCTTCCGTATCCGTCTTGTAGCCGAACGAAGCGGTAATAACGTCGTCTTCTTCATACGCTACAAATCCGAAATTCGGAGACAGATAGTTCTTTTTTGCCATAAAATTTCCTCCTTAATTTTATTTATTCTATTTTATATAAGTCGGTTTGCTGCCGTTTTTACGGCGACAAACCGTTCTTATTTATTTGTTCTTAAATGTTACTTGTTCACCTTCAACCACGTTGAAATACGTTTCATTTAAACCAGTAACGGTTACCGTTTTGGTATTTTCTTTATTATCGCCAACCTGTACGGTATCGCCTACCTTAGATTCGTAGAAGTAATTGACAATGCCTTTTTTAAAGATCGCTTGCAATCTTGCCGTTTCCGCTTCGTTTTCGTTTACGTCTTTCGTTGCAGGGTCGTCTTTAACCAAGTCCGTTAAGCCGATTTTACTTGCATATGCAGGATTTTCCGCAAGATAAGACAAGTCTGTTGCTGCGCCGTAATTAGAGAATACGTATACGTTTTCGGTGGTCGTTTCACCCATAACATACAACGCCATAGGCAGATACCAACGATTTTTATAATATACGACCGTATTTTTTATCGTCGCGTCTTCCATCATGTACGCCACAGCCGCTGCGTGCGCGCAACCACCCGAAACGTCCGCGCAATTCGCGCTGATAAGAACGTTTTCCAGCGTACCCGCAAAGTAGTTCGCAATGGTTGCAGGAGCAACTACACCTTCTACCCACGTTACGCGCTTGACGGTCACGTTTTCAAAAGCAACGTTTCTAATGACACCGTCTTTGCTAACCGCGCCGAAGACACCGCCGTTTGCATAAATACCACCAGTAATTTTATACCCACGACCGTCGAAAATCCCTTGGAAACCATACTTCAAGTTTTCTTTCGTTGCTTGATAGGACGTTTCCCCGACTTGGATATCCGTTTGAATTTCCAAACTACCCATATCGATATTCTTACCCAGTACGAAGTAAGTGCCTTCGCCATAAGAATACAAGGGATGGTCGCCATAGTTCGTCACGTTGGTTTTATCACAGTAGAATTCGATATTTTGAATATCCTGCGGCGTATCTAAAATAGCCGTATAGACGCCCGATTGAATAACGTACGTCGTCGTTGCTGAGCTTATTGTGATAACGTGTTCCCCTAAGCCAAGCTGCATCATGAACGCAGCAGGAACGTTGACTTTACCGTTTACAGCCGTAGTAGTTACTGTCTTTTCGCCGCTCGCAATCGTTACGTTGCCCGTAAGACCAGGCATTTCGACGTTGATACCTTGGGTATTTTCTACGCGAACCTGCGCCGCGTTGATACCTGAATACAATTCGTATTCTACCGCAATCGGCAACGGGAATTGATTGTCCGAAGGATTCGCCGCTACGGTGATACCGTTTACAGCGTTAAATTTTTTATTGATATCAATATAAAGGTTATCCGCCGTTACGTTATTCGCAGGAGCGTCACCGACCAACGAATAAACGTAAACACCTTGTGCCGACGAGCCGTGCCACGAATATGTTAAAATCGAATTGCCGTTATACCAGGACACACCATTAAATTTTACATTATACAAATGTACGTTTTTAAGCGTTGCACCATGAATTTTTCCGCCGAATACGTTACCCATATTCCATAACGTACCGTTCGTAGCTAAGCCCGTCGCTTGAATGAGTACGTTTTCAATAGTTCCCGCCGTATAGTTGGACACAACGGAATCAAATACGTCGTTAGAGTTCGTCCACGTACGCATTTTATACGTCGCACCGACGATAGCCGTATTACGGAACACGCCTTCTTTACTGATAGAGCCAAACAAGCCACCCTTGCCGTACGTACCGCCTTTGATGGTGTAACCCTTGCCGTCGAATACACCGTAAAAACCAACGTTTGCGTCGTTTGCCTGCAACAACGTTTCTACCGTTTTACCCGTCAAGTCGATATCTGCCGTTAAAGCAACCGCGCCATGGTAATTCCAGTACGGTAATCTGTTTTCCGCTAAGCCGATTTCATGCTCGTTTGCCGCAACGTAATCGGTTACAACCATGTAATTTTGCCATTTCAACAGTTCTTCCGCGTTATCAATATATGCCGACCAAAGATTCAAGCGAACCGTCAACCATTTATCCGTAGAAAACAGCTGCAAATCGTATTCGCCACCCGAAAGAGTATTGAATACACTTCTTTCCAAAGAAATTACCCCGTCCGTTGCCGTCGCCGTACCTTCAACATTTTTGCCGACGACTTTATATCCGATTTCCCCGTCAAAGCCGTCTACTTCAAAGGTCAACGCTTGCGTATTCGCCACGGGCTTATCTTCCGCATCTAAAGACGAATACAGCTCGTAATCCACGGAAACGTTAGACGTTGCATAGCTTTCAAACTCCACGGTATCGTTTTTAAGAACCCAGAACTTTTCCGTGAACTGCGCCGCAAACGTTTCGCCGAGCGTCAACTTATCCGCCGCATTTACCTTATCGGTAAGCTTAGTATCGTAATGATAAATGGTAACACCGTTAAACGTTTTTCCGCCTATATCTACCGTTACGCCGTCCGTTGTAGCCGTCGCCGCGTCCCCGCCTTTTGAGAAGATATAAACGTTATCGGCATACAATACATTTTTTACCTTTAGCGTCAATGCCTGCCCGCCGTTGTACCACGTTTCTCCTTTTAAGCCGTATACAACGACGTTTTTGAGTTTTGCATTATCCAGCGTTCCACCAAACACGAAACCGTACGACCAGCTACCGTCCGAAGAAAGCCCTTGCGCTTTTATAACGACGTTTTCTACCGTACCCGTTACACAGTTTGCAACGACAGCGCTATGCAACGTATAATCGTCCGAACAAGCACATTCACTTGTACCGCCTGCATGCTTACATTGTGTACCAGCCGCTTTCGCTTTTTCAAAAGCGTCTTGCGAGCCCGTTTTGTGCCAATTTCTTGTATGATACGTAGCGTCGATAATGCTGACGTTTTTCAAAACGCCCTTATTACCGATTGTCCCAAACAAACCGCCTTCACCATACGTACCCCCGATAATGGTATAGCCGCGACCGTTAAATACGCCTTGGAAACCGTATTTACCGTCTTGCGTATGTAATTTTGTCGTAACGGTTTTACCCGTTAAATCAATATTCGTCGCAAGTCCAACATAACCGTCGTACGCCCAGTAACCATAGCCAGACGCTTTACCCCACAAATTGCCGTCGGCGCTTGCCGCCACTTCATTTGTTTTAGGTAAATACGAAACCCAATTAACAAGCTCGTCGGCGTTATGAATCATCTTAGTGAATACGTCTACGCGAAGCTTTACGCGCACCTTTTCATCACAAAGAAACGTCATTGTTCGTTCGCCGTAAACAAGTTCGGATTTCGCTAATTCAAATACCGTACCTGTACGTTTTATCGTTAATGTTCGGGGTGCGTCTTTTTCCGTAACGTCGGTTACTACAATATTACTAAACGTCGAAAGGTCGATTTCTTCATCCGAAAGACGGAGCTTGGTGTCACCATCCGCATCATTAAGATAAACGTTTAACGTATCTGCGGTTTTATCTAACGTCGTCATGGCTACGTTGATAGCGCAATAACCCTTATGTACTTCACCGCTAGGAGCAGTCCATTTTGCATATGCGTACGTCAAACCTTCTTTCTTAGCCGTTACGACGCCCTTATCGTCAATAGTCGCAACGCTTTCATCTTCTATACCCCACGTAACGCTAGGAGAAACAACGTCTTTTCCGTCGTAAACAATACGCGCTACGGAAAGCGTTGTGTTCGTTTTTTTATCGAAAGTTTCGTAAGTGTATAAGTCGACAGCCGTCGTTTCAAGCAATACCATGCCGCTTGCCGTAACGTCTACGGTAATGGTTGTAACCATAGGTATGCCGTACCATTGACATTCTACCGTAACGATAACGTTTTCAGCCGCTTCCTTACCCGTCAGCGTTAGACTACCATCTTCATTTTTCTTAGTTTCGACCGCTGCATTTGACGAGATATACGTAATTTCTTCGGGAAGAGCCAAGCTTACCCCGTCCATCGTTAAAGTAGGCGTTAAAGTCATTGACGTATTTTTGCGTAAAGAAACGTCCGTAGCGCTCATAGCAAACGCAGGAACTTGATCGGGGCTAACGACCGTAACGCTGCAAGTGCAAACCTGTCCGTCTACTTCCGCTGTAATAATCGCTTCACCCAAGGCTTTTGCCGTTGCCGCACCGTATTCATCAATGGATACGCAAGCAGGGTTGGAAGAAGCCCACGTTGCCGTTACTTTCTTCCCGTCTTTATAAACGTTTAAGCCGTAAACTTCAAAAAGCTTAATTTCTTTTTCAAGATCGCTAATGGTATACGAATCATCCCAAACGACGGAAGAATCGGGATTGCCCGAAGACGTATCTCCACCGCCGCAAGCAACGCCAAGCGTCAAGGCAAACGCACAAGACAAACAAGCTAATAATACTTTTTTTACTCTTTTATTCATACGTTTTCTCCTTATTAGCCAAATAAACCGCCGATATCCGAATGTTCGTAAGATTGGCTAATACCAACTTCACGGCAATCGAACAGGAATTGTTGTTGTGTTTCTTTCAACAATTCATAAGAGAAGTAGGAAGGATAAAATTTAAGTTCAAGCCATCTCCAAGGAATACTTTCACGCTTAATACGAATAGAAAGCGTTTGATACAATTCCTTGTTCGTAATCTTTAAGGCTTCAATGCTTTCATAAGCACGTTCAATATACCCCAAATAGTGCTGAATGGTTTGATAGGGATACAGGCTTGCCGAAGGCGTCAAAGTATTTTTCGTCTTTGCAAGATTCCACATAAAGGCGCGTTGATCTTGGAACATTTCCATCATCACGTCCGCTGCGTCTTGGAAGTAATTCGCAAAGAAACGTTCTATCATTTCCGATACGTCCTGCTGACAGTCCCAAAGCATTTCTTGCGTAATATACTGCGTCAACGCCGTCCAGTCCCCCGTTTTTCCCGCGCTGTATCGACCCATGTCCAGCATAGCAACGCCGCCGCGAGATACTGCATATTGATAATGGTCCTGGCGCGTATCGTAATAAGGATAATGCGGAGCAAGATAATCACGGAAATTTGCAGAATAGTACCAAAAGTACACACGGGGAACTTTCATACACGCAACCGTGCGATCTAAACTGTCTACGTATTCTTGCATCAACACGTCGCCCGAATAGCATGACGCCGAAGGATTGCCGCAATAAACGACGCCGATATTGTCTTCCATAATCAAGTCTTCGGAATACGGGATGAAGTTACCGTTTTCATCTCTATACGGTTTTTTGTTTTCATCTAACTTTACAGGCGCGTCTTTTGCTTTGCCGTAACGGTAAATCCAAATAATAATTTCTCTTTGGTTCTCAGGATGATCTTTGTTCCATTGAACATTCCACTCTTTTACCTTTTTCGCCACTTCGTTTGTGAAACGGATTTGCGTTGCGTATGCGTTGGTATTGATACCTGTATCGTACAATTTATTATCTCTTGTACAAGCCGCACAGCCGCACCATTCGCCGCCGTCTTCAAAAGAGAACGCCATCCAATCTTTTGTGACGTCTTCTTCCAAACGCCACGTCATTTCATACGCCACCGCGTCAATCATTCTTTCACGGGATTCCGCGTCACCGCCAGCGTTCAAGCAAAGCTGCGTACCAGCATACCATTCGGCGTTTGTACCGTATTTTGCGGAATCAAGTAATTCCAACCAGTTATGACACCAGCTATTATTTTCAACGTAGTTAAACCCGACGGTTTCGCCCGTTAAGCGTGCACGGTCGCTGCCCATATAGTTACTTCCCGTACGGATTTGGAAATCGGGGACGTCAACCAAATGAAATTCCTTCAAGTTTAAGTTTCTTACGTTTTTATTTAAAGCGTAACAATCGTCATAGAAGTATTCATACCCGAATTGCCAATGCAAAAATTCATACGCGCCGTAGAGATTTGCAATCGCTGAAATACCACGAATATACACGGACGTTCCAACCGTTTCAATGATATATCCTTGCTGTTTTAAATCATACTTCTTAAACGCCTCGTCAACCGCAGGTTCGTTCAAAGCCTGCGCCGTTGCGGAAATAGAGATAATTTTATCCTTGGACGTTACTTGCGCATCCGATTTTGTCGACAAGACAACGCCCGTGGCTTCCTGCACCAACGCACGAATCTCCTTAACCGCATTCATAACGCTACCGTTATTCGCCTCCGCTTCGGGGTATACAATGGTATACTGCGTAACCCCGTTAGCAAACAT
>JAGAIW010000030.1 GCA_017626305.1 Clostridia bacterium
AATATGCAGCGTATGACTTAAATCATGGTCTAACTTTTCTAACCCCTTTAAATTTTCTTCGGAACTATTGTCAACGGAAGAACTCGTTTCCCCACCACCGCAAGCCGCTACGGAGAAAGAGATAGCACCAAGCAAGAATAACGCTACTAATTTTTGAGCTGTTTTTTTCGCTTTTATCATTGTTCGCCCCCCCTTTATTGAATGGTATAGGTAAACGACTTTCTCGCCATATTACCCGCTGTATCTTTCGCCACGTAAGTGATCACGTATTCCCCTTTATGCGCCGCAACAAATTGATTGTCAACAACGTACAAAAGGTCGTTATTCGGGTCGATAACGGTTACCCAGAATACAATATCTTCCGCTTCGGTTACGTCATCCGTAGCCGTTGCCGTGGGTAAAGTTACTCTTCCCAACGTCAATTTTTTGGGCATATTTTCAACGACCAATTCAGGCAGAATATTATCGACGCAATTAAATCTATAAGACATCTCATACTTCTTATTATTCCAGTCAGTTGCCGTATACATAATGATATAGCTACCATACCCGTCAATAGCAAATTGATAAGCCTTATCGCCTGCTACGCCGTTAAGCTCCGTTCCGTCCGTTGCTTTCACGACCTTATTGTTATATGTAACCTTAACGGTAAGCTTTGTCGTCGGGCTTAAAATATCCCCAGAGAACGCAGGAATGGTTTGAATAACATCGCCCACTTCACAAACTGTGCTACCATAATTATCACTAAGATACAGCGACGGCTGCACGTTATCCTTTTTTACGTTGGACGTAATAAATTGATTATTGATTTTCGTTAATACGATATTTGCGCGTTCCACAACGTCGTCTAACGTAAACGTGACGTATACTTTATTACTGGTAAAACCGTTAAACTCCTTACCGTAATACGTTTTATTAAACGGCACGAAATAAGCGGAATCTACGTAAAATCTCTTCTCGTCGTCGACGTAATTGATAGACGTCTTCATAGTTTCTGGAATGGTTGCTGAAAGCCTTCTCGTAGCGTCGCCGTCGTTTGCGACGATATAGATCGCCGTGCCCGATTTAATCAGACTTGCCTTTATCGTAATATTTTCGTCTTCGCTATCGGTAAGCGTAATCGTAAGCTTATTAAACAACGTGCCCAAACCGTTTACGTTAAGTTCGAGTTTGAGATCTTTTGAAAGTAACGCATTGATATAATCTACGCTTGCCGTCGTTTGCGACGTCATGCTTGCCCCGATCGTATCTAATAAAAATTCAACGTTTTTTGCGTCATATTTAAAGAAGTTCCCTAAAATCAGCTCGTCATCTTTTACCGCGGCGGTATCTTTGGTATCCCAAACGTTCATAACAGGAACAACGTAGTCATATGCGTTACCCGTTACGTAATAACGAAGAGTAACCACCCCTTTTGCGTCAGGTGTAAACGTTACTTGCGTGCCTGCCGTATAATCAACACCGTTCGGGTTTGCTCCGTCAATTATTTTTAATTTTGTCGCAACGTTTTTATCCGTTTTGGTGTCAAATGCTTGAATGGAAGGCAATTCGTAAGCCGTACCCGAGAAGAAATATCTGGGCAGTTTTGCCTTTTGTAAGAATACGGGAACGGTTTGCTCGTCAACGCTAATCGTATAAGAAGTTTCTTTATAATTACCAAGCATATCCGTTGCACGATACGTCGCCGTATACGTGCCCTTTTCGGTAGGAACAAAAGAATAGCCAATTACGGGATTACCATCAAGCAGGATTTCTTTGTCGTTCAAGCTAACCGTTTGCGATACGGTCAAATTCCCTTTACCACCGCTTGTAGCGGCAACCTTTGCCAACGCAACCTGCTCGTATTCTTTTGCCGCAGTTTGATAGCCGCTTTCTAATACGGGTTTATCTACTGCAACCATTTTATCTACGTCGTCCACTTGAACTTCAACAACGTATTCGGTATATAAGCCGGAATATCCTTTTGCGGAGTAAGAAATTGCGTAATATCCTTCATACGGAGTCGCAAATTTTCCATCAATCACAGGGATTTCTTCGACGTATTTACCGAGCTCACCCGTATACGTACCGCTATATTTCGTATAATTATAAAATACACGTGCATTTACAGGAAGATATCCACCACAGTTAATATCCTTTGCAATTGCGTTAAATACGGGATAGGAATACCCCTTCGTACCCGTAGGCAACGTTTGTTGGGTATATCCCATCATGTCTACGGTAATTTCGGGTTGTACGTCTTCCACGCCTTTCGCCGTTAAGTCGTTACCGCCCGCAGCAAGGAACTGAATACCTGCCTTTTCGGCAATATAGCCACTACCAGTAATACTTACGTATACTTCGCCCGTCGTAAAGCCGCCCCATTCTACTTCTTGATAGCTTGCATCATCCAAGTCAATAACAAAGATATTAGGTATATGCCAAGGCCTTGTAAAGTCCCCATAATTCATATACACGATATTCGAAGTCGTATCCAGCCAAAAAGCCAGATATTGCCGCGCAAAAATGTCGCTTTGCGGCTTATTATGATTTAACCCAGCCGCCGAATCTTCCCCGTACGCACAAAACGGCTGACCGTATCCGTTAACACGGAGCAAGCCTTCGGCTATCGCCTTATACTGTTGATTAACCGCACGAGCGTTCGTCGTACCCCAGTAATAGCCGTCCTTAATACTTGCCAAGTTCATTTTAATATCGACGGTATTCGTTTCGTCGTATACGTCGGTAAAACGCACGTTGAGCGTACTCACGTCCATTCCCTTCCCCGTAGGAATAAAGGTAAACTTAGCCGCAGGATTATCAATAGACGTCGTGTTCAAATCAACTACTTGATTGAAAACAAATTCATCTCCTTCCGCAATATAGGCATTGATGCCTTCACGTTTTGTTCGTTCATCTTCTCCATAAGCAAAAGACGAATCGCCGTCACCTTTGAAATAAACTAACGGGTTAGCCACGCTAAACGATTGTTCTTGTATGTAAGACTTACCGTCAATATTCGCCGTATATTGAATGGTATATTTGCCGTGTTGCAACAGTTCCACCGATTCCGACGTATAAACTGTTCCGTCTGGACAATGCAAATAATGTAATGCGTCCGTTTCGCCAAATTTAGCTTTTGGAATAACGAATTCGTCGCCTTTTGCCAAATCGGTAGGTAACTGCCCTACCAGTTGGAAGGTAGGCGTCGCCGCCAAAGCAGCCAACTGCATGACCGCCCCCGTGCACAAACATGCCGTTGCGCCCGTAAGCAATGCAAGTATGCCTTTCTTTTTCGTGGTCATATTTTTTCTCCTTTCAATATTTAAAATTTACATTTTAATACCGCCCGCCGTGATATTCCCCATCAATCTCTTTTGGAAGATAATAAAGAAAACCAAAAGCGGCAGTACGCAAATCATAGCCGCACCAAACTTGAACGGTTCACCCGCAATCGGACCAGAAGTGCTACCGATAAAGTTTGCTAATCCCGCAGCCATAGTTGGATAGCTAGGTAAATATAATAGCGGCGTGGAATAATCATTCCAGTAGCCTATAAACGAAACGATAAAGATTGCCCCTAAAATATTAGAAACCATGCGGAACATAATGCTTACCATAATCGTCAACATAGACGCGCCGTCAAGCTCTGCCGCTTCTTTGTAATCTTTGGGAACACCACGGAACGCCGCGGTTAATACAAGGAAATACGTACCGCCAAAGCCAAAGCTAACAAAATAAATCCCAAGAAAGTTATTATACAGTCCCAAGCTACGCATAACGTTCATTTGCGAAGGTCCAGCACCGATAATCGGGAAAACCATACTGAAAATAACGTAAGCTTCAATCGCGCGGGATAATTTGCAAGGGAACATTGTACAAGCATACGCCATAATGGACATACAAAGAACATTTGCCGCCGTACAACCGATAGCGTACAATGCGCTAAACATAAACATGGAATCTAAATAATACTGATTAGATTTTGCCACCAACGGATTTCCCGATTTGAGATTTTTAAAAATCGTTTCATAGTTTTCAAATTTATAAATCTCTTTCAACGTTGCAAAAATATCTGTCGAAGCGTCTATTTTTGCCTGTTCAATCGGACTAAATCCAACAGGATTTAAACTGAAATTCAATGTAGAACGCAAGGAATTAACAAACGCCCAAATAAACATGGAAACCAATACGAGCAAATACAGCGTAAGTATTGCGAAAATAATGATATTAAAAGGGGTAAATTGTCTTTTAGCCCAATTTAAAAAGCGGTTTTTCTTCTTTTCCATATCAGTCCTCCATGGGGTTCACTTTCTTCATTCCCCATCTTGCAAACAATACAACAGGCGCTGTAACTAACGTAATCATAATACCGAGAGCCGCGGGCTGTGAATAGTACTGATAATTGCTACCGTTATTATAAATTTGAATGTATAAATAATACCCTACCGTTTGTATTTTCGGAATTGCACGCTGTTGATAGAATGAAAACAAATTGATTTGGTTTGTAAAGATTCCTGCAATACCCGTTACGATAAAAACGGTAATCGTAGGAACGATTTGCGGTAATACGATAACAAAAAATTCTTGCAACGCGTTTACGCCGTCAATTTTACATGCATCAAATACGCTTTCGGATATAGACGTCATTGCGCTGGTATACATCAATACGCCTACACCAAAGCTCATGTAAACGTTAAAGAACATAATCGACATAAATCGAGTGTTATTATTACTAATAATTCCCAACCCCTGCGAATCGGTTAAATTGAAAATTTTTGAGATAAACACGTCTGCGTAATATTTATAAATGGATATTAAAACGGTCGCTGATAAAATAGAAGGTAAAAAGAGTACGACACGGAAAAATTGTCCTGCCGGACCTTTCTTGAATATGTAATAGGCAAACAGTAATTGCAGCGTAATTCCCACAAAAACGCTAATCCCCCACGCTCCTAACGAGTTCCAAATAGCATATTCCCATATTCCCGCCATGGACGGATCGTTAAACAAGGATACGAAATTATCAAACCAAACAAAACTCCAAGTTTCCGACGCTGGATCAAAGCGACGGAACGCCAAAAGGAAGCTGTTGATATTGACGTACACGTACATAATTGCCCATTGAATTAAAGGCAAGATAATAAGCGCCGCATAAAACGACCATTTTTTTACTGCGCGTTTTCTTTTATCATTCCATTCAAACTTGGTTATCATTGATACTATCCTTTTTTGTTTCTTGCCGGTAAGCGTTGAAAAATCAACGCTTACCAGTATTGTAGTTTTAAAAATTAGACGTCCGCGCCGATAATCATACCGTCCCACTTCGTCTTATTCATAAGGGCAACCATACCTTCAAAATACTCTTCCGCCGTAACGCCTGCGTTAAAAGCCGTCGTAATATAGCTGTAACTGCCCTTTCCGTCTACGTACGATTCAAAGTTGTTGTGCCAATCGTTCAAATAGTATCTAATTTTATAATGCGACGAGTAAGGTTGAACAACTTTGGACTTATTATAAATGTTATATTGTTGAATTGCATACGTAGAGAAATCGCTTTCTTCAAAATCCGTCAATTCAAACGTATACGGACGCATAGAATGCGCGTCGTAGAGATAAGACGTCAACGCTTTATCCGTATGAATATAACGGAAGAACTCTCTAATCAAAGCAATCTTATCTTCGCTGTATTCGCCAATATTTGCATTTACCGTACAGGTAGTAATGAAAACGCTCATCCACGTAGCATCTTGCCCTACCATATCCTTGGTAGCCTTAGGCATCGGCATAAGACCGATACGTCTATCGTAGTGACCATAACCAGGCAATGCGGACATTTCGTTGAAGGCTACGTATGCTTCGTTGTACCACCACGTACCGTCGATAAACATAGCAACGGGCGTACCACCGGGCAACGTACCGCCAAGAAATTTATATTGCGCGTTCAAATGCGATACCGATTCACCAAAACAATCAGAACCGTTAATGTACTTTAATTGATTATTGTCATCCGTAGTCGTGATTACGCGTTCCATAAACTTCAACGCTTGATACATGCCTTCTTGCTTCCTTAACAGATAACCGTTATCGGTATTGATTAAGGTTTTTTCAAGTCTTGTAATCACGTTAGTTGCGGTATCAATACTAATCAAGCCGTCTTCTTCACCGTCAAAGGTATAGTTCATTTGCATATCATCATAACCTTCAAAGTCGGCTGCCAAGGTATATAAAAGCTGCGTTACGTATTTTTGGAAACCGCCAGCCCAGGTAAACGGCGTTACGCCCGAATCAACCATTTTATCGCACAGCTTGAAGAAATCGTCATACGTAGCTGGCATACCGTCGTCTTGCGTATAGTCTTCACCGTTGTCGCCTATCCCCGTCTTTCCGTCAGGTCCTAAGCTTCTAGGGGTGTCGATAGAAGTAACAAAACCGTCCGAATCCCCTTCACCTGTTGCCGCATAATAGAAGTTATTATCTTCAAATAATTTTATATCGTAGTTGATAGCAAGAATAGAATTATTCCAAGGCACACCGTAATATTCACCGCCGTCTTGACCGTAGTATTTCTTGTCCCAATCGCTCATCTTATCTTCGATACTCTTGGTTTCACCAAATTCCGTTAAGGGCGCGGTTACCCATTCGTCGATATTATACGCAGTTTCATTCGTAATAAACTTATAGTAGTTTACTTGCTCGTTGAATACGATATCCGCTTCATAATCCGTCAGGGTTTCCGCACATTTATCATCCAAGAATGCCTTAGAAGGCGTTACCGTAACGTCTACGCCCATTTTCCCGTCTTCAAACGAACGGTTTACGTTGGCTTTTTCAAAATCTTCCGCCCAACGCTCCGCCCAGTTATAGCGAAGACCGCCGTCCCATACGCCAACGGAAATTTCAGATTTTGGCATTTTCGTGCTACTGCTACTAGAATCGTTTCCGCTGGAATCATTTCCACCGCCACATCCAACCATGCCACAAGCAAGCGTCATAGCAAGAGCCATTACTGCCGTTCTTTTTAAAGCTTTTCTCATAAACTTTACCACCTTTGATATTTTTTTATCATACAATAAGAAATTCTTAGCTCACTTCAACAAGAGTTGAAAGAAAAAAACAATCAATTTCCCATCGTTTGTTATATTGTATCATAACGTCATGGAAAATTCCATAGATATTTTTTTGCAAAAACGGGAAATTTTTGACATTCTTATATGGAAAAATTTTTCAAAAACCTGTAAAATTTTGCACAAAGTTTCCGAAAATATTTAGAAAAATTTTTCATAAAACAGTTGACTTTTTATTGAAGATTCTTTTATAATGGTGTTATGGCAGAATCATATAATATACATTATCCCATGAATTCCTTTTTCTCCGATATCATTATTTGCGGCGGCGGGATTCATCAATGGGACAAATCTCAACATTCTTCTACACCAAAAAACGAAAAGCCGCACACGCGCTATTCGTTGCATTTTGTCGTTTCAGGAGCAGGATATTATACGCTAGGCGAAAAAACGTATTATATTAAAAAAGGGCAAATTTTTGCCAACTTCCCAAACGTAGATATTTTTTATACCACCGATAAAACACATCCATGGAAATATTACTGGTTGAATTTTATCGGCCCACGTTCTGCTCAATTGCTTAGTGATATCGGCTTAACCCCTGAATCTCCCGTTATCGACGCAGGTGACGCTTTTAAGAAAATTGAAAAGCTGTATATTGCCAACTTAAAAGAGTGTCAAGAAAATCCCGATAATACCGAGATTATCTCCTTGTATCATTTGTTAAATATTTATAGTATATTGCATAGCGAAAAAAACGTATCGCCACCTACAATCCAAAAAACGGAAAGCTATGCAAAAAAGGCAGTCGAATACATTCGAAACAATTACGCAAATCCTGCCTTGAATTTGCATGTCGTTGCACAAGCTTTAAATATTAACGATTCCTATTTATCTCGTTTATTCTGTAATGAAATCGGCGTGAACTTCGTACATTATCTTGCACAGACTCGTATTCAAGCCGCTATCAATTTAATCGATAACGGTATGTACGTCGTTTGTCAAGTATCTGAAAGCGTCGGCTTTACCGACCCTTATTATTTCTCTAAGGTTTTCAAACGGTTCAATGCTATATCCCCGCGTGAACAAATCAAAAAAATAAAGAAATTAAAAAGCTCCAAATAAAAATATCCCCGTTTTCGAGGATATTTCATTATAAAACAACTCCCGCGTCTATAATACACGGGAGTTGGATTTTTATTGAATATTTTTACGCTTTCATTGCTTCTTCAATAGCAACTGCGCAAGCAACCGTCATACCAACCATGGGGTTGTTACCAGCGCCGATCAAGCCCATCATTTCAACGTGAGCAGGCACGGACGAAGAACCAGCAAATTGCGCGTCGGAATGCATTCTACCCATGGTGTCGGTCATACCGTAAGAAGCAGGACCAGCCGCCATGTTATCGGGGTGCAACGTTCTACCCGTACCGCCACCAGACGCAACGGAGAAGTACTTCACGCCGTTTTCTACGCACCATTTCTTGTACGTACCAGCAACGGGGTGTTGGAAACGCGTGGGGTTGGTAGAGTTACCCGTAATGGAAACGCCTACGTTTTCCAACTTCATGATAGCAACGCCTTCGGATACGGAATCCGCGCCGTAGCATCTAACTTTTGCTCTATCGCCGTCCGAGAAGGCTTTTTCGTAAACGATTTTTACTTCTTCGTTTGCATGATCAAATTCCGTTTCTACAAAGGTGAATCCGTTAATTCTTGAAATGATATACGCGGCGTCTTTGCCTAAACCGTTCAAAACTACGCGCAGCGGGTTCTTTCTTACTTTGTTTGCGTTCAAAGCAATAGAGATAGCACCTTCTGCCGCCGCGAACGATTCGTGTCCAGCCAAGAAACAGAAACATTCGGTTTCATCAGAAAGGAGCATTGAACCCAAGTTGCCGTGACCAAGACCAACCAAGCGGTTTTGTGCAACCGAACCAGGGATACAGAACGCCTGTAAACCGATACCGATAGCCGCTGCTGCATCCGCTGCTTTTACGCAACCCTTTTTAATGGCGATAGCCGAACCTACGGTATAGGCCCAAACTGCGTTTTCAAAGCAGATAGGTTGTCCCGCGCGGACAATCTTATCGCAATCTACACCTTTCGCAAGGCAAATTTCTTTACATTCTTCAATGGAGAAGATACCGTATTCCTTCAAAACGCCGTTGATTTTATCAACTCTTCTTTCATAACCTTCAAATAAAGACATTCTATTTTCCTCCTATTATTCTTTACGGGGGTCGATGAACTTAACAGCGCCCTGTTCTTCGCTAAATCTACCGTAATGTCCCATGGATTTAGCATACGCTTCGTTGGGTTCCATGCCCTTCTTAATAAAGTCAGTCATCTTACCGAGCGAAACGAATTCATAGCCGATAACTTCGTTGTTTGCGTCAAGCGCAAGACGTGTAACGTAGCCTTCTGCCATCTCCAAATATCTTACGCCCTTTTGCAACGTGGAATACATTGTTCCCACCTGCGAACGGTGACCTTTACCAAGGTCTTCCAAGCCTGCGCCGATAGACAAACCGTCGTCGGAGAATGCAGACTGCGAACGACCGTAAACGATTTGCAAGAACAGTTCTCTCATAGCGGTATTGATTGCGTCGCATACCAAGTCGGTATTCAATGCTTCCAACGGCGTTTTGCCAGGAAGAATTTCCGCTGCCATGGCTGCGGAATGCGTCATACCAGAGCAACCAATGGTTTCTACCAACGCTTCTTGAATAATACCTTGCTTAATGTTTAAGCTGAGCTTACAAGCGCCTTGTTGCGGTGCGCACCAACCGATACCGTGCGTAAAACCGCTAATGTCTTTGATCTCTTTTGCATGAACCCACTTACCTTCTTCGGGAATAGCGGCATTTTCATGACGAGCAACGCCTGCGCCTTTTGCAACGCAGAACATTTGAGCAACATCTTGAGATATTGTCATTATGAAATCCTCCAAAAAAATTTTCACGTAATAAACTCGGTTGATACTTTTTACGTTTCAACCGAGTATAAGTATAGCATATTCCTTTGAAAATTTCAAGTACCAAGAGAGCTTTTTTTCGTATTTTTTGTGAAAAATGTCAAAAATTTCTTTCTTTATTCCGTTTAGCCCAAAAAATCTTCGCTATGCAACCGCGCACGCAATTTTTCGATGGCATGTTTTTCAATTCGTGAAATATAAGAACGGGATATCTTTAAAACGTTAGCAACTTCTCTTTGCGGTAAAGGAATTCCACCCTTTAAAGCGTAACGAAGACAAAGAATGGTAAACTCTCGCTCGGAAAGAATTTTTTTAATTTGCTCTAATAATTTTTCGCGTTTTACAGAGCGTTCAACTTGTTCAAAAACGCAATCTTCTTTTTCAAAAAGAAGATCCATAAGCGTCAATTCGTTTCCTTCCTTATCCACTCCGACCGGGTCGGACAGCGACAGCGTATTTTTATGTTTCTTATTCGCGCGAATGAGCATCAATATTTCATTTTCAATACAACGCGCGGTATACGTCGCTAGCGTTGTCCCCCGTCCCGAACGAAAGGTATCTATCGCTTTAATTAAGCCGATACTTCCAACCGACAACAAATCGTCCGTTTCCGCCGCGCCCGTATATTTTTTAGCAATATGTGCAACCAAACGCATATTGTGTTTTATAAGTGTATCGCGCGCGTTTTTATCCCCTTTTTCAATAAGCGCGAGATATTTTTCTTCGTCTTCTTTACTAAGCGGTTTTGGAAAAGAATTTTTGGATACGATAGCTCCTGTAAAAAATACGATTTTCCCTAAAATTAACCATAAAAAATCTAAAAACATACGACTACC
>JAGAIW010000031.1 GCA_017626305.1 Clostridia bacterium
TACCCTCGTCTGCAGTACCCGGCACAGGTTCGTCCCAATGTATGAAGCCGATAAAGCCTTCGCAATCGGAGAAGTCGGGCGTGCCAATTTGCGTAAAGTCAACGTTGAAATTTTCGACATTGTTTGCCGCAAATGCAACCGTCTGCAAACCCTTCGACCAGAAGAAGTTGATAATTTGACGGGTTTTTTCGATGGCTTCTTGCGTGTTCAAAACAAGAAGGTTTACCCCCGTCAAGTTGACAACGCGAATCCCCGTAGCCTTCATATCCTTAACGATTTTCTCATTCGTTTCGTTGTTATAATTATTGCTTTCGTCAAGCTCGGGATAGTTCCACGCAATTACGTTAAAGAAATTGTTTGCCGCATAAGCCGCATAATCCATAAGCTCAATTTCATTAAGCGCAGCGTAAGCGTCTACAATTGCCTTTCTCGTTTCGGAAAGCGTTGCATATCTAATTTCGCCTTCCGCAGGTTCGCTTGTATCCACTTGGAATGCTTGCGCAATTTGACGAATCGAACGCACGTTATCTTTCTTATCAAAAGGCGTGTAAACCCTGATCGTTTTACCGCCTTCAAGGGTAATTTCCATGTACCCGCGACCAGCAAACAATCTTCCGTAGTTTTCTTCATACAACTTTTGCATTGCGCCGCGATATACGATGTAGCCATCGTTATTTGTTTCCGAATAAGTAGAAGAGATTTTAATAATATCTACGCCTTGGGTGAACTCTTCCAAGTTCGGTCCTTCCCCAGCACCAAGATAATCGTAAGGAAGAATCAACGTACCATAGGAAACGCTTCCTTCGCCAATATATCCTTTCAACGTATTCAAATCCGTTTCTTTTAACAAGGTCGTGAAACGGATACCCGAAGTGTCCGCCGTAGCCCCCACACGGATCGCCGCGCCTTCTTCTAATCGGAAATCAATTTCCAACGCCGTCAAGGTAATATTTTCGCCTGCAAGTTGA
The DNA here is from genome assembly GCA_017626305.1 of Clostridia bacterium. Lineage (GTDB taxonomy): Bacteria > Bacillota > Clostridia > Christensenellales > Borkfalkiaceae > Scatosoma. The sequence goes on from JAGAIW010000031.1 coordinate 969, forward strand.
AGCGTATCATCCGCGGTATATAAAGCATCGTTGTATACCCAACCGATAAAGGTGTTATAGGTTTTTGCCACTACGGAAGAAACCGTGTAATTGCTGTTCTTTTCTGCATACTCAACATTACTTCCGCACGACGCCGTGTACGTAACCGATACGTGGTCGGGGTCAGTAAACGTTATGTTCGTTGTCTCTACGTAAAGACTTACTGCGTTGGTATTATACGTGCCGTACGCTGCGCCGTCCGTGTCGCTTATCTCCGTTTTCAAAAGCATTTCCGACGCCATCAACACGCCGTCAATCTTAATATAAACCCAAATATAGCCGCTGTTCAATACGTCCAACGCACCAAGCTCAACCACGTAATCGGTATCATTCGACAAGGGAATTCTTTGTGAATTCGCTGTCTCATTCCAAGTTCTAATAACGCCTTCGGTGATTTCAAAACGAACACCGCTCCACTCAGAGCCGCGAAGACGAATAGCTACCGCGCCGTTCTCTGTGTCTACAGAATTTACTTGGAAACGGAATTTCACCGAGCCCGTCGTATTTTCTGCGCTTGCCGTATAGGTATTCTGCGAGCCGTCATATACGCCTTCTACAGCTTTCTCTATGCCCAAGCCCAAATCAACAAGGGTAACTACGTCATATACCGCAAGCTCGCTTTCAGCATAGTAACTTACCCAACTAGAGCCACTCCAAACAAATTTACTTTCCGTGACCACGTATTTTACTTTAAGGTCATCGTTATAGAACGTACCGCCAAAGATAAGCACGTCCCCTTTCTTTGCCGCACCTACGTTTACGTAAATGCTGCCGGGAATAGCAATATCTGTTAACTTCGTATCATTCAGTTTTGCGCCCGCGCCGCTGTTGGGTTCAAAAGCAAGCTTCGCAGCCCAAGTACTGTCGACGATGGCAAACGCATTGCCGTCTTCACGCTTAAGATATACGCCGCTAGCACTACTACCATTGTCAATTGCCACTTTGCCTACGGTGTAGGTGGTATAGGCGACGGAAGGAACGTACGCCACCCAACCCGAGCCATTCCATTTGAAATGATAATCGGTGTTGATAATATATCTAGTAAGCCTTGCATGGTTTACAAACGTACCGCCAATGGTAATTACGTCATCCTCGTTGACTTCAGCAAAGCTTAAATATAAACCGCCGCCAAAATCCTGTACTTTTATTGAAGCCGCCGCGCCGTTTAATTGAACGCCCGTGCCGCTTTCGCAGGTATATTCCGCCCATTTGTCGCTTGCGTCACCCGTGCCGAACAGCCACAAGCTACTTGCATTTGCTACGTCAGGTCTTGCCGCCGTGCTATGTTCGTGTACGATAAGATCGCTGACGGTATATTCATCATATATTGCCACCCATTCCGAGCCATTCCATTGAAACGAGCAATCTTCAATCACGTAATCTGTCCAGAATTGTCCACAACGGAGAACACCGCCGATTTTCAGTATCGCGCCCTCGCTTACCGTTTGCCCTAAGCCAACGTAGAAATCACCGCTAGGCGATTTTACGCTGTTTTCCATGCTAATCATCGTTCCGTTGACGGTAATAACGTTACCCTCAACGTAACTAAACGGAGCATCCCAACTATCAATAGGGAACGTTATACCCGAAGTCGCAGGTTTAAAATATACCGACGAA
>JAGAIW010000005.1 GCA_017626305.1 Clostridia bacterium
CGAGAATAGAACTGTTTGCAAGGCAGTATGCGGACGGATGGGATTGTTGGGGGAATGAAGTATGAAAGGCTACATAAAACAAGGGGATTGTCTTGAACTTATGCGCGGAATCCCGAACGCAAGCGTGGATATGATACTTTGTGATTTACCCTACGGCGTAACGGCGTGTGTGTGGGATATGATAATCCCCCCGAATTATATTTGGAAAGAGTATAAGCGAATTATCAAGCCGGGTGGGGCAATCGTATTATTTGCGAAAGAACCGCTTTCTGCAAAGATGATAATGAGCAACCTGCACGGCTACAAGCATAAGTGGGTGTGGGATAAGAAATTAAGCGGTAGTTTTCACTTGGCAAAGTATATGCCGCTTGCAATCACGGAAGATATACTTGTCTTCACGTCGCACGGGGAAAAGGTAAAGTACAATCCGCAAATGCGCAAAGGTAAAATGCGAAAGCGCGGTGGAGCAAAGAAAGCCAATTCCGCTATGAATAATACCTTTCATTTGCAGTACGATGTGTATAGCGATGAGTATTACCCGACGTGTATTTTAGAATATCCCGCCGAGCGTAAAAACCGCGTCCACCCCACGCAAAAACCCGTGGCGTTATGCGAATATTTAATACGGACGTACAGCGACGAGGGTGACGTGGTGTTGGATAACTGTATGGGTAGCGGTACGGTAGGAATAGCTTGCGTGAATACGAACAGAGAGTTTATCGGTTTTGAACTTATGCACAGTTATTTTGAGATAGCGAAAGCACGTATCGAGCAAGCGAAAACGGCAAAAGAAACCCCGAATAAGGGGGTGGTCGCATAAGGAAAGGACAGATACTTTTTCTTTCAATGCTTATCCTTATTCTTTTGACTTGCGCGGTTATTTTATGGAATATCCGTGCAGGAATAAAGGAACTCAACGAGATAAAAACGGGGGATAGAATTGAAAGAAATATTATAGAAATACAAGGAAAAGGATATGAGATTATTTTTGGGGAAACATCTGTCCGTGTGGTGGATTCGTATAAGGCAAAAGACCGCGCGGATAGATTAAGGATTATCAAAGCCATACAACACGAATTGTCGGCGCAAGGGTTATCCACAAGAGAAACGACGTCAATGGAGGGCGAGTGGCTGTTTCATAATATCGCGTATGCGACGTGCGGTATTCAGCAAGCAAAAGATGTGGATTTGGAATATGAAAAGGACAAGCGTTGGTACGTGGTTTTGATAAGTGAAATACTTGGAGTAACGGGTTTGTAAAATGAAAGAGCAACTATATGATTTAACGGAATACGACGACGAATGTGTTGACCTTGACGGCTTGGAAGAATTGGAGGAATTGGAAGAAGAAAGTGCGCCGAAAGAAAAAAGCAAAGGACCGCCTATCCAAGAACGGAAAAGGAAAAATCAACCGCAAATGCAACTTACGCTATTTGACTTAATGGGCGATACGTCCAACCAAGAAGAAAAAGAAAAGGAAGAATTTATAAAACACGAGTTGAAACGCGGTAGCGGTGTTGAGCGTGGTAAGATGCGAATTTGCCACGAGTATGCAAAAAATCCAACGATAGGCGAGTATGCGGATTTTTTGAAACGCGAATACGGAACGGGGGGATATGGTTGTGGGGAATATGACGGTTGGCACGATGCGAAAGGAATACGCTTAAAATACCGCGACGTGGAAAAATGGGAAACGCTTATCGAAGTACATCTGAAATGGAACGAAGTCGCTTGTTATATTGCAGACCTTATTGACGATGACGAATACTTAACGGCAGAGGAAAAAATCGAATTTGAGAATTATCAAGCGCAACGCTACGGCAGCGACGAAGAAAGAATCAAAGCGATTGCAGATTGGATGGTAGAACACGGGACAAGATATACTTGGAACGGGCATTATAACCATTATAATCACGGGAATAACCGTGGATTTGTAAAAGAGCATATTACGGAAATCCAAGCCGAACTTGAAAGCCGCGTAGAAGTTGAAAGGGTAAGTTATGCGGAAATGGACGGGTTTAACGTGGACTTTAAGCCTATATATTGTAGGTGTTTTGTTAAAGAGGCTTATGAGGCAGGGGCAAGGCTACGTGCTATGAGACGTGGAAAAGAAATGGAAATGTAAAGATAAGGGGGAAAAGGAATGACGGAACAAGAAACGAGGGTGAGTGTAAACGGGATATTTTCAAGTGGGGTGCGGTTGGCGAATTTTTACACGTTTCTTATCCATAATCCGAATATATCATTTTGGAGCGCAATGCAAATTTTGTCTATCCGACCGAGTATGACAATTTGCAAAACGTTCGACGAGTGGCAAGACGTAAATAGAGTGCCGAAACGCGGAGAGCGTGGGGTATGTTATTTCGACGAAAATCAGCCGGGCGTAAAAACTTTTATATTTGATATAGCACAAACGTATGGAAAAGAGAAATATAAACCTGCCATCTATAAAATGGGCAGGTCGCACGTAGCAAGTTGCGTAAACAGTCAAAATATTTGGCTTGGCTTATCGAGTGATACGGATACGTTAAAAGGCGCGGTGTTTCAATACTGCCAAGAACATTACGGCTATGGTGAGGATGAAGAATACGATAAAAAATATTTGAGCTGTTTAACGGAGGGCATAACGCAATGCTTGTGTGCTTTAACGGGCAATAAGGGGATAGAAGTACAGCCATTGTCGTTTGACGAAGATACGAATTTCAAACTCTGTCGGGAAGTTGTAGAAATGTACGAGGGTTTGAAAGAAATCGTTGTTGAAGTATATGAACGACAGGAACAGTTAAAGCAAGCACGGGAAGCGGCGAAAGCACGAAAAAGACAGTTTAGTTTTGAGGAGGAAAGAAGTAGTGGTCAACTTACGTTATGGGATTTTGCGTCGGGAGTTTCTCAAGGAGAATTACCCTCTGCAATATCAGATCTTGCTATCGACGAATCAGCTACACCTGCATTTGGCACGGATAGCGCGCGAGGCGGAACGTATGCGGGAGATTTTAACGGCGAGGATTTATCCCAAATCGTCATCGGACTTCCTGACGAATTTGCAGGAAGCGCGAATAGCGGAGAATCAGGTGGAAGAAATGGTTTTGGCGGAAGTAGTTTTCCGCGCCCCCGAAACTATCGTTTAACGGACGAGAACTTCGAGTATGCGACGGGTGCGAAAACACGGTATAAGCAGAATATCGAAGCGATTAAAAAAATGAAAGAACTGCTTGCGGAAGGGAAAGCCGCAACCGAAGAAGATAAAAAGATATTATCGAAATACGTTGGTTGGGGTGGGCTTGCAAACGCTTTCGATCCCGATAAGCCCGATTGGAAAAAGGAATACGACGAGTTACGGGATTTATTGACGTTTGACGAATATCAACAAGCGCGAGAAACGGTGTTGTCGGCGCATTATACGCCCAAGAAAATCATAGACGGCGTATATGCAGGAATAAAACAATTGGGTATGCGCCGTGGGAAAATTCTTGAACCTGCAATGGGGATTGGGAATTTTATCGGCTTATTGCCTAATTCCTTTCAAGCCAAAGAAACGTATGGTGTGGAAATTGACACCGTTACGGGGAATATTGCGAAACTGTTATATCCCGAAACGAGAATAAAGATATGCGGTTTTGAAAAGACGAACTTTGCAAACAATTCCTTTGACGCGGTAATAACCAACGTACCGTTCGGTAATTTTAAGGTAAACGACGAAGAATATAACCGTTTGAATTTCAATATCCATAACTATTTCTTTGCAAAATCGTTGGATAAGGTAAGACCAGGTGGGATTATCGCGGCGATTACGTCGAAAGGGACAATGGATAGAGCGCACCCTGAAGTTAGACAGTACATAGCAAACCGTGCGGTATTGCTTGGCGCAATTCGATTGCCGAACAATGCGTTTAAGGTAAGCGCAGGAACGGAAGTAACGTCGGATATTTTATTTTTTCAAAAGCGTGATAAAATCGTGGATAAAGCAAAGGACAGTTGGATAAACGTTGAAGAAAATGCGGACGGCATATCCATCAATCAATACTTTATCGACCACCCCGAAATGATGCTTGGGAAAATGGTCAAGCAAAAATCAATGTACGGTAGCGACGACGAAACCGCGCTTTTGCCCGACGATAGAGATTTAGGACAAGCGTTAGCGGAAGCGGTAAGCAATTTGCCGATGATGGTGTTCGATGAGAGAAAAAACGTACCTACGGGCGACGACGTTGCGGAAGCGGAAATCGAAGTCGGGGAAGAACACGCAAACGTTAAAGATTATTGTTATACCTTTGTAGGGAATAAGTTGTATCAGCGTATCAAGGATAAGTTGGTGGCGTGCGATTTGGCAAGAACAAACGTAGAACGAATGAAAGGATTGATAGGCATACGAAAGCGTGTGCGTGAAGTCTTGCAAGTACAACTTGAAAATTGTTCCGATGAAATCTTGCAGAATAAGCAAAGAGACCTTAACCGCGAATATGATTCTTTCGTTAGAAAATACGGTATTGTCAATACGCAGTTGAATAGGCGGTTGTTTAGAGACGACGCGGACTTTGCCTTGCTTATCTCCATAGAGAACGTGGACGATAAAACGGGCAGAGCGAAAAAGACAGACGTTTTCTCTAAAAGAACGATAAAACCGTATCAAAAGGTAACGCATTGTGAAACGGCTATGGACGCGCTTAACGTTTGCAAAAGCGAAAAAGGCGTAGTCGATTTGCAATATATGGAGCAGTTGACGGGGAAATTGTTTGAAGAACTTGTCGAAGAATTGGGAACGCAGATATACCGAAACCCAACGAAAGCGGTACTTGACGAGGGGGATAAATATTTAGGTTGGGAAACCGCTTCGGAATACTTATCGGGTAACGTTAGAGAGAAGTTAGAACAAGCGGAAATGTACGCGGAAAAAGACGAGCAATATCAAAGGAACGTAGCGGCATTAAAGGAAGCGCAACCCGCGCCGTTGACAGCTTCGGAAATCAGCGCAAAACTTGGCGTGAATTGGATAGACGATCAGTATTACAAGGACTTTATTTGCGAAACGCTTGGCGTAGGGCATTGGGGAGCAAGGAACGTACACGTGGAATATTGTACGTTGACGGGCGAATATAAGGTAAAACGCCCACCGCATTTAGGACGGGAAGTAAACGCTAATTCTGTGTACGGTACTGGGCGAATGGACGCATACGAAATTTTGGAGCGTTGTCTAAATCAACAAACGCCGACGATTACCGATGAGGTAGAAGAATTTGGGCAAAAAAGGCGCGTAACGAATAGGGAAGAAACGATTGCCGCAAGAGAACGCCAACGCAAAATGCAGAACGCTTTTAAGAAATGGATATTCGACGATCCTAAGCGGCGCGAATATTTGGTAGAAAAGTATAATCGAATGTTTAACAATACGGTTGTGCCGACCTTTGACGGTAGTTATTTGCAGTTTCCGGGTATGAATCCCGAAATAGAATTAAAACCGCACCAAAAAGATGCGGTTGCGAGAATGATGCAGGGCAAGAATACGCTGTTACACCATTGTGTAGGCGCAGGGAAAACATATGAAATCGCGGCGGCTTGTATGAAGATGAAAGAAATCGGGCTTGTGCAAAAGCCGTTGATTGTCGTACCTAACCACCTTGTTGTGCAATGGGCGAATGAGTTTAGAAAATTGTACGCCAACGCAAACGTTTTAATGGCTACGAAGAAAGATTTGGAAAAAACGAGCCGAAAACGGTTTGTCGCAAAGGTAGCAACGGGCGATTGGGATGCGGTTATTATTGCTATGTCGAGCTTTGAAAAGATACCCATTTCACAAGAAAGGCAAAGGGAGCGTTTGTATAACGAAATTCAAATGATAGAGGAAGGCATTAGAGAAGCCGCAGACCATATTACGGTAAAGAACTTGGAGCGCACGCTCAAAAATAAGAAAGCGCAAATGGAAAAAATGATGGCAGCAGGGAAGAAAGACGACCTGTTGAACTTCGAGGATTTGGGCGTGGACGCTATCTTTGTGGACGAGGCGCATAAATACAAAAACAAGTTTCTCTTTACGAAGATGACGAACGTTTCAGGTATCAGCAGAGCGATGTCGCAACGTGCGACGGATATGGATTTGAAGTGTGAGTACATAAACGAAATGCGCGGTGGGGATAAAGGCGTTGTGTTTGCAACGGGTACGCCGATAAGCAATTCGCTTGTGGAAATGTATACAATGCAAACGTATTTGCAACGGAGTGAACTTTATAAACGCGGATTGCAATACTTCGATACGTGGGCGGCGAACTTCACGGAAACAGTAACGGGATTAGAGCTTGCGCCAAGCGGTCAAGGGTATCGGTCGAAAACGCGCGTAGCAAAGTTTACGAACTTACCCGAACTTTTGAAAATGTACCGTAGCTTTGCGGACGTAAAGACAGCAGAAATGTTGAACTTACCCGTGCCTGACGTGGAAAAGATTATAATGGAAGTCGAGCCGACGGACGATATAGTGGCGTTGAACGACGATATTGTAGAGCGCGCGGATAAAATTGCAAATAAAATGGTTGAGCCGTGGGAAGATAATATGCTTTGCATTACGCACGACGGGAAGATGATAGCGTTAGATCCGCGTTGCTATGATAAATCTATTCCCGATAACCCGAATACGAAACTAAATAGGGTTATTGATAAGATTTTCAGCGTTTGGCAGGAAACGGCGGAACAGCGCAGTACGCAACTTGTGTTTTGCGATATGAGTACCCCGAAGAAATCTTTTCACGAGTACGATCCCGTCAATGATTTTGACGTGTATAACGATATAAAACTCAAACTTGTGAAGTTGGGTGTACCCGAACACGAAGTTGCATATATCCACGAAGCGAAAACGGACGCAGCAAAAGAAAGTATCTTTGACGGTGTGCGCCGTGGAGATATTCGTGTTTTAATCGGTTCAACGGAAAAGTGCGGGGCAGGTACGAATATACAAGATAGGTTGATAGCGTTGTATCACTTGGATACGCCGTACCGTCCGTCCGATTTGGAACAGCGCGAAGGACGTATTATCCGTCGTGGGAATAGGAACGAAAAAGTGCTTGTCGTAACGGCGGTTACGAAAAAAACCTTTGACGCGTATTCTTATCAAATTTTGGAAACGAAACAACGATTTATCGGGCAAATTAACCGTGGGGATTATTCCTTGCGCGAGGCAAGCGATATTGACGAAACGACGTTGACGTATGCGGAAATTAAAGCGATTACGTCGGATAATCCAAAGATAAAACGTAAAATGGAAATCGAGCAACGGTTAGGACAGTTAAGCGTTTTGGAAAAGGATTATCGCAATAATCGGTATTACTTGCAAGCAAAGGTACAAAACATACCAAAGCATATAGAAAAATTGGTGGAAGAAATCGAAGATATTAAAGAAGATATACG
>JAGAIW010000032.1 GCA_017626305.1 Clostridia bacterium
CCACTCATCCAACCCGTAATAAACGCTACAATCACCTTCATACCGTTTTCTTTCGCTACGTCTAATACAAACTTAAACTTTTCAAGCTCTGTTTCAGATAAACCACTTTCATATTTTTGCTGTATAAGCGGTTTTTCGTCCACACGAAGCCTAAACGGCATTTTTTCGTAAAAAGGCGTTTGTGGAATGGGGTTTTTCGCAATAGGTTGAAAATCCTCCCACGTCGGAAAAATACGAATACAGTTCACTCCGTATTCTTTTAAAAGACGTAAATCTTTTACTATCACGTCTTTTTCAAAATTTCTCCAAGTATAAACACCCGCGTTAGACGCCCAATAATTGCATCCTATCAAAAACTCATCGGTCAATTTCATTTCTACTATCTCTTTCAATACTTTTTTGTTTTTTTACTTCTTTTTCCCACTGTCATTCTGAGTCGTTAGGCGAAGAATCCCGCTTTTGTTGCCTCTTTATTCTATAAAAACTTACAGGTTCATCTTTCCAGATACACTCGACTACGCTTCGCTCCGCTCGGTATGACAGTAAATTGCCATTCAGAGCCGCCCCACTGTCATTCTGAGCCGTTAGGCGAAGAATCCCGCTTTTGTTACCTCTTTATTCTATAAAAACTTACAGGTTTATCTTTCCAGATACACTCGACTACGCTTCGCTCCGCTCGGTATGACAGTAAATTGCCATTCTGAACGGAGCAAAGTGTAGCGAAGAATAACGCTATTTTACGCCGTAGCCTTTCCCCAAACGGGTACGTCGTTTACCAAGTGCCAATAATCCGTTCCAAACGTCGAAACGTCGGGTTTCTTCGTAACAGCCGTATCTGCCTGCGCCGCTTCCCAAGCGCTAACGCTTTCGTAACGATAGGTGTTGGGCATATTGACGTAACCAGTATAGTCAACCTTTTCAGGCAATTCTACGTTGCTACCGTCGTAATGATAACCGGGATTATTTGCATTTCCTTTATAAATCGTTAAGGCGTAGGAAGAAATCACTACTACATCTTTCCAAGAATTAGTTAAGGAATCATTACCTGCCTGTTTTCTATAAGCGAAAGAACTTGCATAAGTTGCAGAACTCAAATCATTATAACCATCAGCCGTTGATAAGGCATATTCGGCGTTTACCACTACGTTCTTCAAGCTCGCGCCGATATCCACGCAATAAGCAAATCCGCTTACAAGCGTCACCGTTGCCGCATATCCGTTAGTAGATTTTTTTATTCCGTTTACCTCCACGTAAACGTTTTCAATAGTCGCACCGGAACAAATCCATTTCGCCATCGGATTACAAGAAACCCCGTATAATCCACCTACTTCATTTGCATTATCTCTGGTGTTCGTTAAATCATAACTAACGTTTGTCAATGCAAAATTTTTAATTTTTGCATTTGCACCAATAATGCCAAATAAGGAATAATCATTTGCGTTCCAATAGCTTCTAATACCAATTTCTGTTTTTGTTCCGTCTTCAGCCACCGTATAACGTTGCAAGTGTAAATCGTAACCAAACGTAATGCCGTCAATCGTATAACCACGACCATCAAATACACCGTTAAAGCCATACCCCCCCATACCGTAATAGGAGTTTGTAATATACCCTTGCGTTTTCATTGCGTACTCGGACGCGTTGATATCCTTTGCAAGTACGTAATACCCTTTTACCTTTTTTTGTGGCAACGTAAGATAGTGTCTTGCGTCTCCCACCGATGAATAATCACCCTGTACTGCATTGTTATATGTATTCATTAAGTTGTAATAATCCGTGTTATCCAAACAAAAAACGTCCAAATCTTCCGCTTCGTCGATAACGAGGGTCGCACAACCGAACGCTTGATTATAGATTTTGTCGCCGCCGAATACGGTGAGTTCGTATTCTTTGCCTTCGCCTGCTTCCAAACCTTCGATACCGCTAACAGTTACAACGCCGCCTTGGACGCTTGCGGTTACTTTCTTCGCGCCGTAATATACTTCGCAATCCGTCGTATTCAAGCCGTTGACGGTAATCGCGCCGTTTTTGTCAAGTTCGCTATAAAAGCTATTCACTTCCTCATTCGTTACGACGTCCGCGCTCGTTACGCCCGTGTAGCCGTATAAATTGTCTTCGCTTGCGGTATATTTTCCCGATTGGATCGCCTCGTACGCCACGCCTTTCATATTTCTTACGGTATCGTTTGCCGCCGCGTAAACAATCGTTTCCGTTTCGCCTTGGGTGATTTTAACGTAAGAACGCGCGATAAGCTCGGCGTTGCTTGCCGCCGTCTTTTCATCGCCCGTTAAAGCTTCATAGGTGATCGCCGCGGCGTATTTTTGGTCGGTTGCCCCGTCTTTATCCACGTCGGCGATTTCGCCCGTTTCCGCGTTATCCACCATATCTTTGAGCGGTTGCGTGAAATCTTCACAAGCCGCCTCACCTGCATTTTCGCCTACCCAATCAGGCTTTGTAAGCTCGGGGGTTACGCTCGTCACG
>JAGAIW010000033.1 GCA_017626305.1 Clostridia bacterium
ACTTTTTCGAAAAGTTTTTAATTGTTTTTGTCGAAAGCTATTGTAACCGTCGTGCCGCTCCCAACTTCGCTTTGAATAGAAAGTTCGGCATTATACAAAGCGCATATATGTTTTACGATTGCAAGACCTAATCCCGTACCGCCCGTTTTTTTAGAACGGGATTTGTCTACACGATAAAATCTTTCGCAAAGGCGTGGGATATTCTCTTTTTCAATACCAATTCCCGTATCGGCTACGGATAATTTCGTTTCATCTTCATTTTCGCTAATCGTAACGGTAATTTTGCCGTTTTCCACGTTGTAGTGGATTGCGTTCGAACAAAGATTTTCAACCACTTCAAAAATCTTTTTATTATCTGCTAAAACCGTTCCTGCACCTTTCACTTCCAAAGTTATATTTTTATTTTTGAGTTCAGAAGCAAGCTCCAATGCCACTTCATCGGCAACCGCTTTCACGTCAACGGGAGAGTGAACAATATCAATATCTTCGCCGTTTTCGAGTTTACTCAATTTGAGCATATCCGAAATAAGCGAAGCAAGGCGCAAACTTTCTTTATGTATTCTATCCACTTGCTTTTTAGAACCGTCGTCAAGCGTATCTTTTGAAAGAAGTAATTCCGATAAACCTTGCATAACGGCAACAGGGGTTTTTAATTCGTGCGAAGCGTTCGCAAAGAAGTCGCTCTTTTGCTTTACTATGGCCTTTTGACTTGTAATATCCGTAATAATCACGATAGAATATACGTTATCGCTTTGACTATCCACCTTGCGAATCACAACGGACAACTCTTTACCCTTATAGGTGTATTCTGAAACATAATTTTCGCCAAGATGACGGGCTATCTTTTCGCAAAGGGGCAAATCGTCAATAAGGTAAATAAAGTCCTTGCCCGTAAGGTTTTCGGTGGAATCGAAAATCGTAGAAATACTTTTGTTTACGAAGATAATCTTCTTTTGTTCGTCAATAGCAACGATACCTTGCGATACGTTTTCAAGCACCGTATTGAGCTTGTTATGTTCTTCTTGCACACTTTGAATATGCGTATGCGTGTTTACGTTTAATTCGTTGATTTCGTTTAGTACGGAATAGAGTTCAGTCTCGCCCGAATCCGTTTTGATAGGCTTATAGTTGCCTGCATTTAAACTACGCAAACTGTCGCCAACTTCGGTGATTTTGCTTGATATTTTATTAGACAACACGTTGGAAATGACGATAGAAACAATCAAACAAACGACCAAAACGACAATTAAAATAGGAAGTGCTACGCCTAAATATCCGTTAATCTGACTACTTTTTACCGCTAAACGCAAAATAATTTCCGTGCCGTCCGAAAGTTCCGTTCTCAAAGCGTAATAGGTCATATTGCAACCGAACGTTTCGGAATATCTTTCTACCGTTTCGGGTTTTCCGTTTAATGCGTTTTTTACTTCTTCACGGTCAATATGGTTTTCAAGTGGGGATTTCGTATCGCTCTCAAAAAGCACGTTTCCGCTTAAGTCCATAATGGTTACACGGAAAGCATCGTCGTTTGAATATCTTGTAAACCCCGAAAAATCTTCTTCCGTTTGAACAAGCGAACAAGCAAGTTTCGTTTCTTCCGCAAGACGTTCTTTCATCATCTCTTTTGCATTGACGTTTACGGCAACGATACCGAAAATAAACATAACGAGAACGGAAATAAAGGTAAGCGAAAGGATTTGTAATAAAGTTTTCTTTTTCATTTACTTATTTTCAAACCTATATCCGATACCACGAACGGTAACGATACAGTCTTTTCCTCCCGCTTGTTTAATTTTTTCTCTTAACGCCGCTATGTGCATATCGAGCGTTCTCGTTTCGCCCATAAAATCGTCGCCCCAAACTTCACGGAATAATTCTTCACGTTCTATGGTAACGCCTGCTTTGCCGATAAGTAATTTCAAAAGCTTAAATTCTTTCATCGTAAGCCCTAAATCCCTATCGTTATAAAACGCTTTATAAACGTTGTTATCAATCGAAAATCCGTCTGCGTTCGTTATGTACAGTTTTGCGCGGCGCAAGTTGGTTTTTACGCGCGCTAAAAGTTCCAAAACGGAAAAGGGCTTTGCCATATAATCGTCCGCGCCTTTATTCAAGCCCTTTACGAAACTAATTTCGTCGGACTTTGCGCTTACGCAAATGACGGGGATTTTCTCATCAACTTCACGAATTTTCGTTAAAATCGTAAACCCGTCCATAATCGGCAGCATAATATCAAGAATAACAAGGTCGGGCTTTTTAACGTTAAACACGTCAAAAAAGTCCTTACCGTTTTCAAAGATTTTCGTTTCGTAACTTTCTTCAAAAGCGCCTTCGTAAACCTCTTGCATTCCTTCGTCGTCTTCTACGATATAAATAAGTTCTTTCATTAGAATTTTTGGTGTACTCCCGTTTCGTTATATTTTGTCCATTCGCATACGTTTACAGCGTGGTCGCCGATACGTTCCAAATACTTTGCAACCATCATAAGTTCGATAGCTTGGTCGCCGTTTTTTCCGTCCTTTTTGATAAGGTCTATTAAATCGTTTTTTACGGCTAAAAACATTTCGTCCATTTCGTCGTCAAGTTTAATGACTTCGTCCGCAAGGGCTTCGTTATTATTGATAAACGAGTTTACGCTTTCTCTAACCATTTTTACGGCTAAATTGCCCATAGCGGTAATGTGCGTAAGTTTTTTAATATACTTTTCGCCAGGCATTGTATAAACCAAATCGCCGATATCGCTTGCTTGGTCGCCAAAGCGTTCAATATCCGTTATCATTTTGAGCGCGGTGGAAACTTCACGAAAATCCTTTGCGACGGGTTGTTGTTTCAAAAGGATTCGCATACAGCGTTTTTCAATATCCATTTCATATTCGTCCACGCGCTTATCCATTTGCCCGATACTTTTCCCAAGTTCTCTATCACGGTTAACGAGCGCCGTGATAGTGCTTTCTATCATTTGCTCGGTTAAGCGGCACATTTCCACGAGTTCGTTTTTTAACAGCGCAAGTTCTTCTTCAAATATTTTTCTAATTGACATTGTCTTTACTCCTTAATTATAGCGTTTTTTTACAAAAAAATCAATAATCTGACGGGTATTAACCGAAACGTCCCGTAATATAGCGTTCGGTGCGTTCGTCTTTGGGGGACGTAAATATATCGTCGGTGTCGCCAAATTCCACGAGTTCGCCTAATAAAAAGAAAGCAGTTTTATCTGCAATACGGGTGGCTTGCTGCATATTATGCGTTACGATAACGATGGTAATTTCCTTTTTCAGTTCTTCCATAAGTTCTTCGATTTTACCCGTAGAGATAGGATCGAGCGCGCTCGTCGGCTCGTCCATTAAAAGGATTTTCGGGTTTGCTGCCAAAGAACGAGCAATACAAAGGCGTTGCTGCTGACCGCCTGAAAGTCCTAACGCCGATTTGTTAAGACGGTCTTTGAGTTCGTCCCACATAGCCGCTTGTTTTAGAGAAGTTTCTACAATCTCGTCAAGTTTTGCTCGTTTCGTAATACCGAACGTTCTCGGTCCATATGCGATATTATCATAAACGCTCATCGGGAACGGATTAGGCTTTTGGAACACCATACCGACGTTTTTGCGCAGTTCGTTTACGTCGATTTTACCGTAAATATCCGTTTCGCCCACGTAAAATTTGCCTTCGATTTTGCAACCGTCCACCAAATCGTTCATACGGTTAAAGCATTTCAAAAAAGTCGATTTACCACAACCCGACGGGCCAATAAAAGCCGTAACCTGCCTTTCGGGGATTTCTACGCTTATATTTTTAAGGGCTTGAAAATCTCCGTACCAAAGATTTGCGTTTTTAACGGAAATGTTTTGCCCGTATTCGTTTATTTCTTTTATCTTCTTCATTATTTATCTCCTTGTAATTTCTTGTTGAGTTTCCCTGCGATAAGTTCCGCTAAAAGGTTTAATCCAAGTACGAGTATAATCAAAACGACTGCCGTAGCATACGCTTCGTTTACGTACCAACCTTCGCCTGAAAGTCGATAGAGCGCAACTGCAAGTGTGGCATTGCTATCCAAATATCCCGTAGGCGTTGCGGATATTACCGAACCCATAGTGTAAATAAACGGGGCGGATTCTGCAATTACTCTACCCATACTCAAAATGATTGCACTCATTATTCCGGGAAGAGCCGACGGTAACACGATTTTGAATATCGTCCTCATTTTTCCTGCGCCAAGAGCAAGACTTCCTTCACGTAAACTGTCTTGTACCGATTTCAAACTTTCTTCCGTAGAACGC
>JAGAIW010000034.1 GCA_017626305.1 Clostridia bacterium
AGCTGTACCGAAGATGGTGTAGCGGATGTTTACAAATGTACGAGATGTAATATTCTCTTCAACGATAAAGAAGGGAAAAATGAAATTGAAAAAGCTCCCGTTATCGAAGCGCTTGGACATACGCTCGTAAAAACGGAAGCGAAGGAAGTTACGTGTACTGAAGACGGTAATCATGCATATTGGACTTGCTCTACTTGTACGAAAGTATACGAAGATGCAGAAGCAAAAACGGAAACCACCGTTGCTGCGCAGACGATAAAATCGGAAGGGCATTCCCTTACCATGACAGAGGAAAAAACAGCAACTTGTACGGAAGGTGGTAACATTGCTTACTGGACGTGCGGTGCTTGCGACAAAGTTTATGCAGATGAAGCTTGTGAAAAAGAAATCACGCTTGCTGAAACGGTAGTTGCAGCGAAGGGGCATTCCTATGAAGAAACGCTTGTCGTAGAAGGCGCGGTTACTGAATACGAACCCGGTGAAGCATTTAACACGGCAAACCTTGTTGTAAAGCTCGATTGTACGGTTTGCGATTATATGGAAACCGTAACCGATTACGAGATCAGCAAGACGCAAAATCTTCAACCTGAAGACAGCGAAATCGTCCTCTCTTGCGTAAAAGACGGCAAGACCTATACGGCAACCGTAACGATCGTGGTTCTTCACGTACATAGTACGGGCGATTTGATTCCTGCGCAGGAAGCAACCTGTACGGAAGAAGGTACGATTGCGTACTATGAATGTACGGCATGTAAGATGAAGTTTGAGGACAAGGAAGCAACGAAAGTCCTTGAAAATATCGTAGTTCCCGCAAACGGCCACGAGGGCGTTATGATGGAAGCAAGCGAATCCAGCTGTAAGGAAGCAGGTAACAATGCATACTGGACTTGTGAAGATTGCGGAAAGGTATTTGCAGATGCAGATTGCACGCAGGAAACGACGGTAGAAGAACAGAAACTTCCTTTAGCAGACCATGAAACGGAAATTGCAAAAGACGATGAAGGGCATTGGGAAGAATGTAAAAACTGTGATTATGCATCCGAAAAAGAAGCGCACGTAGGCGTTGCTTATCCTGACGCGGCGGCTGTATGTGACGTATGTAACGTAACGTTTGGCGAAGCAAGCTGGGACGGTTGGGTTCACTTTGCGCCCGGTGTCGTTTATGCAGACTATTATGAAGGAATTGAAGGCACGGTAAACGGCGCTGATTATATCGATTACGAGTTAATTACGCTTGAAAACGGCATGGCGGCAACGAAATTTAGCGTAAAGGCAGGAACGCCTGCAAACGCGTCCACCGCTGTTTGGAACGACCAGAACTTGACGCAAAACATTAAAGTTCCCGTAAGAAAGAACGGAACGAAGGCAATCGCTTATATCACGAACCATGGTACGCAGGATATAACGGTGACGTTTGGTGCCGTTAACAGTGCGAAAGATACGGGTAGCGGTACGGTGCTTGTACCTGCAGGTAAAACGGCTGTTGCGAAATTTACAGTAACGAGTGGCGCTGCGCAGGGTAATAACAGCTGGTTTGCGGTAAGAGATGCGGTTGTAAGCGACACTTCCTTTACCGTATATGGTTACTTTAACGTGGAAGACGATATTGCCAGCCTTGGCATTGTTAAACCCGCAGTGAAGATGAACTATCAAGTAGGGGAAACGTTCTCCGCAGAAGGCTTGCGTCTTTCGGTGGCTTCGATGAAAGAAGGGGCAACGGCAAACTATGGCGAAACGGAAATTTACAACAACATTGTTACGAACTTTGACGGCTATACCTTCACAAATGAAGACGTAGGTATGCAGACGGTAACCGTAAGCTTCGCAGGCGCAACGGTAACCTATGAAATCACGGTGGCTGGGCATGAACACAATATGGTGGCTGTGGATTATCAGGCCGCTACTTGTACGGAAGACGGTGTTATTGCGCACTACAAGTGCGATCTTGACAACTGCGGACAGTTGTTTGCAGATTCTGAAGGCACGCAGCCTATCACGGCGGATTCCATTGTCATTGCGAAAGGTCACAACTTTGCTGAATATCCCGATACGATTGCAAAGTGCGCAAATTGCGATGCAACGAAGAGCATTCCCGCAGTGGACGGTCTCGTACATTTCGCTCCCGGTGTCGTTTACGCAGACTATTACGAAGCAATCAGCGGCACGGTAAACGGCGCGGATTATATCAATTACGAGCTGATTACGCTTGAAAACGGCCTTGCTGCAACGAAGTTTACGGTTGCTGCAGGTACGCCTGCAAATGCGTCTACCGCGGTATGGAATGACCAGGATTTGACGCAAAATATTAAGATTCCCGTAAGAAACGATGGGACAAAAGCGATTGTATATATCACCAATCATGGTTTGCAAAATATCACCGTAACGCTTGGCGCTGTTACCAACAAGGTGGATATGGGTAGTGGTACTGTATTGGTGCCTGCAGGCAGAACGGCTTCCGTAGAATTTATGGTTACCGGTGGCGCTGCAGAGGGTAATAACATTTGGTTTGCCGTAAGAGACGCGGTTGCAAGCGAAACGTCCTTCACCGTATTGGGTTATTTTGATGTGGGAGAAGATATTGCAAGCCTTTCCATCAAGACGCCTGCAAACAAAACTAGCTTCAAACCCGGTGAAACGTTCTCGGCTGAAGGTCTTTGTCTTACCGTTGCTTCTAAAGCGGAAGATGCGCAGGCAAATTACAGTCAAACGGAAATTTACAGCAACTTTGCAACGGATTTGGACGGCAAGGTATTCACGGCGGCTGATTCCGGTAAAAAGACGGTTACCGTAACCTTCGCAGGCGCAACGGTTAGCTACGAAATTGAAGTGCTCGACCACGACCACGAACCCGTGGAAGTGGAAGGCAAGGCAATGATCCAGTGTCAGGAAAATGGCTATGAAACCTATTACAGATGTACAGTGGTAGGCTGTAACAAGCTGTTCTCTGATATGGATTGCACGGATGAAATTAAGGCTCCGGTAGTCATTCCCGCGCATACGGCATCTGCAACGCTTCCTGGTGAAGAAATCGTTTGCGCAGTTTGTCAGAAAACGTATGGCGAAACGCTTAGCAAGGACGGTTGGGTGCACTTTGCTCCCGGTGTCGTTTATGCAGATTATTACGAAGCAATTGAAGGCACGGTAAACGGCGCAGATTATATCAATTACGAGCTGATTACGCTTGAAAATGGTATGGCTGCAACGAAGTTTACGGTTGCTGCGGGTACACCTGCAAATGCGTCCACGGCTGTTTGGAACGACCAGAACTTGACGCAAAATATTAAAGTTCCCGTAAGAAAGAATGGAACGAAGGTTGTTATGTCGATCACCAATCACGGCACGCAAAACGTAACGATTACCATTGGTGCAGTAAACAGCGCAACGGATACGGGTAGTGGTACGGTGCTTGTGCCTGCAGGTAAAACGGCGGCGGTAGCATTTACGATCACGGCTGGTGCGGCAACAGGCAACAACGTTTGGTTTGCGGTAAGAGATGCGGTTGAAAGCGAAACGTCGTTTACCGTATACGGCTACTTTAACGTGGAAGATGACGTTGAAGGCCTTGAAATTAAGACTGCTGCAAATAAGACGAGCTTTAAAGTAGGGGAAGCATTCTCGGCTGAAGGACTTCGCCTTGCTATTTCGGCTACAACAGAAGGCTCTACGGCAAATTACAGTCAAACGGATATTTACAGCAACTTTGCAACGGATTTTGACGGTAAAGTATTCACCGCTGAAGACGTT
The DNA here is from genome assembly GCA_017626305.1 of Clostridia bacterium. GTDB lineage: Bacteria > Bacillota > Clostridia > Christensenellales > Borkfalkiaceae > Scatosoma. Next base: position 3,745 of record JAGAIW010000034.1, read on the forward strand.
GGAGAACATACTGTAAAAGTAAGTTTTGCGGGCGTGACGGTGGAATATACCATCACTGTTACGGCTGAATAAAAAGGTCTCCCTTTATATGTTTAAGATTGCATAAATTTTAAACGTAAAGCGCGGCGCGGATTTTTCCGCGCCGCGTCTTTTAATATAACAAAACGTTGCAAGCAAGTGATACATAAGGAAATCTTCGGATTTTTCTTTTGGGATAAATAAGAGCGTGTAGTCAAAATGAGGCACCCATGTATGAGATGAGTGCAAAAATAACTGAAAGTAAACACCGATTTTCGGGGGAATCTGGCGTTAAGGAACGCCAGGGATAAACAAGGATAATATTCCTTAAAAATTGCCAATTCATTTGAACTTTTTCTTAAAAAAGAGTCTGTCAAACAGTTGAAATTTTTCCACAAATGTGGTATAATTCTAATTATGGAAATATACGAAAGAGGTGGAATAATGTCTACGTTGGGAGAAAAGAAGACTGATCGCAGGGTGCTTCGCACAAAACGGAATATTCGAAATGCATTTTTGCGCTTGCTTGCGCAGAAAGAGATGGATAAAATCACCATCAAGGAGATTGCCGCGGAAGCGGACGTCGATCGAAAGACGGTTTATAATTATTATACTTCCGTGCAGGGCATTTTGGAGGAATTGGAAAATGAGCTGGTGCAAAATTTTGAGAAGGCTCTCTCCAAAATGAATTTTGGAAGCATGGAAAAAGGAATGATGGCATTTCATACATTGACGGAATTGATTGAAGAGAATTTGGAAGTGTATGGACTTTTGATGAAATTGGACGGTCATTCTCGCCTGATGTCTAAAATCAAAATATATTTAAAGGAAAAGGCGCGAGACAATATTCGTGTATGCGTTTCGGCTCGGAGCGCAGATGATGCTCGAAATATTGCGCAAGGAAAACGAGCCATAAAATGCACCATTTTCTCTTTCGGTGGTTCATTGTATCAACGAATGAGTTATTACACAAATAAGAACGCAGAATAGGATACAATTATTTGTGCCAATTCTGCGTTTTTTATTGCTTTTTAGGGGTATTTTTGCCCTTTTGAAGTAT
>JAGAIW010000035.1 GCA_017626305.1 Clostridia bacterium
AAGCCTATCCAACGGGAACAAAAAAACACCCACAAGGGGTGTTTTGTTGTACCCGTTGGGGTTTTGTTAAAACTCCGTTTGCGGAGTTTTAACAAGGCAGCGCCGCTTTTGGCGGCTCGCGCGAACCGTTGAGTTCAAGCCTATCCAACGGGAACAAAAAAACACCCACAAGGGGTGTTTTGGTGTACCCGTTGGGGCTCGAACCCAAACTCGACGGCGTCGGAGGCCGTAATGTTATCCAATTACACTACGAGTACGTATTTTGTTTTTTCTCGAACCACAGGGCTTTGCCTTGCGGCAAAAGAAATTTTTTTGAAAATTTCCGACATACATCGAAGAACGTAATGTTATCCAATTACACTACGAGTACGTGTCCATATCTTCCCAAAAGAGAAGAAGTTTTTCAAAAAGCTATTATATTTTACTATTTTTTACTTCCATTTTGCAAGCGTTTATGGTATAATATTTGCAAATTTACAAAAAAATTTTTTCAAATGGGGTAATGTATGTCGAAAACGGTAGTAATCGGTATGAGTGGCGGCGTGGACAGTTCTGTTGCGGCGCTCCTTCTAAAAGAGCAAGGGTATAACGTTATCGGATTATTCATGCAAAACTGGGACGAAACGGACGAAAACGGCTGTTGTACAGCCGAAGACGATTTCGCCGACGTGCGCAGAGTTTGTTCGGTGCTCGATATCCCCTACTACACCGTCAATTTTGCCAAGGAATACATGGATAGGGTGTTTTCCTATTTCTTGCGCGAATACAACGCTGGGCGAACGCCCAACCCCGACGTGCTTTGCAACCGAGAGATTAAATTCGGCCCGTTTTTACAAGAAGCCAAACGGCTTGGCGCGGACTATATCGCTACGGGGCATTATTGCAAAATTTCCCACGAAAACGGCGTTCACCTTTTACAAAAAGCCAAGGACCAAAACAAAGACCAAACGTACTTTCTCAATCAGCTTTCGCAAGCGCAGCTTGCCGACGTATTATTCCCCTTACAGGACATAGATAAACCGTTGGTACGCGAAATGGCGTTACGGCATAATTTAATCACCGCTAAGAAAAAGGACAGCACGGGGATTTGCTTTATCGGCGAGAGAAACTTCCGTAAATTTTTATCCACTTATCTTCCCGCAAAGCCGGGCAAAATTTTAGACCTTTCGGGGAAACAAGTCGGCGAACACGAAGGCTTAATGTATTACACGCTTGGACAAAGAAAGGGTTTATACCTTGGCGGCATTAAAGGCGAAACGGAAGGCGGCAGATGGTTCGTCGTGAAAAAGGATTTACAAAACAACGTCCTTTACGTTTCACACGGCGACGAAAGCCCGTTATATTCCAAGTCCTGCGAAGTGTCCGATTTTAACTGGATTCCCAACCTTCCCGATAAAAAGGAATTCGTTTGCAAAGCCAAATTCCGTTACCGTCAGCCCGACCAAGACGTATGCGTACGCGTAAAGGACGACGGCGGGTTGCATATCGAATTTGCAGAAAAGCAACGCGCGGTAACCGAAGGACAATACGCCGTATTATACGACGGAATCAACTGCCTTGGCGGCGGCGTTATTCAAAGCGCAGAATATTGATGAACGCATACATGGGTACGCCAAATGGAGAACATATGACCGAAAAAGAGAAAATGCACAGCGGTGAATTATACCTGCCCGACGGAGAAGAAGTATTCAGCGAGCAGCTGGCTTGCTTGGATAAATTATACGAATTTAACGCCGCTCGTCCCACCGAGCTTGCCAAGCGGCAAGCCATGTTAAAGGATATGCTTGCTCAGATGGGCGAAAACTGCTATATCGAACCGCCCTTCTACGCGAACTGGGGCGGCAAGCACGTACACCTTGGCAAAAACGTATACGCCAACTTTCACTTGACCTGTGTGGACGACACACACATATATATTGGCGATTATACCATGATCGGTCCGAACGTCACGTTGGCTACGGCAGGACACCCGATTTTGCCTGTTTTACGCGAAAAGAACTATCAATACAATATGCCCGTACGTATCGGCAAATGCTGTTGGCTCGGCGCAGGCGTTATCGTTCTGCCCGGGGTAACGATCGGCGATAATACGGTAATCGGCGCAGGCAGCGTCGTCACCAAAGATATTCCCGCCAACGTGGTAGCCGTCGGCAATCCCTGCCGCGTGCTCCGCCCTATCGGCGAAAAGGATAAAACGTATTATTTTAAGGATAGAAAAATCGATTATGAAAATCTTACTCGATAAAAACAAGCCGTTTTATAAAGCTAACCTGCATTGTCATTCTACCTACTCGGACGGCAAACGGACGGTAGACGAGCTCAAAGCCGCGTACATGGCGCAGGGATACTCCGTCGTAGCCTTTACCGATCACGAGCATTTGATTGACAATTCCCGTTTAACGGACGAAAACTTTTTGGCAATCACCGCTTGTGAAGTCGCCATTAAGGAATTCCCCACGCAATCCACCTTAAAAAATATGTACATGCGCGTATGTCACTTGAATTTTTACGCGCTTGAACCGCACAATACGCTTACCCCTTGCTATTCGAGCGTATACGACCATTACGTCAGCGAAGAAGTCAAGCCCTTACTCTCTTTTGATACGGAATACGAACGCGTGCATACCGCCGACGGCATTAACGAAATGGTTCGTATCGCTAACGAAAATGGGTTTATCGTTTCGTATAATCACCCGTCGTGGTCGTTGGAAAACGCAACCCATTATTTGGGCTATGAAGGCGTATGGGCGGTGGAAATTTACAATACGGGTTGCAGAAAAAGCGGATACAGCGACGACGAGCACGTCTACGACGATATGCTACGAGCAGGAAAAAAGCTCTTTTGTACCGCCGCCGACGATAACCATAACGCCCACCCTTTTGAAAGCCCTAGCAGCGACAGCTTTGGCGGACACGTATGGATTAACGCCGATAAGCTAGATTATTCCACGATTATGCAAGCGTTGCAAAAAGGCGATTTTTACGCTTCCACAGGTCCGCAAATCTTTTCTCTGACTTTGGAAAACGGCGTCGTTTATATACAAACTTCCCCTTGTCAAAAAATCGATTTACTCACGCGCGGCAGACGAACGAAAACGGCGATTGCCCCTATCGGCAATCACTTGATGGACGCAAGTTTCGTCTTACAAGATAACGACGAATATTTCCGCATCCGCGTCACCGACGAAAACGGCAAAACCGCTTATACGCAGGCCTACTTTTTAAACGAATAAAACAAATCGCCCGTAAGCAAGCGCTTACGGGTTTTTTATACTCAAAAACGCAAAGGTTACAATATTTTTTATGAAAATGTCATATATTTTATTGACATTTAGATAAAAACGCTTTACAATATAAGTATACATTTGTCGATTTATGACGAAAAGGAGAAGATTATGCGTACATTTCAATTATTTACCGATACCGACACCGACATCACGCCCGAAGTTGCGGCGGAGCTTGGCTATAAGCTTATCAGCATGCCCTACGTGGAAAACGGCGGCAAGGAAGTTTATCCGTACGAAGATTTCCAAACGTTTGATTATAAGACCTTTTACGACGGCTTACGCGCAGGAAAATTGACGTCCACTTGCGCACTCTCTCCCGTTAAATACGCGGAATATTTCGAGCCTATTTTAGCGGAAGGCAAAGATATTTTTTACGTACACTTCTCCGCGGCTATGAGCGGAACGTTCAACGCCATGAAGTTGGCTTGGGACGAACTTTCGGAAAAATATCCCGATAGAAAATTGTATACCTTGGACACGAAAGGCATCACCATTTGCAGTTTGAGCATTGTCAAAGAAGTCGGCAAGCTTGTTGCAAACGGCGCAACGCCCGAAGATATTTTGAAGTGGGCGGAAACGGAAGTGGACAAATTCGCCGTATACTTCTACGCCGACGATTTGAAATTCTTTGGCCGTAGCGGTCGTGTAAGCGGTCTCGCCGCGTTCATGGGTAGCCTGTTGGGTATTCGCCCTATCATCACTATGAGCTCCGAAGGCGTTATGGATTCCGTTTCCAAAGCCAAGGGAAGAAAAGGCACGTTGAAAAAACTCATGGATTACGTGATTGAACTGCAAGAAGACATCAAAAACTATCCCGTCATTATCGGTCACGCTGACGCATATGACCTTGCTTTGGAGCTTGAAAGCATGTTAAAGACGCAATTTGGCGAAGATTTGCCCACGGAAATCGTTGTCGTCAACCCTACGGCAGGCAGCCATTGCGGACCGAATACGGTTGGCGTTAGTTTCCACGCAAAGCATAGATAAGTATCCCTTATATAACATAACGGAGTGCCCTATCGGCACTCCGTTTTTGTCAGCCTTTTTTTCTTGTATTTTTTTCAATTTCTTTTAAGTAATAGATATTTAAAATTTGATAGCACAACGTTAATTTTAATGCACAATATACGATCGCACACACAATTCCGCCAACAAACCAAAACGCCACTAGACCAGCTATGCCCGCGTTTTCCGGAACACTAAATCCGCCAATAAATACGAGTAGCCCCAATAGGCTAATTACTATTTGCGGTAAATAAACAAAAAACGAAAACCACTTTTCGTTTTTATCAATAATTTTTTTATCGTCTGTTATATCCACTTCTTTTATCGGATTATTCGGATTTGAGTATTGATTTTGTTCTTCCATAGTTTTTCTTCTCCTTTTTTATGTTAATATTATTATATCCTACAATTTGTAGGAAGTCAAGTATTTTCCTACGTTTTGTAGTAAAATAATTTCATGGAAAAGAATATTTTTGGTCAACGATTAAAAGAATTGCGGTTAGAAAAAGGATTATCTCAAAGGGGTTTAGGGGAAATTTTCAACGTTTGCAATCAAACGATTAGCTTTTGGGAAAGCGGCAGTCGCGAACCCGATTTAGATACTTTGGTGCAAATCGCCCACTATTTTGACGTTCCTTATGAAAATTTATTAGACGAATAACAATCCCCCGAACGCATTTGTTCGGGGGATAACATTTATCGCTTAGTTTAAGTTTTGCGGAGCTTCCCCACGGTCTTCGGGGAACATTGTACCTGCGGGAATTACGGGGAGCATTAAGGGCTGAATAAATGCGTTTGCCGTCAACGAGCCAACGGCTGCGCGAAGATAGGGATAAACGACTTCGGTCATGTTGATAACCAAATCTTGTCTGTCAAGATCGCTTTCGATTTCTTCCGCTTCAAACACGCCGACAAGACGAGCTTTCAAGTTGAAAGGTTTCGGGGATTCTTCGGTGGATTCGATTTTTACTTCCAAAGCCAAAAACCAAAGCTTGTCGTTTTCCTGCACGCGTCTAACGGTACGGGAAAATTGCGGTTTAATTTCAAACTTCGTATCCTTGTCCATCTTGATACGGTTCATGGAAAAGTTGAGTTCCTCAGCGGTGATGCCTCTTAATGCGTACTTCATAAAATACCTCTTTATCATTTATTTGCGTCTATTATACCACGCTTTTTTCATTTTGTCAACGCTTTGCGCGTTACATTCTATTATATATAAACTCCTTTTCCGTTTTGTAAACAAGCCAAACAATTTTTTAAGCTTTTTTGTGCGCAAAAAAATCGTTTTTTGCATATACTGTAAGGAGTCCGCAACCCGTATTTTTGAAGAATTTCCCCACAAAAAAACTTTTTTAAATTTTTTTTATTTTTTTTTGAAAAAGTAGGTGAAAACGCTTGCCTTTCTTTTTTAGATGTGGTATAGTATATAAGCTTTCGACGGAAGTTTAGCTCAGCTGGGAGAGCATCTGCCTTACAAGCAGAGGGTCATAGGTTCGAACCCTATAACTTCCACCATAAAAACAGTGCGGATTTTATATATGCGGGAATAGCTCAGTGGTAGAGCGTCACCTTGCCAAGGTGAATGTCGCGGGTTCGAATCTCGTTTCCCGCTCCAAAAAATCCGTGCTGTTTTTCTTTCTTTTTTTGCCGTAACGGCAGGCAGAGAAGGCGCTATAGCCAAGTGGTAAGGCCAAGGTCTGCAAAACCTTTATCCCCCGGTTCAAATCCGGGTGGCGCCTCCAAAAAGCCTCTGCGCTACTGCGCAGAGGCTTTTCAATAAAATACGTCAACCAAGCACGCCTTGGAACATTGAGTGAAAAATATATATGCCGACCAAGCCATGCCTTGGAATATTCGATAAATATATATATGCCGCTGTGGTGGAATAGGCAGACGCAAGGGACTTAAAATCCCTCGGTTTAACGACCGTGCCGGTTCAAGTCCGGCCAGCGGCACCACAAAGAACGTAAGTTGAACCAATAGGTTTGACTTGCGTTTTTTTCTTTATGCTCGAAAATCGGCTTGACATTAAAACGGCGTGATAGTGATTTACTACCGCGCCGTTTGCTATTACTTTAATACTTATTCAATACTTTTAAAAATTTCTATAATTTTACTTTCTATACTTTCCCAATCATATTTTAATATTGCGGGTTGCAAAAATCCACGCACGTACCGCACCGAGCCCCTGTCCTTCTTCGGCAACAACCCGGGAAGTCGCACCGAAAACCAGCCTTGACTTGTATACCCGATTTCAAGCGGTATGTTTTTGATAATCGCCTCGACAGGTTCAATCCCGCGCCTTATATTCGGCAACATATAAATCAACTCTCGAGCGTTTAACACGTACGTTTCCGCCTTCGATTCGTATTCCAAAGTTTTGCCGTATAACGAATACGTTGCGCCCGACGCTCGTTCTTCTTCCCAAATTGTATGTAATAAGGTTTCCTGCTCTTTAAGATTTCTCATCAGTTTTTTGTACTGTTGTTCTTTTTGTAAAGTCATATCATTCCTCCTTGTATTGAATATTGACGATAAAATAAAAGCACCCGAACGAAGGGCTACTTCATTCAGATGCTTGATGATGGATTGTGTTGACTGCCAACTATGATTTGTTGGACAGTCTTTTTCTTTTGTAAAAACGGGGAGTCGGGGAAACGATCCGCCCTCCCTTCGGTCGGGCGGATCGATTTTTATATAGAGACTATAAAAACGTCTTGTAAACTTTTTTTGTAGATTTTCAATCGCGCTACCCCTTTATTTATAAAGAGTTCTTCATTTTTTAGTCTGGGGTTCATAACGTTGTAATTTTCATAGCGTTTTTGAACATCTTTTTATGTGTTTTTATTGCGGGCTCATAAGCGTTAGGCCCTTAATTTTAACCTTTATTCAACGTCCAAAATGCTGATTTTTTTCTTTCGCAATAAAAATAAGTACGCCACGAGCGATACGATTGCGTCGAACGCATTACCGATACCGAACAACAACGCTATCCCGATAAGCGTAGGTTGCCACGCTCCACAAAGATAAAGGATAAACGCTCCTCCATAGTAAATCGTATTTGTCACTACCGATTCAAATAACATATAGTTGGTTTTACCGAGCCCATAAAAGGTGGAATCAAACACATTTTGGAATGCGTAAAGCATATAAAAACCAAGCAACACCATAACGAGTTCAAACAATTTATCCACGTCGCTAAAATTCAGTACGTGCTCCATAAACGGTTTCCAAAGCGGAATGGTGATACACCACAAAACGCAAATCGCCAACGTGATAACGAAATATCCAAGCGAGTTATTTTTAACAGCGTTTTCATCCGTCGCCGTTTCACGCTTAATAAGTTCGCCAAGTTGCAATACAGGGAGCAATAACCAGCCCCAAATAAAGTTGTTCGCAACCCAATACGTGCCCTGCTCGCCGACCATATTCACCATACGCGCAATCATAAGCATATAGGCTATATTTCTAACGAACGATTCCAAGCCCGATATTCCACCGACTTTCGCAAAATCTTTCATCCAACCGAAAGAAAGTTTTGCCTTTTGGAAGAGAAAAATCCCCTCTTTGTTTAATAAGATAATCGCCGTTGCGACGAGAATTACGTTGACGATTATATTCGAGAACGCAATCCCGTTTACGCCGAGATTTAAGGACACGGGCAAGGTGGAAACCATAAACGTATCCACGAGCAAGCACAAAACGAGTTTTACCGCCGTAAGTGCGTAAACGTACTTTTCTTTGCCAAGCGTGACCATACCAACCATAATAAAGTTGAACGCAAGTGAGAAAATACTTGCCACGCTTTCGATTCTTATGTAGGTTGCCGACGCGTCGATAATCGCCTTATCCGTTGCCATTAAAGAAAGTAGCGGTTTTGCAAACGCAATTATGCCAACGGAAAGCACCATGTACGCACCGACGGATACAAGTAAGCCCGTGCGCATACGATTAGCGAACTCGTTTTTATCAGTCAATACTTTACCGATAAAGAAGAACAACGGCAAAACGATTGCTTCGCTTAATATCTCATATAAGAGATTTACCCACGAGAGTTGCCCTGCAATCGAAAACGAATACTCACCTGGAAGTTGCCCTAAAAAGAACACCCGAACCGTCGTATAAATCGTCGGCACTAACCCAAGCACCAACAACGCCAAAAACAGTTTATAATTGATTTTTCTTAATGAATTTTTAACTTTTGTAAACATTCCAACACCTTAATCCCAATCATCCTCATCGTCGTATTCTTCATAGTAATCGGGATAATCATTGTCATTCTCGTCCTGTTTTAATGCATTGTAGATATTGTTTACTGCTTCTAGGTACAACGAAAAAGAATGCTTGTTAATATCTTTGTTGACATTTTTTAATTTTAAATACTCTGCCCTTATTGAATTCCATCCATTCCTATAGTCTAAAATTTCAAAAAGTTTAGTCTCTATATCAACACTTAATTTCCTAAATTCAAATGTATACTTATTTTGACTTTTAATATTCTTTAAATAAAAATATCCGTTATCAATTATGTCCTCGTCATAATAAATAATAGCAAAATCACAACTGTGTTCTATCTTTTTGTTCTTTTTATCAACCACTTTAATAGTAATAGCGGAAGTGGAATCTTGCGGATTAGAATATTTTGTCTCCTTTAATGCGAAAGAAATAGCTTCCATAAATTGTCTTTTAACAACATCAGCCAAATAATGATAACCCTCTTCTGGCGCTTGTATGATTAAATTATAGTCAAAATCATACCCACTATTTCCATTTTTTACTCGCGTTATCAAATGGCGCTTCCCGCTACCAATCAACTTAAATTGAAAAGATGTTTTAAAGTTCTTCTTCATATAAAGTTGAACTTTATGGATTATCTTTTCCAACTCTTCTCTTACGGGCTGATACTCAGCCTTAGTAACATACTCGTACATAAATAAATCTCCTTTCGCCCATGCCACCCATTTATCGTAAATCAATAAATCATTATATAATACACTAATTGGAAAAATTTGTCAATATTTTTACTATAATTTTAAAATTTTCTAAAGAATTTTTTATTTTTACCCTTCAAAACGCCCTATTAGTTAAATACAACACAAGAGACAAAGAAATTTATTTTTCCAATAACGCTAACATTTCGTCGGCGTTGGTGTCGGGTTTTACTTTAGGCATAATAGCTTGCACGTTGCCTTGCTCGTCAATTAAGAACGTCGTTCTCACAACACCCATACTCACTTTGCCGTACAACTTTTTCTCTTGCCAAACGCCGTAGGCTTGAATTGCCGAAAGTTCGGTGTCCGAAAGCAAAACAAACGGTAAATTATATTTCGTCGCAAAATTCAAGTGCGAATTCACGCTATCCTTGCTAATGCCGATAACCACTGCGTTTTTGTTTTCGATTTCCTTGTTTTTGAGCGCAAAGGCGCACGCCTGCCTTGTGCAACCAGGCGTATTGTCTTTCGGGTAAAAATACAAAACCACTTTCTGACCTAAAAAATCAGACAACGAAACCAACTTTCCGTTTTTATCGGGCAACGTAAACTGAGGTGCTTTCATTCCAACTTCTAACATATTTTAACTCCTTATCTCAATTTCAAAATATTTCAATAATGCTTTATAGGTATCTTGTCCGTCAAGGCAGGTTTCAATTAAAAAACCGCGTTCGTTATTCCATTCCCGCAAGCCACGATAATAGAATATCTTTTTACCATCTTCGATAATAAACGGAACGATATTATTGCACAAACATTCTTTGAAGGCAATCAATCTACCCACGCGCCCGTTGCCGTCTTGAAACGGATGAATTTTCTCAAAACGGTGGTGAAATTCTACGATATTTTCAAAAGAAATCTTCTTAATCCTTGCGTACCAACCAAGAAGTTCTTGCATTTCAACGCATACCTGGTTAGGGGAAACGGTTGGCGCACCGCCTACCGTATTCGGTTTCGACTTATAATCGCCAACCCTAAACCACGAAAGACGGGAATCAGACGTTGCCGTTTTCAAAATGCGGTGCAACTCTTTAATAAAATCTTCCGTCAATTCTTCTTCCGCGTGCGCAATAACGTAATCAATCGCGCGGAAATGATTGCTCGTTTCGATAATATCGTCCACGGGAACACCGTCTTCCATCCCTATTGTATTCGTTTCAAAAATTAAACGGGTTTGATCTTCGGAAAGTTTGCTCCCTTCGATACGGTTAGAATTATACGTTAAACGCACCTGCGTTTCGTGATACAGTCCGCCCGAAATCTTGTTTTCCATTTCTTCACGCAAAACCTGTAAAACGGGATTATCGCAAACTTCACGATACAAGTCTTCTACTAAACAACCAAAATATTCCGCAATTTTTCGCAAGACGTTATCGGCAATTTTTTCACCTTTACCAATCTTAACAATCGTACGCGAAGAAATACCAAGTACCTTTGTCAAATCGGACTTTTTCAAGCCGTTCTGTTTTAAAATCTTTACTAATTTATCGTAAGAAATCATATTTTGCTCCTAAATCTTTACTTATTATAGCATATCCGCGCCAACAAGTAAAGATTTTTTGCGAAAAATCTTAAAAATTTCGTAGCATTTTCCCAAATACTGCCCACGATTTATGTTTCTATCCGCTCTTTTGGGCATTCTTTAAAAAATTTTATTCATTTTTTATACAAATAAAATCATCTCTATAATTTATACTATCTTTCCAGAAAATATTTTTCGGTGGTTTTTATTCACATATTTTCTTCATAATGCTTTATACAACTCTTTTAGCATTGTTTTTTACCTTTTAATATCCTTATCTATTTGACGCAAGATTTCATACCAACTCTCACCACCATAAAAATATAGGCTTTTAAAAAAAAATTTTTAAACACGAAACACTTGTCCTTTAAGACGCGTAAGTTGTTTATTAGGAAAACCAGCCTTGAAATCTCTCGTTTTAACCGCCGTACCGATTACAAGCCCTGCCAACGACACCAAAAAACGCAAGTTTTATCTTGCGTTTTTTGGATTTTTCAACTTGTTAATCCATACGCATATAAAAAAACGCCCTACTTCAAAAACGTAGAGCGTTCTTTTTTATTTCTGGATTAGTCTTCCAAGCCTTCGTTGAGTTTCGCAAGCAAAGCGTCAAGGTCTTCGCCGTGAACGGCAACCGCTTCGGCAACCGTTTCGCCGTGCGCCATAGCACAACCGAAACAATGCATACCTGCTTCCATCAAAATTTCAGGCGCGTTGGGGTTGATTTGCAAGCAATCCGCAATCAAAGTATCCGCTGTAATTTTAGCCATTTTTTATATCTCCTTTATTTCTTTTTTATTATTGTAGCATGTTTTTTGCAAAAAGACAACCGCTTAAACGTGCTTTTTTACGGAAAAATTTGTTATCGGTAAAAACCGAACACCTTTCTCACGTTACCAAACGGCAATTTGGGCGTTTCGCCTACAAGCAAGCGCCGCATAATCTCCTGCGTTCTATCCCATTCTTCGCCGTAACCCGCGTCATACACCGTTTCTTTTGCGGCTTGATATTTCGGCGGACGGCGCTGTGCGTCGTGCGCGTCCGTACCCAAACAATGCACCAAGCCCTGCCGCAAAGCCGCAAACGCAAAATTGCGCAACGTCTTATCTAAAAATGCGTCCGTGGTGAGCTGTACGTAACACCCCATATCCGCAAACTCGCTTAAAAGAGCGGGATTTTTCAGAATTTCCGTATAACGCTCGGCATGCGCGATAACGGGCTTATACCCCGTTTCCTGCACAAAATCCGCCACCTTATCCACCAAAGTATTGCTCCAAGCGGACAAAAACGGAAATTCAAACATCACGCATTTCGTTCCTTGAATAGCAAGCGAACAGAGCGTTTCGTGCGGCGGGTCGTTGACGCCCGTGATATGTACTTCCGCACCTAAACGGGTTTCTATCCCCTGCGGAATTTGCGGCAAAAGCCGTGCCATCGCTTCTTCGCGCGAAAGGAAAAAGCTCTCTGCCGAACGCATTCCGTAGTAATGCGGGGTAAACACGATCTTTTTAACCCCCTGCGCTTTTTCTTGCAATAAGACGGCTACGGAAACGCTGTCGTCCTTCGCTCCGTCGTCCATCTTCGACAATATATGCGTATGAAAGTCAATCATATTTTCCCCCTAGAAAATTTATTTGAAGTACTTCACACCGCTTTCAAAAATTTTCATATCGAAGTTGCCTTCGACGTTTTTATACAGGTTCTCCCCGATACGTTCGCTATGCCCCATCTTACCAAGCACTCTGCCGTCGGGGGACGTAATCCCTTCAATCGCCCACATAGACCCGTTAGGATTGAACGGCGACAGCATTGTCGCGTTACCGTCCAAATCCGCGTATTGCGTAGCGATTTGCCCGTTTTTCTTCATTTGTTCCAGTTCCGCAATCGGCGCAACGATTTTTCCTTCACCGTGCGATACGGGAACTTTATACGTTTCGCCTACCTTACAAGCGGACAGCCACGGCGAAAGCGTAGACGCCACGCGCACGTCGACTATCGTCGAAACGTGGCGGGATATATTATTAAACGTCAACGTGGGCGAATTTTCCGTCATTTCTTTGACGTGCCCGTACGGCACGAGCCCGAGTTTTATCAAAGCTTGGAAACCGTTACAAATACCAAGCGCCAACCCGTCGCGGTTGTTTAACAGTTCTTCCAACTGTTCGGCAATATACGGATTACGGAAGGTGGTAGCGATAAATTTACCGCTGCCGTCCGGTTCGTCGCCGCCCGAGAAACCACCGGGGAAGGCTACGATATTCGCGCGCTTAATAGCTTTGACGATCGCTTCTACACTTTCTTCGATATCCTGCGCGCTACGGTTTTTCACGACGATTGTTTCCACGTCCGCTCCGGCAAGAATAAACTTACGCGCGGTGTCCAGCTCGCAGTTCGTACCGGGGAACGCCGGAATAAACACGCGCGGTTTTGCCGCCTTCGTTGCGATATTCACGTAGCTTTGTCCTTGCGTATAATCACAATTTTCCGCCTTACCCGTTGCAGGCGCGGTGGTTGCAAACACGCTTTCCAAGGGCGTAATATACGCCGTCGCCGCGTCGGCAATTCGTACGCTTTGATTACCGCATACAAACGTTTCACCGCATACATGCCCCACCCGTTTTGCCAAAACGCTCAGTTTTGTCGCGTCTTTAAGCGAGAGTACGATATCGCCGTAAGCTTCGCGATACAGCTCGTTTGCGGTCATTTCAAAGGTCACGCCCACGTGGTTGCCCAGCGCAGATTTGATAACCGCCGCCCCCATACCGCCGTTCTCCACGACGGTGGCAAACGTAGCGTTGCCGCTTTCGATTTGTTTATACACGTCTTCGTAAACGGCTTTTACTCCGTCAAAGCTCGGTACTTGATTCTCGTCCTTAGGGAGCGGAATATAATACAGCGTTTCGCCGCCGCTAAGCACGTTGGTAATCAATTTGCTTGCCTTTGCAGGCGCAAGCGCAAAGGATATCAGCGTAGGCGGAACGTGGATATTTTCAAACGTACCGCTCATGGAGTCTTTACCGCCGATTGCGCCCAGTCCCAAGCCCATTTGCGCGTAAACCGCGCCAAGGAGCGCCGAAGTAGGCACGCCCCAAACTTCGGCTTCGCCCGTCATTCTTTGGAAAAATTCCTGCAACGTCAAACGAATATCGCTATATTTTGCGCCCGTTGCCACCACTTTGGAAACGGAGCAAACGATAGAATACACCGCGCCGACAAACGGGCTCGTTTCCATAAGATACGGCGAATAACCGTATGCGGAAACGGTACAGTCGTCCGTTTCGCCGCCGCAAATTTTCGCCGCCATAGCAATAGCAGGCGTACGTTGCGTTTTACCGCCCCAAGGCATATATACCGAACGCGCGCCGATCGTCGAGTCGAACGTTTCCGACAAACCCTTCTTGGCGCACACGTTCAAATCGGACAAGGTCTTTTTCGTTTCCGTAACAAAATCGACGCCCGATTTTTCATGAAACCAGTTGGTCTTTTTATCGGTAATGCGTACGTTGGTTTCCTGTTTGACACCGTTGGTATTCAAAAATTCACGGGAGATATCGACGATAGCCTTACCCTTTAAGAACATTTTCATTCTGCCCGTATCGGTAACCACCGCCACAGGCGTTGCCGCAAGGTTTTCTTCCGCCGCCAAAGCGATAAACGCGTCGACGTCCTTTTCGTCTACGACCACCGCCATACGTTCCTGCGATTCGGAAATAGCAAGTTCCGTGCCGTTTAAACCTTCGTATTTCTTAGGCACTTTATCCAAGTCGATATTCAGCCCGTCGGCAAGCTCGCCTATGGCAACCGAAACGCCACCCGCGCCAAAGTCGTTACATTTTTTAATTTTTCTCGTTGCGTCCTTATTCAAGAACAAGCGTTGGAGCTTGCGTTCAGTAAGGGCGTTCCCCTTTTGTACTTCCGCGCCGCACGTTTCTACCGAATGGCTATCGTGCGCCTTAGACGAACCCGTTGCGCCGCCGCAGCCGTCGCGTCCCGTCTCACCGCCGAGCAGGATAATGACGTCGCCCGCCTTAGGTGCTTCGCGGTATACCATTTCCTTTTTCGCACCGCCAACGACAAAACCCGTTTCCAAACGCTTTGCTTTATACCCTTCGTGGTAGACTTCGTCTACGATACCCGTAGCAAGTCCGATTTGGTTACCGTAGGACGAAAAGCCCGCCGCCGCACGTTGCGTGATAACGCGTTGAGGCAATTTACCTTTCATGGTATCTTCTAATTTTTCTCTCGGGTCAGCCGCACCCGTTAAGCGCATAGCTTGATAGACGTACGTTCTGCCGCTGAGCGGGTCGCGAATTGCGCCGCCAAGACAGGTCGCCGCGCCGCCGAACGGCTCGATTTCCGTCGGGTGGTTATGCGTTTCGTTTTTGAACATAACGAGATAGGGTACTTTTTCGCCGTCGAGTTCCGCTTGAATACAAATGGAACAAGCGTTGATTTCGTCGGAGATATCCAAGTTGTCCAGCTTGCCGTCGCGCTTTAATTTTTTCGCCGCAATCGTCGCAAGGTCCATAAGACAGGGATATTTGTCAGGACGCGCGCCGTTAAGTTCTTGATACAAATCTTCGTAGAGATGATACGCCTTTTCAATCGTCGTGTTTTCCGAATGAATTTGAATATTTTTCAGCTCGGTTGCAAACGTTGTGTGACGACAATGGTCCGACCAGTACGTGTCGATAACTTTCAGCTCCGTTTCGGTAGGATTGCGTTTTTCGCCCTTGAAATAATCGCGCACAAACGCCAAATCCTGTACGCTCATGGCAAAGCCCGTGGCTTTATGGAAAGCGGCAATTTCTTCGTCCGTCTTTTGTATAAAGCCGTCAACGTCCTTTACAGGCGCGCCTTCTACCGCTACGCGGACGAGCGTTTCGGGCTTTTCAAAACCCACTTCTTCGCTTTCCACGGGATTGACGATATGCTTTTTTATGGCGTCCAGCTGCTTATCGGTTACCCCTTTGACAAGGTACACCCTTGCGCATTTGACAAGCGGACGAGCCTTTCTCGTCAGTAGCTGTACGCATTGTGCCGCGCTATCCGCGCGTTGGTCGTACTGTCCCGTCAAATAGCTGACGGCAAACGCCTTATAGCCGTCGGGGATAGACAATTCTTCCAAGTATACGTTATCCACGGGCGGTTCGGAAAACACCGTCGGGATTGCGGCGGAAAGTTCTTCCTTCGTGAGCCCTTCCACGTCGTATCGGAGCACCAAGCGGAAATCTTCCGCGTCGATACCCAGCAGCGTTTTTACGTCTACTTGTTCTTTTTTCGCCTGTACGTTATCCTTTTTTTCTACAAAAATTCTATATATCATCTCTTTATTCCTTTTCGATATCTCTGTATTTCATGCCGATATCCTTGCGATAATGCATACCGTCAAAGGATATTTTTTCCACGTTTGCATACGCCTTTTGCCGCGCCTGTTCTATCGTTGCGCCCTTGGCGCATACCCCAAGCACTCTGCCGCCGTCGGTAAGCAATTTCCCGTCCACACGTTTCGTCCCTGCATGGCATAAAATCACGTCGTCGTCCAAATCCCCAAACGTCATTTCCTTGCCCTTTTGATACGCCGTGGGATAACCGCCGCTGGCAAGCACCACGCAAACGCAAGCGCCGTCTTCCCATTCCACCTGCATATCGGCAAGCCGTTCGTCGGTGACCGCTTGGAAAATTTCCATTAAATCCGTTTTGAGCATAGGCAGGATTACCTGCGTTTCGGGGTCGCCAAAACGGGAGTTGTATTCGATAACCTTCATACCGTCTTTGGTCTTCATCAAACCAAAGTACAGCACGCCTTTAAAAGTACGCCCTTCGGCGTTCATGGCGTTCACGGTGGGAATCATAATTTTCTCCATGACTTCCCTTTGCGTTTTTTCGCCGTAGAACGGCGCAGGCGCAAACGTACCCATACCGCCTGTGTTCAAGCCTTCGTCGTTGTCGTACACCCGTTTATGATCACAGCTCGTAATCATAGGCACTATCGTTTTGCCGTCGGTAAAAGCAAGCGCAGAAACTTCCGGTCCTTCTAAAAATTCTTCTACGACGATTTTATTTCCCGCCGTACCGAATTTTTTATCCAACATCATTTCCTTTACGCCGTCTAACGCTTCTTCCCTTGTTTTACAAATGAGTACGCCCTTTCCCAGCGCAAGCCCGTCCGCTTTGAGCACGACGGGAATATCGCATGTTTCCACGTACGCCTTCGCGCTTTCGTAATCGGAAAACGTTTCGTATTTCGCCGTGGGAATATCGTACTTTTTCATAAGTTCTTTGGAAAAAGCTTTGCTCGCTTCAATGATAGCGGCGTTTTTGCGCGGCCCAAACGCGCGGTGTCCGCGGCATTCCAGCTCGTCCACCAAGCCAAGTGCCAACGGATCGTCAGGGGTTACGACGGTGTACTCCACGTCGGAATGTGCGTCCACCCAGTCCGCCGCCGCTTGGATATCGCAATAGTCGACGTTGACCAGCTCGGCAAGCTCGCCGATACCCGCGTTGCCTTTCATAGAGTAAATTTTATTGACGATAGGCGATTTTTTTAACGCCTGTACCACGGCGTGTTCTCTGCCGCCGTTGCCGATAACTAAAACGTTCATATTTCTCTCCGTTTTTTTATTCCAAAATGTTTACGCTACGCCCCGTTTTGACTACCTTGTCTTGACAAAGCAGCTTTACGCACAGGGGCAGCATAACGTGTTCTTGCTTTAAGATACGCGCCTGCAAGCTTTCGGCGGTGTCGCCAAATTGCACTTCCACCGCGCGCTGCATGATAATTGCGCCGCCGTCGACGTCAGCCGAAACGAAATGTACCGTCGCGCCGCTGAGCTTTACACCGTAATCGATTGCCGCTTGGTGTACCTTTAAGCCGTAATACCCCATGCCGCAAAAGGCGGGAATGAGCGACGGGTGAATATTGATAATTTTATCTTCAAACGCCGCGATAAAGCTTGGCGGAACGACGGACAGCCAACCTGCCAAAACGATAAGCTCCACCCCTGCCGCACGCAAAACGTCTGCCACGTAGTCGTAAAACGCGGCTTTATCCGCGTAGGCGTTTTTATCAAACACCAACGTTTTAATACCGTGCTTTTCCGCGCGCGCGATGGCACCGATTTGCGGTTTTGACGCAACCAAATATTCGATTGTGCAAAAATGCTCGCGCTCGTTGGCGTCAATCACCGATTGAAAATCCGTGCCGCCGCCCGACGCAAATACCGCTATCTTTTTCATTTTAAGATAACTTCCTTTTTGCCTGCTACCATTTTCCCGATAACGACGGCGTCTTCACCGTTGGCTTTCAAATCGGCAAGCGCCGTTTCCACGTTTTCGGGCGCAACGACGACCATCATACCGATACCCATGTTAAAGGTATTGTAAATTTGTTCGTCCGTAATCCCTGCGCGTTTTTGCATAACCTTGAACACGGGGGGCACTTCGTAGGAATTTTTATCAATTTCCGCCGCGACGTTTTCGGGTAAAATACGGGGCACGTTTTCGATAAAACCGCCGCCCGTGATATGCGCGATACCCTTAACTTCTACCTTTTTAATCAAGGACAAAATGCTCTTGACGTAGATACGCGTGGGCTTTAACAGCACTTCTGCCGCCGACGCGCCCAGCTCTTCGTCGTACGCTTCCAACGCCGCTTTATCGTTATCGCCAAACAGCTTTCTAACGAGCGAATAACCGTTGGAATGTACACCCGTCGATTTCAAACCGATAATGACGTCGCCCGCGGTGATATCTTTACCGTTGATTACCTTTTTCTTATCCACGATACCTACGGCAAAGCCCGCAAGGTCATATTCGCCGTCCGGATAGAACCCCGGCATTTCCGCCGTTTCACCGCCGATCAGCGCGCAACCTGCCATACGGCAGCCTTCCGCAATACCCTTTACCACTTCCGCTTCCGCTTCGGGATACAGTCTACCGCAAGCGTAGTAGTCCAAGAAGAACAAGGGCTTTGCGCCTTGACAAACGATATCGTTTACGCACATTGCCACGGCGTCAATACCGATCGTATCGTGCTTTTCCAAAAGGAAAGCGTATTTGAGTTTCGTACCTACCCCGTCCGTACCCGCGACCAAAACGGGTTCGCTCATATTTTCGTCGGCTATCGAATAGAAACCGCCAAACGAACCAAGGTCGCCGATAACGTTATCGTTATAGGTGGATTTTACGTGTTTTTTCATAAGTTCTACGGCTTTGTAACCACGGGTTACGTCTACGCCGCTGTCTTTATAAGAAATTGCCATGATACTTTCTCCGTTTATTGTTTATTTTCCGAAATTTTGTGGTCGTACTTCCTATCCCCCGTATCCAAAGGCAGCTCGGTGGGATATTCCCCGTCAAAGCACGCTTTGCAATAGCCCTTGCAATTCCCCGATATACCCAGCTTGGTAACGTCGGCAAGCGGTAAAAATCCCACCGAATCCGCACCGAACAGCTTTGCCATTTCTTTGGCGGTATACTTGCAAGCAATCAACTCCGCTTTCGAGCCGATATCCGTCCCATAGTAGCACGGGTTTAAAAACTCAGGCGCGGACGAGCGGATATGGATTTCCTTCGCCCCTGCGTCGCGCAACAGCTTGACTACGCGCGTACAAGTCGTTCCGCGGACGATAGAATCGTCCACCAAAACCACGCGTTTGCCCTTTACCGTTTCCGCAACGGGGTTGAGCTTGATTTTTACTTTATCTTCACGAACGTTTTGACCGGGGTCAATGAACGTTCTGCCGATATATTTGTTTTTGATAAGACCCAAGCCGTACGGAATACCCGATTCTTCGGCGTAACCGATAGCGGCGTCAATCCCCGAATCGGGCGCGCCGATAACGACGTCCGCTTCTACGGGGTGGGCTTTTGCCAAAAACGCCCCCGCGCGCTTACGCGCCAAATGCACCGAACAGCCGTTGATTACCGAGTCGGGACGAGCGGTGTACAAATACTCGAACACGCAAAGACGTTCGGGCTTTTTCTGACAATGCTCGCGAAGACTAATCACTCCTTCTTTGGAAAATACGACGATTTCGCCAGGGTCGATTTCACGCACGAACGTTGCGCCTACCGTATTGAGCGCGCAGCTTTCACTTGCCACTACGTATTCCCCGTCGTCGCGGATACCGTAGCAAAGGGGGTGTACGCCGTTTTGGTCGCGCGCGGCAATCAGCTTTTGCGGCGACATGACCAACATGGAATAGCCGCCCTTAACGCGTTCCATTGCCTTGGATATAGCCGCTTCCGTCGACGGCGCGGTAAGGCGCGCCTTGGTTATCATATACGCCAAAATTTCCACTTCGTTGGACGTATGGAAGATAGCGCCTTCTAATTCAAGTTCTCTCCTAAGCTCCGCATAATTAACAAGTCCGCCGTCGTGAGAAATGGCAAGCCTTCCCTTGACGTGATTGACGAGCATGGGTTCGGCGTTAATTCTTTCTTTGGTTGCGCTCGTACCGTAACGCACGTTACCAAGCGCCATTTGTCCCAAGCCTAAATCCCCCAAAATACGGGGCGTGAATACTTCGTTGACAATTCCCGAATCTTTATAAGCGTGGAATACGCCGTCGTCGTTGACGACGATACCGCTGCTAGCTTGACCGCGGTGCTGCAAGGCGTATAAGCCGTAGTACGCGCTTAACGCAACGTTGGCAGTTTTCGTTCCAAAAATACCGAATACGGCCATATACTTACGCTCCCATTAAACGTCTCATCATTTCTTGGTATGCGCCTTCTACGCCGCCAAGGTCGCGACGGAAACGGTCTTTATCCAACTTTTCACCCGTCGTCGAATCCCAGAAACGGCAGGTATCGGGAGAAATTTCGTCGGCAAGGACAATCGTTCCGTCGGCAGTTTTACCGAATTCAATTTTAAAATCGACAAGCGTTACGTTAAGCTTTTTAAAGTATTCCTTCAATACTTCGTTCACCTTAAACGCCATGGATTTAACCAACGCAATTTCGTCTTTGGTGGCAAGCTTTAACGCAAGCGCGTGATATTCGTTAAGGAGCGGATCGCCCAAATCGTCGTTTTTATACGAAAACTCGATAGTGGGTTCGTCGAATACGACGCCTTCCGCAACGCCGTAGTGCTTTGCAAACGAGCCTGCGGAAATATTACGGATAATAACTTCCAAAGGCAGGATTTTTACGCGTTTTACCAGCGTTTCTCTATCCGAAAGCTCTTCAACGAAATGCGTTTTTACTCCTTGTTTTTCAAGAATTTGCATAAGGAAGTTGCTCATTTTGTTGTTGATAACGCCCTTGCCTTCAATCGTCCCCTTTTTGAGTCCGTTAAACGCCGTGGCGTCGTCTTTATACGAAACGATAACAAGGTCTTTATCGTCGGTTGCATATACCTTTTTGGCTTTGCCTTCGTAGAGTTGTTCTTTCTTTTCCATAATTATATCTCCTAAAAAAATTTTTTCGTTTGGTTTAAAGCATAGCTTGCAACGCCGTATCGTCCGCGTTGATTTTCGCTTTCATATTTTCCTTATATTCGACAAGCTGCTTTTCGATTTCGGGATATTTAATCCCTAAGATTTGCAACGCCAGCAAACCTGCGTTTTCGCCGCCGTTGACCCCTACCGTCGCCACAGGAATCCCCGAAGGCATTTGCACGATAGAAAGCAAACTATCCAAGCCCCCCATCATATCCGTTTTGACGGGCAAGCCGATTACGGGCAGGGTGGTGAGCGCGGCGATTACGCCGCCAAGGTGCGCCGCTTTGCCTGCCGCGCAAATAATCACTTCCATACCGTTTGCCTTCGCGTTTGCCGCAAAGGCGTGCGCCTCGTCGGGCGTGCGGTGGGCGGATATCACCCGTACTTCCACTTCTACGCCGAATTTTTTAAGAACTGCGACGGCGGGTTTTACCACGTCGAAGTCCGATTTGCTGCCCATTAAAATACCGACTTTACTCATATGTTTTTACTCTCCGATAATGATATTTATAAAAAGAAACAGGTGCAACGTGTGTTGCACCTATTGCGTTTATCGTTTATATACCGTCCAAAAGCCTGCTTTTTTCCCGAAAAAAGGCGTGCCTTGTTTACGTGCAACAAGACGCAACGCGCTAAGCGCTGTCATTTGGGAATCTAACTTTTGGCGAATATATCCCATGGCGGTTTTCCTTCCGTCGTTATTCTTTCGTATCCTTTTCCCCTTGTTATTATTATAACAAAACCTGCAAAAAAAAGCAAGTGTCCGAAAGGGATTTTTACGATAAATTTGCACAAAAAACACGCCGTTTTTTCGGCGTGTTTTTCTTTTTTAAATCGTTCCGAAGTGCAAACCGCTGTAACTTACCAGCTTGGCGTAGTTATTCATACTAATTTGCTGTCCGTCCAAAACCTGCAATACGTCTTCTTCAAGCTCGGGAATGTTTTCCGTTTTGCCCGCCATATAGTCCTTTAAACGGTTCATACACGTATCAATACGCTGTATCAATCCGCCGATACGGATATCCTGCACTTCCCAACCCTGTGGTTTGTTTTCCTTGTTCCAAAGGGTATAAAACGCCTTGTGGAAAGCCGCTAATCTCTTTTTGAGCACGGCGCAATCTTTTACGCAAATGCTAAGCGCGCGTTTGTCCTTGCTTTGGTAGGCTCTGCGCAATTTTACACCAAGCTCCGCCTTAATGGTCAGCGCGTCGCAAAGCTTGGCTTCCATATCAAAGATATAGCTATATTCTTTCACGCGTTTTGCCGCCAGCGCAAGCGTTTTGGTATATTCCGCATACGGAATAGGTCTATGCGTAGCCACCGTTTTATCAAATACGCCCATAAACGGATCGGTGTAAAGCAAAGCTTTGCAAGGCTGCTTTTGCCAACAAATGGTGTCGTTATAATCGTCCAAATTCGGCAAATCAAGGAGAGCAAAATCGGCGTATTTGATATGGAAAATAGTATAAAATCCCCTTTCGATTTTTTCTTGGTCAAAGTTCCCTTCGGCGTATTGACGAATCGCATACAACACGTGCAACAGCGAGAAGAAGGAACACTCTTTTCCGTCGTCCCCCCACATGGTAATAATCACGTTTTTAACGCCCTTTTCGCGTACGCTTTCCATAGCGGGTTTCATGGTGCGAAGGGAATAGTCCCCCAAGGGCGCAAAGCCCAGCCACGACCATGCGCCGCCTGCAAACCATACGTCTTTCCCAAATTTCAGGTGCGATTCTATCATGCCGTCGTAATGTTCCTTGTTTTGGTGATAATAATCCCAGTACGTAAGTTCTACGTTTTTAGGCACTTTCTTTTTGATATCTTCGGGAATTTCCGCCGCCGAATACGCGCCGCCCGTTGCAATACGGAAGAACATATCGCTCCACATATGCGCCTTAAAGCCGTATTTTGCCGCAATATCGGCTACTCTGTTTAAATGACGGACAAGAATTTCAAAACGGTTTTGATAGCCGTTTTTATCCAAAAAACGACCCAACCCGACCATATGCGCTTCGTCCATACCGATATTGATATTTCTCGAAGTAAAACATTCGGACAGCGTTTTAAACATTTTTTCAATGAGTTCGTACGTAGCCGGCTCGTCAATCATGAGAATATCGTCGGCGTCCATGAGTTTTTTATAGCAAGCGTGGCGAACGAGCGCAGTAAAGTGCGCCAACGTTTGAATACAAGGAATAAGCTCTATTCCGTGCGCCGTTGCGTATTTATCCATTTCTTTGAGTTCTGCCGCCGTGTATCTGCCGCGCATATATCCAAAGTACGGTTCGCTTTCAATTTCATAGGTATCTTCACAATACAGCTCTAACGCGTTGTATCCCATTTTTTGCAGGCAATCAATCATGCGTTTTACCTGCTCGACTTTCATCACCGCGTTACGGGACATATCCAGCATCACGCCAAAGCGTTCGTAAGTTTGTTGTTTCATATCGTGCTCCTTGTCAACAGTTTTCATTATTATAGCATATTCAAGAAACAATAGTCAATACTTTGCGTAATTTTTTATTGTAAAAATCGACTTTTTTATAGAAAAATCAAGGTGAAAAAATTACCAGGAATTCGTTATTTTTTTCCATGGATTTCTCTCCAAAGTTATGCTATAATAAGAAAAATAAATATCACGGAGTTTTTATCATGTACAACACCGCCAGTCTAATTTCCCAACGTTTAGGCGAAAACGAAATCAAAGAATACGACCGTATCTTTGCGCCGCGTATCGTCGCCACTCCTTTGGAAGACGCGCGTCGTTCTATATGCGTTTTACCCGACGGAGAAATTCGCGTTTACGGACTTTGCAACCATTACGCGTTCCATCAAGGCACACCTGCGTATATAGCGTCACGCGACGGCGGACTTTCTTGGATAAAACACTATGCCAACGAAAAGGATATCGGCGCTTGCGTATACGTGCCGTGGACGAAAAAGTACGTTACCGTGCGTCCTTTTTTCAATCCCGAAACAGGTAAAAACGAAATACGCCGTTATCTTTCGGATATCGGGCCGGGAGATACTTCCCCCGACGTTGCCACCATTTGCCAAAGAGATTACATAGACTTTTTTCAACCAGTTGTTTTGGAAGATAAAAAACGCTTGATTGCCTGTTCTCACATTTGCGAAAGCACGAAAGAGTACGCGCACCATTACGTCCCCACTCTGTTCATTTCCGACGACGGCGGAAATACTTGGCAAATCAAGCCCCTGCAATCGTGTCCCCGTTTCGTTCAAACGCCGCCCCATCAAGGTATGCGTTGGGAAAACAACGGCAGCGAGCCTACGCTTACCCGCTTAAAGGACGGTCGGCTTTGGTTACTCCTTCGTACCGCGCAAAATTACATGTACGAATGTTTTTCTTACGATAACGGCGATACTTGGACGAATCCTACGCCAAGTGCTTTCCACATGACGCTGACCACTCCTTTTGCGTTAACCTTGCAGGACGGCAGAACGGTGCTTTTTTGGAATAATACGCACCCCTTACCCGAACAAGACAAAACCAAATGCCAACCGCCCCTGCCTTTGAGTATGCAAAACGGAACGTGGGAAGACGTGTTCACCAACCGCGACGCCGCGCACGCCGCCATCACGGAAGATTGCGGCAAGACGTTTATCGGCTACCGCGAAACGCTGCTCAACGGCATACGCAATCGCGTAGATTTTAGAAAGTACGGAACGTTTTTTGAAGGCAACGACAAAAGCGTGCATCAATTCCAAGCCATTGAATTGCCGAGAAATAAAATTTTGGTTGCGGCAGGTCAACAAAGCGCAAGCCGTCGATTGTTTATTTTCGATTTACAATGGCTGTACGAAACCACGCGCGAAGAAACCTTCCACGAAGGCATGGAAAACGTTTCGGTACAAGGATATTTAAAAAGCATTTCGGGCACGTATACAGGGGACGGCATTTCGGGGCATTGTCATTGGAACAGAATTGCCAGCGTACTCCCCATGCCCGACCCCGCAGGCTCGCCCAACGAAGCGTTACAGTTTGTGTATAGCGACGACCCGAGATTGCACAACGGTCTTTCAGGACTCACTTGGAACTTCCCTATCGACAAAAAAGGACGTTTGGAATTAAGCTTGTACCGCAAAAGCGCAGGAGTTCGTATCCGTCTTTCCGACGTGTGGATAAACCCCACCGACGAATACGCCGACGAAGTAGCGACCTTCGCCGTCGACGTGGAGAAGGTGCTGCCAACGAATGAGTGGCAAACGGTTGCGTTGGAATGGGATTTACAAAAAGGCGAGCTACAATGCTTGCTTGACAATAAGATAATTGCCGTTTCCAAGCAAATGCACGACGCACCCCACGGCGTTTGCTACGTACATTTGCAAACGCTTGCCAGAACGCGTGATTTCGACGGTTGCTATTTGCGTTCTCTTAAAAAGCTATAAAACGAAAAAACACGCCCACATGGGCGTGTTTTTTCGTTACGGTATTCTTGCGCCGAGTATATGTATACCCCGAATTTGCGAATAGCTATACGAGCTGAGCGGTCTATCGAAAGCGTCGTTGCTATGCGCCGCCACAAGCGGCTCTCCGCCCAAAAAACCGACGACCATGGGCGTATGGTAAAAATCCCCCGTAGTTCTACCGAATTGTACGAAATCCCCTATTTCCAAATCCTGTACGGGTCGTTCTACGGCAAATGGACCTGCGCCGCTACCCACGACGTTTCCGTTTTCGGCAGGATAATCGCCAAGGTTGGAAATGAGAAAACGGTAAAAATATTCCACACCCGTCCAAGCCGCCGCACGGTCTTGTAAAGAGCGGTAAAACCAACCGATATCGGGTGTGTAATTCATCACGTTACAGCCCGCAAACAGGCATTGTGACGCAAAGTTGGTACAATCGCCGCCAAGACGGCTAAAATCGTAAAAAGCAGGGTTGCGGGCAAACGCCCAACGACGGGCATACGCCACCGACGCCTGTCGGTCGTATTCAATAAATCTCATACTTTTATCGTATGCGGCTACGTAAAATTGTGTGAAAAAAAACAGCCCGTTAGGCTGTTTTTGTATTATTCTCTTTTCCTTTGAAAATTTATTCCGCATACGTTTATACTTCCGTATTATATTCTGCGATATACGGCAAATTGCGGAAGTATTCCGCATAGTCAAGCCCGTAACCGATTACGAAAAAATCGGGAATGGTGAAAAGCGCCAAATCGGGCTTAAAGTCCACCAAACGACGTTCGGGCTTATCCAACAGCGTAACCACCCTAAGCGACAAAGGGTTGCGCGCTTTTAACATTTTTACAACGTCGTTCAGCGTTCTGCCCGTGTCGATAATATCTTCCACGATAATGACGTTATAACCGCTGATATCCTGTTGCAAATCCATCGTGATTTTTACAACGCCCGACGAAACCGTACCGCTGTAATAGCTTTTCGCGCACATAAAGCCGATTTCACAAGGCACGGAAACTGCTCGGCATAAATCTGCCATAAAAACGAACGCGCCGTTGAGAATACTCACAAGCAAAATCGGTCTTCCGTCGTACCATTCGTCTATTTGCTTGCCCGCTTTTTCAATAGCCGCGGCAATCTCTTCCTTGCTGATAATCACCCGTTTAATCTTCTTTTCGTACACTTCTTTTTTGCACAAGCTTTGCATAGCCGTTCTTCCTTCCTAGATTTATACGGAAATATTCCCGTTTTCCAACACCGTTATTCCCCACGCCGACGTTACCGCTTCCACAGGGCTTGCCTGAATCGCGGTGGCGTTTATTTGCACCGTTAACGTATAGCCTTGCGGCGGCTGCGCAATACGCGTAAAGCCGCTGACGAGCACGTCCGTAGTTTCCCCCGCCTTGACGGGCGAAAGGTAGTAGTAAAATCCGTCCGCTCCTTTTTTCCACGAAGTCGTATTCCACGTAGCCGTGTAATCCGTACCTTCCACCGCTTTGCTTGCATGTACGCTGTTATCCGTTTCGGACACCCAACTGCAAACGACGGCAACGCGGATATATCCGTCGACGTCCCCCGTATTTTTGACGGAAGCGCCCGTCTTTACGCTACCTTGCGTTTCGCAGGTAAGAAAGACGGGGGTAAACGTATTTTCCAAAGGCGGCGTTTGCGCAAACAAATACGCAAGCGTAGCGCCTACCCCGACGAATACCGTTAGCAATACGCAAGCAAGAGTAACGATAAGTTTTTTCGACGTTATTTTCAGCATATCGTTCCCCCTTTATTCTATCCTTTCTAATTGCGTAGCTTGGTCGTCCAACCACTTGGTTTGTACGCGAATTTCCGAGAACGTAACGGTATTTTTCGTCGCGTCCACCGAAAGCGCAACCGTCTTGCTTTCGCTGTCGGGTTGGTAACGGTACGACCACGAAGAAAGCTGCGTAACCGTATATTCCCCGATAAGTAGTTTACTAACCGTCACCGAGCCGTTGCCGATTACCGTCACGGTAATATCTACGTCTTTCCCGTCTTCGGACGCACCCTGTACGCGGAAGATAAACGCTTGGTCCTCGTCGATATCCTGCGCGCCGAGCGTGGTAATCGTAAGCGTCGTGAAATCGGGATCAAACTTCGCGTAATAGGTAGCATTGCTCAGCCAAATGCCGTCCGTTTGCGGCAACAGGCGCAAGGTGTTTTCGTCCACCCAGCTTTCATCTACCGCTTGCATACAGGCAGCGTCAAGATACCAACCAACGAAATGATAGCCTGCCGCAACCATAGGGGTAGAACCGTTGGGAGTACCCGTTACGGCAGCAATGTTTTCCGATTGAATACTCAAAGACCCGCAACCGTCCATTCCGACGATTTGATATTTCAACGAATATATCGTTTCTTGATAATAGAAATTGATTACGTTGTCGTGCATGGAAAGCGACAGATCCTTGACGTTATCCCCGACGAGCGTATATCCTTTATGCGTCAAGCCAGGCGCATATTCCACCACCTGCGCGCCGAAAATGCTTTGTTCCGTCTTTGGCGTATGCAGAACTTTATTCGTGCCGTTTTCCAAATAATGGACGGTATACGAAACGTTAACTCTATCGTAATACATTTCAATAAGCAGCCCTTCACCCGTAAGCTTTGCCGAAACCTGCGCCGTTTCTACGGGAGCAGCCACACCGTTGACCTTCGTCAACGCGCCGTTAAAAGCAAAGCCCGTCAAGGTAATGGGTTCTACCGTGTACGT
Organism: Clostridia bacterium; assembly: GCA_017626305.1. Classification (GTDB taxonomy): domain Bacteria; phylum Bacillota; class Clostridia; order Christensenellales; family Borkfalkiaceae; genus Scatosoma. Next base: position 28,425 of record JAGAIW010000035.1, read on the forward strand.
CGTACCGATTATCCCAACCGTTTCTTCCGAACGGTATTCACGGTAATCGTTCGTCGCGATATTTTGAATATAATGTACAACGCGATAGTATGCGTGCTCTTCGTCCGATTGATAGCGGAAGGTAATCACGTTGATATCTTTTATACCGTCGTTGTCGCTATCGTCGCCCGACGCGGCAAGAACCAAACGCTTTTGATAAGCGTCAGGCATCATTTTATCCACCTTAACGAACGTTTCGGTGACTACCGAAAGATTATTGTCAACGACTTCTTTTTGTGCGGCTACGGGATTGCCGTTTTCGTCTATATACCGCACCAAATACGGCATGGATTCCACGTATACGTATTCAAAGGTGTATTCGTGATCGCTTTCCGCGCTCATGGTTACGGTATGACTGTTCGTCAAAGGATAATACCCTTCTTGATAGCCGACGTTCAGTTCCGTCCCCGCTTTCGCCATAAACGTCTTATTATGTCCTGCGATTGCCGAACCGACGGTATCGGGCGCAATCGTTTCTTGCGTTTCAAACAATACGTAATGAATGGTATAATTAACCGAAACGTGCGAGCTCCAAAGCGCGTAAACGTTAAGATCGTGCAATACGGGAATACCGTTGAACAGGAAGGGCTTTTGTTCTCCGTCTTCGTCTACGTAGAACCAACCTTGGAAGATATAGTTGCCGTTAGAAACGGTTTCCGTCGGTGCAAGCGCAAGCTCGCCGTGCGCTATGTACTGCGCCGTCCCGATTTCTTGCGTAAGGTCGTTGGTAAGATATACCCTTACCGTATGCGTCACGGGTGCCCATTTTGCATAGTACATAACGTCCCCTGCCGACATCGTTACCGTATCCCAGTCCACTTCCGTTCCGTCGTAGTGCCCAGGAGAAGTGTACCAACCGCCAAACGCAAAGGCGTTCGGCTCTAATGTTGCAGGATAGTCAGGCTCGAAATAGTATTCCTTCAAGCTTGCCCCATACATAATACCCGTTTGGGTTTTATCCGTAAGGATAACGCCGTTACTTCTAAATTGCAGCTTTGCCGTAACGACACGGGTATAATAGAAGTCTACTTCACAGCCTTCGTCACCGTGTTCGTATTGATTGCCGTTGAACGCAGGGTCGGACATCCATTGTTCATAGCCGTTGATATCGAAGAAGTCTTCGGCTTTGGTAATATAGTTATATCTCGCCTTTACGGTGAAATCTAGAATAAAGTTTTTGCCGTTATACGTCTTCGTATACGGTTCGCCCGGTAAAACTTCTTTATAATAGTTCATGGTATACGGGCTATGATCCGCGCTTTCCGAAGTCAACGTAAAATCTTCCCCAGGCATATCGGAAATATAAACGAGTACATCTGCATAAGTCGACGATTCCGTCGGTTTCCAACGTTCACCGTCGCCGTACGTAACGCCGTTATCGTCCGTAATCGGCCAAATATGATTCAAACTCTTTTGGTATTTGACAGTAACGAGCTTTACCGTATTGACGGAGCTTGCCGAACGGCACGTGTTAGAATGACTATGCCCCGTGGGAATACCGCACTCTAACACGTAACAACCGTCTACGTGTTCGTGCGCTTTCATTCCACATTCGTAGGTATAACAAGCATTCTGATCATGCGCGTGCAGTACGTCTTTATAGCAAGTATCTATATGGCTATGCTCTTGCTTATCACAATTACAATCGGCGCTGCCGTGCGTGTGTTCTTCATATCCGCACGTAGGGTCTACTATGTCACCCGAAGACGCGCCCCAGCCGTTATAGGCATACCACGTGCCTTTGATATAAATATAATAACTAAAAATACGGCGGTAGATATATCCGTCTTCTAAATTCCGCGTAGGCGCACCGTTGGGCGTGCTTGCGTTGCCGACGTTGTTCCAGCAGGCTTTGGTATGCGTATGCTCCGTAATTCCGCAACAAGCGGAAGTATGCGTATGCTCTTCGTTGCCGCAAATCACGCACGCTTGGGTATGCGCCGTATGTTCTACTTCGCTACAAACCAAGGTGGGCGTGCAGCTTTCGTCGTGCACGTGCCCGCCCATACAAACGGTCGTATAACAATCTTCGCCGTGCGTGTGACCTTCTGGAATGGTGCAAAGCCCTTTCGCCTTGAAGGTAATGGTGTAACGGTTTCTCGTGTAATACACGTTGACAATGGTCGAGCCGTCCCCTTCCACGAGTACGTTTTTATCGGTGAGCACGTCGTTATACGTAAAGTGGTCTAAATCGTCACGGCCGATTTCGTCTACGCGGTCTTCACCGTTGACAAACGAGCCCGACATACTTTGCAGGTTTTCCAAATGCCCCCAGTAGCTAAATTTATTATCGTCGATATTTTCGCCCCAGAATACCATGGAATAGGTGGTAAGCTGGGTAATCCAACGCGCACGGTATACAAGATTCGCGTTGGGTACGGTGATTTGCGCCGTATTGATATCGTACATGGATTGCTGAGCGGTGCTCGGCGTTTGACCGCCGTAGGAAACAAGCTCCCAACCGTCGAACAAATAGCCGTGGCGAATCGGGTTATTTACACCGACCTTCGCGCCGTAGCGCGTATAAATGGGTTCTGAACCATAACCGCCGAGCATATCAAACTGCACGAGATAATAGTTTCTGTCGTATCGAATTTCAACAACGGTAGACCCGTCCGCAGCCACTTCTAATTTTTCATAGGCAAGCGCCTTAAACCCGGGCAGCTCGTCTTCGGTGAGCGCAAGTCCGTCGGGAACGATACTCCCCGTTAAGCCCTTGCCCTTGGTGATACGGTCAGCCTGCAACGAATAATCGTCGCCCACCAAGCTTTGCAAATGGTGATGCACGGAAAACTCTACCATGGCTGGTTCGTAAATAACGTTGATGGTGATATCCTGCGTAACGTTGGTATAATCCAGCTCTACCGTATCCGCTTCGACGTAGCTGTCCCCTATGCGGCGGAAGGGCTTATACCCGACAACCGTGGGGCTGGGAATGGACGCTTTAAAATCACTTCCGCTGGCTACGGACGCGCCGTAAGGCTCAAACGCCAAACCGCCGTTATCGAAGATATAGTTGATAACGATAGTGTAATTCTTAAATTCACCTTCCGCCATGGGCGTAGCCGCATACGGAGAAGCTGCAAACATCATCAAAGACGGTTTTTCTTCCGCAATCGTTTCCCCTGCTCGGTAGGAAAGAACGATTTCCACGGGCTCGCTGTAATACAATTCGTCCCCGTCGGTGAGCGTGCAACGCACGTACGCTCTGTTTTTTTCGTTGAGCATACTGCCGACAAGCGCGTAAGAAACGGATAACGTTTCCTGCGTTTTTCCAGAAATATTTACCCATTGTGTGCCGTCGGGCGTTAAAATTTGCCAACTGCGGCGGGTGCTTTCCGTACCCGTGATATGCCCAACGAGCGTTTCTTTTCCGTCTTCGTCTAAGCGAACGGAAGTTTCCGACGCGCCGTTATACAGCACGGTGATTTTGGAAACGTTTTCCCCAAAGATAACCTGTTGACTTTCGGTAGCGAATACGTTTAAGCCCGTAAAGGAAAGCACCAACGTCAAAAGGAACAAACAAAGCAGTATACAAATGGCGGTCAGCTTACGTTTTTTCGTCATGCTATACCCCCTTCGCCCGCCGTTGCCCAGCCCGTGGCTTGCAAGACGTTCTCTCCGTTATTGCTGGCTTGCACTACTTCAATACGGACGATAACACGCATTTTACTGTCTTTATAAATATTCCCCATGTCTTTGCTGAACGTAATTTGCGTAAACAACTCGTTCGTCGCCGTACCGCCCGTTAAAGCGTAGGCGTAATGATAATACCCGTCCTGCAACAACCAGTTTTCGGCGTCAAAATTGAACGCAATCAACGAAAGGTCGATTTCGTTTGTATGCGCTTGATACGCGTCCGCCAAAATAATTTCAGGCGTAACCTTTACGCGAACGTACAAGGGCAACGTACCCGTGTTCTTTGTCGAAACGCTTTTCCCTACCGTTTGCCCTGGCATAATGCAAATAGAACCGTCCGGCATTTGCGTACCACCGCTAACCGAAGAAGAAACAAGCTCCACGTCGGTAGAACCCGTTGCAATATGACCGTTGGGCGAAACGACGCTATCAACAAAATAAGAAACCGTCGTATGAATAAAGGAAGCCAAAGTAATGGCAAATGCGGCAATAATCGCAATGAGTTTTAATCTTGCCGTTTTCATAACTTTAACCTCCTTGTTTTTTTCGTTTGTAATTATACGCGTATATACGCACGCGCGCGTTAAAAAAAATAAATAAGCCCTAGATAATCTATAAAATCCAAATCGCCCTGCGAACTTACGGCAGGGAAAAATTAAGGATTCGCAACGCACTTTTCAAAATGCGTCGCAAACGCCCCTTTCATGGCGTCAAAACAGCTTTCAAAACCAAACGTTTGCACAGCAAACGCTTGTACCTTGATTTTTAAATCAACAAGCTCGCACATTTGCGCGTTGTCCCATTCGGGTACAATGGACATAGTATCGAACAATACGATCTCGTCACCCTTTTGCGTCGCTTTTAGCATAAAGAAATAAAATTCATATACGCCGTTTGCACGGTCAGCTACCTGCACCATAGCGTAATTATCATTATGACATACGTTTTGTATCCCGTTCCACGCGCCCACGTGGATATACTCGTCCAAAAGCCCGCCATGTAACAGTACTTCGATATCGATAAAGTCCACGCCGTAATAGCCCATAAGCTTATGAATATCCCCGCGTCCATCGCTAACGACGACCTTGGCGGCAATCCACGCCCCGTTGTCGCCCGTGTTGGTGATTGTCGGGTCTTTATAAATCGTTTGTCCAGGATAGATTTTTCCGTAGTCCTTTATGGTTTCTTCCGCGCCAAGCTCCGCCCCTTCGATACGGTCCTTTGAAGGGTCTTCTACCAAATTTCCAACGGCGTCCGCTTGGACTTCCGCTTCGGTGAGCGTAATGTAAACGTTGCCTGCGGTAAAGACGCTGATATCTTCCCGTGAATCGGTAAAGTAGGCAAGCGTACCGCCCGTTAGCATGATAGAAAGTAGCAGCACAAATGCAAGCGCAGCCGTTTTCCATTGTGACCATTTCAAAAGTTTCATCTAACGCTTACTCCTGCAAATTTGCCTGCATAATCGTCCAAGCTTCCGCCGCCGTAGCTACGTTATCGCTTTGTACCGCGTACGCATATACGGTAAGCTTGGGCATACTCGTAATCAAGGACATTTTTTCTTCGGTAATCGTGTCCTTAATGGTGATTTGGTTGTCCTTTAATACGGTATACGCCGCGTCTTCTTGCGTTTTCGCAACGCTGCGATAATATACGCCGTCGCCAAGCGCCGTCCAACCGTCCGACATTTGATAGCTTACGTAATCGTCCACGCCGTTCGCCTTTTTCAGCTGCACGAACAGCCAGCAAGCTTCGCTACCCGATTTCACCGTAATTTTCGGGTCTTTGTCCACCGTTGTCCCGGGGACTAACGCGTAGTCAGTCCCCGTCGTTTCGGTGAGTTCAAGCTGAATTTGTCCTACGGTAAACGTGTTTACCAAGGGTTTGGATGCGGAAATGAAGTATGCCAAAGTCGTGCCTACGAAAAACGTAAGCAACGAACCTAAAACAATCAAACTGGCAATAATCTTCTTTTTCAGCATGGCAAATTTAACAGCCTTTTTTATGTAATCCTATTAAGCAGCCGAACCCGTGTGGATATACGGATATGCCGCTACAAGTGCAGCCCAAGCCTTATCGTATGCAAACTTACGGTTCTCCGTACCTTCTGCGTCGTCTTCAAAGCCTTGCGTTTGAACGGCAAACGCACGTACCATAATCGTTGCCGCGTTAAACGTATTCGTGTCGAATACAGCGTCTGCTTTTACGGTAAAGTTTTGGAATACGGGTACTTGTACGTCTACACCGCCCGCTACGCTGCCTACGCCCTTAGGTTGAAGCGTGCCCGCCGTAGTTTGCGTTTCGCCGATATTTCCACAATAGATATACACGTTGCCCGTACTTACGCTGGTGTACAGTTTCCAACCGTTCGCAAGCATTTGTTCTTCAATCGTTTCCGTTTCGCCTTCCGCGTTCGTATCGTCTTTCGCAATTTCAATGCTGGAAATATCGTTTCTAATCATGACGAACAAATACGATTCTTCGCTACCTTTGGTTACGGTAATCACAGGGTCTTTTACGTAGGTAGTCCCAGGGACCAAACGGTAGGTGTTCCCTTCCGTCGTCGTACCTTCCTGTTTAACGCCTTCCGCGTTAACCTTGGATTCGGTCAAGGTGATACCAACGTTACCGATGGTGAACGTGTTGGACAATACTGCCGACGAAGTAAAGTACGCGATAGTGCTTAAAACGCTGATGGCTACAATCGCTACAACGCAGGCAAACGCCGCAAGTGCTACAAGAAGTTTTTTCTTCATTGTCATATGAGTTTCTCCTTTTCCCTTTTAGGGAAATTATTTTTGTTATATGTTTAGCCGTTGGGCTTTTCACCAAAATCATTCTTTTTTTTGCGTTTCGTCCGTTTGCTCCGTTTTCGCTTGTTCTTCGGCAAGCAACTTTTCCAAAACGTCAGGCATAAAGGCGAGCAATAAAATCATGACGCAAACGAGTATGACCATATACGAGAAAGGCGGAGTTTGTATGACGAACGCCATATACCCAAGCAAGGGCAAAGAAAACACCACTTTCCCGATAATATTTCTTGCGAGAACGGGGTCGCCGTCGGCGTCGTCGTTATTATCCCCTTTGGTTCGGAAAGAAAGATTCGTGGGATTGTTTTCGTCTTCAATCACTTCGATAATCCTATGCGTCACCACCGTTTTGCCTATGGTATACGTAATCACGTCCCGTTCTTTCAAGTCGGCAGGGTTTACCTTTTGCACATAAACAATCGACCCGACGGGATAGTTTGGTTCCATCGAGCCTGAGAGCACGGTATAGGGTGTAACCCCGAATATACGTACCCCAACCAGCAGAATCGCAAGCAGCAGCGCAAGCCCTAAAAAGCTAAGACTGATGATATTGACAACTTTCTTAAACTTCGCCAGCACGTACTGCCCCTTTATACAAAGTATATTCGTATGAATACTATACCACTTTTCACCTGTATTGTCAATGGAATTTTCACATTTTTATCAAATAAATTATACATTTTATAAACGGTTTATCCAAGAGAAAACGTCCCCGATTGCACAATGCAATCGGGGACGCTAAATTTCATATTTTACTTATTGTTGTTCGCCGTTGAGATATACCGTACCTGCATTTCCGCTTTGATAGATAAGCACGTCGCCGTTAATCGCCGTTTCCGACGTCGTATAAACGAACTGACAACCGTTCATAACCAAATAGGTTGTCGTGCCCGCCACACTTGCAACCGCGCGTACGGGAGCCGCATAGCTCGTTTGCGTCGTTACCATAGAAGACGTTGCGCAATCAATGAACGTACAATTCGTAAGCGTATATCTTTCTACGCCGTCTTTATTGTTTTGATTGATACCCACCGCGTAATTTTGGAAAGTCGTGTTGCTTACGTTCAAGTTAGAAAGATTATTACAATAGATTGCCGAATCTCTATAAGCGCTCGTACCCGTAAACGTACAGTTGTTAATGGAAATATTTAATTGATACGCAGGATTATCGCCAGTCTTTAAGAGCATAACCTTGGTAACGTCCTTACAATCGTAAAGATTGACGTTTATATCATATTGATGTGTTGCTTGAACACTACCCCAAACGGCACAACCGTGTAAATTATAAACGTTTAAGGTAAGCTCCGACGAAATGCCTGCGCAAGTCGTACCGCTGGCCGCGGGGAAACCGATTTCAAAATCGCGTTCGCCGCCGCTGACGTATGCGTCGTTACCGTACACGGTAAGATTTTTACAAACGTGTAAGTGCGTTACCGTACCAAGGTCTGCGCCAGGTTTTACATACACGGTATTTTCCGTTCCCGTGCCGTTATGTACCGCCATTAAAGCGTCTTTAAAGGTCGCGTAAAGCTGTCCGTTTACGCTGGCTACGTTCGTACCGAAATCTTCCGCCGTCATACCTGTGGGAAGAACGTACGGTGCATTCGCGTCATAATCGTCGCCAAAGCTGTCTTCTTCATAGCTATATTGCGTTGCGGATAATTGCACGGCGAAGCTTGTCCCGATAGATTTATTTTGATATTCGTTACCTGCGTCTTCGCGCATTTTCAACGCCAGCGTAACCGTATCCTTTTCCCCTTCCAACAGCGCACCCGAAGCGGTGTTTTCCAAGTTCGCAAGTACGTCGGTCAGCGTGCCCAACTTATTTTCTTCGAGCAACGCCGAAGCACTTTCTACTTGAACGGCAGGGTCTACGTAATACACGTCAATCGCGTCGGAAAGGTCGGAAACCGTCCCCGTCGCAACGATACTTACCGAATACTTTAAGGCAAGCGTACCAAGGTTTTCAATTTTGATATGCTTAGCTTCTACGTAGCCGGGTTCCCATTTGTCGTTATTAAAAATCGCACCCGTAGACGCATCCGTCCAAACGGTAGTATCCAAGGTAGGGTCTTCCGTGGCTTGCGCCCAGCTCATACCCACTTCTAACGAGCCCGTCTGAATAATGTTGTTCTTGCTCTCCACCGAATCGGTAAACCAAGCGAATGTAGTACCCACCAGCATGATTGTGCTGAGCCCCAACGAAGCAAGACTACCGAAAAGCGTATGCTTTGCTATTTGTTTCTTCATAGTGTTTTCTCCTTTGCACCTACGAATAGGTACACTACTATCATACCCCCCCCCCCTGACAAAAAAGTCAAGCATTTTTACATATTTTTTTGCATTTTTTTTATTTTTTACGAAAAAAAATCGGATTTACCCCATCTAAAAAAGCAAATCCGATGGATATTGATGATATTTTTCGCTTATTTTTTTACGCCCAAAATACGGCAAATTTGTTCTACGGCGTTTTCGTAAGTATCAAACGCCACTACGTAGTCGCAAATCTCCGCATTCTTCTTTTCTGCGTCAATGGCGATAATTCTGTTCACCTTATCGTCGATAGAAGAATTCTTACGCAAAATGTTGGAAAGCAACGCCTTTTTATCCCGTTCAATGTAAATGGTAATGACGTTACGGAAGTTCGTTTTTAAGGACATTGCCCCGCAAATATCCATGGTCGTAAGCACGTGCTTACCCTTTTTTAGTATCGCTTCTACGTCCGATTTACAAGACCCGTAGCCGTGCCCTGCGTACATGGTCGATTGAAACATTTCCCCGCTTTCACACATTTGGCGGAACGTTTCCAACGACACGTAATTATACCATTCGTTTTCCGATACCGCGGTAGGGTCTTTGGTCGTATAACAAACCAGCTTTTCAAAACGGTCGGTGTTTTCAAGCACTCTCGTTGCGATTTTCGATTTACCGCTGCCCGACGGCCCGACGAGCACGACGACGCTCGGTTCGCTGAGCGAATATTTTTCAGGGCGCAGGCTATAACTGTCCGCAATCACTTCGACGAGCTTTAAAAACTCGTCGTAGGTATTGACGGCAAGCATACCCGTCGCCGCTTCATTCCAAGGACGACGCATCAAAATGGGATATTGCGCTTCGGAACGCAACACGTTATGCATAGCGTCGTCAAAGAGAATATCCACGTTGATTTTATCCTTTCTCGAACCCATATAAATATGGTCGGGCGGAATTTCGGGAAATTCTTCCATAATACGCTTAGCGCGTATACCCATAAATTCGGGCGGAATCGCGGTAGACACGAATACTTCGGTCATAGTAGAGAGCTTTTTGACAAACTCCTTTGCGCCCTTATAAACGGGCTGCGTGCGGTAAAAGTCAGGGTCTTTGAAAAACTCGAAAATCGCGTCCGAACGCGTACCCTGTTTTCCCCAGCTGGTTATTTCATAAATGGACAAGGGTGGGTCGAATTTATATTTTTCGTTGGCAAGCTTAATGGCGTACGACGTACATTCCATCAACAAATCGTCGATATCGAGCGCGGTGGAAAGTCTAAATTTTCCGTTCATGTTTTTACTCCTTAGGATAAAAAAGCAGCTTAACCGCATTTGATACAGAAACGCGAAAAGCTGTTATTGCCTATATTATATAGCATATTTTATTAAAAATCAATACTTTTTTGAAAAAATTTTCATTATGTATTGCATTTTTTTGAATAATGTGTTATAATATCCCTTGTGCTGTGAATTGTGACGTATATGCTTATAATATGGATAAGCGTTTCTACCAACCACCGCAAACGGTTGACTACGGGATTCTTTTGGAAACGTAGCCGACTATTTTTATGTATAAGGAGAGAAAAAAAATGTTTTACGACGTAATCATTATCGGCGCAGGTCCCGGCGGTATTTTCTCCGCCTACGAGCTTGCGCAAAAAGCGCCGCAATTAAAAGTGGCGGTATTTGAAGGCGGTCAAGCCTTGGAAAAACGCCGTTGCCCCATTGACGGAGATAAGGTGAAAAGCTGTATCCGCTGCAAAAGCTGTTCGATTATGAGCGGCTTTGGCGGCGCAGGCGCATTTTCCGACGGAAAATATAATATCACCAACGATTTCGGCGGTACGCTGTACGAATATATCGGCAAACAAAAGGCGTTGGAGCTCATGCACTACGTCGACGAAATCAATATGCGCTACGGCGGGGAAGGCACGAAACTGTACTCTACGGCAGGCTCGAAGTTTAAAAAGCTTTGCATGCAAAACAATTTACATCTTTTAGACGCGTCCGTGCGGCATTTGGGGACGGACGTAAACTACGTCGTACTGCAAAACGTGTACGAATATCTGAAAGACAAGGTGGATTTTTACTTTGAAACGCCCGTAGAAGGCATAGAAAAAATGGACGGCGGATACCGTATTCTTTGCGCAAAAGAGAGCTTTACATGCAAAAAATGTATCGTTTCCGTCGGCAGAAGCGGCAGCAAATGGATGGAAAACGTTTGCCGTGAACTGGGTATTCAAACCAAGTCCAACCGTGTAGATATCGGCGTGCGCGTGGAAATTCCCGCGGAAATCTTTTCGCATTTGACTAACGAGCTGTACGAAAGCAAAATCGTCTACCGTACGGAAAAATACGGCGATCTCGTACGGACGTTTTGTATGAATCCCAAGGGCGCTGTCGTCAGCGAAAATACGGGCGGTATCGTAACGGTGAACGGACACAGCTATTCCGACCCTGCTAAGCAAACGAACAACACCAACTTCGCCCTGCTTGTCGCAAAACATTTTTCCGAGCCTTTCCGCGACTCTAACGGCTACGGCGAATCTATCGCAAGATTGAGCAATATGCTCGGCGGCGGCGTAATCGTGCAACGCTTTGGGGATTTAATCCGCGGTAAGAGAAGTACGCCCCAACGCATTAAGGAATCGTTTACCGTTCCCACCATGACCGCTACGCCCGGGGATTTGAGCTTAGTCCTTCCCAAGCGTATTTTGGACGGTATTATGGAAATGATTTACGCGTTGGATAAAATCGCCCCCGGTACGGCAAACGACGACACCCTGCTTTACGGCGTTGAAGTCAAGTTCTACAACATGGAAGTGGACGTCAACGAATATTTGCAAAGCAGTCACGACGGCTTGTACGTAATCGGCGACGGCAGCGGCATTACTCATTCGCTTTCCCACGCGTCGGCGAGCGGCGTGCACGTAGCGCGGCATATTTGCGAAACGATATAATACAGACGATATATAAAAACAGGTGCGATTTGCACCTGTTTTTTTTCTTTTAATTTTGTTGTTTTTCTATCGTTTCACGCCAACAGCTATGGCACATTGCCACGTACGAATCGTTACCGCCAAGCATGATTTGTCCGCCTTGGGTAACCACTTTACCGTTTTCGTCAATTCGCGCGTTTACGATAGCTTTTTTCCCGCAAGAACAAATAGTCTTGATTTCCGTAATGGAATCCGCCACTTCAAACAAACGCCTACTACCTTCAAACAAGTGGGTTAAAAAGTCGGTGCGCAGTCCATAGCACAACACGGGGATATCCAGCTTGTCTACGATACGGCGCAGCTCGTCAATTTGTTTGGCGGTGAAAAATTGACACTCGTCCGCGATAATGACGTCGAAACGGGGCTGGGATAAAAAGGTTTCGTAAATGTCCTTATCGGGCGTAATCACCGTCGCTTCGGCGCGAAGTCCTATACGCGAGCGCACGACGTCCGCTCCGTCGCGTACGTCGATAGACGGCTTAATCAGCCATACCTTCATACCGCGTTCTTCATAGTTGAATTTGGTAATCAGCGCATTCGCCGTTTTCGACGAACCCATTGCCCCATACTTAAAATATAATTTTGCCATAGCAGCTATTCCTTTGTATATGATAACACTTTTTCCATTTTGGCAAGGAAAACACGGCTTTACGCCGTGTCCCTTTTTCACGTTTTATTGTTCGTTTTCCGTCTTTTCTTCCGTTTCCCCTTTACGTTTCGTGGGCAGGAATTTAATACCGCAAAGGTCGAGAATAAACAACGCAACGAAAACGACGATCTTGACTACGGAAACAATCGTACGAATATCGCTGACGGTAGAAAGCACGCTGTAATCCACGTTCGCCACGGACAATACGTTATACAGCAAGGTGCATAAAAGGTCTATTCCCGCAAAGCCGACCAAAAGCGCAAGCACCGTCTTTCCCGACGAACGTACGTCTTCGTCTTCCGTTTTTAAATATACGTATCCACCCGCCAAAAAAAACGCAATGATATTCAAATATCCAGTCAACCAAACAATCGTTTTTTGCCATTTACTTGATAAATTATTCATAATCACAGCTCCTTATCCATGTTTATAAACGTATTATATCATATGATAAACGGTTTGTCAATATCCTATGAAAAAATTATTCTTCTTGCGTTTTTCGTTCTTCTTTCCTACGAGAAAAATGCAGCACGAGAAACACAAACCCGACGAATAAGCCCACAGCCACCGCCCACATAATCAAACAGCTCACGACGCTGCCTAAGTTAACGCAAGCGCCTGCAATTAAGTACGCCACGACGGCAATCGCCGCTACGACGGACGCATACGGGAGCTGCGTGTTGACGTGTTCTACGTGGTTGCATTGCGCCCCTGCCGACGCCAAAATGGTAGTATCGGAAATAGGCGAGATATGGTCGCCGAATACCGCGCCACCCAGCGTTGCGGAAACGGTGAGAATGGTAAGCGTTCCGCTGCCGCCCAAAATGGTTACCGCAATGGGTACGAGCACGCCAAACGTGCCCCACGACGTTCCCGTCGCAAAAGCAATCGCGCCAGCCAACACGAAGAAAATGGCAGGGAATAAGAACTGCGGGAACGCGCTGCCGGCAAGGTTATTTTTGACAAACGCCTGCGCGTCGAGATAGCCGCCCTTTGCGCCCATGATACCCGAAAGCGACCAGGCAAAGGTCAAAATAAGTATGGCAGGCACCATGGCTTTAAAGCCCGCCGTAAAGCTGCCCGTAATTTCCTTAAAGGAAACGACGCCCGAAAGCATGTAATACAGGGCGATAGCAAACAGCGCCACCGTCGAACCGATCGCCAGCGACATACCCGCGTCGCAGTTGGAAAACGCTTCGATTACGTTTTGCGATTGCAATTCCGTGCCGATTAAGCCCGTATCCCAGTTATAGAAAAAGCCCGTGTACAGCATACCGCCGATACAACAAACGATCAACAGGATTACGGGAATAAGCAAATGACGAACCTTACCTTTGGGATTGCTTTCCACTTCTTCGGACGTTTCGTCGTCGCTTTCTACACCCGCATGGACGTCGCCCGTCGTTTCTGCGATTATATCGTTCTTTTTCATTTTACCGAAATCAAAACGGAAATAGCACAGCGCAAACACCATGACGATTGTCAAAATCGCGTATACGTTGAAGGGAATGGTGCTCATAAACACCATTAAGCCGTCCCCTTCCAGCTCTCCTGCTACCGCCGCAGCCCAGCTGGAAATGGGCGCGATAATGCAAATGGGCGCAGCCGTTGCGTCAATGATATACGCAAGCTTGGAACGGGCAATTTTGAACTTATCCGTAACGGGACGCATAACCGAACCCACCGTAAGGCAGTTGAAATAATCGTCGACGAAAATCAAACAGCCCAGCCCTGCGGTTGCCGCCAAAGCGCCGCCCTTAGAACGGATTTTTTGGCTTGCCCATTCGCCGTACGCTTTCGCGCCGCCCGATTTTTGCATTAAAACGACGAGTATCCCCAACACGACAAGGAATACGATAATGGGCGTATTCGAGCCCACCTTTTCACTCATCACTTGATACAGCGTAAACATTGCCTTTAACGGATCGCCGCCAGCGTACATCAACGCGCCGACGAAAATTCCGAAAAAGAGCGAAATATAAACCTGCTTGGTAAGTAACGCCAACACAATGGCAATCAGCGCAGGCAAAAACGCCCATAACGTGCCTTCCATATTCTTCCCCCTTTTTATGCGGTTATCAAAAGTATAGCACATATGCGCATTTGTTGTCAAATGGATTTGCAAGTGTAAAAATAAATACGGCGCAACCTTTTGGCTGCGTCGTATATTTTATTTTTGTGGATAAGCTTATTCGGTGTATTCTACAATCAAGCGCAACGCCTTACGCAAAAAATACCGTTTTTATCGACCATGCGCGCACTTCGTCAATGCGCAATTTGTACCCGTTTTCAAAGCGTTCAAGCGTAAGCGGCGTCTTATTCCCAAATTCATCCATAAGATACGCTTTTTCCCCTTGTACGTTCCGTACGATTAACTGAATATTCTTTTGTTCGGCGATTGTCGGCACAATCACGCTAACGTTGACAAGTCTTCCGTCCTTGTTTTCAATAGGCGAAAGCATCAAACGGTTACGGGAAATTTGTTCGACGAGTAGCCCACCCGTAATCGAACGGATTGCGCGATTAACCTGTTGCCGTTTCACCCAAGGGAAAGTATCGTCATCACTACGATACCCCTGCACGAACCACGTTCCACCCAGCGACGTGCGTACAATCGCCGACGCAATTGCATTCTCTTCGCTGTTTTCTACTTGTCCCATACCCAATTCTAAACGGTAAACCCCCAGCGTTTCCGCACGGTTTTCGGTATCGATTAAAGCGTACGTTTTTTTCTCGAATAGATTTTTTCCCCAACACCGCTTAGCAAAGCCTTCGTTCAAAGCATGGTCGGTAAATTCTTCTACGTAGCACTTATCCGCAATATGCTTTGCCCCTACGCCGAGCAACCGACCAAAGCCACGCTGACAAAGCGCAAAAATCGCCGCCGCGCTAGTCGCTACGGGAGCGGCAAGCAAGACTTTCAATTCTTCTTCCGTAATCGTATCGGCAAAGTTTTCGTCAAAATAATACGCGCCGCCTTTGGTTTTTTCGTACGTCATGGGAATACCGTAATGGTTATAATCTCTACCGTACAAGGCGGGGATTTTCGCCCAATCTTTGCCCGTGGCGTTCCAATAGTTCTTCGGATAGAAAATTTGTAAGCCCGATTTTCTACCCCCTGCATGATTGCATGCCGCAAGCGTTTCCCAGTACGCCCTACGTTTCTTGCTCTCTTGTAAAACGTCTTGAAACAATTCAAAATCGCACAGCCGCCAACATTTCACGCTGACGCTATTAAACCCGCTTGCAAGGTGCACGGACGTTTCAAAAGACGTGCCGTAAGCTGTTTTTGAATAGTACGTGGACGGATAATTTTCAATTTCGTTGCAGTACTCGTCTACAAAATCGGGGAGCTTGGCAAGCTGCCAGCCCGTTTCATACGTCTTATCGGTCAATGCAGTAGGATAGATATCCGAATACGATCCCGAGCCGCTACGGCTGCGTATCGTTTTACCCGTCGCATTATGCATAGCTTCCATACAACGGACAAATCCTTCGCCTGCGAAATGCCCGTGTTCTACGCCCATATGCGTCGTAGGAGAATTTTTCGCCACGGTCAAAGCCATTTCATAGCAAAAATCTGCCATCCCTTCATAGGAAAATTCGACGTATTTTTCACGGAAAACAGGTTCGTTCTCCACTTTTTCGGCAAGCTCTTCACGCGTATACGCCGTAGCGTTACGTTTGTTAAATTCTTCTATGCAAAGCGGACAAAAACAACGCAAGCCGCCGTCCCAGTTTTTAATACGCAAATCGTCGTCAAAATACAGCGTATCGGGGGCAAGCTCTTTGGCTATCAAAGAAAGACTTTTCGCCTTTTTCTTACGATAGTATTTACTTCTCCAACACATTTGCCCGTAGCTTATCTCTCCGTTCATATCCACGGAAAAATCTTCACAATCGTATACGTATAAATCGCTTTTCGCATGTCCGTGGCCAAAAGGACAGGTTTCAACGGAAAAGCGTATGCCGAGTTTGTTTATTTCTTCCTTAAAACGTTTCGCCGTCGGCAACACTTTTTGTAATCTCTCAAAATTGTTGTTGATACCATGCTCTAAAAAAACCCAAATTTCGTCGCATGCGCCTGCGTTTTCTTGCAAAGCGGCCAAAATTTCCCGTTCAAACTCTATGATTTGCGCAATTTCCAACCTATGTTTCAGCATAAAAAATAGCTCCTTTTGACAAATTTTCTATATTATACTATCCAGCGGTATCATTGTCAATGGATTTATTTGAAGACTTTTTGAAGTTTTTTGAACCTAATCAATACGACGCAACCCTTGGGCTGCGTCGTATATTTTTTATTTCATGTATAACCTTACTCTATCATTTCGCCTACTGCCGCGCGGATATTCCAGTCGTTTTCCTGTAACGCTTTACGGGACGTTTCTTCATTCCAGCCCGTAATTGCTTCTACGATACCGATCATTCTCTTTTCCAACTTGACATTCAACGGTTTTAAGTTAATCATCCAGTTTTTATACACGTAGCCCCGTTTTACCATAGCACAGGTGGAAAGCATATTCAAGATAATCTTTTGCGCCGTACCCGCTTTCATACGAGTAGAACCCGTAATCACTTCCGCACCCGTATCGGGACAAATGGCGATATCCGCCACACCGCATACGGGCGAACCTTCGTTAGACGTAATCGCCACAGTGGTTGCTCCTACGCTTTTCGCATATTCCAAAGCTTTCACTACGTACGCCGCGCCGCCTGCTACGCTAAGACCTACGACGACGTCGTCTTGATTAAGCTGATATTTTTTCAAATCTTCCACACCTTCCGTGGGGCTGTCTTCTACGTTTTCACTTGCCGCGGAAAGACATTTTTCTCCGCCGGCAATAATCCCCACGACCATGCCCTTAGGTACGCCGAACGTGGGAGGACATTCCGCCGCGTCCATAACGCCAAGTCTACCCGAAGTACCCGCGCCCATATAGAATAATCTACCGCCCTTAGAAAATGCGTCCGTGACGGCGTCAACCGCCTTTTCTATATCTCCCGAAACAGCCTGTACCGCCTTGACTGCGTTCATATTTTCTTCATTGATAATAGCAATCATGGACGCCGTGTCCATTTTATCGATATTCACCGTTTTGGGATTGATCATTTCCGTTTTTAACATAATTTTACTCCTTTACCGTTTTTTCTACGTTATACATAAACGCCGTATCGACGTTTTCACCCGCCAAACAAGCCGCTTGCCGTAAAGCACCGCATACGGGCGGAACTTGCGTAAACGCTAAGCGGTATTCCTTACCGATTTTATCGGCAATATATTCCCGATAAATTTCGTCTTTGAATATACCCCCAACAAACGCCGCTTTCGGCTTTTCTTCCGTAAGCTCT
Organism: Clostridia bacterium; assembly: GCA_017626305.1. GTDB lineage: Bacteria > Bacillota > Clostridia > Christensenellales > Borkfalkiaceae > Scatosoma. Next base: position 46,162 of record JAGAIW010000035.1, read on the forward strand.
TGCCTTGCGCGCTTGACGAAACGGAGTATACTTTCCATATTCTTCTGCATGATATTTATCGCCGCTTTATCCCCGTTTTTGTACGCCTTGGAAACAAGCGCCGCAAAACTGCCGATATAGTCAGGCGTTTGCTTACAAAGCTCTCCACGGGCGTCTTTGGGGTTTTTCCCTAAACGCTGGGTAATATATTCCGTCAACAGCGTTTTTTCACCCACGCCGTCTATATCGTTAAACGCGGCAATCAAGCCGTCGCGTCCCAAGGAAAAGCCGCTGCCGCCTTCTTCAAACAAAAAACCGTTGCCGCCGAATTTGAACACCGCGCCGTCCTTATACGCTGCAATCAGCGAACCCGTACCCGCTATCACCGCAATCCCGTTTTCGCCCTGCAAACCCGTTTGAATGACGTTGACGATATCGCTGTCTACCCAAACGTTTGCAGCCGTTTCTTGCAGCGCGCCGCGCACCACAGCCGCATTATTACCCACACCGCAGCCCGCCGCGCCGATAAAGACGAACGTTTCGTCTTTTTTCTGGCAAATCCCTGCGCCAGCATATGCTTCCGTCAAAGCCGTTTGTAAAAGCTTTACGGTGTTTTCCAAGCCGATATTTGATGGATTGCACCCCGACGATTTTTTACGGTATATAACGTTGCCTTCGCTATCGCACACCGCAACGTCCGTTTTCGTCCCCCCGCCGTCAATACCGATAAAATACCTTTTTTTATCCATATGTTTTTTCCTAAATAGCAATCTTTTATTTATACACTAATGCGTTTACTTTTTCAAACACGCAAGCTTTTCTAACATCAGGACGGTTGGTTTCCACCGTTACGTTTTCCACCGTCAACCCGTCTATATATCGAAAATAAATGCCTTTTGCAGGTAAAATACGCCCGTATACGTATACTTCGGGATAGTCTTGCGCTTCTTCGGGAACGTCTTTGTTAAAGCTTTGCACACCGCCGTCCAAAGACAGATGAATATTCCGCAAAACGATATTCTTCAAGGGTCTGCCTTCCAAGCCGCAAACGTTGGACGTCATTTGCCAGTCGCTTTCCGCCGTGTTGCCGTCGTTGGTATCGTCAAAGCTTTCCGCCCTACCGAACACCCAAGGCTTTTGGTAAAAATCGTTTCGGATATAGCTTGCATAATTCCAAGCAACGACTTCGTACGGTTCGTACGGACCGCTTGCTACGACGTTTTCAATTAAAACGTTTTTGATTTCACCGATTTCGCGCCCAGCAGGTCCGCGCATACGCTTACCTAAATGGATAAACAACGGCGTGTTGACGTTGCGCATTATTACGTTTTTGATGGTAATCCCGTCGATAACCGCCCCGTCTACGCTTTCAATGGCAATACCGCACATTCTCGTTTCGTAAACGTCGATATTTTCAATATGGATATTTTCAAATCCGCCGTTGGTTTCCGTACCGAATTTAATGGCGTTACAACGGCTTTTGAGTTTACAATCCCACACGCGAACGTCCCTACATACGTCTAAACGGTTGAGCGTATACGAGCTTTTGAATACAATCGCGTCGTCGCCTGCTTCCACCTGACAATCGTGCACACGCGCATTTTTCGAGTTATCCAGCGAAATACCGTCTATGTATACGCGCATTTTTAAGCCGAATACGTCTACGTTTTCACAGCCCGCAAAATGCACGCCAAGGTCGGTAACGTGGTTGATTTCCAAACCGCTCACCCGTACGTTTTTACAGTTTTTAAACGCGATACATTTTGCTCCGCGGTGGACGATTTTTCGTTTGTTTTCTTCGTCCCATACCGAGCGCATATCGATTTTACCTTCACCGTAAATAGCGATATTTTCACAATCGATTGCCACGAACATAGACGGATAATAATAGGTATGTGACGCGTCTTGATAGATAGGATAGTCGATAACTTCGTTTTCCGCGTAATCGTTAAAATCCAAGCTGCCTAAAATAACGGCGTCTTTTTCCAAACGGATATGCACGTTGCTTTTCAAATAGACCGTGGATAATACGTATTCGCCTTTCGGAAATACGATTTCGCCGCCGCCCGCTTGAAAACAATCGTCTATCGCCTTTTGCAGGGCTTGCGTTTGCAAACTTTCCGCCCCTGTATCCGTTATATAATTTTTTATATTGAATTGTTTAACTTGCATCTTATTTTCTCTTTCACAAGGATAACCGCAACCCCAAAATGGAGTTACGGTTTCCCCTTTTTTTTGTTTTGATTTTTTTAATAAGGAATAACAAACGTCGCTTCACCCGCGTTATGCGTCAACGTCAGCTTGCCGTTTTCAAGGGCAACGTCTTCTCTTTCGCCGTTTTTATACAGCGCCGCGTTTTCGTAGTCTTTGCCAAAATCAAGCGTAACCGTTTGTCTTGCGTTTTCGTCTTGATATTGCGGGTCTACGACGTTTTGCGCCATATACATGTATCTGTCGTTTTCCTTGTCGTACAGCTCGGTAACCAGCCCACATTCCTTGTCGAACGCGACGTTCTTCAATACTTGGAATACGTTATCCTTTTGCGCTTCTTGAACGTGCGCGACGGGATACGTAGAATTTTCCACCCAGTAAACGTTGCTGGTTACGTAGTCAAAGTTCAAAATCGTCGGCGCAAACTTTTGGTCTTCCGCCATGATTTTTTGCATGAAGTAGTACAGCTTAGTACGATTGCCGTAACGGGAAATGAACGCCGATCCGTCGGGGTAGTTCGTACCGCGTTGACCTTTAAATTCGTTACCCTTATTAAAATAGGTGTAATATACGATTTGTTTTACGCCGAACCCAAGAATCATATTATTCAGCCAACGCGCGCCTTCTTCCGTCACTTGACGGGTAACGACGTCCTGCGTAAGCCCGTTGATTTCCGAACTCGTTTGCGTTACGTTATAGAATTTTACGCCCTTTTCCTTACATACGTCCGCCGTTACCTGCATGCTAGGGATATATTCCCTGCGAATACCGTTTCCGCGCAAAGGATAGCTATCCCACATTACGTAGTCCGCGCCTGTATGTTCGATATATTCGCGCATATAATTGCCGTAGCGTTTATAGCCTTCTACCGTTTCGGTTGCCTTTGCTTTTTGCTTCGCCTGTTCTTCGGCGGCGGCTTTGGCAAGACGTTCGCTTTCTATCGATTCGTCGTACGTTTGGATGTTCCCGTTTTCGTCACGGTCTTCTCTATACTGACTTTCGTACATATACAGAGATTCGGGAATGGTTTTCGCGTTCCAGCCTTCCCAACCGGGATAGCCCCAAAAATAGGGATAGAAGGGATACACTTGGTTCAGATTATACTGTACGAACGCATCAGGGCATACGCGCTTAATCGCGCGGTAAGTATCCCCGTAGAAGGTTACGTGCTTGAAGTTGGGTTCGTCTTTGAGCTGTACGCCGTAGAACCCTTTACAGTTCATATACGGAGTCATACAAAATCTGACGTATTCGTCCACTTGTTCTTGCGTTTTGAATGGACTATGCTCGCCCACCAAGCCAAAACCCATCAGGTCAATAATCATTTTCACACCGTCGCCGTTTTCGTCCGCTAGCTTGACCACCGTGGGAGAGTTGGGGTCAGGTTCGCCCTTTTCATTGACACCGACGATACCTTCGGACAGCCATTGCAATCGAAGATCGGTCATGATAATCTTTTCAATACCGCCTGCTACGACGCGGTCCATAACCCTTTTTGCCATGGACGTTTCCCAGTCTTCGCCTTGGTATTTGCCTGCCGTTTGCATAAGCAAAATATCAAAACCGCAGTCCTTATATTCCTTATAACGTTCCACCGTACGGAAATCTTCACCAGCCCACCCGCGAATGGGCGGGGTTCTGTTCAAATCTTCGTTCCACGTGCCGTCGTTGGGCGGAGTGTAGCAATAAAAGCTAAACTGATGCTTATACGCCGAATAGTCGGGTGCATTTTTCCTTTTCATAATTTATCTCCTTTTACGATCTCAATAAGGTAAAATAAATACCGCTTCCCCCGCATGTTGTTTTACGGTGTACTTACCGCCTTGCAACGCTACGTTGGTCACTTCGCCGTTTTTGTAAACCAAAGCGCGCGTATAACCGCTTGCAAACGTAATGGTTGCCGTTTGATACGCTTTCGCGCCTTGATAATCGGGGTCGACTACGTTTTGCACCATGTACATATACCGATTGTTTTCGTCGTCGTACAATTCGGTCACCAAAGCACATTCTTTATTGATTTCAAACGCTTTTACTTTTTGGAACGTATTATTCTTTTCGCAATACTTCACGTGGGTGGAAGAATACGTCGACGGCGTTACGGCATAGGCGTTACTCGTTACGTAGTCAAAATTCAAAATCGTCGGCGCAAACTTTTGGTTTTCCGCCAAAATCTTTTGCATGAAATAGTAACGTTCGGTTTTTTCGCCGTAATGGGTAATGAACGTCGTGCCGTCGGGGTGAAGGGTTTCGCCAGACCTACCCTTGTTGAAGTAGGTATAATATACGATTTGCTTTACGCCCATACCCAACAGCATGTTATTCAGCCAACGCGCGTCTTCTTCGTCCAAAGCGCGCATTTTCACCTGTTTCGACGTGGCGGCAACTTCGCTGTGCGCTTGCGTAGTGTTGGCAAATGCAACGCCCTTTTCCTTACATACGTTTGCCGTTACCTGCAAGCTTCTAATGTATTCCCCACGAACGTCCGAACCGCGCAAGGGATAGCTATCCCACATGATATAATCCGCGCCTGTGTTGTCGATATACGCACGCAAATAGTTGCCGTACCTTTCGTATCCGTCTTCTTCAACGGCGTCTTTGTTGGTGCTTATCGCCAAGTCGATATAATCTTCCAGCAATTCGTCGATTTTACAAGACACTTCATAAGGCGTAATATCTTCCGCAAGCAAGGTATTGCCGTCACGCGCGGCTTCTTCTATCAGAAGCGTCTTTATCGCGCTTTCGCTGATATCGACGTTTGCACCGTCGCGCCAACCAGGGAAGTTTTTATCAAAATAAGCCGTCGTGCTTCCTTCCCAACCCGGATACCCCCAAAAATACGTGGGGTTGGTATAAATTTGGTTGAGATTGTACTGTATGAACGCATTCGGACATACACGCTTAATCGAACGATAGGTATCCCCGTAGAAGGTTACGTGCTTGAAGTTGGGTTCGTCTTTCAGCTGTACGCCGTAGAACCCGTCGTAATGCATATACGGCGTCATACAATAGCGCACGTATGCGTCTAATTCCGCGTCCGTAGCAAAAGGACGGTCTTCGCCGACAAGGTGCTCCTTGATATCGATTTCCATCTTAATGCCGTTGCCGTTTAAATCGGCAAGACGAATACTATTGCCTTCCTTTTTGCCTTCGGGATCAGGCTTGCCTTCTTCGTTTAAGTATACAATCCCTTCCGAAAGCTCTTGCAAACGGGTATCCGTAACGATAATTTTATCCATGCCTGCTTCCAGAGCTTGGTCCATTACCATTTTAGTGATACTTTCTTCCCACGTTTGCGTACCGTCAAACTTACCCGAGAATTGCATCATTAAGATATCAAATCCGCAATCCTTGTATTCCTTATAGCGTTCGGCGACGCGGAAATCTTCGCCAGCATACATAGGCGTATCGTCGTCCGCTTTCCACGTACCGTCGTTGGGCGGGTTGTAGCAATAGAATAAAAATTGATTGTCATACATGGAATAGTCAGGCGCGCCTTCATTCGATACGCTACTGCTATCCGCAGGGGCGCAAGCGGCAAAACAGCTGCACGCTGTTATCGCCGCCAACGCCATTGCTATTTGTTTTTTAAATTTCATTATGTTCTCCAAAAATTAGTTTGCGTTCCACTTTTTCATAAAATCAGCGACTGAATATCTTTGGAATTGATGAATTCTATCAATTTTGGTCGTTTCATAAGGTCTACCGTAAACAACGATATTGCCCTTATAGAAATCAATACCGTCAACAGGTTTATAAGTCTTATCCCACGAAAGAGAATATACAAGATCGCCGTTCGTTTCGTCGTCGTTAATCTTATACAACTGCGCGTTGATATACACGTGCGACTGATCAGAATTCGTCCCTACCCAAACGCAATATCTATAACGTTGATTAGGATTTTCCGCAAGCTCGTTATAAGAAATATTCAGCGCCTGATCAGTAGCGTCCGCATAAGTGGGGTTCTTTGCATACGTATCTACGTCTAAACGTCTGTCAAGTTCACCCGCAGTCGCATCCGTATTATCGTTACTCGAAGGATTGCTTGTCAATTGTTGGAACCCATACGCCGTATAACGGTCTCTAATAACGTTGGTTTTATCATCTGCATTTACACGGAAACCGTTGGTAAGCAAAATACCCTTTTGCCCTACTATATTCTTCATAGGGGACGTTTCCGAATCGTCCGCAACAAAGAACCCAACCAAGGGCATGTTATTCCCCGTGAATTCGATTGTTGCGCTATATCCCGAGCCGGGTTTATTCGTCGCCGTACCCGCTGTCGCAACGTACGTTCCGCTACGGTTGAATGCAAGATAAGCAAGATCCGTGCTTGCCACGTTGGTAATGGACGAGCCTTTGGGAACAGCGCCCGCCCCCAAAACGATATTATTTAATTCGGGAAGATTGGTAACGGAAGACGTCGTCATACTCTCCACCGTCGCGCCGTATGCCGTGTACGTCGTTTTACTGCCAGAGTGCATCGTTACCGTTTCACCCTTAACTGCTTTCGTGGTCACTTCGATATCGAAATCAATCAAGCCGTCATACGCCGTTACGCCCACCTTCGTCGTTCCGTCGGTGCTTAACCCCGTCAAGACGTTGGTTTCTTCGTCAAGCTCTACAATAGACGTATTGACAACTTCAAACGTCAAGTCTTCTGCCGTAATATATTTTGCAAAGCTTTCTTTTAAGTTTGCCGTTTCCAAAGTATCCAGCGCAAGCTTATAATCCGCGCCCGTACCGCCGTTTGCAAGGCTGATTCCTTTTTTGATAATATTCGCAAGAGCCGTTCTTTGTTCCGTTCCCGTAACGCTAGAATCATTCAAAGCCGCGTTTGCCACTTCGGAAACGGTACGCACTTGGCTGGGTTGGCTGTAATAATATACGCCGTTATCCACGTAATACGCTACGGCTTGATAAGCTTCGTTGTAGTTTACGTCTTGAATATCCGCAAGGCTAACGTGCAGGTTGGTGTCTTCCGTCAAGGAAAGCGTCGAAGCTTCGTATACGTACGCAATTTTGTCTTCGGTTGCGTTGGTTATTTTGCTTGCGATAAACTCAAAATAATCCGCCTTGGCGTTTTCGTCGTTAAGCTGTGCGTTATACGCCGTGATTACTTTTGCAGGAACAACCATCATACCAAGCTTATCGCCCGTATTGTACGCTCCGTCCGTAACAAGCTGCGCAACAAGGTCTTTGCTTGCCGTTGCCATAAAACGGATACCTGCGCCGTCACCGATTAACGTTTCACCGTCTTCTTGCTTGATGTCCACGCGTACCCATGCGCCTTCTTGATTCATAGAAAGCAACGCGCTATCCGCCGTATTTGCGCTGACCGTAGCAGCAGGGATTGCGCCCGCTACACCGCAAGCGACAGCTGCGCAGGAAAGCAAGGAAAGTGCAAAAAATACATTTTTTCTCGTTTTTCTCAACATGATATTTCCCTCCTGTTACCAATTCACGTTTTCGTCGTTCCAACCGTCAAAGTCGAATACGATACCTGTTGTTGATGCGGTCATGACGTCTTCACTAATCAATAAAAACGTCAAAACTGGTTGCTGATACTTTTGTTTCATAGATAATATCTCCCTTATATTATTTATTTTTTACAACGCCGCAATTGCTTGCTCTACCCTGCCAAGCGTCATATTTTCAAAAATCGGATACATTTTATCAATCGTCGTCGTTTCGTACGGTCTGCCGTAAAGAAGGATATTGCCGTCAAACGTAAAACCTTCACCAAACGAAGCTTTCGTCTTCGTATACTGCTTTTCGGACAAGAACACAGTCGTATTCGTATCCCGATTGATAAGCTTAACGGCAACGCCTACCTTCCAAGCTGCATCTCCGCCGCTCGTCGTCGTTTCCGTCACCCCCGTTATACCGATAATCAAACGGTATTTGACGGTCGGCGTTGCTTGAAAGGCGAAATAGGAAAGGGGCGAAACGGCTTTTTGCGTACCGTTTACGTCTACCGTCGTCGTGTACGTGTCGTCCGCTTTCCACGTAGCAAACGCGCCCGTTTGCCAAGCATTCGCCGTTACGTTCATGGGATAATAGGCTTTGAGATATTCCCCAAGTCCGCTCATTTTTCCATTAGGGTTTAATAGACCCGTGGAGAAAAATATTCCTTTTCTGCCGATAAAATTTTTCGTATTTTTCGTAACCGCGTCGTTAAAGAAGGAAATATTCGGCATATTATTGCCCGTGAAGTCTACCGCAACAAAGCTGCCTAAACCAAAGCCGCCCTGTTTGGTAAACGCTACGTACGGAACGTCTGCAACGCCCATAGCGTTGACGTCGCTACCGGTATAACTACCCGCCGCAAGCGTTACGCCTTGCGTATCGGTAAAGCCCGTTGCGCCGTAAGCCTGCACGCCGTTGGTCTTTATCCAGCTCCACGCCGCAGCCGACATATCTAATACGGTGATATCCAACTTTGCCACAAGCGCGGTGCTGTTACGTTGTATGTAATACAGCGAATATTTACCCGTATCGTTAAAGACAAACGTATCCCCTTTGATATCCGTGCGTTCACCGATATCGTTGGTATAATACAATGCGTATTCCACGCCCGTAGCAGGGACTACGTAATCGCTTACGTTCAACGTTTCTCCCGCTCTCACCGTAGCGTTTACGTTTTCCTTAAACTCTGTATACGTAAGTAAGCTATATACGTTTTTCACGTTTCTTTCTACGGGATATATCTTATCCCACGTTACCGAAGTGACGGGCGTCGTACCTTCTTTCGTGTTGTAATCCCACCCTGCGTGCGCTACGATACTGCCCTTAAAATACGCCGCATCTAAGCCGTATTCCTCCAAATCTAAGGTCAACGCCGTATCGTGCACGATTTCGCCGTAATCCAAACGAATGAGTAGAAAACGGATAACCGCCGTTTTATAATCTTCGGAAACTTCCTGCACGCCGACAATATAGCGATACGGTACGTTATCCGAAAGATTTTCCACCCCTAAAAGCGAATCTCTTTCCGCCGTGATAGTGTCTTCGCTGCCCGTTAAATTAGCGCCTTTTAACTTATACGGTCCGTACGCCGTCATACGCTTTCCGTACGCACTCATGGTGTCCATATAACCGTTGGAAAGATATATACCCTTTCCCGCGTCTACGAGATTTTCGGAAATGTTTCCTGCAAAGAACGTAAGCTGCGGCATGTTGTATTTGCCCGTAAAATCAAAGGTTACGTAATCACCCACGCCGTAGTCGCCGTGAAACGCCACGTAGGGACTATTCGTAGAGCCGACAAACTTCGCAATCCCCGCATACGTCGATACGGGCAACGTCACTCTGCCGTTTGCGTCGATATCCGCTTTATACGTTTGCGCGTCGTTATCCTGCATCCACGTCCAAACGTCGTTAGGTATATCCTTTACGGTGATTTCAAACGACGATTTCAGCGTTTCGCCGTCGTGAATTCCATAATATAACGTATAGTCACCTGCTTTGGTGAACTGGAACGTCGAACCTGTAACGGGTGTTTTTACGCCGTTTGCGTCCACGTAATAGAATTCGTATTCCGTTCCCGTTTTCGGAGTGATATAATCGCTTACCTGCAAGGTCACGTTGGTCTTTACCGTTCTTTCGCAGTTTTCGTTGAACGACGAAATTTTCAGCAAATCATACAAAGAATCTTGATCCTGAAAGACGGGATATACTTTATCCCATACGCGCATTTTATCAAAATTACCGTACGCGACGATACTGCCCGAAATATTATCTTCGGTAAAAAATCCACGTTGTTCTTCTGCCGTTATCTTTTGCGGATCGAGCACGATTTGCTTGTCGTATACTACCCGCGCATTATCCATATCGTACAGGTGCAAATGCAAGGTTACCGTACCCGAAGTGATTACCGTTTCGCCGTCTTCGCCAAAAACGGTGGGCTGAGCGTCAACAATCCCCGCTACGTAGCGGTATTTCGCATTTTCGTCAAGATACGCACTACCGATAGGTGCTTGCGTTTCCGTATACATACGGTTAGAACCGCCAAGCGCTAAATGCTTGACCTTATTCGGTCCGTAAATAGTCAAACGCTTGGATTCGGCAGACATAGACGACATCACGCCGTTGGTGATATAAATACCGCTATCCCCGTCTACAAGGTCGGGAGAAGGCTCGCCTGCTAAGAAACAAAGCTGCGGCATATTATCGCCCGTAAAATCAAACATAACGTAATCGCCTACGCCGTAATCACCGTGAAACGCCAGATACGCCAAATCCGTTCTGTTTAATTGACTCGTTTTCCCCGTGAACGAGCCCTTGCTCATTTGCCACGTATCGTCTACCAGTTTATAATTATATACGGTAGCGTTGTTTTCTTCCAAGAAAGCTTGTTTATCTTCGCTGATATACTGGATTTGCGTGATAAGCGTAGCTTCTTTCTGTTGTCCGTCGTCGGTAACTACACGAAAACGAAATACGTGGTCGGATAAGCTCGTCGGCGTAAACTGCGTATCTTCCGCCGTGAACTCCGTCTTTTCCCCGTCGACCGTTACGCTTATCATAGATACTTCATAATCGCAAAATGAATCTACGGTAACCAACATTAAATCGAACAAATCCGCGAAAACGATAGGTTCACCGCGTTGCAATAAAACGATTTGACTGTTGTTAAACTCCCAGTCAATCGGATATGCCACGACGTTGACGTTATAGGTAGCAGTTCCCTGCCCGTCAACGGTATACGTCAACGTATGTACGCCAAGCTCTTCCGGTGTCCACATAACACGCGAAGAATAATCGCGCGTAGAACCGCCGGGCGAAGTGATGGTAAACGTATAATCGTTATACTCGTCAAATTCCACAAATTCGTTGATAAGTATTTGCTCGCCAACGGTAACTTCCGTCAATGCGCCTTCTAAAAACTTAGGCGCGTTATCGTTGCCGTCGTCACCGCCGCCGCAAGCCACGGCAACACTCATACAGCCTACACATGCCAACGAAAGGATTGCGGTAAGTAGTTTTTTATTCTTCATTCATTTCTCCTTTATCCAAGGCTTAACCCTTTAAGCCGCCTGCCGTAATATTCGACAAGATAAGCTTTTGGTTTGCCGCATACAAGATAATAACGGGTATGGAAGAAATAATCGTCGCCGCAAAGTAGATAGGCTTGGAATCTTCCACGTAGTTGGACGCCCCGTCGAACAAATACAACCCGTAAGCAAGGTTGGGATAATTACGCAGGTACAGCATAACCGTACTGTATGCGTTCCACACGTTAATCGCCGACGTAATGGCTATTGCCGCAATACTGGGGAATGCCTGCGGGAAAATGATTTGGAAGAGTATGCGGATATTGCTTGCGCCGTCCATTTTCGCCGCTTCCGAATACGTCATACTAATCCCTTTGAACGTTCCGTAAAAAACGATAAACGCAAAGTCGAATGCATTCGCCCAAGAAATCCAAATCGTCCAAGGATTGTTGATCATTCCCAAAGCGTCCATCAATTTGAATTTTGCAGGACCGCTACCGATAATGGGAATGATATTCGCAAAAATAACCACGGTATAGATAAGCTCACGACCGGGGAAACGGTATCTTGCCAAAGGATAGGCAAGCAGCGCGCTGGTAAACGTTTCTACTGTTACCGCTACCACCAAATACCAAAGCGAGTTGAAAAGCATATCAAAATACGAAAAATTCTTGTACTTAAACTCACTAAATACGCGGATATAGTTTTCAAAATGCCATTCCTTCGGCCAGCCAAAGCTGTCTTCAAAATACTGCGGCCCTGTTTTTAACGAGCTTAAAAACGACCATGCAAGCGGTACAAGGTGAATAACCGCAAGCGCAATAAAGATAATTAAGAACGCTATATACGTAATTTTTACCTGCAAGGGTTGTTTACGAAATTTAATTTCAGCCATTTTCTTATCCCCCTTACAGCTCTACCGCTTCTTGCATTTTTTCCAACGCCCAACGCCCGATCAATACGATAGGCAACGTCATCATGGTCAACGTGAAACCGATTGCCGCGGGATAACCAAACGCGGAATTGCTTGCGCCTCTCATGGAAATTTGGTAGGTAATATAATACAGATGGAACCCTACCGTAGACATACCCGGCTTACCCGTACCGTTGGAATACAGGAACACGTTTGCGTCCGCCGTGAAGATACCGCAAAGCCCAAACGTCATCAAGGTAGCAAGCGTAGGCCATACGCAGGGCACGGCAATGGAAATAAATTCACGCCAAAAGCCCGCGCCGTCTAATTTTGCCGATTCAAATATCTCGTCGGGCACACGGGAATACGCGCCCGTCAATACGGCGTTATTACCCACGAACCCCATTATCGTCGTAATGGTAATTAGCGTCGGGAATGCCGTTTCTTCCGCGGCAAACAAACCGTTACGAAGTACCATTTCCGGCAATTCCATACCTATCGAAACCAAAGCGTTGACGATCAAGCCGTCGTAGGAAACCATATATTTCACAAGCGAAGTCCATACGACCGAGCCCATCAACGACGGGATTATGTAGCATACGCGCCACAAATAATGCCCCCAAATTTTCCGTTGTAAAATATAGGTAGTAACCACCGTAACGGGGAAACAAACCAGATGGTTGATAACCCAAAGCGTCATGGAATTTTGCAACGATTTCCCAAAATCCAACCCGAACGTATCCAGCTTGGTGAAAGACGAAAATACCGCCTTAAAATTCAATAAGGTAAATTCCCCCGTTTCCGTTTGAAACGCCAAGAAAATAGACGAAGCGTTTACGTACACCCAAAACACAAGGAATTGTAAAATGGGAAACGCCACCAAAGCATAGGCAAAAAAGAAGTCCCGTTTTTCAAATTTACTGTATTTAACTATTTTGTGTTTAACTACTTCTTGTTCCATATAAAAAACCTTTTATCAATTTACGCCTTCGGGAATGGGAAGACCTGCATTTTTATAATAATCCTTCCAGTATTTCTTTGCGTTGTTATATTCCGTTTCTTGCATTTTCTTTGCGGCGTCGCGATACACCTGAACGGTTAAAGCATTACCCTTGGCGTCCTTACCGATATTTCCTTTACCGTCGAACATAGATACGATAGCGCCCGTTGAAATGGTGGACGGAATATGCGCCGTATGCGTGAAGATAGCTCTTAATCCTAAGCTTTCTCTCAAACCGTTTACGTTTCTAGGTCCGGTAATCCCCACTTGATATTTATTCAAGCTAATTTTTACTGCTTCACGAACGAACGTCGTGCTTGCCTTAGACAAATCAAGATTACGACTATATACGGGCGCAGAGTTTGCCGTTTCATACCACGTTTGTGCAAAATCTTCACTTGCCATCATACGCAAGAACAGCGCCGCAATATTTTTTCTAGGCGTATTTTTATTGATAAGCCCCAACGCTTCTACCCCGCGGACGTATACGAAACCACGCGCGCGAGCAATTTCCGTTACGACCGCTTCCGATAAGGTAAGTCCGTCAAATTCTTCCTTGACCGCCGTGATCATTTCGTCGATTTCTTTATTTTCGTCTACCAAGCCGATTACAAACGAAAGCACTTCGTCGCACTTTTCGTCGCTTAAATTATAGCTCGTGCCGTTGCCCATCAATTTCGTACCAAGCGCAGAAATAACGGGTACGCCGATAAAGGTGATATCGTTGACCTGGTTCTTCCAGTTCAGCTTGACTTCGTTCATCATCCAGCTACCGTTGAACATCATAACCGCGCCGCCGTTTTCTTTCATAACCTGCGCTTGCGCCTGATCGAGTCCTTGCGTCGTAGAACCGTACGCCGCCGCACGAACGTCCATCGCGGCATACGCAACCGTCAGCATTTCTTCTACGCTTTTCATTTTGAATACTTCGTAGCCGTTGGTTTCCATTTTGATAACGTTGCCTTCGGCATCCGTTTCATGCATGCTCCAAAATTGTTCGTAAGCGTCATAATCGTACTGCGCCATCCACGTAGAGAGCGCACTCACTACGTAACCGTTATTGCCCCCGACGTACGTTATGGGGAAATGCCCTTTTTTATTTTCGGCATTCGGCACGGTATCCGTTCCCAAATAAATGGTTTGCATACATTGTAAAAATTCGTTGGTCGTCTTCGGCAATTCCAAACCGTACTTATTAAACTTTTTCATATTGACGGCAAGTCCGCTGACGGTATCGTTATACTGAAAGCCGTACGCCTTGCCATGCTTATCGATAGAATATCTCATACGGTCCGCTCTGATTTTGGAAGAAATCAATACGCTCTCTTCTTCACCGTCGTAACCGATTGCAGGTTGATTAAATACGATTTCCGCCAAATCTTCGGCAAGTACACCGTAGTCGCCGTCTTCACCTACCGCGTCAACGCTGTTGATACCGCTAATAAAATACATATCCGTACCCGTTTCTTCAACGCCGCGCGCCATGTCCGTCAACGCAACCGTACCCGCCATATCGTTGGACGGTTCTAACACGTTTACACGATAACCTTCTTCTTGGTACGCCTTTTCAAATTTATCGGCAAGCGTATACAACCATTCCGAACCGTTACCGCCTTCCCCCGACGCAATGGTAATCGTCTTTGCAGGATCTTTCGGCCCTTTATTCCTGTTAGAGCTGGACGTATCGCCGCCGCAAGCACTAAGCGCAAACACAGACGAAAGCGCCGTTACCGCGCAAAGTGTCGTTGCCAGCATCCTTTTCAAATATTGCATCCTATTATCCTCCTAAAATTACAATATCAAAATCTTTTCCATCATTATACATTACAAAAAGTCGCCCGTCAATAGTACTTTCCGCAAGGAAAATAGTATTTTATGTACAAATATTTTTTTGTAGAAAATACTATAAAAATCCCGTTTTATGTATTGACAAGCGCAAAAAATTCCTTTATAATAAAGCTACTATGATTAAGATGTACGTGGAGTACCGCTCCCCCAACGAGATTTATTTTCATCATTCCATCAGCTACGCGGAAAACGGCAGAGCGTTAAAACGCAAGGACGAAGTACACCGTCAATGCGAAATTCTCTATTTGCTTTCAGGCAAGGTGCAATATAAAATCGACGGGGAAACGTACGACGTTTTACCCGGCGACGTCATTTTGGTGAACATGTGCGAGCTACATTCCATGTACATTGACCCAAGTGAGCCGTACGAACGTATCGTGTTGCAATTTTCACCCCATCTTATCCCTAATTTAACGGATATCGACCCGTTAGACCCGTTTAATAACGCGCGTATTTTTAGACATATTTTACCTAAGGAATTTGTCGAAAAATCAAAAATACTCGCTCTTTTAAAAAGCATTAAACGCACCTGTTCAAACCCGTCGGAAATGACCGACTTAAAGCTAACGGCAGACATTATATCCATTGTATTCGAAATCAATCAAACGCACGAACGTATGCAAAAAAGCAAAGAAAACGCCATACCCGCGGCGTCTTCCGTTCATAAATTTTCCAAGCTTTGCACCGACTACATCAAAGAAAACATCACGCAAAGACTGACGGCAAAGGAAATTGCAAAACACCTGCACGTATGCGAGTCCCACTTACACCATTTATTCCGTAAGGAAATGGGCATGTCGCTACACGTATACATTCTCAACCAAAAAATGCAGCTTGCGTTGTTTATGCTCAATTCGGGCAAAACCCCGCAAAGCGTTGCCGCAGCGCTTGGTTACGAATATTACTCTACCTTTTTCAATAATTTTTGTTCGTTTTTCGGGCATACGCCGAATCAGTACGACAGAACGCAGCGCAAGCATAAAATGATTGTGCCACGTGAAGAACAAGTACTGACAAGCATTAAAAACGCTACCCCCCCCCCTGAGCCAAATGATAAAGCGGAAAGCTGAGCGCTTTCCGCTTTTTTCTTATCGGCGTTTGTTCAGTCGACTGAACTACTCGTCATTCTTTGACGAACGTGATATATCTATCCATAATGCTGGGGGTCATGATACGGGGATTTACCACCTTCGTCCAGTTGGACTTCGGCGAGCTGTACACCCCTAATTCTTCGGGCGTTTTGCCTACGAATTCACTCTTAACTCCCTTCACCGCCGCGCCGTTATCGTCCATGGTTACGATAGCGTACAGCGCGTCTTTATAGGGCGCTACGTATTTAATACTGGGGAACATCTCGTCGATTTCTTTGGAGTAACGGTTTTCACAAGGGAACGCCGTCCCCACCCAAGAGTTGGACATGCTGTTCACCGTGTAAAGCTGCATAGTATCGATACGGTAAATATAATCGTGATGCGTATGTCCGTACATGTTCATGTATACTTTATTCGGCGCGGCGTCGCAAATGGCTTTCAGCTGGTCAATGTTTTTCAGTACTTCTTCGGAAAAGCCTTGTTTCACCAAATAATTAACGGCGTAGTGTGAGAACAAAATAGTCGGTTTATCCGTTTTTGCCAAGTCGTCTTTCAGCCATTGTAGCTGCGCTTTATCCACGTACGGGAAAGGCTTATTCGGCGTTTTTCCCGCGTCGAAATAGTTACCGCGACAATAGGAAAATTCTTCCCCGTTAATAACGTAGTTATTATTATCCAAAACGACGAAGTGAAAGCCGCCGTGATCAAACGAATAATACGGTCCGTAGCTTACCCCGTAAAAATCCAACACCTGACGTTTACTACAAAGGTCGCAATCGTGATTGCCGAGAACGTGATAGGACGGTTTTTCAAAATCGTTAAACAGGGAAATAATCCGCGCTTTATTGACGGTGGTCGGTTTTTTTAAGCCGTTTCTCGTGTTGGCAGGAACGTTGCTTTCGGCACAATCGTACTGCACGTCTTTATCGGGATAGCAAAAATCCCCAAGCTGTACGATAAAGTCGACGTTTTCTTTACGACATGCCTGAATAAACACTTCCAAACGCTGTTCGATATCGTGCATGATATCGACGTGCGCGTCGGAAAATACACCGAATTTAACCTTTCTTTCCATGTAATTCTCTCCGCGTTATACTTTATTTTTTATCGACAATACCATAGGACATAGAATTATCGATTACTCTATTATCGTCTACCTTTTTCGTTTTTGAAAGGGCAATACGCGCGTTCAATTCACGCAGATATTCTTCTTCGTCTACGGGCAGAACGATTTTTTCACCGCCCTTCCAGCCCGAAAGCTCAATGGCGTTCATAAGCTCGACGCCGTGAATACCTTCCGTGCCGTCCACAAAAAACTCTTCCATACCAAGCAGCGCGTTGGCAAAGTTATTGATAATCCCTGCGTGTTGCTCGTTCTTTCCGTCCGTTTCAGGCTTAATCATTTCCACCGTCGGCATAGCAAAACCTTTTTGACAGGTGCGCGACCATTCCTTGGAATCTTCCGTAAGCTTATAATACACGAGCTCGTCGTTTTCGCAAAGGAGCTTGCCTTTCGTACCCGAAATTTCCAAACGGTTCGTCCCGGGAGCTTCGCCCGTCGTCGTGATAAACACACCCGTCGCGCCGTTTTCGTATTCAAAAAACGCCGTTACTTCGTCTTCCACTTCGATATCGTGCCATTTGCCGTATTGACAAAATCCGCGTACCGTTTTGGGCATTTCCCCGACAATCCATTGTACAAGGTCGATTTGGTGGGGGCATTGATTGATCAAAACGCCGCCGCCTTCTCCCTTCCACGTCGCGCGCCAGCTACCGCTGTCATAGTAAAATTGCGTTCTGTACCAGCTGGTGATAATCCAGTTGACGCGTTGCAATTCACCGATACCGCCGCTTGCGATAATCTCTTTCATTTTTCTGTACACACAGTTGGTGCGTTGATTAAACAGCATGGCAAAATGCGCGTTACTTTGCTTAGCGACTTCGTTCATTTCACGTACCTGCTTGGTATATACGCCCGCAGGCTTGTCGCAAATCACGTGTATGCCGCGTTTTAAACATTCTATAACGATTTCGGGGTGCGCGTAGTGGGGCGTTTCCACCAAAACCGCGTCGCAAACGCCGCCGTCTAACATTTCTTTATAATCTTGGAAAAGCGCAACGTCGTCCTTTTCCAAGATATTTTTTACTTTCTCTAATTTAACGGGATTCAAATCGCAAAACGCGGTAATTTCGCCGTTTTGGATTTTACCTTCTTTAAACATTTTCGTATATGCGCCGCCTTGATTACCCGTACCGACAATCGCAAATCTGATTTTTTTCATAACGTCACTCCTTGACTTTTATCCGTTTGCGTTTGCTCAAATTTCTTTTTCAACCAAACGATACTCCGTTCTACCTGTCCCAGCGTATCGGGTAACGTAGCTGCGTTATCTTGTTCGACTAAGTAATACTCCACCCCCAGCATTAGCATTTTTTTAATAATCTTTCTAAAATCAAGCACGCCGTCGCCCACGGGGGCAATAACAGGCGCAAAACGTTTGTCTTCTCCGCGTTGAATTTTATAATCTTTCAAGTGCACACAGCCGATTCTGCCCCGTAACCGCTCTAACGTAGGCGTGATTTCCATACCGCCGTACTGCAACCAGTATGTATCTGCCGTGAAATTGATAAACGGCGCGTTTTCTACCATGTAATCAAAGCGCGTTTGTTCACCCATTCTAAAAAATTCAAAATGGTGGTGGTGATAGAAAAACTGAAACCCGTTTCTCTTCATCTCTTCCGCTTTACGATTTAACAGCTCCACCGTTTTCTTAAACGCCGTATCGTCCGATAATTCATCAAAAGGCATAGCGCCCAGTCCGATATTTTTACAACCAAATTGCGCGTGCTCGTCCATAAGAGCCGACGTTTCGTTGATAATTCTCTCAAACGGCACGTGAGTAAGACATACGGGCATACCCGTTTCCTTAGACACTTGCCTTATGCTTTCTACGTCGTAGCGTCCGCCCGAAAACTGCATATATTCATAGCCCATTTCTTTTAATTTTTTCGCCGTAGCCAAAAAATCTTCGTGTGTTTGTATCAGGTTGCGTATGGAATATAAATTTAATCCGAATTGCATGGTTTTACGTAACTCCTTTTATGTAATGCGGTTACATTATACCATGCAAAAGTCGACAGGTCAATGGCAATTTTCGTAAAATACATGGCGTTTTCTGCAAAAAACGTATTGGATTACTCCTTTTGTTTACGCTTTTTTACCGAATACTTCCACGTGATATATCCCTGGAATATCTCCGCCCGAAACGCTTAAAATCACGATACGCAAATATCTTGCCTTGACAGGATTCGCAAAACGGTTGGGCAAGCGAGTTTGTCCCGACGCCTTACCTGCGTAAGCCGTTTCCCACGTTTCTCCGTCCAAGGATGTTTGTATTTCATAATCGTACCAAAGCCAGTCCTTCTCCCAAGAAACCGTCACGCCGCTAAGCATACAATCCTGCTGCATATCGCAGCTCCACCATTGCGGCAAAGCCGCGTCCTTGGCAATCCACGGGTCGCCAAAATCCTTGCGATTGGCGTTTTCCGCGCCGTAGCCGTCTTGACTGCTGGACGCCGTCGCAGGCTTTGACATTGCCATATCCCAGTAGTTTGCTTCTCTATATTTCAAGGACTCGCATACCGAGAAAAATTCCTGTTCGTCGCATGCATACGTGGGCATATTTTCAGGTTGGGAATACGCTTCCCCTTCCAAATACTCTTTCGTATCAGGTTGCATGCAAAGCGTGATTTTCGCCGACTGTAAGCCTTCGCTGTCCGCCGTTAATACCACTTCACCAGCCTGCATACCTGCGCGGAGCAATACGCCCGTGACGCCTGCTTCCGCCGTGATTTCATCCGCTTTTACCCACGATTCACGCGCGCCGACGATTTCCGCATTCGGACTGACCGTAAAGCGCACTTTCGGTTCGGCAGTCGGCACAACCGTTCCGTTTTCGTCGACAATTTCCGCATGCACCAAAAGCAGATCGTTTCCGTCCGCCGTCCATTGTTCCATTCCGCAATAGTGCGGCGTCAAACGGATAGCATACGCCGCTTTCGGCGTGGATATCTCGTATACGGTTGCCACTTTTCCGTCCATAAGCGCTTCCGCGCGCAACGTTCCTTCTTCAAAAGCGACGTTTTCAAAGACTACGGGCGGATTCGCCGCGCCGCCCTTAACCATGGCTTTTACGCCGATTTCCTTGCCGTTTACAAGCAGGCGCACCGCTTGCGCGTTGGTATATACGGAAACGTCCGTGGGCGAATTTTTCGTCCAGTAGTTGGCGATAAAACATTTAACGCCCGATTTCTTAGGGTCGGCTTGCGCGGAAAGAAGGTGGTAATAGAACTTGGGGATTCTCAAAAAGTCCGCCATGCCCCAAGCGCCTTCGTTCAATTCGTACCCCCTGTTATTGTCAAACGCGCACCAAAGCCAGCAGCCCGAAAGAACGGGGTCGTTTATCTTTGCCGCCAACGATTCAAAACGCTGACGGGCGTTGCGAATCATAAGCTCTTCGCCGCCGGGGTAAAAGTCTGTATGCTCGCCGCGGCGAACGCGGTAAACGCAGGGCATGGGCCCGTACTGTTCCATAAAGTGGTCGCCACATTCTCTGACAAACGACGTTTGTCCGTCGTGCTTTCTGGAAAATTTACCGCTGCGGTAATTGACGGGGAATAAGTCCGCCGCCCTTGAACAGGAATCGCAAGCGCAATACTGCACGGTATCGCCGCCTTCTTCCCTGACGATTTCCAGCTGCTTTTCCGCAAAATACGCAGGGAAGTCCGTTTCGTTTAAGATAGGCTCCCAAAGCATTGCGCTGGGACGGTTACGGTGCAAACGCATCATGCGACGGGTGTTTTCATAGCTGCGTTCGTCGAATAATACGCTGTTGGGATGCACTTGCCAGCCGGGCGTGGGGATAACGCAAAGAAAGCCGAGCTCGTCACAGGTATCCATAAACACTTTGTCCATGGGATAATGCGCCGTACGGATACATACGATACCCGTTTCTTTGAGCATTTGCAAATCGCGTTTTTGCACGGCGTCCGTCATAGCAAAACCGACGTACGGATATTCTTGGTGACGGTTAGAACCGTTCAAAAACAGGCGCTTACCGTTCAAAAATACCCCGTCGGGCTTAAATACGAGCGTTCTGATACCAAAACGTTCGGTTTGTTCATCTAATAATTCTTCTCCGCGATAAACCTTTGCGCAAAGCGTATACAGCGTAGGCGTATCAGGCGACCAAAGCTTGGGATTTTCAACGATAAACGTATAATCCCCGTCCGTTTCCCCTTTGGCGGGAATGAAAAGCGTTCCGCTTGCCCTTTCTTCGCCGTTTACGTACAATTTTACCTGTGTTTCCGCAGGCACGGTTTCGCCGTTGGCTACGCTGACGCGTACGCGCACTTCCGCTTGATCGCCGTTTACAAACGAGCGGATAAACAAACCGCCTGCGGCAGGTCTGCCTTCGTGCACCGCGCTGGTAATACGAATTTTATTTTTAACGATAAATCTTGCGTTACGGTAAATGCCGCCGAAATAGCAAAAATCCAAACCGCCTTGCGGTTTTCCCGGGGGCACGTCGGGCATGTCGGAATTATCCACACGCAAAACCAAAACGTGGTTGCCTGCCGCAAGTCCGCTTACGTTCAAGCGGAAGGGCAAAAATCCACCGACGGAGTAGCCAAGCGATTTACCGTCCAGCCACGCGTCTACCCGTTGCATAGCCCCGTCAAATTCAAAAAACAGCTCTTTATCTTGCCATTCTTCCTTGACGGTAAACGTTTTTCTATACCAACATTCCCCTTGGTAATTTTTCCCGCCCGAGCATAAAAGCTTTTCCACGCGTACGGTATGCGGAAGTTGCACCGTTTCCCAAGCGGATACGTCGTAAGCCATTTCAAAACAATCCAAGCCTTTATTGTGATAATTTTCCTTGTTGTCATAAAAGCCCTTGGGCGGCTGTCCCCTGAAAAATTTCCAGTTTTTATTTGCAGATAACGTAATCGGTTGCATTTGTCTTTCTCCTTTCAACCTTATTTGCCTTTATTATATCATGCAAAATCTGTGTTTTCAATCGCAATTTATAGTATAAAAATAGTATTTTATGGCTAATCAAACAGCGTTTCATTTTTAGGCATAATGGAGCTTGATACGTTTTATTACAGTACTCTCTCCCCTGTAAACGTATTATAGACGACGGTATTGTATTTTCCGTTATCCACTTGAATATCTCCACAATGCAAATGTAACGTCGTATGCGGAATATCCTTACAATGCATCATGACCATTTCGTTGTCCGCAACGATCACTTCACCGTTCGTCGCATAGATATGCGCGCCTGCTCTTTGGAATATCCCTTGATACAACTTCCTATCCGCCAGCGTTTCGGGCATAACGCAAATACGGCAATTTTCCTGTTCGTATTCCGCATATTCCGCGCAAGGCTTTTCCCCAAGGATTTGTTCTACACGGCTCTCGTCCGTCGTCTTATCCACGACTTTTGCAAAATCGTTAATCAGCACGACCGTCCTACCGTCGTTCATAACGGTGGTACGAATATAATCGTACGTAGATTGCTCGATAACCGCACAGTCTAAAAAGAGTACGCATTTATAACGGGATATATCACATTTTTTAAGGTCTTTTAGATACAGCCTGTCTACGCCTGCGCCGCTTTTGAATACCGCTTGAATCAACTCGAACGACGCCGAAGAAAACAGCTTATAATACAACCGTTCCGTATCTACGACAAGCAATACGTCCGTCGTCTTTTTATACGGCTTTTCCAAGAGCTTTTCGCAAGTCTTTTGCAGAGTTACTATCGTTTGCAAGCGCTCGGGCGTATTCCAGTATTCTTCCTTCTCGTACGGGCTTACGGTAGGCAGTCTATGGTCGTAATACCACGCGCCGTTGCCAAGCAATATGTTTTCCATGATATTGCGTTTCATAAGCGTGGCGTATTCTTCTTCCGATTCACAAACGTACGCTTCGCCGATAGCGGCGTTCCAGCTCCGATATCCTTGATCCATTTCACAAAGGTATAGTTTGCCGTTGATACGGCAGGATTCGGTGATATAGCGAAGTAAATTTGCGTTGCCTACTTCCTTGTTATACGTATACGCGCAAGGACCTGCTAAAAAGTCGATATTGTCGTCTTCAAATATTCTATGCGGTTCAAGATGCGCCGCGCTTGCGCCTTCGGCGTTGATAAAATACGCATAAAACGCCCCTGTGAGAATTTCCTTCCAGCTCTCTTTGATACACTTACAAAAATAACGAATGGCTTCTGCCGACGCCACCGAAAAGGTGCGCAGCGAATCAATCCCCCGCGCGTACCGTTCGGGCGTCATAAATATTTGTCCGTACGTTTCTTCTCTTTCTTTGGGAATAGCCATCGTTACGTTTTCAAACGTTGCGTTTTCGCCGTAAAAACGCTTTAATTCGTCTTCCGTTGCATACCGCTTTCTCACAATTTTACGGAATAGCTTTTGCATGGGCTTAGAATAGTCCGTACCCCAATGGCTGTAATAGTTATAATCCCCGCCCCAGTAATGCCATTCACCACACGTGCCGTACGCAGGTTGGATACCGATTAAATGCTCGCCAAGCGGATGCGCTTTTACCTTTTTACATAACTGTTTCAGGATTTCTCCACAGTCGTGTAAGAATTGCTCCGAGGCGATACTCACGCGAATTTCCGTCGGCAAATGCTTTCTTGAAATCGTTCTATCGCCATACGTACCGGCGTCCGTTCTTTCCAACTCCACCCATTCTTCTTGTCCGTTGATTACCTTTTTCCCAAAATAAACGATTTGTTCTTCGGGGTATTTATGCAACCACCAGTACGGCGGATTTAAGTGCAAGCGCGTAACCACCTTTGCGTTGGGGTTTGCCCGCAATACCGCGCCGATATCTTTGAGCAAAGCCGCAGGATCGTACTCTCCGTTTTCCTGCCAGCCTTCGTGTAAATTCGTATCTACGCACACGACGTCAATGCCGCATTTTGCGAAATTTTTAATTCCCCGTTGAGAACAATCATTCCACGCCTTTGCCGCGGGAATGTCGCTCAGCGCATACCAAAGCGGTACGGTTTTCTTACCGTCTATATACAGTTGAGGCATACCGCCGTTTGGCGTTACGTGGTCTTTTTTTATGAATGCCGTGCTCATAGCTTTTCTCCTTGTGGATAACTCTATCTATGCTTTTATTTATTATAGCACTTACAACAGACGCTTTCAATCGCAATTTGTAGTATAAAAATAGTATTTTATGGACTAAGTCTACCGCCCATACGTATAGATATTACAGCTTTTTCTTTATGGCGTCTATATAAACCAGCCAGTCGGTGCGACTGTGAAAATGTTTCCCCTTTCTCAAATGAAAACCGACTTCCCCTTCCGTATAAATATCACCGCAAACGGGTAGTTTATTTTCGGTTATAATCCCCGCTTTGCCGTATAAATTCCACACGGGAGAGCTCGCCACGCAATTTAAAAATTGATTGTCGTTGTCCGCCCATATATCTTCTATTGCGCCGCCGATATACGCCATTCTCGGCGCAACAAGCGAAAGCAAACAATGCTGGTCAAACGGCAGTTCGTCCGCCTTGTCCGCATATTTACAATAATTCGGACAAAACCAAAACGGAAAGCTTTCTTGAATAACGCGCAAACTTTCTCCGCCTTCGCAACGCCCACGGGAAAGCGCCGCTCCCGAACAGCCTGAATTGTTAGAACAAACAAAGGCAAACCGTTCGTCCAAAGCCGCCGTTACAAGCGCCGTTTTGCCAAGGCGGGAATGTCCGCTTATCCCGATTGCCGTTTTATTTACTTCTTCACGCGTCTGCAAATAATCCATCATACGCGACGCCATATACGACCAGTAGATAATTTTTCCCGTATCGTCGCCCGTTCGCTTGCCAACTTGGAAAAGCCCTGCAAGCCCGTCCGTAAAATCACCGTTATCCTTCGTCACGTCGTTATAGCACACCGAAAAAATCCCAAAGCCGTTGTCGATAAGCTCTTCTACGGGCAAATATCTATCGGGGATATCGGGGCGAAAATTGAGATAGATAAAAAACGGAATACTCTTTTCGCCTTTGGGATAGATAAGTTGTGTGGGAACGGTATGCGTTTTACTATGGTTTTCAAAGGTAAATAAAACCGTTTCCCACGTGGCTTTTCCCGCAAAATCAACGGCGTTGGTTTCTTCGGTAATTTTAGGCATAAGCACGGGCGGAACTTTGCCGTATTCTTCTGTTAAGAGCACGTCTTTCCAGTGCGGGCGAGCTATATTTTCCCATTCTTCTTTCGTTTGGATTCTTTTGCCGTTCGGCATTTGAAACACGTTAGGCAATTTGCGCTTTTTCAGTTCTTGTTGCAGCATGATTTTTCTCCTTATATCCACGTTTACCGTCGGCGAGCTTGTTTTTTTGCGCCTTTTAAGCCATATACTTTTTATTCAATTCGGTTACATTATACCATGCAAACGCCACCAAGTCAATGGCAATTCCCGTAAAGAGCATGGCGTTTTCTGCACAAAGCGTATTTTCTTAGCCCCCTTTTTTCGCTTAGCCGTTACAAAATGGATTCAACTATACTGCATTTATTTTCTTTTGTCAAGATTAGATAAAAAGCATTTATGCATCAAATTTCGCATAAATGCTTTTTTTGTAATCGAGCTAGTTTGTAGCTATCTTATTTTAATCCTTAAAATAACCGATATTATTAGCTGCGTCTTCCTTAAAGCTAAAATTGCAAATGGACGCTACCAACGGATAAATGCCGAAGGTAACAATCGACAAGAAGAAATACGCACAGGTTCTCGATTTCCAACCGTTGGGTTTTAACTGAGTGTGGTTAATAACAAAACTACCAATAAAACCCAAGAAAAAAGTAAGTAAAAAACGAACAAGATTATTGTTTTCCATAAAAACAACCTCCAAAATGTATTTGTATACATATTATAAACTAACCAACAGTTAGTTGTCAAGTATTTTTACTAACCGTTGGTTATAATATTTGTATGGAAAATGAAATTATCAAAGCTAGATTGAGTGAAGAATTGAAGAATAGCGGTTTAACCACGATAGAAATTGCAAAACGTATCGGGGTGTCCCCCGAAATGGTTACACAATACCGAACGACAAAGAAACTACCCAAGCTTGACACTTTTGCAAAGCTTTGTAAAGAGCTTGATTTGGACGCAAATTATATTTTAGGTTTAACTAAAAATTAAAACGCGATTGCTTTATTTTGCAATCGCGTTTTTTATATATGCAATATCAAGGCGACAAAATAGCTCAGCTTGTCGAGCGTCAGCCACGGTAATCCATGATTTCGGCGAAACGCATCACCGAAACAAATAAAATTCACATTCTCTTTTTCCTTTCGTTTGCGGATAAAGAATATCCAGCTAAAACGACAAAACGCATTTATGCGTTCATATAGATCATTTTTTTACCATTGTGGTTGAGCGATAAAGCCGCTTTCATTTGAATACGTACCGTCTTCGTCGAAAAGCAACAGTTCGTTTTCTCCTTGCTTTAATAAATTTTTAGGCACGTAATACGTTTTTTGGGAGTTGCCCGTGTTGTTAAATCTGCCGATATTAAACCCATTGACAAGTATAAATCCGCGTGAAAATCCTTTGGGGTTAAAAAACGTATCGCAAGGCGTATCCACGGTAAACGTACCCTTAAAAAATGCAGGGCTTTGCCGATTGCTTTCTTCTATCGGCGTATACTGCAAGTTTTGCAGGTTATCCATAGGCAAGCTAATATTTTCCCAACCGTATTTATACTGACACCCGACAAGTACGTTAGAAATACCCTTTTTATCAAAAAAATACGCGCCGTAATTCACTCTACCGCGATTTTCCACTAAGACTGTGAGTTCTTTCCCCACCAAACCGTTCATGCCAAGCCAAGCGTCGCGATTCCTATCCAGCTCCCCTATCTTTTTGCCGTCACAATACAAAACCGCCCTGTCTTTCAAATCCATCAGACGAATGGATTCTTGAATACTCCCGTGCGTGCGGTATACCATATAGCCGTACGCCTGATTATATCTTTCCATATTCCGCGGCGTTACGTCGTAATAGCTCGTCCCGATATTACTTAAATTATCAAACAGCAACGCCTTTTGCTTAAAAATCGGAGCACCGTACGCCCGTTTTTCGCTATCCTTCGCTGTCAACGGCGGAACGGGATAATATTCGGCAATCGCGTCTCGTACGCGGTAATACGCGTCCGTCCTATCCCCACATTCCGACAACAGCGCGTCGTAATCATAGCTGGTCGTCTGCGGCACTTGCGTAACGTTTTTCACGATATTCGCACCGTTCATAAAACCAAAATTCGTACCGCCTATAAACATATATATATTAAAGCTGTACCCGTTTTTCAAAAATGACCGTATCTCCGCAACCTTTTCTTCTGCTAAACGGGTATGATGCGGCTCGTCCCAAGTATCAAACCAACCGCACCAAAACTCCATACACATCAAGGGCTGGTTTGGTCTTAACTTCTCCAAAGCGGACATATTTTGTTCGACCTTCGAGCCGAAATTCCCCGTCGCAAGCACGCCGTCAAGTCCGCCAAGCTCTATTCGCGTTGCGTCTACTCCGTCCGAAGTACACAGCATACAGTTGGGCAGTTCCCGCCTGTAAAAATCGGCAAGGCTTTGCGTATACGCCCTATCCGAACCGTAGCTGCCGTACTCGTTTTCTACCTGTACCATCAAAACGTTGCCGCCATTTTCTATCAAATGCGGACGGATAATCGCAACGCATTTTTCCAAATACCGATAGGTCTTTTCCAAGAAAATCGGGTCGGAACAACGCACCCGCAAATCGGGATAGTTGAGCAACCAAAACGGCAGTCCGCCGCCTTCCCATTCCGCGCAAATATACGGACCTGGGCGAAGGATAACGTAAAGCCCTAAGCTATCGGCTATACGTATAAATTCTTCTACGTCCTTTTCCCCTTGGAAGTCAAACACGTTCTCTTGCGGTTCGTGTATATTCCACGCGATATACGTTTCCACGGTATTCAATCCGCACTCTTTCAATTTCAGCAATCTATCTTCCCAGTAAATCCTTGGAATACGGAAATAATGCACCGCGCCCGAACGAATAACAAACGGCTTTCCGTCTAACATAAACTGCTTGCCTTGTGTAAAAAATCTCATATGCCATACCGCCTTATAATAGTGAAAATCGCAATACGGGATTGCGATTTTTTAACGTTTTTATGGATTTGCCTTACGGGCATGCAGATATTGTTTCAACGCCAACGTCCAGTCCGTTTGAATAAAGTCCACCTTTTTATCCACAAGCCAGCCCCAGCCAAGAGCAGGGTCTTTCCGAACGGAAATATCGTCGTTGTGTCCTGCGGAAATAACGTCGCGTTCGTCGTACACAATTCCGTTTCCCCAAACGAGCAGCCCTTGCGCGTGCATATCCGCTACGTATTCGTCGCTGATAATCGGGTCGTTATCCGAATCAAACAACACTTCCGCGCCGATATAATTGATATTGCGCTCCTTAACGATTTTCGTCAGCTTATCTTCTTTGCGGAGCATTGCCATAAACATATAATCAGGCGCATAGCGTTCTACCGCGTCCACCGCTTTTTCGTCGGGATACGTTTTTACGACCACCTGACTTTCTACGCCAGCGCGTTTAATTTCCTTAGAAATTCCTTCCACGTCCGTCCAAAATTTATCCACGTTGATATATACGCGGTCCTTCAAACATTCTAACGTTTCACGCAAGGTGGGGATTGCATAGCTGGTTCTTTCCCCGTCCATATTGACAAGGCGAAGTTCTTTTATTTCCTTGCCCGTCATTTCCGTTAAACGTTTTTCAATGCGGATAAAACGTCTTTCCATACCGGGGTGAAAGATAAACAGCTCGCCGTCAGCCGACTTGGACACGTCAAGCTCAATCATGTCCGCGCCTTGGCGGATTGCCGTTTCAAACGCCGCCAACGTATTACAGGGCACGTTTGCTCCACACACGCCGCGGTGCGCGACGACGTACGGTGTTTCTCTACGCTTGATAGAATACTTTTCTTTCATATGATTACTCCTTATTTTCCACAATACGTTTTAATAAGCGCATTGATTTTTTCCCTAAAACGTACGTGCTTTTCCGCCGAGCGGGGATATACCGCATATCCGTCTAATCCCCATTCCGAAAGCAAACGGCAAACTTCGGCTCTGCCGATAAAGGTTTCCAACCGTTTTAAAGCGCAATAATCCTGAAAGCCTTCCTTTACCGCTTCCAAACGCACCGAACCGTGCGCGCCGCCATTTTCTTCGTCGGGATATACGATAAACGAGTCGCCGCAAGGGAAACCACCGCCCGCGTCCGTTACGGCATAAGGATTGATTGCATAGCGCGAACGGCAGGAATTGTAGAAATTAAAGCCCCAATGTAAATACCCTTTCACGCCCGTTGCGTATAATTGAAAGCCTAATACGCGCGTACGTTGCGAAGGCATATTGATAAATCGGTTAGCGTAATATTCTCCTGCGGGATAACAGCAATTATACACGAAAAGATTCCGCATATCGCGCTTAGCAAATTCTTCATACCCTTTTACGAACACGACGGGCAAATCCACCAGCCCTTTTTCGTAATAGGAATACAGCTCTATCGCGTCCATTACGGGAATATCGCCGACGTGCGATTTAACCAACGCGCGGCATTTGGTGTAATACTCTTCGTGCGTTGCGTTGGGCTCGTCCGTCAAATGGAAATAGCAGCGTTCGCGGATACCCAGCTTATCAATCACACGCATAAGCTGCGGCAAAAACGCGTCCAAAAATTGCTTGTATTCTTCGGAATCGGACGGCGTATCCCAACCGAAACACTTTTCTTCCTTACCGTCGATTTCAACGATAATTTTCGGGCAGGCTTTTCCGCCCCATTGTGTAAATAAATGCGAAAATTCAATATACTCTATTCCACGCGCCAAAACGAACGCAATAAAATCTTCTAACGCCGAAAAATCAAAACGGTAACCGCTTTCGTCTTTCCATACCTTGACGAGCTGCGCCGTCATTCTTTCCCCACCGACGTCCGTATCCAACGGCGGCGTAAATAACGGCGTCAAAAGCATATTAAATCCGCTGCTTACGTATTGTTGCAAATACCCTTTGAATACGTCGTAAAACGCGTCCGTAAACGGTTGTACGCGGTGAATACGACAAATCCCGTCGTAGTGCATCCAGTTCGTCAATTTCAAATCGGTTGTCGGCGCAACCGCGTCGATAACTTCTAACGTATGCGTTAGTTTGGCAAGCACCGTTCCGTCTAACCCGACGATTTCAATAGCCGTCGAATAAACGCCGCCGCCCACCGTTCCGTCTAACTGTACGCTAATCCAAGCCGCACGCCATTGACCGTGGGGAACGTATAACCCCTTATCGCAAGGCAATAAAGCGTCGGGAATAAGCGTTACGTCTTTGGTAACGTAATAATCGTCTGCGTCGTGCGGAATAACGGTTGCGGGAACAAGTTCTTCTTTCCTAACGGTAATATATTTTTCTAACGCGCCTGAAACACGCACGAACACCGTCCCCGCCCCTTTGGGCGCGAACGAGCGTAAAGCGACTTGAAAATTGTACGTCTGATTTTTTAAGATTGAGCCACCCTTTTCTTCTTCGATAGGGTCTACCAAAGGCAAAATCTTTTCAAGGGAACGTATCAGCCTACATTCGACGTTGTTTTGATTCGTAATACTTGTTTTCATAAACTTCCTTATATAAATACGCGCGTGCTCTACGCCAACCAACGAAAAACGCGCCCGCTACGCATATTATTTCTATTATCATACTCATTCTATCCCAAAACGGTTGGAAAGTCAACGATTTTTAGGCATTTTTTCACTTTTTGAAAAAAAATAATTTTTTTTCTAAAATAGTATTGACAAAACGCATATTGTGTGATATAATTACCATACACAATAATTTTCATTTTGTGAAAAAATTAAAAGGAGCATTTGAATGAAGAAACAATTACTTTCTTTGTGTCTTGCCTTGGCTGTCGTAGCGCCGACGGCTAGCGCAATGAACACGGTGTTTGCGGACACGCAGGAAAACTCGTTCTCCGTAACGGAAACCAAAACGATTGATTTGGAAGCGGCTTACGAAGAAAAATTAGGCAACTTTGAATACGTCGACCCCTACTACGACACTTGGTCGCTGTCGTATGATTTTAGACGGAAAGAAGCTTACGATTCTACCGATACTTGGGATAAACTTGGTTTTGGTTATAAGTTTTCCATCGACGGACAACAAGTTGCGCTCTATCAAGGGATTAGCAACCTTTACATTGCTATATTAAATGAAGACGGCAAAACGTTGACGGACGACACTTCGCTGTCCGTCAACGTAAAAATCGACGTTTACAGCGGTTGGGATATTGCATACGGTAACAGCACTGTAACAAAAAATAGAATCGGAGATATTGCCACGGGCGATTTCGAACCCGTTTCAGGCAACAACGCAATCCTTTTAGGCGGCGTCGTTTCCGCAAATAGACTGAAACACTCCACAAATACTCAAACCGTAAAACCCACATTGAAGAAATTTACATTAGAAAACGGAGAAGTAGAATATCACTATTCTTTAAGCGGTAAACATTTATGCTCCCTAACTTTTGAAGACGACGTGGACGGCGTTGCTTCTTATATTACTGACAGCGATAACCATCCAGACGCATGCGCAAACGTAGACGAAAACAGCACGCATATTGAAAGCTGTACTTATAATTATATCAGCAACGTCGTATTAACCCCTAATATTACCTACAATGTAGACGACCAGTTAAGCGAAGAAATGCCTAGCGGTGTTTTAATGCAAGAAGGCGATAAAATGACGGTAACCGTTACGCCCCTTGGAACAAGCAAAAAAGGTAGAAACGCTTACGTTTTCCAGTATGACGATAAAGAATTTGCTTTCGTGAATTGGTCGAATGAAGCTTGGGCTATTATTGCAACAAACAATGCTACCACAAAAACAGGGAATGTATACTTAAAAGATGCTGGCTCTTCTTACGCAACCAAAAACACCACGAATATGCCTGAAAGTGGCGGCGTTGTCGAATATACCAACTCGAATAAAACCGTATATAGCGGCATTACATCTACTTATGCCAACAATAAATGCAGTAACCGCTATTATGGACGTACTTACCATATGTCCATTGAAAGAGTTACAGATGATACGACGACAACCGAAACGAATGAAAGCTACGTAACGGTTGACGGAACAAACTATTATTTGTATAACTTCTACGTAGAAGCCGAACTCATTCTTCAAATCGGTCTTCCTTCCAACAAAGTAAAAGTCTTCCCCAAAGAAATTGGTAGAACTTCCACCTACGGTACACTTTTCTCTGAACACACCTACGTTAGCGCAAATACGGAAAATAACGTAAAAGCACCTGCGGCAAGCACGGGCGACGTAAACAATTTCATTTCCTATACGGGCGCGGAAATCCGTACGGCAATCGACCAAGAAGGTTTGAGATTTATCACTACTATCGATAAGAAAATCGTTAAAGCATATCAAGAAATCTACGGGGAAAGCAACGTGGAATTCGGCGTAAAGCTTACGCGTGAAACGGACGG
The DNA here is from genome assembly GCA_017626305.1 of Clostridia bacterium. GTDB lineage: Bacteria > Bacillota > Clostridia > Christensenellales > Borkfalkiaceae > Scatosoma. Next base: position 78,846 of record JAGAIW010000035.1, read on the forward strand.
TGCATTCGTATATGCCGCAGCAGACAAATATAAAGAAATTGACGGCAAGTACGTTATTCAAGTCGCCATTACCGACTTACCCGAAGGCAACTACACCGCAAGCTACACGCCGCAGGTATATATCGCTTACAGAACGGGTGAAACGGCTACGGGCTGCACCTGCGTAATCGGCGATAAGCTTGACGAAAACGCGCGCTCGATTGCATTCGTTGCGCAAAAGGCTTTGGAAGATACCAACAACGTATTTACCGAAAACCAAATTACCCTGCTGAAAAAATTTGCAGGTATCACCGAATAAGGAGGGCGAAAGTATGAAACGTTATCAAGCTTTGGAAATTCAATTTCTTCTCATGAACGACGACGTTATCACGTCATCTGCCGACGACGTCTTAGTATCAGACAACACCTTCGGCAACAACGACGCTCCGTTCGCCAACTTCTTCAACTAAGCTATTCTATACAAGATAACAAAAAACACGGAAAACGTTTGTTTTCCGTGTTTTTCGTTTACTCTCCCCCCCCCCCTTTTTCGTTTTCCCAAACGGCATACTAAGACGAGCAAACGTCATACTCAGCGAAGTGAAATATCCCTTTATACGCAAGTCCGCACTTTCTTCCATGGGATTCTTCGAGCGTTGCTCTCAGAATGACGGTTAGGGACAAGCGTTGTAATTCTTTCGCTTGCGCGTCAGAATGACGGGAAGTCCCAAACGTCATACTGAATGGAGCAACGCGCAATGAAGTATCCCTTTATACGCAAGTCCGTACTTTCTGACATGAGATTCTTCGAGCGTTGCTCTCAGAATGACGGTTAGGAACGAGCGTTGTAATTCTTCCGCTTGCCTTAGAACGACGGGCTATCCATAAACGTCACGTCCAAAAACACGTCTATATCAACGAAAAAACGCCGACCTATACATTTAGTCGACGTTTTTATTCGTTTGTTAAACCGTATTTTTTAGGCTTATTACGCTATTGAGCCCGCCGTCGGTACACTTGCAACGGTCAACGCTGACAGATACAGCTTATCGCCCGTATTCAGCTTACCCCAACCGCCTGTGCCGCCAGAGAAAATGAATATCCAGTCTTGAATACTTGATTCTTGCCGCAAATCAATCGTTATCTTCGTCCAAGCGTTTGCCGTTATTACCGTCTGCAAACCGTTACCAGCGTTTACGTCTTCCCAACCGCCGTTGCGGTACATATATCCCGCACCAGCCACTTGCGTTTCAAAGTATACCCACATTTCTAACGTTTCAAGTCCGCTGAAAAAGACGTCATTCGACAAAACTTTCAAATTGAAATAATCAATCGTTTTTTCGTCGTTGTCGCCCACCAGCTCGTAACAGGCAACGCCAGCCTTGGTTTCCGCCGCGCCTTCCGCAGTCTTTAAGGATTCCAACATAGCCGCGTCCGTACAATAGCTATACCTTGCGCGCGCCGCGTCGTTGAGCTTTGCTCCTGCGCCGTCGGCATTGAAATCCATGATAACGTCACCCACTTCCAAGCCCGTTACCGTATTGACGATTACGGCATAATCCGCTTTACTTGCCGCTCTTGCCGCGTCGTCAACGTATTTATACGCGTCCACCAAAGATTGCAAATACGCAATGTTTGTGAAATCGGCGCTAACAACCACTTCGTGTAAGCGCTCTGCATACGAATGCACGTAGATAGGCGCAAAATAGAAGGTTTGATCGCTCATAACCGCGCTTGTATCTTCCCAGTCGGACGGTCTTACCCAAATATGCTTTCCTTCGATATCTTCTCCGCTGGTTATCGGAGTGACGATATTCGTCCAGCTGTTTGCCTTTAACGTATAATTGACAGAACCGATACCGGGATAATCGCCGTTTGCAACGTAATACAGCAAATCCACGTCCGTGGGGTTATACACCGCAATTTCTACGATATCGTAAGGCGACATATCGTAACGGTATATTTTATCAAGCTTAAACGCCATATCGCGATAGCCGCTTTCCACTTGATTTACTCTTACGCCAAGCGTTTTTTCGCCGTTATACGTTTTTTCGTCCGTTACTGCAAACGAAGCCACGCCAAACGTACTGCTTACCTGTCTAAGCGCAATTTCGTCGTCGAAATACGCCACTTTATTTGCTACGTATTCGCTACCTTGGGCAACGACTTCCCGTTGCATGCGCAGCTGTTTAAGTTCGTTATACCCTACCAACGATTCCTTTTGCGACTTGGTAAGCTGAGAGAAGTAGAATTCTATATTATCCAGCTCTAACGTATCCGTCGTGTCGTTTGCCGTAGCCGTATTCACAAGCTCTTGCAGCTTAGAACGCTGCACCGCCTTCAAACCGTACATGGCGGAAAAATAAATACTTTCGCCGCGGCGGATATATTCGTCCTTTCCGTAAGAGAAGTTCATATTAAAACCGTTGATATTCTCTAAGGTCATGTCTTCCTTTTGTACGTCAGGACCTGCGCCGATTAAGGCGCGGTAGAAGTCTGCGGATTTCAGTTCTAATCTCGTCCATTCACCCGAACGCATCAAATACGATTTTCCCCAAGAATACCATGCGGTAATGTCTGCGCCCGTGCCGTTGTACACGTAAAAATATAATCCGTCGTAGCCCGTAACGTCCGCTTGGTTCAAGTCAAACACCAAACAGCTGGTGGAAAGGTCGGTATAAAAACCGCTCATTTCAATCGCCGTAGAGCCTTCTTCGTTGCCGAATTTTACATCCTGCGAATAAGACACGAGTCCCGTACGCAAACCGATTTGATTGACGCCGTACGGTTTATCAAAGGAAGACAGCTTATATTCATAAACTTCTTCGCTCTCTTCCACGTAATACGGTACGGTTACGGTAGACGTTTTTCCGTTGCCGCCCGTAGCGGACAGCACGTATTCGTACGTACCCACCGTTTCAGGCACAAAACCGTCCGTAACGTCAATTTCCGTTTCACCCTTATACATTTTCCCCGTAACGGCAACCTGGGAAATACTATCCGACGCCGTTGCGCCGATCAGTTCCGCTTTTTCACCAACGGCAGCGTACATCATACGCTTTTCCGCTTGTATAATGGGCGCTTGCCCTGCCGAAACGGACAGTTGACTTTTCGTCGAATTCCAACCGTTGGTAAACGTCAACGTATACCCGTCGACGTCACGAACCAAAAAGCTACCGTCGACAAGCGCTACCGCCTTTCCGTCCGCATCAACGACCGAAACGCTTTCCGCTTGGGGTAAAACAAACCATTCGCCGTAGTTGGCGTAATACTTTGCTTGATAGGACGGTTTATCGGCACAAGCCGCACCAAGTACCAAACACGTCGTCGCGCAAAGGGCTGACGTTAGAATTGCTATCTTTCTTTTTGCTTTCATAACCATTTCCCCCTTTACACCGTAAATTTCAAGCCCGAAAAATACAGGCTGGAATATCCCGTAAGCCGCCAAGACGCAACGCCGAATTTCAGCTTATCCATTTTAGAAAGAATTTCTTCGTCGTCTATTGTAATCGTCACCGTTTCCCCTGCGCCGACTAATACGCGCTTTTCGACAATACTTTCATTGATCGTGCCTTCTTGATAGCTGGCGTACAAGCAAACGTTTTGCGCGTCTACGCCGGGATTATGACAGCGTATGCTTACAGATTTTGCACCGTTCAACAGCTTTATAATAGACGAATCTACGTCCACGTTATAGTCGCTTTCTTCCATCCAAAAGCTCTTGTTGTTCAAACAGCTGGGATGCATATCCATGCGCAACGCACCGTCCGTCCCAAATACGTTTACCGCAGGGTCGTAGCTTGCTTTGCAAAGCGCAAAACGGCTGGCAGGCGCAGAAGACGACGTAGAAACGTAACACATATCTTTTTGCGCGTCAAACTTCAAAACGTCTATGCCGCCGTAGAAAATATCGCTGTCGTTTACATACTTGGGCGCTTGCGGCGTTTTGTCGTAAAGCCCGATACGGAAATTATCCACGTACATGGTAGCCCCGTTTTCAGGCAAAGACTCCATACCAAGGAAATAAAAATCGTATTGAATGACGTCCGAATTCGCACCGTATTGATACGGATTTACGTCAAAACGGATACGGTTCCATTGTTTTGCAGCCAAACGCGCACCGTTGGTATAAATAAACTTGGACGTTTTTTCAGACTTTGCACCGAAATATAAATCGTATTCCTTATCTTCCGCATTATAGATATCCACGGAAAAATAATCCACTTTATTGAGATATCTATACTCGTCGGGATAATCGTATGCGCTATACGTAATCGTAGAAACGTTACGCGTATCCGCAGAGCTACTGATAATATCACCGTCTTTTACGTCGGTTATAAAATGGAATTTCGCGCTGGCTTTGCCGTCCGTAACGTACGCCTGTTCCTGACAAAGCGTAATTTCTCCCAACATTGTTCTTGGAGCATACACCTTGACCAAATCGGCATAGCTTTCATAAGAATTGACAACGTATTCTTTTGAAGAAACGGCTTTTGTCGGTTCTTCCCCGCAGCCTGCGGCGAAAAAGCCGCAGGAACAAACGGTTAAAGCTGCTAAGATTAAGGAAATGCTTTTACTGCTTTTCATTACACATTCCCCCTTTTGATATCGTAAGCGATTTCGCTGATTGCCAAAATACTATCGGGCAATAGACTACCGTCGGCACTTGTATTATCCGTATACAACTCGAACGCTGCGCTGGAAAGTACGCCAAACAACGTTTCGTATGCGTAAACGCCTTCGATAACGATAGTTCTCGTTTCTCCTGCCGCTATCTTGTATTGCTGCAAGTCATAGGTATACGCGCCCGATTTGAACCGCGTTTTCAGCGTAACGTCTTGCGTGCCCTTATTTGTAAGCGTGATAGAAAGCGAATTGACTTCCGTCAAAGAAACGCCTACGCTGCTAATTCTCAAATACGGTACGTAGGTCAAAGCGGCAATAATGTCGTCGGATATGTCCTTACTCTTTAACGTTGCCGTCAGCACGCCGTCTGCATAGGTGACGCTACCGTTTTCACTAGTGGTAAATACCGTCGTCGCCGATAAATCTACCGTATGCGTCGCGCCCGACAAGAACAAATACAACGTATCCACAACTACGCCGTCTTTGATAATTTGAATATCCAACGCGATTTCGTTATCTCTCGATTGCGTAATTTCGTATTTATTCCCAGCTCCCGCGCTGCCCGAAGGCGTCAGCGGAGTGCCGTTTACGTTGACTGTATAGCCGTTTGCAAGATAAATGTTGCTCTTGATTTCCGTTGCCGATTCTTCTTTGGTAACCAAGAATTTACTTTCCGAGCCAAAGAGTTTTACCACGTCAAAAAGTTCGTCTCTCAACTGATAAAATTCCGCGTCGTTTTGGTTATATACCGTACCCGTATACATTTTTTCGTATATATCGGCAATAAACATACGCGCATCCACCGTGCCCTGCGTTACGCCGTAGTACGCTTCGTTTTCCGCAATAATTTCGTCTAACTTACAAAGCAGGTCATAATCTTCCTGCCCGTCGCGGAACGCCGCAAGACGGATACTGGGGATATACGTATCCAAACCGTATTTATATCCCGGATAAGTTTTAAAACCGTCGCCCATTGTGCCGGGGAAACGTTCGGCATTACTGTACGGATCGGTATTCGTAGAACCGTTACGTACGTAATAACGGAAAAACGCCCAATGCAAATACCCGTCCAAATCGTAATCCTTTTGCATCCAACGCATAATGCGTCCACCGATTAAATAATCGTCAAGATGGTCGGTTGGATGGGGATAAATGGGATACATACAGGTATAATACCAAGCTTCGCCGCCACGCTGAGCAGAGCCTTCGCGTACGCTGTAATACGTTTCGCGCGCCGCCGAAGAACCGTACGCATGCAAATGCGAACAATGCGTGTTGATATCCGAGCCTAATTCTAACGCTTGCGTGTAAGTGGACGTTTGAACGATAGGCAGCGTTAAAATGCTGTCTTCCAAAATAGCACGGTATTCCGCGTCGTAGCCTGCCTTTTCATAAAACCCTTCTTTTTCAAGGTATTCTACTACCTGTTCTTCCACTTCGTAAACCGCCTGCACCGCGGCAAGACATTCGTCATATTCGCTGGGTTCAGGTTCGTCCACGGGCGTAAACAGATACGCTTTATCCAACAACAGCCTTTCAGGCGTAGACGCTATGGCAAGCTGATAGATATATTCAAACAGTTCCCCTTTCTTAATGTGGTTTGCCGCACTACTACCCGTATACGTGGACGTAGGAATGCAATAGGACGTGAAGTTCGGGTGATCCCAGTAATGGAGTACGCTTTGCGGCATTACTACGGGGTCGGTTGACCCCGGAACGTAATCGCAACAAAAATCGTATTCGTACAGCGACGTTTCGTAATAATTTTTATAATACGTCGTCGTGTTGTATTCCCCGTTCATACGACCTGCCGTACTGCCCGTCATAATCATGCTTTTCCCATGGGATTTGGTAATATCCACACCCATGACTTCCACCGTTACGGGAATTGTCGTAACTTCACCGTCAATAGACAGGCTGAAATTACCCGTATACGTTCCAGGGTCGGTGTCCGACGTCGTTGTAAATTCTACCGTAAAGCCTTGGTTTTTCCCTGCTGCAATCTTGTTTTCCCCGTTTGCAATGCAAATATCCATCGGCAAAATCATATCAGGCGTCCAAGCCGCAGGATAATTGAAGTTATTTTGCGCCTTCGTCTTGTTTTCTACGTATAAATAATACTGATAATATACGTCGATATCTTCCTTAGAAAGAACGCTGCCGTTTTCGTTTGTTAAATCTCCCGCCGTCAGCTTTGCGGAACGCACCGCCTTTTTAGGCGTAACCATAAGCTGCGCACCTCCGTTTCCCCTAAGCACATTTTTACTTCCAACTTCTTGCCTAAATCGGGATACGCGCCGCCGCTTTCAGGCGGACCTGCATAGTCGCGCAATACTTTGAGCGTATTATAGGTACTCCAAATTTTTACTTCGTTTTTTCCGCCGTCCGACGTATCGCAAGCGACCAAAGAAACGCAGGGTACGCAAAGGAGCAACGCCGCAGCCTTATTGATTACTTTCTTTATTTTATTCATTTACGTCTCCTATGATAGTAAACTACCCTTATGAGTATCGCTGTCGGCGTTTTTCGCCGACAGCCTGTTCATTTCCGTTTTTCTTAGCCCAACGTAATGCCTGCCGTACTTAAATACGTACTCCAAAGCCCCGACGTATACGTATAGCTCGTCGTGAATACCGTTTCAGCGCTCTTATAGTCTTTCAAGTTTTTAGCGGCGAACAACGGCGTTAAATCGCTTTGACCGTTAATATAGGTCAAACCACCCAACGTGAAGAGCTTGCTTCTTTCCGAGAAACAGTAGCCTTCTTGCGCGCGAACGTTTACAGAGTACATAAAGCTGGAAATCTCGTCTTTAACGGGACTATTTTTAATGTCGTATTCGTATGCCGCCATAGAGCCACATTCTTTCAACATAGCTTCGATACCGCGGTCGGACGCCATAAGCTGTAAAAATTCCTTTGCTAAATCAACGTGGTTACTGTATACGGGAATCAACGCGCCGTAGCCCCTGTATCCAGGGTTCATGAAACGCGCTTCGCGGACGGTTTCTACCACCTTATCGTTGGTAAGCCCTTTCGTGGAAGTAAAGGTAGGCAGCTGACCTTCGCCGTCGACGTAATCAATAATCGCAGAAAGCTCGGCGTCGGTGATACCCAACTTCGTACCAAGTGCGCTGATAACGGGAATACGTTCCATTGTAAGGTTGAGCTCGTCACCGCTGTAATTTGCTTCCATTTCACGCTCTAACCAAGCGCCGCAAGGCAACATAGCGATATTTGCGTCCCCTTCCAAGAAACGGTTTTGTATTTGCGTGAAGTCCAAGGAATAGGAAAGCGAATCCATCCAAGCGTTGGTATCTCTGTATTTAACTATGTTCTCAAAGACCTTCAACGCTTCCAACATGCCTTTATCCTGCATCATTTCTACGGAGTAACGAGCGTCCGTTTGCACGCTGCCGTCTTTAATGGGATAGCCTTGAAACCAAGCGTCCATGTTTGCCTGTCCGTTGTATTGATACATCCAAATATCCCAAATGCTGTCCCAGTAGGAATCTGCCAAAGATTGCGTCATGGGAATAACGCCCATTTTTGCCATATTGTCGCAGAAGGAATAAAATTCATTCGTCGTGTTGGGGAACTTACCGTGCGTCGCTTCGTTATAAATATCGTGATTGACAACGATTCCCAAAGGCGATTGCATCCAAGGCGCAATATAATGTTTCTTCGTTCCGTCGTCTAATACCGTGGTGAAATAATTGTAGAACTCGTCGTTCATTTTATCCCCCATCGTTCTGCTTTCCCCAGGAACGTTGGCGTTGAGAATATCGGAAATTTCCGCAAACGGGGATTCGTACGTAACACCGTTTACCGTAATCGATTGATAAACTTGACCGATAATGTTGGAATATTCAGGGAAAATCAAGTCCAGCTCGGTAGAGCCTGACGTAACCTTTCCGATCATTTCCGCGTCCTTTTTGGTCATAGACGATTTCTCCACGGTGATACCGGGGTGTTCCGCTTCAAAAATTTCAATCAGCGGATCGACCCACGTTTGACCAAACCCTGCGTTAGAAACTTCCAAATAGAACGTCTTTTCCGTATCCGGACCGCCGCAAGCCGCCAAAGAACCAACCGTGCCGCAGGCAAGAATACCAACCAACAAATATGAGAGTGCTTTTTTCATTTTCACAATATATACTCCTTATACAATATATTTTCTTTTAATTTAGCCCTTTAATCCGCCCGTATAAACGCTGGACATAATCGTATTTTGGAAGATAGCAAAAATACTGATTACAGGGATTAGGGAAATGATAACGCCCGCAAAATATACGGGGTGATTTGCGGTATACCGCATATTAAATTCATACGTATACAAACCCGACGCAAGCGGCGGCATCTTCGGCAAGAACAACAACGGGTCGGAATAATTATTCCATGCGCCGACAAAGCTCATTACCGCAAGCGCGCTCAGCGAAGGCAACAGCATAGGCACCATAATCGTGAAGAACACTTTAAAGTTTCCTGCGCCGTCGATAAACGCCGCCTCTGCATAGCTCCAAGACAGGGATTTAAAAAAGGCGTGTATATAAATGAAATACGTGCCAAATCCCCCAAGCGACGCAATCAAAATCAAAGGAGAATTGATAAAACCGACCTGCGTATACAGTCTGTATCTTGCCGGTAACGAACCGTAAATAGGAATCATCATCACGACGATTGCCGTGCTGTAAATCAAGCCTTTTCCCTTAAATTCGTATTTAGAAATAACGTACGCCGTACACGTACAGGAGAACAACGAAAACAACGTCGTTCCGACGGAATACCAAATGGAATTAAAGAACATTCCAAAAAATCCCGTCTTTTCCACTTCCAACGATTCAAACGCTTTTATGTAATTGTTAAAATAAAACGGAAAGGTAATACGCACGGGGTCACGCATGAATGCGCGTCCGTTTTCCTTCACGGAAATGACAAAGCCGTAGAAGTAAGGCGTAAGCAACGCAACGGCGTACAGCAAAAATACAATAAATACAATGCCGAAAACCGCTTTTCTAACTTTATTGTTTCCAACGTAGTTTTTCTTTTCTATCGCCATTTTTTTGCCCCCTTACATTGTAATATCGTCTACGCCGTGATTGAGCAGCCAGCGCATAAACAACGCAATCGGAGCACCGATTAACGTAAAGAACAAGCCTACGGCGGCAGGATAATTATACGTACCGCCAAACAAAACCCTATCGTATATCCAGTAGGAAATGGTATACGTATTATACGCCCCTTTTGTCAATAACAAAATCGGCCCGCTGGCATTGAACAATCCGACGAAGTCGAAAATCATAACGGTAGAAAGCGTGGGCCACATCATAGGAATAACCAACTGCGTCATTTCAACAAACATGTTCGCTCCGTCGATTTGTCCCGCTTCGATAATGGAAGAATCAATATTCGACATTGCGCCGCTGAACAATACCATATTCGTACCCAAACCAAAGAAAACGTTATAAAACAAAAGCGTTTTCATTGCGTACGTGCTATCCGTTAAAAGCGTGGGCAGCTCCGTCCCCGTCATGGACATAAATATTTCCGCAATCGGTCCATTCCCTGCTATCATGTATTTGAACAAAATCGCCGTTACCGACGAAGGAATGATGCTCGGTAAATAGAAAATAACGCGGTAAATACGATACATAGTTACTTTCTTGTATAAAAAGTAACAAAGCACGAAGGAAATCGGCAAAATGACAAGCATAGACGTAAACCAAAACGTCAACGTATTGATAAATGCTTGGGATAAAATGGAGTCTCCTAAACCAAATTCGGTGAACATTCTTTCAAAATGTTGAAAACCCCATTGTATTTTTCCTTCCAACTGCGTTTGAAACGCCATCAAAATGGAATTGAAATTGATATACACGTAAAAAATTGCAAAATGCAAAACGGGAATTGCCAACATAGCAAGAATAAACGCGCGGTCTTTTGCCTTTTTTGACCATCCGCTAAACGTTTTTCTTTTTTCTGTTTCAACCACTTTCCAAATCTCCTTTTTTTACTATTTGAAAATATATGTATATTATATCACACCTTCTACATCTTGTCAATATCCAAATGCAAATTTTCACCTACAAAAATATACGACAAGTTATAAAACGTATGATTATTTTACTTTGTAAAAATATTATAGTAAAGAAATAGGCGATTCCGTCGATCGAACAACGAACAATCGCCGTTTGGTCTTCTTCTCTAATTTTTATTCCCCTGCTTTTACGGTTTCGTAGCGGATAGATAAGCGCGATTGTACAAAATCTTCAAATACCTTATCTCTTGCACATTCAAACGCGCCCGTTAAAATATCTTCGTCTTCGTTGCGTTCCGCTCGAACGATACGCACCTGAGCGTAACAATCCGAATTGAACATTTGCCGTCCGATTTTTTGATATTCGTCGATAAGCAGCTGATAATAATCGTCCCCAAATTCCAACATCTTTCCCGTTAAGATAATAATGCCGAAATCCATTAAATCGGTAATATTTTTCAAAAGTCTAGCCATATTTTTCGCCGAACAATCTACAATTTCGCGTACGATAGGGTCACCGTTTTTATACGCAATCACCGCATCCGCATGGTTAAACCCTTCTTTTAAGGCAAACTGCTCACCGTTTTCAATCTTTTTCTCCAACTTCCTTTTAATACGCCACCAAGAAATATAATCTTCGTTGGTCGTACGGACGTCTTGATTTCCGATAATCAGGTTTTGCCCCACTTCTCCCGCGATACCGTTTGCGCCCACGTACAGCTTATCGTTAATCATAATACTACAAGAAACGCCGCGACCGATATTAAAAAGGCAAGCCGATTCTTCGTTCCCCTTAAATACGCCCTTTCTGCGCTCTGCCATCAAAGCGAACTGTAAATCGTTATGCGCAATAACTTCTACGCCGAATTCCTTTTTGAACGTTTCATATATGTTAAGCGTAATATTTTTGAACATGCCCGAAAAACGGCAATTTCCCTGTTTGTCAAATTTTCCCACGTACACAAGGGCAATCACGCCAAGCGGCACGTCCGTATGCCGTGAAAGCATAGCTTTGATTTGTTCAATGGTATCAAGAATATATTTATTAGAGTCTTCATTGTCGAAAACGTCATCAACACGAAGAACTTCGACTACGTTTCCGCATAAATCCAACAAAGACACCGTCGCGTCCGCATAATTGACGATTAGTACGCGGCGGTAGTTTGGGTTGATTTCATAGCTGAGAGGCGTACGACCGCTTTCAAACCGTCTTACGGACGGTACGCGGACAATTAAGCCGCCGTCTGCAATATCGTCAACCAGCTTTTTAGCGCCGCCACTAGAAAGTCCGATTTCTTTCCCGATTTGAAAGGTAGAGCAAGCATTTTCGCGAAAATATTCGATAATCAACCGCATATTTTTTTTCTTCATCAGCGAATGTCTGCTTACTTTATTCATTGTCGTCGTCATGATTGTACCCACCGTCGATTATAGTAAAAAATAATTATTTTCAAAAACGCAAAAAGCATTTTCCTAATAATACCATTTTTTTCGGTGTTTGTCAATCATATTTCAAGAAGTATTAAAAAGCGTGGGAAAAGCTTGTCTTTTCGTAACTTTTAATTTTATTCGTCGCGACGTTTACGCAGACATACTACTGCCGCGCCGAAGAATACGGCAAGCACGCCGCAACCAAACGATACCGAACCGCACCCGTCGCTAGTTTCAGGGCTTTGCGTCGTTGCTTGCACCAAAATACGGTATAAAACTTCCGTGGTGTTTTCCGCTTCGTCCGTTGCGGTAACCGTTAAGTATATTTCCCCTGCGGCGTCCGCAGTAATTTTACTATCTTCCACGGTTAACGCTTTTTCCGTCGTCTTTTGCTTTAAGACAACGCTCTTGATGACGACGTCCAAAATGCCGTCTCTTTCGTCGTATGCCTGCAATAAAGAAAGGTCGATACTTTCCCCTACCGAAACGGCGACGGGCGCAGTCCACATAATTTGCGGCGCGTCGCTATCCACGTCCACGACGTACACCGTACGACTGATAGATACTTCTCTGCCGCCTTCATCAAGAACCACGTAGCCGATATCGTACTTCCCTTTCTTTTGCGAATCGATTTCCGTCAACGCAATCTCTCTGCCGTTATACGCGCAATAGATACTCACGCTCGTTTGCCATTCAGAATCAACGACGACGTCGTCTTCGGATACGACAAACGCATTCCCTTGATAAATTTTCGTCTTCAAGCCTTCCGCAAACGACACCTTAGGTGCGGTAGGCGTAGTGATGTATATTGTCTTCGTCAGCTTACCATGTGTAAATACGTATTCGCCAAACGTTTTAGGCGCAAACGTACCCTGCCCGTCTTGCAAAGCAATCACACCCGTATCCGTAGCGTCTTTGTTGGTATACGAAAGCGACGTTACCGCAACGTTTCCACCGAATACGTCGGCAATTTTCGCTTTTAACGCAATGCTTTCCGTCCGCGGTACACGATACGCCAAATCGGTAAACGTCAAGCGCGAGCTATCACCGTTATACGTAGCCGTTTTACTATATTGCACGGACGTAGCGTCAATCGTTGCCGTTTGATCTAATGCAAACACGTCGACAACGGCTTTTCTATCGTACCCTTCACTAAGCACGTAGCCGTCGTTTGCCGTATACGAAATCGCCATAGCCGTTTGAGCGCCGTTGTAATACGAATACACCTTATTGCGGCCGCGGTTCCATTCGGTATTCATTTGCTCGATGGAAATTTCCACGTTAAACCCGCCTGCAAAATCCGCTGCCGAAAGGGTAAGCGTATTCCCCAAAATAGCACTTGCGCTGCCCATAGCTTGCGTATCGTCGGACAAATCGCGCAACATCAGCCAACCGCTTGCGTCACTCTCAACCCCATACGCGTAAATCTTCATAGTCGCAGGGTCAAAACGCAAGTTGGCGTATTTGTCTTTATATACCGAAGGGTATTTATTCGTATACATACCCATTGTTCCGCCGATATTCGTATACGCGTAATCGTTTCTGCCGAACGCTCCGTTGCCGTTATACGTATAGTCCATCGTAAATCCATACGAACCCTGCGTGTTGCGATACGTTTCCCCTTCTATCCCAACGCGCGCAATCATATTACAGCCTTGACGGCTGCCCGAAGAGCGCAAATATACGGTAAACGCTTTATCCGCGTTGGATTTACTGCGGAATGTTACGCCGATTTCTCTTACGTCCGAATACGGGTCTTGTTCCAACATTCTATCCCCAAGCCCGTAATACACCAACGAGAGTCTGGTTAGATTGCTCCACGCCTTTTTCGGCGCATACTGCTGAGAAAGCGCGCCGACGGCAAGCACGGCTTGACCGTTATATTCCGTCGTTTTTGTAAATTCTTCCCCGTCAAGGATAAACGTATTGCCTTCCGCGTCCGCATTTTTCGCATTCGCCGTTAAGCGGTAGCCGTTTGCCGTCACTCCCGAAGACGCAGGCGCTGTCAAAGAACCCGAATACGCAGGGAAGGTATGCGAAACCGTTTCCGCCGTAAAGCCTTCCTGTATTTGTAAGCTTTGCCCGCATACGTTATAGAGCAATATCTTCGCCGTACGCGCATACCCGTCTTCGTCAAGTACCGTTTGCACGTCTTTCGTATCGGTAGAAACGAGAGCCGTTGAATCGGCAGTCATATCCAGCACCGTCACCGTTACGGTATAACCGCCCGCAAAATCGTCGGAAGACAAAGAAGAAATTCCTTCTTTAAAAAACTGTTCCGCCGTCTGCGAAGTGCCTAAACGGTTGTTCTCCAAATCACGGATTAAAAGCTTCTTCTCTACGTAATCGTACCCCTTCGAGCCGCCTAAATCGCTAAGGGAAGCCGTCGTACCCCATACCTGCATATTGTCAGGATTAAACGAAAACGTCGTAGAATTTCCCGTCGGCAAAGCCTTAGAATATACGTTACAAAACGAAGTACCGCTTAAAAAGGTATTCTCCGCTTGATTTTGCGTATTTACGCCGTAGCCCAAACCGTTTGCGTACGTTTCGCCTACAATGGCAACGGTGGAAGAAACCCTATTTGCGTCGCTTTCGCTTGCACCGTTAAAATATACGGTAAACGCCTTCAAAGGGTCGGTTGCCGACGTAAACGTCATGCCCACCGAACGCATATCCAAAAAGGTGTTGGGCGTATTTTTATCTATCGCTTTTGCGCCCAAATAGCTCTTTTCCGAAAACACGCGGAAATCCATGCTAAATTCCCCGTAAAAGGTATTCGCAAAAGAAAACGAGCTGTTTTCCGCGTTTTCACCCGTCTTCTTACTCGTCAGCAAAATTCCCGACTTTCCGTAATCCAAGCGCACGCGTTGTATCCCCGCCGGGTCCATGGCTACGTAATTCGATTCGTAATACGTATTCGCGTCCCCCCACGCTTCGTATTCTTCCGTAAGCGTAAAGGCTTGGGTATCGTAAGCGATTAAATTTTTATAAGTAGTCAACGTCGTTTCCGCCGCGTCTGCTTTATTCCACGCGCATACGCCGCCCAGCGAAATTGCCGCCATAGCCGCGCTTAAAAACGCAATCGCCGTATTTTTTAAGGAAGTCTTCTTTTTCATATTCCCTTCTCCTTATTTTACGATAGTCATGCCAAAGCCGCCTTCGCCCATTTTGGACGCGTAGTCGCCCCACTTGCAAAGAATAAGCTTATGGTCGAAAACATGACCGCTACCTAAGGCATATTTTCCACTATCCGAAAGATATACGTACCCGTCCCCCATTGAAATCATACCCGTATCGCTGGAAAAACCGAGCGCCGTATCTACTCTCCAACCGCGAATCCCCGTCGCTTCGTGTAATTTTCCGTATTTGGCGTTCATCACCAAACCGCGTGCGCCGCCGTTGCCGATAAGCTCTTGCTCGCTACCGTTCGTTGCGTCAATAGCAAACCATTTATAGTTGGAAAATTGCGTGCCGTACGGCTCGCCGTTTTCGTCTTTTACGTTGGTAATACCGTAGCAAGACGCCATATATACGTCTTCATACGAATCGTACGTCAGCGTTTGAATACCGTAATCGTGATAGCCGTAATAGAATAAAGCAAGATTGTCCAGCTCCTTCGGTCCGCCTACCGTATCAAATTCCGAAAACGGACGGGCATAGGACAATAGGTTATCCACTTCCAGCTGCATCAATACCAGATAATCGTTATCAATGCGGTGTCCGTGTGTAACCGTTACCATTTTCGGCGTACCGTCTGCATTGAAAACGTACGTTCCGTCCAACTCTTGTTTTTGTAGCGTATACGTTGTCGCTTTTGAACCTGAACCGCCAGCAAACGTCAAATACCGTTTTCCGTCCGAACCACCTAATCGCGGCCCTATCGTACAGGAGTCGCAGGTGTTAGCTATACCATACTTACCATAGACCCCCTTTTGGTAGATTTCTGTTGCGTAAGGACCGTATCCGCTTTGACGGGCAACACTTATAATGGGATCCCCGATATAAACGACGTGCACGTCGGCTTCTTCGGGCGTCATATTCTCTTTAACGATTTTTTCGCCGTCGACAAGATATACAAAGCAATTTCTTCTCCATGCGCTTGGATCGTTGGGGTCTTTTTCTACGTCACGCGTGCCCTTGGAGTGCGAAACCATTAAGATAAACCAACCCGTCTGATCGTCGTACGCCACGTCACCGATATGAAGTGAGCCCTTAAACGCTATGCTACCGACGAGATTCCCTTCCTTATCAATCTTTATTATTTGGTCCGTTCCCCCGTAAATGACGTAATCGCCAAACCCGTTGCTGGCTACGCCTTGGATATGTCTATCTTTTACAATATCCGTACTCGCGTAAAATTCTCTTGCGTATTGCGCGCTTCTATCGCCCGTTACCACGACGTTGATTTTTCTCGAAAGTCCGTCCGATTTGCGCTTGACCGTCAGCGTCGTAACGCCTTCTTTCTTTGCGCGAATTACCCCGTCCACCCCGACGATTGCCGTAGACTTGTCGTCTAACGAAAACTCGTAACCGTTGGCGAGATTTTTCGTACTCTCTTCAATGGAAAGCGCGTGAGTTTCACTTTCAAATAAATTGATGAGCAGGGTATTGCCGTCTACGCTGTCTACGTCAAATACGCTCATAACGGGGCGGTTGACGCCTACGCGGTAAACCGTTCCGTTTTGCATGGAAACTTCGGCAACGCCAAGTCCGACGGCTTTAATGCAAATATAACCGACGCCCGTCGTCAAAACGGTAGCCACCGATTCGTCGTCGCTTGTGTACGACGCTTCGTTGTCTTCCCCAACCTTGATATACGCTTCTTCCCCTATACGTAAAGCCACCGCTTCCGTTGTAGGCGGCGTCGATTGCGTTTGTCCACCGCCGCAAGCGCATACGCAAACGCTCATAATAATCGTCATAAGAAAAACGAAAATTTTCTTCATTCCCATACTCCTATCGCTTTTTATAAAAATTAAGTTTCTCGTTTATTTTTTCACTTTGTAAAAATATACTACAAAAAAATTATATCATATATATTTTCATTTGTCAATACTTTTATAGAAATTTTTTTTGATTTTTTTACATGCGCGCGCCATAAATATGATTAAGGTCACAAGAATACCTTAGCTTAGAATATTTATACAAAACACAAAAAAAATATTTTTAAGTAAGTAGTTACGGGATTTGTGCTCTCGCACTAAATCATAGCAAAGCCGTGTATATCATCAAGTCGAAGGGAAATGCACGCTGGCGCGTGATGAAATGCAGCTTAAAGAGTTGATAAGCTTCGCCACACCTTGTGAGATGATGATATACCTAGTCCGCGACTTAGATAAAAAACGACAAGTGGAAACCTGTCGTTTTTTGGTTGCGAAGTTGGATTTCTTACCCCGTCTGCTTTTGTGTTATCTTGGTAAAATGAATTCTTCGTTATATCAGAAATTTTTTATAATTGCCACGGTATTCTCTTTGAGTATGAATTTTTCGGGAGTAAGGTCGGTTTTTGCAAACAAATTGTCTTTGTCAATGGTATACACTAAAAATCCGTCAGGAAGTTCCAAGCCAACTTCTGTATCCGCATTAGTGTTGGATATAATAATCGCCTTTTTTTCACTGTTTGTTGCCGCAAGAGTAAAGATTCCGTTCTCGTGACAGATACATTCCGCTTCGTTTCCGAGAGCATAAAGCTCTCCAAATGCTTTGAACGCATAATATATGTTGGAAGGCTCAAAGGTATTCAGATCATAGAACCCTCCGTAGGCGGAACTCGCAATATATCTTGCATCATAATACATGAGCATATCGGTCTTTTTATGCTGCATAGCCAGCATGATAGCCATAACGTTTGCTGATGCATACGACGTACCCCTGTTGATCTTTCTGTCATGAGACAGATTCCATTCGTTCAAGTGCGTCTCAATAGTTCCATAGCCGTTTTCGCTAAGCACCTTGTCAACAAAATCCGTCTCAGGAACGATAGTATCAACGTCTCCGTAGGTATGCCATGAGAAAAAGTCTATCGGTGCATGATGCTGCTTAATATATTGTATAAAATTAAGGAAAAAGTTGATGCGATAGGTTTCTTTTGATGCGTTGTAGCGATTGCCATCACGTTTTGGAAATGAAAGTCCGTATTTTTCAGGATCGGCGAAAATGCCGTAAAAACCGCACGCAGCGTAGCCGCCGACCTTTATCTTATCACCAAAGCATTTTTTCAGATGTTTTGCCGTAACGGCATAAAGCTCGTAATACTGTTCTGCTGTTCCCGTCCACATTTGGTTCATTTTGGGATCGTCACGGTTTTCGGGCTCATTCCAAATTTCCCAATATTTGATGTTAAAATAAAATCCGTTTGCCCAGCCTTCGTTGTAGTGCCTGACGATATGCTCACATATTCTTGCCCATTTTTCGTAATCCTTGGGCGGATGAATACGATACGCTTTGATTTGACATTGATTTTCTATGGTTACACCCAATCTGAAATATGGCTCAACACCGTATTCTATCAACGCTTTTATGAGCTCATCCGTAAATGCGAAATCATAAGATTCGGGATCGTTTTCATCTGCGTCAAAATCCCTGAAAATGTTTGGGATGTCTACGTAACGGTTACTTCCAAAAGCCCCGCCGACGTCATGCAATCTGGAATAAGGAATGTGTGCGTCGGTTAAAATCTGCATTGGCGTAAAGTCAAGCTTGCAAAATCCACCCGTAAAAGGAGGTTGTCCGATTGCATGCATCGGCTTAATCTTTCCAACGGTCTTATTAAAATCCACTTGAATATTTAACATTTTATTCTCCTAAAAATAAGTGCTTTTAAGGATTATATCATAAAATCCTATACTTTTCAAGCAGATATTATAAATTTTTTTGATGTCGGCGACGGGCGTCTGCCGTTTCCACCTCGCAGAATCTCGGCAGGGCGGCGTTGCGCCGTCAATTTCGTGCTTTTTCCAACCACTATTTGCGGTCACTTCTCGCGTGTAAGGAGCAAAGCGACGGAATAGCGAGCTTGTCGAGCGTCAGCCACGGTAATCCATGATTTCGGCGAAACGCATCACCGAAACAAAAAAATAACGGACAGCCTACTGGCTATCCGTTATTTTTGGTTGAGACGACGGGACTTGAACCCACGACCTTTTGGTCCCTAACCAAACGCGCTTACCCGCCGCCTCGAACGTGTTTTTATCCGCCAACAAAAAGGGTTTTTTTGCATTGAAATTCCGCAATAAATTGCGGTAATTTCTCAATCGCACCTTTTTCCACACAAATATGCCCTATGGTAAATAAGTGTTTCTTCTTACACTCACACGGCTCTTGCGCAAAAATTTTCAAACTTTCCTCAATCGTCACAACTTTTATCTTTATAATTCGATCAAATCCCCCGACGTAAGCATATTCACGTTTGGCACGTGCGGTTTAATAAGCGCAAAATGCAACGCACTCCACATATCTTCAATCGGTCTGTGTACGTCGTAAAAATGTGCGATATAATTTTCTTTTGCATGAAAACCGTTGACAAGCGAACAAAAATCTCGTACGTAGTCGGACTCTTTACAAACGAGCGCTTGACGTCTGCCTAGCCAAAGATGCGAAAATAGCGCGTGAACATTCCCAAACGAAGGGTACTTGAACGCATAATTCCTTACGTCACCGAGGAATACGTATTTTCTCGACTTACGTTCTATCACAAACCCGTATTCTAAAACACTTTTCCCTCCGCCGCTATGTCCGCTTTCAAAGAACGAAAGGTTTATATCTTTAAAGAGAACCGTCGCCCCGTCGTAGGTTGCTTGCGTATTTTCGCCTCCCACGTTCATAAAATCTGGCATAAATTTTTTAAGATGTTTGGGAAGCGCTTGATAAAACTTTCTATCATAATGGTCCCCGTGTTCGTGCGTAACGATATAGCCGTCAAAATCTTTTATCCAGTCTAAAATAAATTCTTTCGCCCCGTCGCTTATAGGGAAATTATTCGGCGCAATATCGACTGCAAAACGCGTAGCACCTAATTTTATCAAATACCCCGCGTGTCCTATTAACGCAATACAATTCTCCAAGCAATCGAAACCGCGTTTCGTATTTTTTAAAGTTTGCAAATAATTATTTTTGTAAAAATCAGTTATCTGCTTTTTAAATTGAACTTGCTCAATAGCGTTTTTAAGCAAGTGAATAGACTCAACGAGCGCGTCTTTTTCGTTAAAAATCGTTTGATAACGATTTGGGGAAAGTTCTAAAGAAAACACGCCTTCGTATCCATTTTGCAACAATGCGGAAATATTTCTTTCCAAAGCAGTCTCGCCCACGTGTAAAGGATAATGCGTTACCCCTTGATAAAGGCTATGTATATGCGTATGTTTTACTCTTTTTAAAAACTCGTCTTGTAAAAAATCCGTTTGATATTTGTACTCGTTTGATAATTGATGTCCAAAATCAAAACACAGGCCCAAATGCGGCGAAGAAATTTCTTTAACAATTTGCGCAACGTCCTCACACGTACCGAAATCCGTTGCCGTTTTCTTCCTTTGATTTTCCAACGTGATATACGCAGGGTAACCGTTTTCCTCTATTGCCCGGCAAACGTCTTGCAACATACGCTTCGTGTTTTCCGCGTTTTGAGCCGGATGCACGGTAAGATTGTATACCGATTGAATACGCGCGGAAAACAACTTCTCATACGGTACAAAAAACTCTTTCGCCCATGCAAGCGTGGCGTGTATAGTCGTTTTAATCCCATACGAGTGTAAGAGTTTCACGGCATTCAACACGTCGTCGGATGAACAAGAAGAATCCACGGAACGGAGTTCTACGGTATTTACGTTATCCCTCAAAAAAGCAAGCAATTCATTTTTTCCACCAAACGCATTGCAAAAATTGAGCGAACTTTCCAAAAACACGTTAAAAGCAATTGAACAACCGATTTTACAATCCATACTCCACCTCTTTATAAAGTATAACAAACGCACGCGCTATTGTCAAGTTTATCAATACATAAAAAAAACAGTTGACAATATAATCATAAAATTGATTATAATATTGATTGTATTAATCAATAGGCGGTCAAATTATGGCAATCTACAACCGAGAAGAAGAATACGTGAAACTACTTACCGAGCGCACGTATACGGTGAAAGAACTTGCGCAAAAACTATTCGTAAGCGAACCAACGGTTAGGCGCGATATTCTGCTATTAAAAAAGAAAGAACTCGTCACCTGCGTCAACGTCAATATCGCATTTTTTTCTTGTCGTGGGTTAAGCACCGACGGTATGGCTAGCGACAATTCTATACCCGAAAATAATATAAGAAGAATTATGATACGACAAGCCAAAAGAAAAATTCTTTTATGCGATAGCAGTAAATTTAACCGCACTTATTTAAATACTCTTTGCCACGCAAACGAACTCGACGCTATCGTTTGCGAGAAAGAATTACCAAAGGCTATTATAGAACGACTGAAGTAAATTTTTTATCACCATAAGGGCGAGCGAAAGTTGCGTTTCCGTTCAAGTCTTACTTGTTCTGGAATGGAAACTTTAAATCGTAACATTTTTGTTCAACTTTTTGATTGAATGATTATTCTGTTTTGCTCTATTTTTGCAGTTTTTAGTAAGTATCCCCCACTAGAAGTGGGGGCTTTACTTTTTCGGATACTTTTTCGTTGGGCGGTATGCTCACCAACATATGTATATGATCAGGCATTGCGTGCGCTTCTATTATTTCTATGTCTTTGCGCCTACATAATTTTCTCAATATCTTTCCCATCTCCGCTCTCAATGCCCCAAAAATTATTTTTCTACGATATTTTGGCGCAAAGACGATATGGTATTGACATTTCCACCTCGTGTGTGCTAAACTAAATGTGTCGTTAGTTTGATTTTTCAATTTTAACATCCTCCTTTATGCTTACTTGTGTACGATTGCCAGCCTACATTTAGTTTAGCACAAAGGAGCTTTTTTGTATATCTTATATGTGCGAGAATCTAAAGTTTCTCCCCCTGCATAGCAGGGGGTTCTCTACGACTGCGCTTTATGGGCGCAGTCGTTTCTGTATAAGATAAAGCCCACGACATTCGCGGTTGCGAAAGGTCGTGGGCTACGCTTTTATTTTAAAAAAATCTCTGCTTTTGTTGTTTACGCTTTTATAAATTTTACCAAACACACGCTGTGCTTGGGCATTTTTACGTATACGTTAAAGGTCGCGGAAGAAAAAATCTCTTCTTTTTGCAAGGTCAAATCGTTGTTCTCATCCAAAAGATAGAACTGCGCCACCGTCTTTTCGCCAAAGTCCGCCCCCTCCACTTTAATACAAACTTCTTTGTCGGGCATCCCCTCGTCCTCTTCAACGTAACGGGCAAGCATCAACGTGCCCGCCTCTTTACTTGCGGAAGCGACGCAATACACGTCCTCTTCGCTTTCCGAGAAGGTTTCCTCTAAAAGCGACGCTATCTCCCCGAACGCTTTAAAGGTATAATAGCCTTTGTACAGTTTCCCAAAATCGCCGAAAATCCCGTTCCAAGCACAAGGACGAGCGTCGTAATACATCAACATATCTAGATCGGATTTTTGACCGATCGCCATAAGACTTGCAATAAACGCCGCGCCTTTGATATTCTTTTGCGCGATCATGCTGTACGTGTAGTTATCGCCAAGCCAACCGCGAACGTAGTTCCACTCGTTTAAGTGAAGTTCGGCGTTTGGATAGCCGTACTTGTTCAGTTGCTCCGCACCCTTTTCTACCGTCGCTTTGAAATCCTCGGGGCGTTTTCCGTACCAATGGAAGGAATAGAAATCCATCGGCACACCTCTTTTTTTCATCTCGGGCAAGAACCGATTAGACATCGACGCCCAAGAGCTCGTAAACGCAGGTCCGCCGATTTTTAAGCTCGGAAAACACTTTTTCAAATGCTTTGCCGTAACTTCAAAAAGATCAAAAAACTGTTCTTCCGTGCCTTGCCAGCAAGGATTCGATCCGTCCGCGTTTCTACATTCGGGCTCATTCCAAATCTCCCAGTATTCGATATCCATGTGAAAGCCGTTCGCCCAACCCTCGGTGTAGTGGCGAATGATATGCTCGCAAATTCTCGCCCACTTGTTAAAATCCTTGGGCGGATACGTGCCTTTTTTATGTTGATGCTCGATCGCCGCACCCAAGCGGTAAAACACTTTCGTTCCGACCGATTCAATGTCTTGTAAATAGCTGTCCGTCGGCGCGAAAAGATAGCTTTCGGGGTTGGTTTCGTCCGCGTCGAAATCGGGGAATACTCTATGCACATCCACCGTATATTCCCCGCCGTAGTTTCCCGCATAAAACGCCGAATCGTGCAATCTCGCAAAGGGAATATGCAAAGCCTCGTAGTCTTTAAAATTCCCCGTTTGTCTGACCCTCGACCCCGCAGGACCGTTGTTGACCGCGTTCATGGGTTTGATTTTGCCCATGGTTTTTGCAAAATTTACTTTGACCGTATTCATATCTTTTACCTCTCATTCTTTTACCGCATTTCTACGATTTCCTTTATTATATCATACTCATTGTTTTCACCTATAATTATTGTACCCTACAAAAATAAAAATGTCAAATATTTTTATAGGGTATAACGTCTCTATATATTGTTTTCAATATTACTTATAGCGATACACTTTGTTTATATTAATTTCCATACCCGTAAACGGAATAATTAAATATTTTCTAAATACTAGCTTGGACACGCCCCACAAAGAACGCATACCGTATTTAGCAAGACGCCTTTCTATTCCTTTACCTATCTGCCAAAAATCAGTTAATGGACGGTGTTTCCAAAGCGTTTCTTGATATAAACCTTCATTAAGCCACCCAATATGATCCGAACGCTTTTTCGCTGCAATATCCAACGCAATTTTAGCAAGATACAAGTTCGTTCCTATCCCCACCGTTGCTGGAATATGCGTACGCTCAGCTATTTGTTCAATAAGAAATTTTGCGAACTGTCGTGGGCTTTTATGATACATCCGAAGATAATCCGTAACGTCCAAAAAAGACTCGTCTATCGAATACACATGAATATCGCGCGGATCAATATAGTCCAAATAAATATCGTAAATATCGCCATTGTACTCGATATACTTTTTCATGTGCGGCATTGCGGTTATGTACTTTATGTTTTTCGGTATCTCAAACAACCGACAGCGGTTTTTTACGCCAAGTGCTTTCATTGCAGGGGAAATCGCTAAACATATTGTTCCACTTCCACGGCTTTCATCAGCAACCACCAAATTTATTTCAAACGGATTTAGTCCCCGTTCTGCGCACTCAACAGAAGCAAAAAAAGACTTCATATCAATACAAAAATATATCCGTTGTTTTTCCAAGCTTTCTTAGGCAAAGCGTTTTGCTCCCGCAAAACAGCTCCCACCCTCAAGTCCCGTCGCAACGCCGAAACAAAAAAATAACGGACAGCCTACTGGCTATCCGTTATTTTTGGTTGAGACGACGGGACTTGAACCCACGACCTTTTGGTCCCTAAGGCATAATAGAAAGTTTTTTAATTACTTTCCAAGCATTTCCAAGTCTTTCGTGTCCGCAACTGATGCTTTCCTGTACTCTTGTTCCCACTATTTCCACGTAGTCCAAATCCGTAAATGGTCAAACATGTGGTCGTTCCGTCTTCACATCAAAAATGGTTGTAAAAAATCGAAAACGACATACCCATGTACGTATTCATTCGTGTGCAGGTAGTATAGCATACCTTTCCAAAAAAGTCAAATACCTTGCCGAGTTTCTTTCCGCAAGCCTTTTAAAGTGCAGTTTTGTTTTTCAATGCTGCACTTTAAAATTGCACTTAAAAAATATGAGCGATTTTTCCTTTCACTACGCAAAATTTGATACGCAGTAAACAAAGAAAAGGGAAATTGAAAAGAGTTGGGATCTTAATTTAAGGAAAACATATCAAAAAACAATTCAATTTAATCATTTTAAAAAAAATGAGCAAAATGGTATTGACAAAAGATAAAAATGGGTATATAATAAAGGTAAACCAAAAACTATCCATTGAGAATTTTATGAGAAACTATACTTACCAAAATAAATGGGAAAAATTACTTACACCAGAAATCGTATCTCAGTTGACGCAAATCCATGAATATAAAGGCGAGCAAACCTTATTCATTGAAGCAAAAGCCGATACTTTGACGCAACTTGTTGAAATCGCAAAGATACAGAGTACGGAAGCCTCGAATAAGATTGAGGGTATTTATACTTCGGACGAACGTTTGAAAAGCCTTGTCGCAAACAAAGCCGTACCAAGAACAAGAAACGAGCAAGAAATCGCAGGCTATCGCGACGTGCTTACTACCATACACGAAAGCCATGATTTCATTCCCGTGAAACCTTCTATATTATTACAGCTTCACCGCGATCTTTATAAATTCAGCGGAAAAAATATCGGCGGCACATACAAGAATGCGGACAATGTTATCGCAGAAGAAGATGAGAGTGGGAACAAGTTTGTTCGCTTTCAACCCGTACCTGCTTGGGAGACGCCAACTGCGATAGACAAAATTTGCACCGCTTTCGACGATATCCAAAGCGAAACAGATGCCGATCCGTTGCTCATCATTCCTATGTTTATATTGGATTTTCTTTGTATCCATCCCTTTACTGATGGGAACGGCAGAATGAGCCGTTTACTCACACTACTGCTGTTATATCGAGCAGGCTATATCGTAGGGAAATATATCAGTAT
>JAGAIW010000036.1 GCA_017626305.1 Clostridia bacterium
ATGATCGACCGCCCCTTGCGCTACGTTGAACAATTTTGCAAAGCAGGCGCTGATTATCTGACCGTTCACATAGAAGCGGATACCCCCGAAAACATCGGAAAAACTTTAGATAAAATCGCACAGCTCGGCGTTAAACCAGGGATTAGCATCAAACCAAACACTCCCGTGGAGGCAATCGAGCCGTATTTAAAAAAATGCGCTCTTGTTTTGGTAATGACGGTAGAGCCTGGATTCGGCGGACAAAGTTTTATGTCCGATATGATGCCCAAAGTACGTTTATTAAAAGAGAAATTATCGATCATTCATCCTAATTGCCATATTGAAGTAGATGGCGGCGTAGACGTGAATACCGCTAAAATTTGCAAAGAATGCGGCGCAAACATTCTCGTTGCCGGCTCTGCGTGCTTAAAAGCACCCGATAAAAAGCAATTTATCGCTTCTCTCGAATCATAACAACCCCATTCATAGCTACGCCCCCAAAGTTGGACAAACTTTGGGGGCATATAGCTTTCAATTACTTTTTCTTTGCAATCAATGGTTGTGGAGATAAACGTATAACTTCTGTAAATAATTAAAAAACCTATTGAGCTATCCCGTTAAAAGGTTCAAAACTCAATAGGTCATTGAAAAGAAATGCTTAAAAAAAGCAATGCTTTCCACTTTTCAATTCGATTTCTTTTACCAACCGAAGCAAACTTTCTTCGCTTGGGGTAACATAGCGTCGTTGTTGTGTTTTGCCAAGTATCGCAGACTTGTCAAGTCCCGTCGCGTGATAGGGCATCAGTTGGATTTTCTTTATTGCCGCCGTCGCCATTGACAGCTTTATTATTTTTTGAACGAAGCCGTCGTTTATATTAGCACCTTCAATCATAGGGCAACGCAAAATGACTGATGCGCCTGTCTCGCCGAGCGCGTTTAAATTTTTCACGATTACTTTATCGCTTACGCCTGTCAGTTTTTTATGGTCGTTGCTTGACGCTTTACAGTCGAACAAAAACAGATCGCAAAAGGGAGCGAGGGCGAGTAGGTCCTCCGTTTTTCCATGACCGCTGGTTTCTACGGCTACTGAAATTCCCTCTTTTTTAGCGGCTTTTGCAAGGGAAAGGGCAAACTTTGCCTGTGCCAAGGGTTCGCCGCCCGTAATCGTCATTCCACCGTTGTCGCCGTAAAAAATACGGTCGCGCCGTACGGTATGCATTACCTCGTCCACCGTCATATTTTTGCCAATTTTCAAAAGCGTTTCCGTCGGACACACTTGTGCGCATTTGCCGCAGGAAATACACTTGGTACGATCAATGGCAACTCTACCGTTTTCAATAGATAAAGCGTTTTGCTCACAAGCCAAAACGCACGCGCCACAACCGATACAGTTTCTTTCGTAACACGCTATCTCGGGCGAAAAGGAAAGACCTTCTGCATTATGACACCAAGCGCAACGAAGCGGACAGCCTTTGAGAAAAACGCAGGTGCGGATTCCCGCCCCATCGTCGGTAGAGAAGCGTTGTATATTAAATACGCATCCCGACGTCATTTTAATTTAACCCTCTTCCACCGTCGCTAAGTAAAACGGACCCGATCATATTTTTACTGCCTGCAACGAAATAGATTGCTTCCGCAATTTCTCTGGGCATTGCCTGTTCTCCACGGGGAGAATTTAACCGGCGAGGTTCGCCTTCTTTTTGGCGTAAAATTTCCGTAGCGGTTTCGCCCGGGGCGACGCCGTTGAGAATAATGCCATAAGGTGCAAGTTTCTTTGCGAGTCCTTTGGTAAGCCCTACTGCTCCCCATTTACTGATTCTATAAGCGTTGTGTGCAGGACGAAAGCCCGTTTCCGAACAAACGTTGACGATATGTCCGCGGATTTCGTGTTCAATCATATATTTCGCTTCCGCCTGAACGGCAAAGAAAAGCCCTTTCAAATTTGTATTCATAGTTTTGTCCCATGCTTGCTCGGTTTTGGTTAAAAAATCCGAGCCGCTGATGTCCTCGTCCGTTACGATTCCGGCGTTGTTGACGATAACGTCAATCGCGCCTACACGTTCGTGAACGGAACGAAGAACCGCCGCTCCGGCGTGAATATCGGAAACGTCCCACACCGCGTAGTCTACGTTGCCACCCAAGCGTACAACTGCTTCGCGTAATTTTTGTTCGTTTCTGCCCGTGATAACGACTTTATCGCCGCGCTCCAAAAAATATTGTGCCGTTGCAAAACCAATGCCTTTATTAGCTCCTGTAATCAATACCGTTCTCATATCAATATTCCGTCCTGTCGATAATTTCTTTTTGAAGCACGGGGGAAAGGCGCGTGAAGTAATCGCTATATCCACCGATACGAACCATCAAATCTCGATGGTTTTCGGGATGGATTTGTGCGTCTTCCAAGGTTGCCCTATCCACCACGTTGACCTGTAATTCAATGCCGCCGCGTTCCATAAAGGCGCGAACGAGAGCTAAAAAGTTGGCTTTTTTATCGCCCTTGAGGTTCTCTTTCCCAAATTTCATATTAACAACCATGCCACCAAGCAAGGCGCTTTGATCCCACGAGGTCAGCGAGAGAATCATAGCGGTCGGACCGTTGACGTCCCGTCCTTGTACTACACAACAGCCGTCAGAATAAGACGTGCCTGCAAGGCGGCCGTCGAAAGTTGCGCCCATTCTTTCGCCTGCTTTGGCGTGATTTAAGTAGCTAAAAGTTCCGGGCATCATACGATCCCAAAGTGGCATTATTCGATCGAAAATTCCTTGCAAAGAACTCGCCAATCGTGCCGCCATATCGTCGGGGGCTGCAACGTCGTTTCCGTAATGCGGAAGCTTATTGATTATATACTGTCGTAAATTTTCGTTGTCCGTGAAGTTTTCGTTCAGGATACGAATAAATTCCTGCAAGGTAAGCTTTTTCTGTGTATATACCAACTCAGAAATGGCTATAAGCGAATCTACTGCCGTGGCAAATCCGATGAAAATGGGTTGCTCGAACATATATTTTTCGCCGCCCTCGTAAATACTTTTTCCTCTTTCAACGCAGTTATCGATGAGCGTACAAATTCGCATGGCTTCGTTTCCTATACGCGCGCCCTCCAAGATGCGCACGGCGTAAATACGTGCACGCAGTTTTGCGTATTCCTTTAATGTATTCAGGTATTGGTTATACAAATCGTCAAAGGTGGCGAAATTTTGTTCTTTTGCTGTGTTGATCAAGAATTTCGGAAGATCTAATACAGCGGAAGTGGTATAAGTTTTAGATTTACCAATGATGGATATTTCCGCGCAAGTGGTGTGAATGTAATTCACGGCGTCGTCCGGTGCAACACCGTAGTTTTCGGTAAGCGATTGCGTGATAACGTCGTCGTTATAAAAAGCGGGATGCGTGGTTCCGTGTGATAAAACATCCGCAGCGTACTCCAAAAGTTCGTTACTTGTTTCTTTATTTACCGCCAACGCGCCGTTGGGATCGGGAAGCTTCAAATGATCGAGTGCCGTCAAAAACATATACGTTAAATCGTTTTCAACAAGCTCTCCGTTTTTGTCCTTGCCGCCGACGATAAAGCCGCAGGCAGCACGGGAAAAGACTCTATCGGATACGTAGAGACAAAAGTTATCAATTAGCTCTTGTGCAAATTCCTTCGTCAGCGCGCCACTTTCTATATCTTTTTTATAATAGGGATATAAATAGCGGTCGGGACGTCCTAAAGCGTAAAGCCCGAATAAAGTAGATAAAAAGAATTGTACGCTCTGTATCGCTTCGTAAAAATCCGCCGCAGGTTCGTCGGGAACTTTTTTGAGTATATTACCAAGCTTTATCAATTCGCTTTTTCTGGGTTCGGGCTTCGTTTCTGCCAATCGGAGCGCCTCTTCCGCATACCGTTTGGCAAGGTCGGAAACAGCGTCTAATTCAATTAAGCAGCACTGATAAAATTCCCATTTCTTAATAGCGTCCAAATCGGGATACGCATCGGGCGCGTTCAAATCAAGCTTGGCAAGTTGTTCGTTTATTTCCGCACGCAAGCCGTTTATCCCGAGTTTCAACAGCTTTTCATAGTCAAGCGCAATATGGTCCTTTCTCGGCGGGCGCGCCTCAAGGGTATGCGACGACATTTTGAATGCATCACACAAACGGTCGTATTCCGCCTGTTCTTCCTCGGTATATTCGGGAAGATACAAGTGTCCAAGCAACAGTTCATCGTCGTATATCATCGGCTTTGCTTCGTACAGTTCTTCCGCTTCGGCGTAAGAAGTGCGCATACGCGTCGTGAGCGCGTTGTAATGCTTGTCATAGCCTCGAAGATACCCCAAAGTTATCAATCTGTCGCCCGAACGGTAGCATCTGTATTTTTCGGGGTTATAAGGATCTTTGGTAGTGGGGACGGTCAAGCTTAAATAGGTCGCCTTGACTCGTTCCATTCTTGAAGTCATTGCTCTCGCTTGATATTTCATTTTTGCTTTTCTCCTCTTGACATAATAATTATTTCGTGATATAATTATACTTGATATTTATTCTAAATAATAGGATTTTTACGTAAAAATATAAAATTTATGAACAAAAGAGAGTAAAAAAAATGAATCACGTACCCATTGTAAAACCGATCAACGAAGATTGCATTTTGGAGTTTTCCCATTTTAATAAAAATGCTCGTGCAGGGGCATGGAAAAAGGAAAACGTGATTATGCGTAACTGCATTAAGATAAACGTATTTATAGAGGGAAATTTTTCAATTTTTTCCGACGGTGTTTTGCACCACCCCACGTATGGCGATATTTGCGTTTTACCGCCCATGAGAATGCACTATGGACAAATCACTGAATCTATGCATATCAATTATTACCAACTTGACATAGGGCGAAAGGTGTTTTCAACGCTTCCCGACGGAGAACGGATGATAGATAGGCTTCTTCAAGCGATGGAGAAGAACGATTCGTTTTTGCGACCTGATGCAAAAAGCCGAGACGTGGTGCTCAAACTTTTTGGAGAGATCGAATCGGCTCTTGTCAAAGAAGAACCCTTTTTAGCTTACGCCAAAGTGGTGGAATTCTTGGCTATGCTTCCTTCATTATATTTACAACCGACAAAAGGAATGAAGGTATATTCCTTGCGAACGGCGCAAGCGATAAAGTATATTGAAACGAATTATGCAGAGCATATTTCCGTAAAACAAATTTCAAACGAGTTGGGCGTGAGTGCTTCGTTTTTATCCCGTATTTTTAAAAAGGAAATCGGTGGTACAATCCACGAGTATCTCAATCAATACAGAATCGCAAAAGCAATCTCGCTTTTAAAAACGCATTCCGTTACGGAAGTAGCATATGCGTGCGGATTTTGCGACACGTCGCACTTTATCTCGATATTTAAAAAATATACGGGTAACACCCCTATGCAATACAAGAAACAACAATATTAATCTTGCTTTTTTAAATATCCACCCGCATAGCATATGCGGGTGGATATTTATTCTTATTTAGGAGGTTCTCTAAAAAACTTTTTGCTTTTGGGGGCGCGCTTGGCGTTCTTTTTCAAGTACGCCAAGTCATTTCCCTTTCCACATTTGAATTGACGTTACAATCCAATTCTACTTTTTTACCCATTAACAACCGTTAAATAATCGTTTCTCCATTCTTCGTCGGTAATTTTTAATCCTAAGAAATATTCTTTTGCCGTCGCTTTACCGTCTTTGAAAGCAGAAAATACGAAGTTGTAGGTTCCTTTTCCGGGGATCTTCGACATCCAATAGTCGCTACCGCTCGCCAAACGGAAGATATCTATTTTCGCCTGATAAAGGGGATGCATAGAAAGGTTGTTCAATATGCCATTCCCCTTTTGCGCCGCATCACGCATATCGAAAACGGATTTCGCGTAAGAGCTAAACCCAGATTCTACCGACGACATATCGTACATCACGCCTCTTGCGATACCGTTACAATCTTTCGTCGCTTCCAACAATTGTTCATCGCTGTAAACGTATGACAAGAACGTTTTTGCAACTTTCACGTGATTCTCGGGCGTATTAGCACTAATGAAAGAGAATGCACCGTTCACGTTAGAAATCACAGGCGTCAACGCCTCACTTGCGTCCCTCGGCGTAACCGTACCTTTGTATTGGTGAGGCAAGGGCATAAACCGCACGTCTTTCAGGTCGTCATAATCATTTTTTACGGCTGCAAAAATGTTGCCTTCTGACGCTTCGTTATACCAATAGCTTCCGTCAATCAACATACCCACGTAGCTGCTTTTTCCGTCTAAACCGCTTCTCATAAAGCGTTCCATTGCGTCTAAATGCGTATACGTCGCAGCCGAATATACCGTATCATAAAGTTGCCCACCACTGAATACTTTATGACAAAATTCCGACGCGTAGTAGACACCCAAAGAGCTTTTGATTTTGTTTGCGTTTTCCAGCGTAATAGCCATCTCTTCCACATTCGGCGTCGTATCGTTAAAGTCCGTAACGATCTCTATTTTCGTGCCGTCGCTGTCGTAATCGAAATTTGCACCCCATCCGTCTGCGCCTACGTAGTTAGAAGCCAACGCCGCCATCAACATATTCGTATAATGCACACTTTCGCCATTGAATACGAAAGGTGTAATGCCGAACAGCACCATTTTATCCATCAATTTATAAAATTCGTCGTAGGTCGAAGGCAAGCCGTCGTCGTACGTATCAAATACACCGTCGGGACCGCAAGATTTTTTATCCGTTGCAGAGAGCACAAACGCATTCGTGCCAGGATATTCCGAATCTTCGTCTTGACGATCCGAGAAATAGAGGTTTTTCGAAGCGAACAAACCTGCGTCGTAATTGATCCCTTGATACACCTCGTAATGCGGCAACATATAATACTTTCCGCTTTCACCTAAAATGGCTTTATCGCTGGCATACAGCTTGCTCTCAATCGTTTTATTATCGTGCACGTTGACGTTTTTCACCACGTCGGTGATATCCATACAATTCAACGCAGACAGCATAGCCCTATATCTAACGTCTTGCGCGAAATATACTTCGTACATATTCATTTTTACGCTATCAACCAACGTCGTGGAAGAGTGCCGTTTATCGTGGTCGATAAATACTTGTACACCCTTTTTACCCGGTTCAAACTCTTCGTCTTTATAACATTCTTCAAAGCGTTCCACCAGATTATCCAACCATACGCTACCTGCACCGCCGGAATAATTGGCGACGTATAATTGCGTCTGGTTTTCGTTCACCTCTTCTACCACTGTTACGCCACAAGCCGTGGCACTCAATCCAATGCCCGCAAGCAACGTCAACGCCATTGCGTTTGTTAACCATTTCTTCATAAAATTTTCTCCTTTTTATTTATTTTATTTGTTTTTTTTATTCTTTTACGCCGCCCATCGTTACGTTGCCCATAATTTTATCACGGAACAAAACGAAAACAGTGATAAGCGGGAGTGCCAAAATTACGCAGGCAACCATTCGCATCGGATGGCTGGCAAAATCGGTTTCCTTGGAAATGCTCAAATAATACACACCGTACGCAAGCGTAGGATGCGTGGGCATATACATAAGTGCCATATTACGGAAACTAACCCCGATGACGACATTATTCCGTTTAAGAACATCCTAAACGAAATGTACGCAAAAGATTGTAGTCGAAAGATTAAAGCCGTAAAACAAGCGAAAGGTAATTCGGGCAAACATCTTACATCTATCCCACCTTTTGGCTATATGAAAAAACCCGAAAATAAGGAAAAATGGATAATAGAACCTATCGGTGCGGCTGTCGTAAAAGAGATTTTTTCTCTTTGTATCAAAGGATACGGACCGACTCAAATTGCAAGACTTTTAACTGAACGCGGAATAGATACTCCCGTAGTTCATTTTCACAAACTTAAACTGCCAACACCTTTCAAATTAAAAGAAGATTCTAATATATTGTATTCCACCTCCTATGCTCATCGTAGGAGCTTTGTCCGCGTCCTGATCTTCGTCCGGCAAGGTTACGACCTCGTATCCCTCTGCTGCGAGTTCATCGGGAGTCGGGATTGGTTTTCTCGGTGACATCAAGGTGCAATGCATTTCCTGTGCCACTTTTTCCATAGCTTCTTTTTGCTGTTGTTCGGTAAGCTCCAACTGTTCCTTATTTCCAACTCGCATATAAGCGGCTACTTTCTTCATCTCAATAATTCCTCCAAGTATTTGATTCCGAAACTTATCACGATGGCCTTGTCAACCTTGCCCATCGTTTCCTTATCTAATCTGCCAACGTAATCGGTCAGCCTGTTTTTATCTATCGTTCTGATCTGCTCGAGAAGGACGATGCTGTCCTTCGTCAGCCCATCTACTGCCACCTCCACGTGGGTGGGGAGCTTCGCTTTTGTCTGACGGCTCGTGATCGCCGCCACTATCGTTGTCGGGCTATGTTTGTTTCCTATATCATTCTGTATAATGAGGACGGGGCGGATGCCACCTTGCTCACTCCCTCGTACAGGGCTTAAGTCTGCATAATAGACTTCGTTTCTTTTTATTTCTCTCATGGTAATCTCCTATAAGTAAAAAAAGGCTATCGTCTTTGCTTTTACGCTCAAACGATAGCCTTTGGTTTTGTTTTAGTATCAATCGTTTCTTTTCTGCTTGTATTTGTCCTCAACGCCCCCAAGCAAAGGGAACATACCTTCCGTCCATGCATTTGGACTCATGGGACTCTCACCCCCGTGTGGATCTCACACAGATGCCCCCATCGGTTGCGACGGCTCACGGCTCTGCTACCGCTTCAACGCTCGACCTGTGGCTGGACATAAGTATCATTATCCCCTCTGCCTGTCATGGCCTTCGTCACGGATTGCGCCGTTCGGTCAGAGTCTTGAAGACCTCGAACGGCTCTTGTCGGTTGGCTCGTTCGGGTGTTCGCTCTTGTGGCTCGCCCTTTCGGACAGCAGAAGGAAAGTAAAAGGAATGCTGATATTCAATTTTCAAGGATCACAGGGGAAGGCAGATTTTTATCCCCTCACCTATGTAAAAGAAGTTTTTTTACACGAGTGACCACCCTGTGAAGCCGAAAATTGAAAACTTCTCAAAAAATTTTTTCTTCGAGAATGGGTTTCAGCTTGTCCAATGCCGATTGATAGCTTTTTTGTATTGTATAAAGGCGTTTGCCCAACATACGGGCAATTTCTCTGAAGGAGTAACCACGGTAGAAGAAAAGAACGACGATTATGCGCTGATTTTCGGGGAGCGTTTGCACAGCTTCCCATATCACTCGGTTTTCTTCATTCTGTATGTACCATTCTTCGGGAGAAGGCTCGTCCTCGTCTACGAGTTCAAAGCCTGTTTCCTCTTGTTTCTGTTCGTAGGATATCTCGTTCTCCGCAATCTCGCTCTGCTTGTCCATCTCCTTCTTGTCTTGCCATTGGATGATGTGCATTGCTTTGTTCCAACGGAGGATTTCCTGATGCTCGTCCGAGCCTTCGATAACCTCAACGGCTATCCATTTTTTGTAGCCGATAATTTTATTAACGGTTATTTTATTCATGCTTTTATCTCCTTTATCGAATTTTGATTAGTTGTTTTCATCAAAATCCGATAAGGAGGCGCACGAATAGGCATAAAGCGATATTTTTCGCAAGGGCAAACGAAAAGGCACTTATTGCGTGATACGCTTATTTGTGCGTACCATTCAACAAGTGCCTTTTCAAAGTTATTCAGTTTTTTATTATGTAGAGTAGCGGTTAAGCCATAAGTTCATAATCACTACTCATAACGAGTAGTGATGCGCTGTTACCCCAACGCATAATAAAATACC
>JAGAIW010000037.1 GCA_017626305.1 Clostridia bacterium
GCGAAGTATATCTTTCCATTTGGGCGGAAGAATACGTTGGAGATAAATTCCATTTTGAAATTTTGGATATTTACGGCACTTCTTTCTCGCAATTAAATCCAGAAACGAACGGCGTTTCAGATACGAGGAAACCGTATTTGGCGCTTAAAGAGTCGTTGCCTACCACCTTATACGTCAAGGTGGGCGAACAGGTTTATCTGCCCGAAGTAATTGCTTACGATGTGTATTTGAAAGAGGTCGCGTCGTCGGTATTCTATTTAAAAGATACAACGAGCGAAAGCTTGGTCGGTGTTCAAAACGGAATGTTCACGCCGACAAAAACAGGTATTCATACAATCGTATATACTGCAACTGATAATTTTGGGAACGTGCAAACTTTAGAAATCAAAATTAATGCGGTGAAAAAAGACGTACTTACGTTAAACGTAGAAAAGATTACTGATATGGGCGCGGGACAATGGGTGAGATTGCCCGAGTATGAAATTTTCAGTGCAAACGGGAAAACGGATTTGTCTATTTACGTGCAGTTTGGGGAAACAAGAACGGAGATTGATTTAAATAATCCCGAAATTTTCTTATCAAACGTTGGCGCGTATAGCGTTGAATACGTTTATAACGACGCGTTGACAACCAAGTCGTATGCCTATACCTTTAATAGCGTTGCGTCCGAGAACATTACCTTTGATGATTTCGCGTTGCCTCGCTATATGATAAAAAATGCAAAATATACGATTGACAAAGTAAAAGCATACGAATATAAAACACTTGAGCCTACGTCACAGCTTGCAGATATTTACGTCAAGGAAGACGACGGCGAATTTAAGAAGTTGGTGGGGAATTACGAAGTCAAAGCAAATAATAAAGTTCAATTCAAATACGTCTATTCAAATGCGGAAACAACGAGTGCAATTATTCCCGTGGTTGACGTAGGGTTCGGTTCTTCGCTTACGATGGATAAATATTTCTCTGTCAAAGGTGACGGCACGTTGACGGCGACGAAAGAAGGCGTCGTGTTATCCGACTCAACCGGCGGTACGGAAAGAATTGAGTTTATCAACGCAATCCCGTTCTCGACTTTCCGTTTTGGTTTCTCTTTGAAAACAAGCGGTTCAATCGGTTCGGTAACGATGAAACTTACCGATTATTACGATAGCTCGAAGATGGTAGAGATTAAGCTCACTCCTAGAGGTGAAGCAATCACGCTTTCGGTGAACGGCGTAAGCACGGAGATGAGCAAAAATCTTTTCGGGACAGAGTTGGAGTTTTTCTATAACGCAGGGATTAAGAGTATTGCGGAAAAGGGCGGTACTGTTTTGGGTATGGAAAATCCCTTTACAACGAATCTTGTCTTCTTTGAGTTTTCGATTAACGACGCAGTTGGGAATTTTGAAATGAATATCGCCAAGGTGGGCAATCAGAGTATTTCTTCAGCGACGCGAGATCGTTTCCCTGGCACGATTACGTACGAAAACTTGTTCGGTGGTGTGAATACGCCTGGTTCAACCGTTACCGTTTGTGCGGCGCAGGGCTTGGATGTACTTTCGCCTTACTACGATGGGAATATGAAGATTAGCGTTCGAGATATGGAGAATAATTACGTAACTTCTACGGAC
>JAGAIW010000038.1 GCA_017626305.1 Clostridia bacterium
ATTTGAGTGAAATCAAACGTTTGGTAGAATCTGCGGCAAAGTTCGACGTAGATATAATGATTCCTATTGAAAACACACTCAAAGAAGATTTTGATCCTAGCAAAATCGCTTCTGAGTTGGAATATTATAAAAACAGTGAAAACGTACTCGGTTTTAATCTACTGGACGAGCCTGGTAGGATTTCTTTTGATGCGCTTGCAAAAATTGCGCAAAAATTAAGACCGTATATTGGCGACAAGTTGCTTTACGTCAACCATATGCCTATGTATGCAACGGCAGGGCAACTGAACGGCGGTTGGTGGTCGCCTTACGAAGAGGAAGCAAACTCTGACGATTATTACGATTTCTTTCAATCCTTCTACGAGAAGGTGAAAGAAGTTGGTTTGGCGTCTTACGATTTTTATCCCTTCCGTCATGAAAAGGGGTGTTGCGATCCTCGTTATTTCGAGCAGATGTGTATTGCGAAAAAGATTTCGGAAGCATACGATTTGGCACTTTGGAATTTTACGCAGGTTACTTCTTGGAACCGCGACGCGGTCAGGAATATGACATACAGTGAAATGGCGTGGCTGAATAACACCTCCATCGCGTGCGGGGTAACGGGCTTGCAATATTTTTGCTACTGGACGCCTTCTGATGGTGTGGAAACCTTTGAAAACGCTATGATTTCGCGCGACGGAAATCGCACGAAGCATTACTATTTTGCGCAGGATTTAAACGCGAAAATTGATAAGATTGCGCCTTATATTCTCGACGCGAAATTCGTTGGTACGATTCCGTATGGGGATACGATTTGTGCATTTCCTCCCAAATACGCCCTTCGCACGTTTGGCAAACTTGATCGTTTTATGTGCGACGGTATGCTCATCGGCTGTTTTGAATGGCAGGGGAAAAATATGTATTTTGTCGTGAATACCTCGGTCATGGAAACACGCTTGACAGAGCTTACCTTTAAGGAAGAAATCAAGGCGAAAGTAATCATTGGTTTAAATGAGTTCGTTTTTTCGGGACAGGTGCTGAACAAACCGCTTGGTGCGGGTGAGGCGATGCTCGTAGTAGAAGAATAAAGAGGAATAATAATGAAAAGGAAATTGAAAAAAATTTGCAGTATGGCTTTGGCAACGCTGTGTCTTAGTCTTTGTTCTTGCGGAAGTGGGGAGGAAAATGAAGCGAGTTCAAGTAGTACTGCAAGACCTCAGCCTACCATTATCACCAACGAAACCTATCAATCCTACTGGATGAAGCAACACGATTATAAGACGATGCCGATTGCTGCGTTTAACGGTATGGGACTTAAAGAGTATAACGCGCAGTATGCCGATATGGTGACGGAAGAGCACTATGCGGAAATGGCGGCTTGTCATATCAATACGTCTTATGCGCTCTATGACAATATCATCTACGCAGATCAGGTTGTCAAGGCGCTGGAATATGCGGAAAAATTCAATATTTCCTATCTTGCAATCGGTTCGGGCTTTGACTCGGCAACGGACGTAAATAAATTGGAAACGCAAATTTATAAGACTTTGATAAAAAATAAGCCGAAAGCACTTGGCGGGATTCTCATCAAGGACGAACCCAGCCGTTCGCAATTTGAGCAAATTGCGACCTCGCGTGCGACGTTTGAGAAGTTGCTCGGTAAAAATTTCTTATATCATTCCAACGTATTCCCTGATTATGCTACCGAGCGGCAACGTTATGGCAACGGGGAAATTCCTGCGGGTGGATATTCTCACGAGCAGTACATAGACGATTATATTCGTATTTACAATCCGCAAATACTTTCGTTTGCTTACTATCCTTTGTATGAAGCTGGTATAATGCAGCTCGGCTATTTTGATAACATGTCTATTATGCGCAAGAAAGCGGCAGAAGCGAAAATCCCATTCTGGTTCTATGTGCAGACCTGTTCGTTTAGCGATAATACGCGTATTCCAAACGAAGCGGATTTGCACTGGCTTGTAAATACCGCGCTTGCTTACGGCTCGAAGGGTATTCAATATTTCACCTACGTAGTGCCTATTTCCTTCCCGGGAGGGGAACAGTTTGCAGGCGCAATGATCGACTTGCAGGGCAACCCTACGGAAGTGTACGGCTACGCGCAAACAATCAACAAGTTTATCACCGAGGTTGACGAGGTATTGATGTGCTCGTTGAGCAAAGGCTTGATGAAGTCGGGTACGTCGGCTTGCGGCGATATTCCCGAGAGGGATTTAGTTGCTTCCTATGGCGCGCTTTCTAGTGTAAAAGGGGAAAGCGTACTTGTTGGGTGCTTTGATTATAACGGAAAAGACGCATACTACGTTGTCAACAACAGCGTCACGGAAGCTTGTACCGCAACCTTGAATTTTAGCAAGGCGGCAAGTGGCTACGTACATAACTACTCGGGCAAGACGGACATCACGAAAAAGAAATCGTTGGATATTGAGCTCGGCGCAGGGAAAGCGGCACTCGTGGTGCTTGATTAACGAAAAAACTTTATAAAACGTATGCTCCCGCGAGAATTTCTTGCGGGAATATATTTATCAATAAATCGGCAAAAAAATAGGTGCTTTATGAGACGGTTAAATATTGAAAAATTGCAAAAAAACTTAATAAAACGAAACGTAAATGACGTCGCGCGTGGGACGATTACCTGCTCGCAAATTATCGTCAATCAGTGCGGGAAAAGGGTATACCAAGCGGAATTTGGCACAAATGGCGTTGGAGGTGCGCCCTTGGCGCATAATGCAACCTTTCGTATTGCGTCTATGACGAAACCTGTAACGGCATTTGCGGTTTTATTGGAAGTGGAGCGAGGGCGATTGGATTTGCAAGCGCCTATTACAAGGTATTTACAGGGGTATGAAAGATTGCCCATTGCACGCTTGGTTGACGGCGAATTGCAGACTACGGGTATCAATAAAACGCCTATTCGGGTTTTTCACTTGCTTTCACATACAAGCGGAATAGAGATGGGCGATATTATAGAGGCGGTTACGGCGAAAATGGAAGAATCGCAAAGAAGGACGCTACAAGACGTGGTGGCACATTTTGCGGATAAACCCGTATTTTTTGAAACCGGTACTTCGCAGTCGTACGGTCCGCACGTGGCTTTAGATATCGCGGCAAGAATCGTGGAAATTGTCAGTGGAAAGGATTTTAATTCTTACGTAAAGGAAAATATTGCGGACGTTATCGGTATGCAGGATACTACGTTTATGCCGACGGAAGAGCAGTGGTCGCGTATGGTAAAAATGCATAGATTAGACGAAAATGGGAAAGCGATAGACGCGCCTGAGGATTACACGCATATTTACGGCTCGCATCCGCTTACCTATTTTAGCGGCGGGGCAGGACTTATGTCGACGGCGGAGGATTATTCGTTGTTTGCTGAAACTTTGCTAAACGGTGGCGTTGCTCCAAACGGTAGAAGGGTAATTGGGGAAGAATTTTTGAGACAGATGTACACGCCCCATTGTCCGCTTGAATTTATGGATTCAGGCTCGCAATCGGTAGGGGTAACTTGGGGACTTGGCGTGCGTTTATTCACCCAAGACAGCGGCAATTTGCCTAAGGGCTCGTTTGGTTGGAGCGGCGCGTACGGATCGCATTTTTGGGTGGATCCCGTCAACAAAATTACGGCGATTTATATGAAAAATTCTCAAAGCAATATCGGCGATGGCGCAAAAACGATAGAAAACTTTGAAACAGATATTATGGATAGCTTGGAGTAAAATAAGTATGAAAAAAATTAAAATAGTTGTGGTAGGTTGTGGGGATCGCGCTTGCGTATATGCAAACGAAGGGGTAAATACCTTGCAATATATGGAAGTTGTAGCCGCGGTCGATCCGAACCCCGAAAGATTGAAATATATGCAAAAAAATTTAGGCGTTGCGGAAGCTGCGTGTTATTCTAATATAGAAGCAGTTTTACAGCAAGGCAAAATTGCCGATTGTGTTATCAACGGTACGATGGACGATTTGCACCTTGCTACGGCAATTCCGTTTTTGCAACAAGGCTACGATATGTTGCTGGAAAAGCCGCTTACAAGCAACGCAGAGGATTTACTATTCTTAAAGAAAACCGCTGACGAAAACGGTTGTAAATTGATGACCTGCCACGTGTTGCGTTACGCTCCATTTTATTATCGCATTAAAGAGGTGATAAATAGCGGTGAGATTGGGGATATTGTCAATATTGACACAAGCGAACGCGTGGGGGCAACGCATTCGTCCTATTCTTACGTTCGCGGGAAATGGAAAAGTGAAAAGGAATGCGGTTCGTCCTTGCTTTTGGCAAAATGCTGCCACGATACCGATATGCTTTGTTGGTTAAATAACACGACAGAGCCCGAAGAAGTTTCTTCTTATGCGGAACGCAGACATTTTATTCCCGAACGCGCTCCGAAGGGGGCAGGTACGAGATGTTTGGTGGATTGCCCCGAAGAAATTCGCAAAAATTGTATTTATGACGTGCAATCTATGTATTTAGATAACTGTATTATGCCTTGGTATCCTTGGCAATGTACGGGTAAGAATTACGAGGACGTAACGGAAGAAGAAAAGCTTGCATCCTTGAAAACGTATAATCCTCACGGTGTTTGTATTTATAAAGCAGGCGGGGATATTGTGGATAGGCAAGTTTTGGCGGTGCGTTTCAAAAACGGTTCGGTGGCGACGCATACGGTAGTGCTTGGCGCAATGAAACCGGGGCGCAGTATTTGGATTACGGGCACGAAAGGTGAAATTGAAGGCAATGCCGAAGACGGAGTGTTCTATTTGCGTAAATACAGCAAAGAAAATTCCCTTTTCCAAGAAGAAAAGTTTGAATTTATAGACAAGAAAGGGGAAACGGGCGGACATTTTGGCGGCGATAAAGCTTTGGTGCGTGATTTCTGCAATCTATTGCAAGGTGGCGAAAAATCTATTTCCTGCACGTCCATTGACGATTCGATTAACGGACATTTACTTGTATATGCGGCGGATAAATCCGCAAAAGAATGCTCGTCAGTAAGCATTCAATCGATGATGGAGAAATAAGGTTTTGTTATGTGGAATGGGAAATTAAAGGCGGTTACGTTTAGTATTGACGACGGTTGTGCGAGCGATAGACGTATCGTGGAAATTTTTAACAAATACGGCATTAAGGGCACGTTTAATATCAATTCGGGGTTATTGAATACCGAATATGAAATACGAAACGAAAAAGGAATAGTCGTTGAGACCATCCCAAAAATCAAAGCGTATGAAGTACAAGACGTTTATGCGGGGCACGAGGTTGCCGTACATACTTGTACGCATCCAAACTTAACTACGTTGGAAGAAAAAGAGATTATCGACCAAGTGGAAGAAGATAGAAAAACCTTGTCAGCTTTGGCGGGCTATGACATAGTGGGAATGGCATATCCTTGTGGTGGAGTAAATAACGACGAGCGAGTAGCGAAGATTCTTAGAAAATATACCCCTATTCAATATGCAAGAACGATCACGTCTACCTATTCCTTTGATTTACAAGAAAATTTTTTACAGTTTAATCCAACGATATATTGGATAGAAACGCAGTTATTTGAAATCGTGGAGAGATTTTTGGTGTTGAAAACGGATAAACCGCAACTTTTATATATTTGGGGACACGCTTTCGAGCTCGACCGAGGAGATTTGATTTCTTACGAGAAATTAGAGGCTCTTTGCGCTTTGTTATCCAAGCACGACGATGTGTTTTTTGGGACAAATCGTGAGGTGTTGAATATTAAATATGAATAAAAATTTCAAAGAGGAAGGGGATAAATGAAAAAAACTTTTATCGAGCTTGCTTGTAAAAATTTCACTTTTTAGATTGTAAAAAACTGTTGTGATAATAAGTGGGCTGTTTTTTATAACGAGGAGTTTGTAAGATGAGTGAAATAGAGTGGAATATTATGATTATCCCAGCGGAAATAGTAGCGGTTTGTGAGGAATGCCGTTATGAGCTTGCGCGCGTTCCATATATTGAATATAACGACCGCGAGGCTGCGCTGAAAGATCTAAAAAAATACTTGCGTATATGTCCAAAATGCAAGACGAAGTTTGTTTTAGGTGCGTAATTTTTAAGAAATATTGGCGGTATAATTGTGGATTTAGGATAGTATTATGGAAAACAATCTAGTATATAAAACAGGCAATCTCACAGGCAAAATATATAAGAGCGGACTGGAGTTTTCATTTGAACTTGCTATTCCAACAATACC
>JAGAIW010000039.1 GCA_017626305.1 Clostridia bacterium
GCATTATCTATATGTGCGGCAACGCTGTTTGCCTGCGCTTGCGGCGGCGGAAACACGGACAGCTCTTCTTCCTTTGAAGAATTCCCCGGTGGCGAAATCCCCAAGGAAGAACCGCTGTTAAAGGAAGAACAAGGCTACTTCGTGCAAGACGGTAATACGCAATACACAATCGTTATGCCTACCGAAGCCACGGACACGGAAAACTACGCCGCGGAAGAGCTGAGAAGATATATCCAAATGGTGGGACAATGTACCATTGACGTGCAGACGGACGAAGGGAAAACCTATTCGGCTGCGGATAAGGTTATCTCTATCGGAAAAACGGTATATCAAAAGGGCGCGGACTTGTCCGACGTGGATTATAAGGATTTAAAAACGGGCGGATTTATTATCCGTAACTACGACGATTTGTATATTCTCGATTCGGGTTGTAACGAAGGCGTGCTGTATGCGGCGTACGAATTCCTTTCCATCTTTTTCGGCGTGGAATTTTTGACCTATCACGATACGTATATGCCTGAGCAAGAAGAAGTCAAATCGTACGACGTAAATCTCGTGAGTATCCCCGATTTCCCTATCCGCGATTACTATGCGTATCACGTATGGTATCACGGCGAAGCCTACGGTGCAAAGCTGAAAATGAACTCCACTTCGTTTAAAGCAAGCTCTAACGTCAGCGGCGATTACAGCTATAAATATTACGGCTATTATTATACCGACGAAAACGGAAACGAACAGTTCGGCGCGCGTGAAGGACATACCATTGAAACGTTGCTTTGTATCGACGCATACCGCGAAGGCTATAATCCGACGGCAAACTACAAAACGTGGGATAACGGCGGAAACGGTAACCTTCGTATAGGCTATTATTTCCAACACCCCGAATGGTACGGCTACGACCCCAACAACGGACGTTCGAACTCCTACGGCAAGAGCCAAGAAGAAGTGTGCTACATGAACGGCTACACCGACGACGGGGAATTGATTATTCAGCCCGACGACGTGGCGTTTGAAGATATGACGCTGCCTACCAAAATGATTCAAATCATTAAGAATATGATTTTGGAAGAAAAGAGTGAACAAGCCGTATATCTCATGCTTGGACACGCGGACTTTACCCCGCAATGTTGGTGCGAACGCTGCGTAAAGGCGTACGAAACCTTCGGCTCGTTCGGCGGCGTTACCGTCATGTGGGCAAACGGCATTATCGAACAAGTTCGTCAATGGATGGAAGCAGAAAATATCGATAGAGAAGTGAAGTACGTCATTTTCGGATATGCCAAATCCTTGACCGCTCCTGTAAAATGGAATAAAGACGGCACGTGCGTTCCTGTCAATGATAAAGTGGTTTGTGA
The DNA here is from genome assembly GCA_017626305.1 of Clostridia bacterium. Classification (GTDB taxonomy): domain Bacteria; phylum Bacillota; class Clostridia; order Christensenellales; family Borkfalkiaceae; genus Scatosoma. The sequence goes on from JAGAIW010000039.1 coordinate 1,356, forward strand.
TAAGGATATGGTCATTAAAATGGCGTATAGAAACTGCGTGTATCATTCTCTTTGGGACGAAAGCTGCGAACAAAACCAAGTTTTACGCGATTCGTTTACGGGTTGGACGACGGTTGCCGATTCGATAGCCATTTGGGATTATACGTCTAACTTCGAGGCCTATCCTTGGTATTTGCCTAACTTCGGTACGATACAGGACAACTACCGTTACTATCAAACGATTAACGTAGAGCACTTGCTTTCGCAAGGCACGCCCGGCGAATATAACTTCTACGAGCACAGCCTGCATATGTGGGTATCGTGCGAGCTGATGTGGGAAACGGATCAGGACGTCAACGACTTGATTAAAGAGTTTAACCGTTTGTACTTCGGTGAAAAATACGCGACTTACGTCAATGCGTACAGGGATTTGTTTGAGAACTATTTCGCCGTATTAGACGCCACGAAGGAAACGGGTTTCCACGCGGCAACGTACAACGACCTTGACTTTATGAACGCCGAAACGTACGACGCGGATATGTTACTTCGCGCGGCGAATATCATTCAAGAAGCCATTGACGAAGTGAATAAAGAAAGCGAGCTTAACAAGGACGAAAAGGAAACGCTCGTCAATAAACTTCGCTCGGTAAAAATTACGCCGCAGTATATGTTATTGTACATGAACATGATACAAGACGAAGTATTGAAAATGGACGTTGCAAGAGATTTCTTTGAAAGTATCGATATTTTGAAATTGACGTACTGGAAGGAAGGGAATCTGGCGGCAAACTCCTATGAAGAAATGAAGAAGGCGTACGGCTTATAAGGGAAAACGACCGGCTAGGAGAACGATTATGCTGAAATTAAACGGAAACGACGTTGTAGATTTTTCTATTGTGTACACAAAAGACGCAGGGGAGTCGGTGAGAACCGCAGCGAAGGAATTGCAGGAATATTTGCAAAAGCTGACGGGCTACACCCTTCCTTGCGGCGAAAGCCGCCAAACGACGCGGGCAATTTTGCTGGGAGACGCTTGTAGCAACGCGCAGACGCGTCTTGCGCAAATCCGCAAAGAAGACGGGTTTGCCATTTTTGACGACGGTGGCGATTTGGCTATCGTTGCAAATACGGAAGCGGGTGTGCTGTACGGGGCTTACCGTTTCTTGGAAAAATATCTTGGCGTAGAATGGCTGACGCCCGATTGTGAAGTATTTTTAAAGGACTTGGAAAACGCAGACGTACGCGTGGACGAAACGTACGATTTTGCGGCGCGTATGCGTATTGCGTTCAGTTGGATGGGCTACGACGAAAAGTACCGTGCGCGTCACCGTTTGACGTACACGGTGGGCGATACCAACGACGTACCCGCTTACGGGAATTTACGCGGCTTGAAGTTTGCCTTTTACTGGGGCTATTTCGGGCACACGTTTGAACTCTTTATTCCTTACGAAGAGTTTTTTGAAGAACACCCCGAATGGTTTTCCTTTGCGGAAGGCAGGTACGGTGAAAATCACCGCTATCAAATTTGCCTGACGAATCCCGAAGTGTTGAAAATCGTCACCGAGCGCGCGCTTGCGTACTTGGATAAATATCCCGATTGTAAGATTATTTCCGTTTCGCAAAACGACGCGTACGCGGATTTTGAAAAAAATTATTGCGTATGCGAAAATTGCAAAAAAATCTTCGACGAAGACGGTAGCTATGCGGCGGTGAATTTGCAGTTCGTCAATAAGGTGGCGGCGGAAATCAAGAAAAAACGCCCCGACGTTTTGGTGCATACTTTTGCGTATCACTTCACGGAAGAACCGCCCAAAACGATTGCTCCTGCGGATAACGTTGGCGTGCAGTTTTGCGTGCATTTGCCTTATTCCGCGGCGTTTACGGATAATACGCCTGTTAGCTTAAAGGAAAAGAAAAAGGTAGACCGTTGGGCGGAGCTTACGCCGAATTTGTTTGCTTGGACGTATATTTGTAATCACGGTAATTACTCCGCGCCGATCGGCAATTTCCGCGCCTTGTATGAAAATACCACCTATCTTTTGCGCTTGGGCGTCATTGGCATTTTTCAACAAGAGCGTATGGATTTTTACAACGGCGAGTTCTGCGAGCTGAGAACGTATCTTACCGCGAAAATTTTTGATAATCCGCAAATGACCTACGAAGAATATTGCTATTTTGCGCGCGTATTCCTTGACGGCTATTACGGCAAGGGCGGTAAGTATATTTACGAATATTTGCAGCTTTTAGATGAGCATTTGTTGGGAAAATCGGTGGACGGTACGGAAGAATACGTCCTTTCGCTTTACGGCGACGAAACGTTTGTGCTCGCAGGAGAAAAGTTATACGAAAAGGCGTTTGCTTTGGCGGAAAACGAAACGCAACGGGCGCGTGTGAGCGCCAGCCGTTTACAGCTGGATTTTTGCCGTTGTGCCTTGGAGTACAAACGCGGCTCGAAAGAATATCCCACTCTTCGTAAGAAAATGGTGGAGAAAATGCTTGCCCAAGGCATTAAATGTTACCGTGAAAACTGTAAAATTCCCGACCCTACAAGGCTGGATTACAGCAAGAGCCCGTTGGTGTTTGCGCAAAAAGATAAAACGCTTACGCTCACAGGCGGACGAACGTCCGAAAGGGTGTTTGCAGGGGATTCTACCTGCCCTGAATACGGATTTGGATATACCTTTACTTCGGCGTATAAGGACGGGATATTGCAGCTGGATATCGACGTGACGGATAGCGATCTCTATTACACGGACAACAATATGGATAACTGGGAACAGGATTGCTTGGAAATTTACGTCAGCGAAAGCTGTAACCGCTCGAAAACGCTTACGGAAGGGGATTATAAGCTCCGTATCAACGCGCATGGCGCGTATACGGGCTTTGGCAAAGGGGACGACAAAGTTGCTTTTTGCAAGGTAGAGCAAACGGAAAAAGGCTATTGCGCCCATATCGGTTTGTACGTAGACAGTCAAAAAATCGGCTTGGAAATTATGGCGCACGATTGCGCCGCAGACGGGAAATACCGCTCCACGAGATACTGGAACGCCTTGAAGTTTGCGGACGTATTCAATTCGCCTTATCATTACGGAATTATAGAAATAAAGGAATAAAAATTGATGAAAGTTGCTATTTTAGGATTAGGCGCAAGGGGTATGATGCATTCAAAAATTGCCCGTAGCGCAGGACACACCATTGAAGCCGTATGCGACGTTCAAAAAGAACGTTTGGTCATTGCGCAAAATCAGTTGGGCGTTAAAAAGGAAAATTGTTTTTTAAAGGCGGACGACTTTTTTGCCGCAGGTAAGCTTGCGGATATTATCGTTATCAGTACGCTGGACGAAACGCATTACGATTATACCTTGCGCGCATTGACGCTCGGTTATGATATTTTGTTGGAAAAGCCTATCGCTTTGAAACAAAATGAAATCGAAGAAATTGCGGAAACGGCGAAACGCTTGAATAGAAAAATCGGCGTTTGCCACGTACTGCGGTATACGCCGTTCTATCAAAAAATCAAAGAGCTTATCGACAGCGGCGTTATCGGTAAGGTGATGAATATCAATCAAACGGAGAACGTGGGGTATTATCATTACGCCCACAGTTTCGTACGCGGGAACTGGCATAACAGCGAAGAAACCTGTCCTATGATTTTGGCGAAATGCTGTCACGATTTGGACTTGATTTTGTGGCTTACGGGTAAGCATTGCGTCAAGCTTTCGTCGTTTGGCTCGTTGGATTATTTCACAAGCGCAAATCAACCCAACGGCGCGGCGGATAGGTGTAAGGATTGTAAAGCGCGCGATAATTGCGTGTTTAACGCGTATCAAATTTACACCGATCGTCCCACTTGGGTGAAACAGCCCGACGGGGAAGATTATACGGTGGAAAACGCGATAAAGCAGCTGGATAAAAATGAAAACTTTTACGGCAAATGCGTATTCCGCACGGATAACAACGTCGTCGACCATCAAATGGTGAACTTGGTTTTGGAAGATAACGTACTTGCGCATTTGACCATGCAAGCTTTTTCGGGCGAAGTGTATCGTCGTACGCAGGTATGCGGTACGCTTGGGGAAATCAACGGCGTTATGGAAGAAAACCGTATCACGCTGCACCTGTTTGGAAAAGAGCCGCAAACGTTTGAAATTGAATGTGACGACGGACTTTCTCAACATTCGGGTGGGGATAAGCTCTTGTTCCTTGACTTTCTCGATTGCGTGGAAAAGGACGACAAGGAATGTAAGGCGGAAATCGACTGCGCGGTGGAAAGTCACTTGTTGGCGTTTGCCGCGGAAAAATCTCGTTTGCAAAACGGGGAAACGATTGTTTTGAGAAAGGAGAAGTAAAAATGAAAACGGGTAGAGTGACCATTCCTACCGATAAAAATTTCGTAGAAGGCACGAAAAAAATTGCTAAGCTTTGGGGTGCGGACGCCGTACGCGATTGCGACGGGACGGAGTTGCCTGATAACGCAAGCGAGCTTGCGCCTAAGGTATACAAAACGTATTTTCTTGCGCGTGGCAATAACGCTTGGGCGTACGCGCACAGCGAAACTTTACAAAACGTCGCGCTTATTTCCGAGTTTGTTTTGGCGGACAAGGACGTCGTTGCAATCGACCCTTTAAAGGGATACTTTGACGAACAGCTCACGCTTAACGAAGACGAAAATTCGTTAAGTAGATGGCAGGTTATCGACAGAACGTCAGGCAAAGAAGTCGCTTGGGAATACGATAAAACGACGAAAAGAGTTATCGTAAAAAATGCGGAGTATATGCACGAATATACGGTGAACTTTTTTGCGAAAGTTTTGTGGGACGCTACGCAAATTTACAATTATACGGCGAACAACTGGACGGTGGACAAGGATAGAGATATCGACCCCGTTTTTCCCGAAGCCGCCGATTTAATGGAATCCGATTTGGAAAAATGGTTGATAGAAAATCCGCAAATCAACGTCATTCGTTTTACGACGTTTTTCTATCATTTCTTCTTAATTCACGCAGACAAAACGAAGAATATGCGGCAAAAATATTTCGACTGGTTTGGCTACGCTATGACGGCAAGCCCGACTATGTTTGATATTTTTGAAAAGACGTACGGATACAAAATCACGATAGAAGATATCGTCGACGGTGGGTATTACGCCAACAGTTTCCGTACGCCCACCAAAACGACGCTCGATTATATGAACTGCGTGGAGAAATTCGTTGCGCAAACGGTACGCCGTTTTACAGATATCGTCCATAAGCACGGGCGTGACGCCATGATGTTTTGGGGGGATAACTGGATAGGCGGAGAGCCCTACGGCGACTATTTTAAGGATATGGGCTTGGACGCCGTCGTCGGCAGCGTAAATTCGGGCTTGACTATGCGCATGATTGCCGAGCTCCCGAATTTGAAGTACCGCGAAGCAAGACTTCACCCGTATTTCTTCCCCGATACCATGCCCGAAGGTCGGGACGAGTTCGTAACGGAATACCGACAAAATCTTTGGAGAGAAGAACGCCGCGCGTTGCTCCGTAAATGCGTGGATAGAATCGGCTTTGGCGGATATCTTTCTATTGCGGATAAGTTTCCCAAATTCCTTGCGCAGGTACAAAAAATTTGTGATGAATTCCGTGAAATTTACGACACGTTAGACGGTCAAAAGCCGTACTGTTCTTTAAAGGTCGCCATTTTAAACGCTTGGGGGAAAAAGCGGTCTTGGATGACGCATATGGTTTGTCAAGACGCGCCCTATCAAAAGATTCTTTCTTCGCAAGGCGTTTTAGAATGTTTGGTGGGCTTACCTGTGGACGTGGATTTTATCAGCTTTGACGACGTGTTAAACGGCGCTTTGGATAGCTACGACGTCGTATTGCATTACGGGGAACGCGATAATGCGTTTGTCGGGGCAAAGTACTGGGAAAATCAAGAAGTGGTGGCAAAGGTTCGCGCGTTTATTTACGGCGGCGGTGGCTTTATCGGCATGGGACAGCCTTCCGCGGTGGATAAAGGCGGTAGATTTTTCCAGCTTGCCGCCGCGCTTGGCGTGGACGAAGAGCTTTCGTATTCCATGTTTGCGCCTAAATATAACTACGAAAAAGCGAAGACGCATTTCATTTTGGAAGACGTCACGCAGGATATCGATTACGGCAACGCTTTATCTAACGTGTACGCCTTAGAAGGTACGCAAATTTTGGATATAGCCGAAGATAAAACGCTTGGGTTAGGGACAAACGCAGGGCACGTGCGTATGGCGGCAAATACCTACGGCAAGGGTAGATGTTTCTATATGACGGGTATTCGCTACAATTATGAAACGGCAAGACTTCTTTATCGCGCTATGCTTTGGACAGCAGGTAAGGAAAGCGAGCTTAAAAAGGCGTTTTCGTCTAACGTTGCGACGGAGTGTCATTACTATCCCGAGAAAAAGAAGTACGCCGTAGCCAACAATACGTTGGAAAAGCAAACGACGCAATTTTACGATATAGACGGCAACGAACGGACGCTGACGTTGCAGCCTTTGGAAATCGTTTGGATAGGAGAATTATAATAATGAAAGATTTTTTATGGGGCGTATCTACCGCCGCTTTTCAAATTGAAGGGGACGACGGCAAGCAAGGGCGTGGAAAATCCGTATGGGACTCCTATTGCGAACGAGAAGGGGTTATTGAAAACGGCGATAATGCAAAAATCACCTGTAATCACTATGAAAAATATCAAGAAGATATTGCGTTGATGGCAGATTTGGGTATCAATTCCTACCGTTTTTCCACTTCGTGGTCGCGGATTTTTCCCGAAGGAATCGGAAAAATCAATTCCAAGGGCGTAGATTTCTACGATAAGCTTATCGACGGTTTATTAGAAAAAAATATTCAACCGTTTTTAACGCTGTATCATTGGGATTTACCGCAAGCGCTGTCCGATCGGGGCGGATTTCAAAATCCCGATTTTCCTAACTGGTTTGCCGAATATGCGGACTTTATCGCAAGCCGTTACGGCGATCGCGTGAAAAATTATTGCACGTTTAACGAGCCGATTAACGCAATAGCTACCAGCTATTACGCAGGGGTGTTTGCGCCCGGCCACCGTTTAAACCGAGAACAAGCGCTTGGATGTATGCATCATATGCACTTAGCGCACGTCCGCGCGGGGAAAATCTTGCGAGAAAAAAACGCGCACGTGGGCGTTGCCATGAGTACGTTTGAAGAATATCCCGCCGTGCTTACCGATAGATGTATTGACGAAGCGAAAACACAGTTTTTTAAAAGAGATTGCCCTTTAAACTCGATAGACGTATACATGGACCCTATCTATTTGGGATATTATCCCAAATGGGTGTTAGAACGTTTCCCTGATTTTGCGGAAAAGACGGCGCTTACCCGTGAAGAATTAAAGGACGTCGTATCTACTTACGTAGGCTATACTACGTATAGCGGTAGACCTATTTTGGAAAACGGACAGGAAATGCAACGTCCGTTAGGCGTAGCGAAAAGCGTGTTAGGGTCTATTTTAGACAGCAACGGACTGTACTGGGGACCGAAGTTTTTAACCGAGCGTTATAAACTTCCGTTATACGTTTTGGAAAACGGTATCGCCTGCGCGGACTGGGTGGAAAAGGACGGCTGCGTGCACGATACGGGACGGATAGACTTTTTGCGTCAAAGCTTGGAAGTGATAGAGCGTTTGCGCAAAGAAGACGTAGATATCCGCGGGTATTTCGTATGGAGCTTGCTCGACAACTTCGAGTGGTTGCGCGGCTATTCCTGCCGTTTCGGGCTTATACATACGGACTATGAAAGCTTAAAGCGCACGCCTAAGGATTCCTATTATTTCTATCGTGATTATATCAAAAATATAGGGAAAAAAGTATGAGCATGGAAAAAATATTATTACCCGAGCATATCGGCTACAAAGCAAACCTACATTCTCATTCTACCGACTCCGACGGATATTTTACGCCCGAGCAAGTTAAGAAGTATTATCAAGAGAACGGATACTCTATTTTAGCGTACACCGACCACTTGTATATGCGTGACAGGACGGCGCTCAACGACGAAAGCTTCGTTGCCTTAAACGGGTATGAAAATAATATATTCGACCATAACGGTCACGGTATAGAATACAAATGTTATCATTTAAATTTCTATTCACCCAAGCCCGATAAGGTGGGTATGGTAGGGATTACCGAGTATTTTTACAAGTATTATTTCCGTAATAAAACGCCCGAAGAAATTGCGGCGTCGCCCGTTATCGGCGGATTTTGCTCTAACGAACATTCGGTGGAAGTCGTCAACGAGATTATCCGTCAGGCAAACGAGCTGGGGTATTTGGTGGTATACAATCACCCTGCGTATAACTTACACACGGAAAAGGATTACGTGGGCTTGAAGGGATTGACGGGCGTAGAAGTTTTCAATTACGGTAGTTTTACGGGCGGTTGCATGGAAGACGATTGCGTGTACGAGCGCATGCTCCGCGACGGACAAAGAATATATCCGCTTGCAGGGGACGATAATCATAATTTGAACTTTAAAGACCCGAGCCGTCCACACGACAGCTTTGGCGGATTTAATATCATGTATCCCAAAAAGCTAGACTACGATAACGTATTTTCCTGCTTAAAGACGGGGGATTTTTACGCGTCGACGGGCGCAATCATTCGCGGGGTGAGCAGGATAGACGATACCGTTTTCGTGGGCGCGGAAGACGCGGCGTATATTTGTATGTCGACCAACGGCAGACATTTTGGTATGGCGGTGGCAAAGGATAAGCCTTTGACGAGCGCGGTGTTTAAGTTGACGGAAGGCGTTACGTATTTCCGTATTACGGTAGTGAACACCAAGGGTCAAAAAGCGTATACAAGAGCCTTCTTTTTAGATGAATAAATAAGTGAAAAACTCTACGGGAAGTAGAGTTTTTCTTTATTCAACTCCATTTACGGTTACAAAAAGTCGGTTTACAAACGACAAAAAGTATGGTATACTAGGTATATATTGAATAAGGATACGGGCGTATGGACAGTAAAATCGTAGGTAAAAAAATAGCGGCGCTTCGGCGCGCGGCGAACGTAACGCAAGCGGATTTGGCAAGCAAATTAAACGTCAGCGATAAAACGGTAAGTAAGTGGGAGCGCGGCTTGGGCTATCCCGAAATTACGCAGCTGCCCCTTTTGGGTAAGATTTTGGGCGTAACGCTGGATCAGCTTTTGTCGGAGAACGGAACGGGAATTGCCGTTGCGGGGAACTTAATGGTGGATAACGTCAAATCGATAGACGTATTCCCGAAAATGGGACAGCTGGCGAATATGCAAGCGTTTGACCGCGCGGTGGGCGGTTGCGTTTCCAACGTTTCGATCGACCTTGCGGTAATCGACCCGCTGTTGCCCGTTTACGCGATCGGGAAAGTAGGCAACGACGAAAACGGGAAATTTTTAACGGAGAAGTTAAGAAGTTACGGGGTAAACGTAGCCAACGTAAAAACGGCAAATAAAACCATGACCAGCTTTTGCGACGTCATGAGCGTGCCCAACGGTGAGCGTACGTTTTTCAGCTTTGGCGGAGCAAACGCGGAGTTCGCGCCCGACGACGTGCCCGTTAGCGATTTGACGTGTAAAATTTTTCATATCGGGTATATTTTGCTCTTGGATCAATTCGACGCGGCGGACGAAGAATACGGTACAGTGATGGCGCGGTTTTTGCACGGGTTGCAGCAACGGGGGATAAAGACTTCTATCGACGTCGTCAGCAGTTCTAACTTAGAAGACTACGAAAGGAAAATTAAGCCCGCCCTTGCCTATTGCGACTACGCGATTATCAATGAGCTGGAATGTTGTCAAATTTGGGGACTTTCGTCTAGAACGGCAGACGGCGCGTTAAACGTCGACGCTATTTATACCGCTATGCAAAAGAGCATGGCGCTTGGCGTTAAGGAAAAAATAATCGTGCACGCCAAGGAAGGCGCGTTTTGCTTGAATAAGGACGGCGCATTTACCAAAATGGGCTCGCTTATTCTTCCCGAAGAATGGATAAAAGGCAGCGTTGGCGCAGGGGACGCGTTTTGCGCGGGGTGCTTATACGGCGTTTACAACGATTTTTCGGACGAAGAAATGCTTGGGTTTGCGTCTGCGGCGGCGGCTTGCAGCTTGTTTGCGTCCAACTCCGTCGACGGCATGAAAAATAAACAGGAAATAGAAAAAATAGCAGCGCAATATAAAAAACGCGCTATATAAAGGAGAATACATATGTTGGTCAATTTAAACGATATTTTACCCGACGCGCAAAAAAAAGGATACGCCGTAGGGCTGTTCAACACGACGGATACCGATATGCTGGAAGGGGTTATTGCGGCGGCGGAAGAACTCCGCTCTCCCGTAATTATCGGTACGGCGGAAGTATTACTTCCCTTTGGTGAATTAAAACTGATTGCGCCGTCTTTGATTGCGGCGGCAAAGCGCGCAAGCGTGCCCGTCGTCGTACATTACGACCACGGCTTGACGTTTGAACGTTGCATGGAAGCGTTACAGCTTGGGTTTTCCAGCTTAATGTTTGACGGTTCGGCTGGGGACGTGCAGGAAAATTACCGTCAAACGCGGGAAATTGTGAAAATCGCCCATGCGTTTGGCGCAAGCGTGGAAGGGGAAATCGGTCACGTCGGCGAGGCGAGCGAAGGCGACGAGTTTGCTATCGACCATTACACTACGCCCCAAGAAGCGGTGGAATTCGTTCGCGAAACGGGGGTAGACGCGCTTGCGGTGTCTATCGGTACGGCGCACGGCGCGTATAAGAGCAAACCTTGTTTGGATATCGGGCGTTTGGCAAACATTCATGCGGCTCTGCGTACGCCGCTTGTTTTGCACGGCGGTTCGGGGCTTTCGGACGACGATTTTAAAAACACCATTCAAAACGGTATTGCCAAAGTGAATATCTACACCGACCTTTGTAACGCAGGTTTAAAGGCTATGCAGGAAGGGGTTGCGGCAGGGCAAAATTATAACGATATCCGCACCAAACGGGTAGAATACATCAAAAACGCCACCAAGGAAAAAATGATACTGTTCGGCTGCGCAGGCGCGGTGAAATAAGGGGAGAACTTATGAAACGCAGTCAAATCAATAAAGCGTTAAAGGAGCTGGAAACGGCTTGTCAAAGATACTGTTGTTACTTGCCGCCCTTTTGCCATTTCACGCCGAAAGAATGGGAAGATAAGGGGCACGAATACGACGAAGTGCGCGAGTGTATGCTTGGTTGGGATATCACCGATTACGGCTTGGGTAATTTTGAAAAAGCAGGTTTCTCGCTGATTACGTTGCGAAACGGTAACGTAAAGCAAAAGGAAAAATACCCCAAACCGTATGCGGAAAAGCTTTTATATTTAAAGGAAGGACAGTACGCCTGGAATCATTTTCATTGGTATAAGCAGGAAGATATTATCAATCGCGGCGGCGGCAACGTGCTTTTGCGCGTGTATAATTCACTTCCGAATGAAGAAATGGATTTGCAATCGGACGTGACAGTTTATTCGGACGGTAGAAGATATACCGTAGCGGCAGGCACGCAAATCCGTTTGACGCCCGGGGAAAGCTTGACGATAATGCGCGGAATGTACCACGATTTTGAAGTGGAAAAGGGTACGGGCGCGGTGTTGCTTGGCGAAGTCAGTCAATGTAACGACGACGAAAACGATAACCGTATGCTACCGCCCGTAGGTAGATTTCCTGCTGTTGAAGAAGACGAGCCGCCGTATCGGTTGCTTTGCTTTGAATATCCCAAGGCGAAAGAATAAAAATACATACAAAAAGCACTCCGTCTTTTTTAGACGGAGCGTTTTTTCGTATGCGTGCTTGACAACCGTTTTTCATTATAGTATAATATTTTTATCAATAGGTAAGCGCAACGACGAAAAGGAGTAGAGTATGAGAAGAAATTTGAAGGCGAAATCGTATATTTACCCGTTGCCCGTACTCATTATCGGTACGTACGACGAAAACGGCGTACCTAACGCCATGAACGCCGCTTGGGGTACGGTTTGCGATACGGCGCAGGTGGCAATCGTTTTAAGCGCAGGGCATAAAACGGTGAAAAATTTATTAAAGAATAAAGCGTTCAGCGTGGCGATTGCAGATAAAACCAACGTCGTTGCCGCCGATTACGTGGGGATTGTTTCCGCCAACGATACGCCCGATAAGCTTTCCAAAACGGGCTGGCATATCCAAAAAGGCGAGTTCGTCAACGCGCCGATTATTCAAGAATTGCCCCTTGTGTTGGAATGTAAGCTTGTTAGCTACGATACGCAAACGGAAATTTGTATCGGGGAAGTGGTCAACGTATCGGTGGACGAACGTATTTTGGACGAAAAGGGCAAAATTGACGTGGAAA
>JAGAIW010000040.1 GCA_017626305.1 Clostridia bacterium
GGATTAAATCCTGTCTTTTTTGCTGGTGACCCGTACGGGACTCGAACCCATGTTACCACCGTGAAAGGGTGGTGTCTTAACCGCTTGACCAACGGGCCGGTTATTATATATTGAAACGATTACGTCTTGTTTTCATGGTAGCGGCGATGAGATTCGAACTTATGACCTATCGGGTATGAACCGATCGCTCTAACCAACTAAGCTACGCCGCCATTTGGTTGCGGGGGCAGGATTCGAACTTGCGACCTTCGGGTTATGAGCCCGACGAGCTACCTAGCTGCTCCACCCCGCGATATAGTCAACGAAAGGGGATTTGTCCGCCTTGCCGTCAAACAGCTTAATTATAATACTAAAAAGAAATACTTTTGTCAACTGTTTTTTTGCATTTTTTTCAAAAAAATTAAAAAAATTTAAAAAAGTTTAGTTTAATCGTTTTTTATCGAAAAAAGAAAAAAGTAAAATACGCTAATCCTTGGAAAAAACAGGGTAAAAATTACTTTACAATATTTTTTATTTGCTGTATAATATATAAGGTTTAATATGTATGATTGCGTCTTTTTGCCCAAAAGCCGCTACTACCTAAGGTGTAACTATGAAGATTTCACAAAACTGGAAGGATTATTCCATCATAGCAACAGGCGACGGCTATAAATTAGAACGCTGGAAGGACGTGTATCTGCTCCGTCCCGACCCGCAGGTCATTTGGAAATCGCAAATCGACCTGTTTGCCTATCCCAAGCTCAACGCCTATTACAAGCGCAGCGAAAAGGGGGGCGGCGGTTGGAAAATCGTCAAGCCCATTCCCGACGAATGGAACATCTCTTACGATACCCTTTCCCTGCAATTCAAAATTAAGCCCATGGGCTTTAAGCACACGGGGCTTTTTCCCGAACAGGCAGTCAACTGGGAATATATGACGCAGCTTATCCAAAATGCGAATCGTCCGATTAAGGTGCTCAACCTGTTTGCCTACACGGGCGGCGCGACGGTTGCGTGTGCCAAAGCAGGCGCGCAGGTGACGCACGTAGACGCGGCGAAGGGCAGGGTAGAGCGCGCAGGCGAAAACGCGCGTTTGAGCGGTATTCAAACGGGAATTCGTTACATTATCGACGATTGCTTGAAGTTTGTGCAAAGAGAAATCCGCCGCGGCAATAAATACGACGCCATCATCATGGATCCGCCTTCGTACGGCCGTGGTCCGAACGGGGAGATGTGGAAAATCGAAAACGATTTATATAAATTCGTCGAACTGTGTACGGGTGTGCTTTCGGATAATCCGTTGTTTGTTTTAATCAATAGTTATACGACGGGTTTGCAGCCTATGGTACTGAAAAACATATTACAGCTGACTATGAAAAATTTCCACGGTAAAGTAGACGCCTACGAAGTAGGTATACAGACGGAAGAAGGCATATCTCTTCCGTGTGGCGCAGGAGGTATATTTGTCAATGACGCAAACGAATGAAACGACGGAAAGCTATCGTCCGCCCTTTTCCATTTTATATGAAGATAACCACATTATCGTCGTACTTAAACCCCAAATGGTGGGCTGCTGTCCCGACGACAGTAAGGACGATAACTTACTTGACCAAGTAAAACAATATATTAAAATAGCCTACAACAAACCCGGCAACGTGTACGTAGGGCTCGTGCATAGACTTGACCGTCCGACGGGCGGCGTTATGGTCTACGCCAAAACGAGCAAAGCGGCGGCGCGCTTGACGGCAGGCTTGCAATCGGGGGATTTTGAGAAGAAATATCTCACCGTGCTTTGCGGTACGCCCGACGAAGAACGGGGTACGTTAACAAACTATTTGCGTAAAAACACGGTAAACAATTTAGTATATATTTGTACGCCGTCCGAAGAAGGCGCAAAGTATGCCGAGCTTGATTATAAAGTGGCGGAAAGCAAGGGCAAATACTCCTTAGTGGAAGTGCGTTTGCACACGGGCAGAACGCATCAAATCCGCGTCCAAATGGCAGGGATTTCCCGTCCCGTATTCGGGGATATGCGCTATGGCGGAGCGTTAGCGCAAAAGGGCAAGCTTGCCTTGTGGGCGTACTGTTTGTCTTTTTCCCATCCCATCACCAAAGAGCGATTGCGCTTTATTGCGTATCCGCCTGAAACGGAAACGCCTTGGAAAGCTTTTGACCTGTCCAAAGTCGTTGAAATTAAGTGAAAAATAGATAAAAATAGCAAAAACAACGAAAATTACCTTAAATGCGATTGACAAAAGACCATTTAAGGTGTAAAATAAATAAGTACGATTGTATATAAAGCGAAAGTCTACAAAATTCGAGAGGCACGTTTTCATGAAAAGAAAGAATATAAGCAAATTACTCACCTTAATGCTGACCGCGACGCTGATTTCGGGCGTTGGCGGCGCATTGACTATTCAAGACGCAAGCGCAGAAACGACTACGACGTCGACCAAAGCGCTCACTTCGGTATTTGCGGCAAAAGACAACGCAAAGCTTAGCGTGCAAGATTACGGCACGGGCGAAGACGCAACCAAAGTGGCTGCTTATGCGTTATCGAACGGCGGCAGCGTCGTTTTGAAAAGAAATCTCGCGCTGAAATGGCACGACGATAATTTAGGCGCAAAATATCTTAGCGTTAAATTCAGCTTGAAGGATTTGAAGTTCACCAAGCTGACGTTGTCGATGGACACGCCTTCCGCGTGGGCTACCGACGACGATAAATCCACCAACTTCGTAGACTTTACGGTGGAAGGTGAAAAGCTGTACGCTGCGGTAAACGGCGGTGAAAAGAAACAGGAAATCGTCAATAAGACGGGCGTTTTGACCTTTGCCATGAAAGAAACGGGCGTCGATGGCGAATTTGCCGTAGCGATTACCGAAGAAAACGGAACGAAGAACTTTGATTTGTTGGATAAATTCACCAACGTCGGGGCAAATTACGCGGTGTATACCACGAACAAGAATTATCCGTTGTCCTTTAAGGCGGAAACGACGAAGAAATCGGATAATACCTATGAAGAAACCACCGTTTGTATCCATGAAATCAACGGTCAGAAATTCACGGGCGTAGATGCGGACAATAAAGTAAAAGACACGGCAGCGCCGATTTTGGTTGTCAACACCGAATTTGACGGATTCCTTCTTGGCACGAAATTCTCTTGGAGTGAAAGCGACGGGGACTATAAGGTTATCGACGTATTGCAAGACAGCAAATTGACGACCGACCTTAAATTCTATCAATATAATCCCAACGACGAAAAACCCGAAGCGGGTAAAGAAAAAGAACTGTATAAAACGCTGAAAGAAAGCACGGTATTCCAAAGCGAAACGTATAAGCTTGAAGACGAAACGTATACCACGGTATACAATACCTATGGAAAAGAATACGTTTCCATTTACTTTGAAATCGGTGACGACACGTTTAGCGCCGCGTCCGACGCGTCTGAAAACGCGAAAAAGCTGTATCACCTTTCTTGGTATGCAGCAGAAGGCGGAAAGGGCGATATTAGAAAGGAAAACGCAATCGTAACCGAAGGTACGGCGATTGTTCCCGTAGCGGGCGGCGAATGGATTTATCTCAACCGCAACGAAGTCGCTCCTAAATATAAAAATATCAAAGAGTTGGACGATACCAACAAAAAGAACGTTCTTTACGCGGAAGACTCCGTTGAAGGTATTGCTTACCAAACGGCTTTGCAAACGTTTAAAGATACGTTGAATAAGCAGGCGGCTGAAAAATACGCAAGCAACGAAGAATTGCAAATTCCTTCGGTAAGATGGTTGCTTGACGATAACAACGGTTACCGTTCTATGCAATTCTCTATCAGCTATTACACGCCGACGTCTTCGGTGGGTTCGCCGTCTTCCTTGACGAGTAAAGACTTTGACGAGTTGGAAATTCCCGTAGAAAGCGAAGGCTGGTACAGCTTTAAGATTTTCGCAACGGACGCGGCGGGCAACGCCATGGAATATTACGACAACGAAGGCAATAAAGTAACGCTTACGACGGATAACGTTTGGGATATCGACGATATTCCCACGTTCACCTTCAAAATCGGCGATAAGGGCTTGAAGGTTGAAGAGCTTTCTTCCAGCAAGCTGAAAGAAACGGAAATTTTGAACACGACGTTTACGTTACCTTCTTCTGAAATTAAGGTTATCGGCGCAACCGATTTGCAAAAATCTTATGCGCTTTACCGTATCGACCTTACCAAATATAGCGATTTGACGGTAGATACGCTTACCAAGGTTACTTTTGAAGAAATTGCCACGGCCGTAGCGAATAAGGGCTTTTCTTCCGTAAGCGGCGGTGACTATCATAAATATTACCTGCGCGTGTACGCGGAATTGCTTGCAGACAAGCTTGGTAAAACGGAAACCGCAGACGTTGACAATATTTTGAAATGCTTTGTCAAGGTTGGCGAAGCAGGCGATACGGTCAATAACGCTACCGACGAATGGGAAGAATATAACTGGAACGCAACTTCCGTCAGCTTTAAGACGGCAAAAACGGGTGAATATCTCTTGCTTGGCGACTTCTGGGAAAAGAATATGCCGACGTACCGTGCAGGCGCGTATAAGCTGATTGTTGTTGAATCCAAGGCGTACAGCGTTACGGGCGAAGATAACTGGTTGGAAGATAATATCGTTTCCGTTATCTTGTTTGCTATCGCGGGCGTAATGTTAATTCTCATCATTATCCTGCTTATGGTGAAACCTTCGGACGAAACGTTGGAAGACGTAGACGCTAAGGCGGAAAAGAAAGCCAAAAAGAAAGCAAAAAAGGCTGACAAAGAAGAACAACAAGACTAAACGACAACACACCCGCCGAACGGAAACGCTCGGCGGGATTTTGTAAGAAAAATGATACAACGTATAGTAGATAAACAGCAATCGCTCAAAGAATTTACCGATAACGCTTGCGCGCAAGCGTCCTTTTGCTTTGCCTATCTTTTGAAAAATAAAGAAATCAAAGTCAACGGGAAAAAGACAGGGGAAAATATCATTTTGCAAGCTGGCGATACCGTACAGTATTATCTTACTCAAAAGCAACAGGAAAAACCCGCCTTTTATCCCGTATATGAAGACGAACACGTGTTGATTATCGATAAGGAAAGCGGCGTCAATTCCGAAGCGGTTTTTACCGCGCTTGCGGAAAAATACGAAAATTGCCGTTTTATCCACCGTTTGGATAGGAATACGAAAGGGCTAATGGTGTTCGCTTTGGACGAACGTAGCGAGCAAACGCTTTTAAACGTGTTTAAACACCATAGCTTGGAAAAGAAATATCACGTACTTTGCTTTGGTACGTTTCCTAAGGAAAAGGAAGTTTTGACGGCGTACTTGAAAAAGAACGCTGAAAAATCGCTGGTTTACGTATACGATACGCCCGTTGGCGGAGCAGAACGCATTGTCACGGAATACACGGTGTTGCAAACGGGGCAAGGGGTATCCAAAGCGGAAATATGCCTGCACACGGGCAAAACGCATCAAATCCGCGCGCATTTGGCGCATATAGGCTGTCCCGTTGTGGGAGATATGAAATACGGAAACGCGCTGCAAAACAAAAGCCGCGGCGTTGCCCGTCAATGCTTGGTTGCCAAAAGCCTGCGCTTTTCGTTTGAAAATCACCTTGCCTACTTAAATAAAAAGCAGTTTGTTTCCCGTTTCGACGTGGAGATATAGGACAAATCTTTGTAAGGCAATCGTTAGTTTGTAAAATTTAATTAAATGTTTGAAAAACTCGGTTTTTATAAGCCGAGTTTTCTTTTTTTTGCGTAAAACAGCTTGATAAAATTTTTTAGGTGTGGTATACTAAATTTGCTACACAAAATTAAATATTTTTTGAGAATGAGTAAACAAGGGCATATTCTACCCTTTTTATTGTCATACTCCCATTATAAAAATTTGTTAAAATGCAAATTCCAAAAATGGGAGTGTTTGCTCATTTCTATTTAATTTTGTGTAGCGACAAACGGAGTTTGCGTTTTAGTGCGTTAACTTCGGTTGGCGCACTTTTTTTATTGAAAAAAGTGCAAATTTTTACAAAAGGAGCACTAAGTTATGGCTACAAAAATCATGAGAAATGCTAAAAAAAATAAGAATGATGAATTTTACACTCAACTAATAGATATTGAAAATGAATTAAAACATTATAAAAAATATTTAAGCGGGAAAACAATATTTTGTAATTGCGACGACCCGTATGAAAGCAACTTCTTCAAATATTTCGCAATGAATTTCAACCATTTAGGTTTGAAAAAGCTGATATGTACAAGCTATGATACGTCCCCAGTCGCCTTTACGCAAATTGCTTTTTTCAAGGATATGCCCAAACGGGAAAGTCCAAATTATAACAGAAAAGCGTATAAAATTGAAATCACCGAAGTATTAGATTACAACCAAGACGGTGCAGTAGATTTAGCTGACGTAGAATATTTATTAAAAAATAAAAAGAACAGTCTTTCTCTATTAAAGGGCGACGGCGATTTTCGCAGCGAAGAATGTATCAAAATGTTACAGCAAGCGGATATCGTAGTTACCAATCCCCCGTTTTCCTTATTCCGCGAATACGTTGCACAGCTTGTTGAATACAATAAAAAATTTCTTATTATAGGAAACGTTAATGCCCTAACATATAAAGAGATTTTTCGTCTTGTTAAAGACGAAAGGCTATGGGGTGGTTACATTTTTAATAAAACCGTGGAATTTGAAGTACCTAATGAATATAAAGGCGAAGTAAGAAACGGGAAAAAATACGGAAAAGTACCGTCTATAACGTGGTTTACAAATATAGACACAACCAAAAGACATGAAAACTTACTATTATATAAATCATATAATCCCGAAGAATACCCAAAATATTATAATTTTGACGCAATAAATGTTAATAAAGTATCAGATATTCCTTACGATTATGATGGTTTAATAGGTGTACCTATTACATTTTTAGATAAATACAATCCCGAACAATTTGAGTTGCTTGGTCTTGGTATCTCAAATTCTGGTCTTGAAATAGGCGTACAACCTTATTTGTTGGAACATAAAAATTATCGTAAAAATATTCAAAATCGCGGTGCTGTTGACGGGGATTTATATATGTTGGATAAAAACGGAAACCCAATAGTCCCTTACGCAAGAGTTATCATTAGAAAAAGGAGAACATAATTATGCAAATTGAATTACATGAAATAAAAATAAGAGAAATAGTTAAAGGGTATATAGACAGCCAAGAAAACGGTGTTGTCGGCTATGGTGGAAAATTAAATATTCGCCCTGCGTTTCAACGAGAATTCGTGTATAAGGAAAAACAGCGTAATGCCGTTATAGAAACTGTCATGAAAGGCTTTCCCCTTAACGTAATGTACTGGGTGCAGGATGAAAACGATAATTTTGAATTATTAGACGGACAACAACGCACCATTAGCATTTGTCAATACGTCAACGGGGATTTTTCCTTAAATAGCCGCGCTTTTCACAATCTTACGCAAACGGAGCAAAATCAAATACTTGATTACGGTTTAATGATTTATATTTGCAAGGGTAATGACAAGGAAAAACTGGACTGGTTTAAGATTATCAATATCGCAGGGGTGCAATTAAAGGAACAAGAATTACGTAACGCCATTTACACAGGCGAATGGTTATCCGACGCCAAACGATATTTTTCAAAAAATGGGTGCGTTGCATATTTACTTGCCAACAAGTACTTAAACGGGGAAGTCAATAGGCAAGATTATCTGGAAACGGTATTGTCGTGGATTGCTGCCAAAGAAGGCATCAAAATAGAAGATTATATGTCTATTCACCAACAAGACAGTCACGCTACGCCGCTATGGCAATATTTTCAATCGGTTATTGCTTGGGTGCAAACGATATTCCCAAAATACCGAAAAGAAATGAAAGGACTTGCTTGGGGGATATTATATAACACCTACGGAGATATGGTATATAATCCGCAAACGTTGGAAAGTGAAATTGTCCGTCTTATGCAGGACGACGATATTACCAAGCGTTCGGGAATTTACGAATATTTATTATCCCATAATGAAAAGCATTTAAATATCCGTGCGTTTACCGACAATGAAAAACGCCAAGTTTATGAACGGCAAAACGGCATTTGTCCGCATTGTGTAAAAGAACACAGAATAAAAACGCAATATTTATTAGAAGAAATGGAAGCCGACCATATTACACCTTGGTGTGAAGGCGGTAAAACCAACGTAAACAACTGTCAAATGCTTTGTAAAGAACACAATAGAAGAAAATCTAATAAATAAAGTTTTGAAATATATAGTTTATGCACGATAAAAATAAAAGACTTACGATTTTTTCGTTAGTCTTTTATTTTTTTAAATCCTTGTGGAATACATGACAATCTGTGTTTTTTTGTAATAAATTTTCCTTATAAACACTCGATATTTTTCCTGTTATAAACCGCCACACTTAACAAAAGCAAGTAATTTCCTTCTAAACACTCGATATTTTTCCTGTTATAAACCGCCACACTTAATAAAAACAAGTAATTTCCTTCCAAACGCTTGACATTCCCCACCTGCCATGCTATAATTTATTTGAACACTTGAATAAATGTTCAACTATTCAAATGAGTGTATCCACGGCAATAGAATAAAGTCGGAATGGATTTCTTTAAAACGAAAAACGGATATAAGGAAGGTGTAACTATGATATGTGAGCATGAAAAATTACACGAAATCAGCGTGAAACGGGCGAAAGAGCATATTTTACATACGCAAGACGTAGAAAAAATATGTAAAGTTTTTCGGTTGCTTGCCGACCCCAACCGTTTCAAAATCGTTTCCGCATTATTAGAAGGGGAGCTTTGCGTGTATCATTTATGTGAAATTTGCCAAAGCACGGTCAGCGCGGTAAGCCATCAACTGCGTCTTTTAAAGGACGGCAATATCGTCCGCGCAAAGCGCATGGGGAAAAACGTGGAATATTCTATTGCAGACGGGCATATCCGTGAAATTGTAGAAATGGGCGTAGAGCATTTGTATTGCAAGGGAGAATAAAGCATGAAAACGGTACTGCAATTAGACGGCTTAGACTGCGCGGCTTGCGCGGCGGAGCTAGAAGAGCAAATCGCTAAAATAGACGGTATTCTTTCGGCAAACGTAGCGTTTGCCACGCAAAAACTCAGCGTGGAATACCAAACGCAGGACGCGTTGGATAAAGCCATATATGCTGCGAACCATTTTGAAGAAGTACACGTCGTATTCGGCGTCACTTCGGACAATAAACGGACGGAACAACCGCAAGTCCAAAAAAGCCACCGCGGCGAATGGTTGCGTATCCTGCTTTCCGCATTTTGCTTATCGACAGGGTTGATCTGTACGGCGCTTTCTTGGGAAATAATCGCCTACGTAGCGTACGCCGTCGCTTATCTTTCCGTAGCTTTCCCCATACTCATTGCGACGGGGAAAAATATTGCTAAGGGCAGAATTTTCGACGAAAACTTTCTCATGACCGTCGCGTCTATCGGCGCTATTATTTTAGGGGAAACGTTAGAAGGCGTAGCCGTTATGCTCCTTTATCAAATCGGCGAAACGTTGCAATCGATAGCCGTTGGCGCTTCGCGCCGTTCAATCACGCAGCTTATGGAGTTGAAAAGCGAAACGGCGATTCTGCTTAGCAAAGGCGAACAACAAACGGTATCGGCAAAAGACGTGCAAAAAGGGGATATTTTGCTTGTCAAAACGGGGGATAAAATTCCTGTGGACGGCATGCTGCTTTCCGTGGAGGCGGTACTCGACACCAAATCCTTAACAGGGGAATCCGAGCCGCGAACGGCAAAGCTCGGTGACGAAATGCTTTCAGGCTGCGTCAACGTAGGCGGCGTATTCAAAATGCAAGCAAAACGCGCGTATGAAGACAGCGCGGCGCAACGCATTTTACAGCTTGTGGAAAATGCGGCAAGCAGCAAGGCAAAGCCTGAAAAATTCATCACCAAATTTGCGCGTTACTATACGCCGATCGTCTGCGGTTTAGCGCTCCTGTTGGCGCTGATTGCACCGCTTATCCACGGTTGGATAGCCGTGGGATATCCATGTTTTTACGCGGTAGAGCGTTGGGTGCGTTCGGCGCTTACCTTCCTTGTTGTTTCCTGTCCGTGCGCGTTGATTGTTTCCGTGCCGCTGAGCTACTTTTCGGGTATCGGCGCATGCGCAAAACGCGGCGTGCTCGTCAAGGGCGCGACCTATTTGGATACGTTGGCGCAAGCCAAAACGGTGGCGTTTGATAAAACGGGAACGCTCACCCAAGGCAATTTTGCTATCGTCGGCGTGCATGCGTTAGGCGTATCCGAAATAGACCTACTCGCCCTTGCGGCAGCGGTAGAAAAGCAATCTTCTCACCCCATAGCCAAAGCGTTTTTACACGTACGCACCGCTAGTAAAGCGACGGACGTGCAAGAAACGGCAGGGCGCGGGCTAGCTGCAACCGTCGATAGGCAAACCGTGTTGGTGGGGAACGCAAAGCTCCTGCAAGAAAACGGCGTAGCGATAACGGAGCTTAACAGCGTACATACAATCGTCTACGTGGCAAGAGCGGGGGAACATATCGGCAGTATTGAAGTTGGGGATACTTTGCGACCCGAAAGCATTACGGCGATTGAAAAGCTGAAAAAGCTTGGCTTATCGCGTATAGTTATGTTGACGGGCGATAGGGAAGATAGGGCAAGGCAAATGGCAAACCAAGCGGGTATTACCACGGTTTTCGCGGGACTGCTCCCTGACGGTAAACTGGAAACCGCCCAAGCCTTGCAAAAGGACGGCTTGCTTATCTACGTAGGCGACGGTATCAACGACGCGCCCGTTATGGCGGTGGCGGATTGCGCCGTTTCCATGGGTAAGCTTGGTAGCGCGGCGGCGGTGGAAACGTCCGACTTGGTATTGATCGCCGACGATTTGAACGCCTTACCCAAAGGCGTAACGGTGGCGCGAAAAACGCGCAAAATCGTCCTGCAAAATATCGTCTTTTCCATTGTTATGAAAACGGCGTTTATGGCGCTTGGCGCGCTTGGAATGTTGCCCCTTTCGTTAGCGGTCTTTGCTGACGTGGGCGTTATGTTGCTTGCCGTTTGTAATTCGTTCCGTATTCGCGGTAAATACTAAAAAGGAAGAAAAAAATATGCAAAAACAAAGATTAGTCGTAGCAACGGGCAACGCCCATAAATTACAGGAAATCGCGCAAATTTTTACGCAGTTTGAAGTGGTTTCGCAAAAGCAAATGGGCTTTTGTGAAGACGTGGAAGAAACGGGTAAAACGTTTGCGGAAAACGCATTGATTAAAGCGCGAGCGGCGGCAAAAGCGCTCAATAGCCCCGTGCTTGCGGACGATAGTGGACTTTGCGTAGACGCGCTCGACGGCGCACCGGGCGTGTACAGCGCAAGATATAGCGGAGCGCACGGCAACGACGCGGCGAACCGCGCCAAGCTTTTACAGGCGTTACAAGGCGAAAAAAACCGTAACGCACACTTTTCCTGCGCCGTAGCGTTGGTGTATCCAAACGGCAAGGAATACGTAGCCGAAGGCAATACGTACGGCGAAATTTTAACCGACGAAAGCGGCGACGGCGGCTTTGGTTACGACCCGTTATTTTTTAGTTCCGATTTGCAAAAATCGTTTGGTACGGCTACGCCCGAAGAAAAAAACGGCGTATCGCATAGATACCGCGCCTTGCAAGCTTTGCTTGCTATGATAGGGGAACGGGTATGAAAACGCTGATTGTCCTTTCGGATACGCACGGCAGCAGAAAAGGGCTGGACAGCTTGCGTCCGCTGATTGCCGAAAACGATTATGTGATTCATCTTGGCGACGGCGCGGCGGATATCCGTGCGGAGCGTAGCGCGTATCCCGAAAAAGTGTATGCTTGCGCAGGGAATTGCGACTATGCGTCCCCGTTACCTACCGAAGGAGAGCTGGAAGTGGAACGCGTCAAAATTTTATACTGTCACGGACATACGTACGGCGTGAAATCGGGGCTTGCGCGGCTTGCTATGGAAGGAAAAAAACGTGGTTGCGACGTCGTGTTTCACGGGCATACGCATAGGGCGGATATTACGGAGATAGACGGCGTTACGTTGATAAATCCCGGTTCGCTCCGTTACCCGACAAATGCAGGCGGCGGATATGCCTACGTCGTCGTCAACGGCGAAAAAGTCA
>JAGAIW010000041.1 GCA_017626305.1 Clostridia bacterium
AAGAAAACGTTACGTTATTTGACGGCTCAAACGAATTTTTCTTTCTAAAACAGGACGAGCAACGCTCCATTGAAGACTACTTCCGTATGCTTGGAAAAGGGGATAGTGCGTCGCAAAAAATTTACTTTGGCGCAAGAAAGGACGAACTGCAAAAGTGGCAGGCAGAAGCCGTTATAACGTGTAAAAAATATGCAGATTTATACATAAAACTTGGATTTTTATTTGGTTTATTTCTTTTTATTTTATTGATATAAACGGAGCATACAATGGATATAACCGTACTTTTCAAAATAGCTGCCGTCGGAATTATCATTACCGTCATTTGTCAAATATTAAAAAAATCCGATAGAGACGATATCGCTACTTTGGTTTCTATCGTAGGCTTAGTCATTGTTTTAGCGGTAGTGGTAGGCATGGTTGGCGATTTGTTTTCACAAATCAAAGACATATTCGGACTATTATAGGAAACGTCAAATATGGACCTTATTAAAATTATCGGTGTGGCGTTTATAACCGCTATTACATCCGTAATATTAAAATCAAATAAACCCGAATTGTCTTTTGCCGTAACGATTACAGGCATTATCGTTATTCTTCTTTTCGTCGTAGAATCTATGGCAGGAACGCTTTCTGCTTTTGCGTCTTTGGCAAAAATTACAGGCATGGAAAATGGACTTTTGAAGATTTTATTAAAAATCGTGGGCGTTGGTTATTTAACAGA
This sequence comes from Clostridia bacterium, assembly GCA_017626305.1. Taxonomy (GTDB): domain Bacteria; phylum Bacillota; class Clostridia; order Christensenellales; family Borkfalkiaceae; genus Scatosoma. The sequence goes on from JAGAIW010000041.1 coordinate 722, forward strand.
ATTTGCCGCAGGAATACTCCATGATTTTGGGAACAGCTCTTTGGCGGATAAGGTCATTCTTGGCGGTAAACTGTCTATCGTTGCTTTATCTTTTCCTATATTAGAAAGCCTGCTTTCCTTAATTGAAGGTTTTTTGAAATTAATATGAAACATAAAAAATATTACTTACTTGTCGTCTTTATTTTTATACAAATATGCAGTACCTTTTTTAGCGTAACGTATACGACGGTAAAAGCGGAAACGGCGGACGAACAATTAAATGAAAGTATTCATGAAATGCTAAACGTACTGGATTTGAAAGAACTGCAAGCGTACGTGGACGGGCTTTCCGATATATCAGAAGAAAGTGTTAAAGATCGCTTGCTTGCCTATATTAAAGGCTCGCCTATGGACTACGAGCGGTTTTGGTCGGAAATATCCCACGTTTTATTCAAAAATATCGGCGATATTATCCCAGCGTTTGCCTGTATTGCCGCTATTGCGTTGCTTTCGGGCGTTTTATCTACGCTCCATAGCGGATCGACTATGCGTACTTCTACGGAAACGACCTTTTTAATCAGTTATGCAGCGGCTTTGATACCGCTTATTGCAGTCCTTATTGAATGTTTTGAAAAATCGCTACGTTCGGTAGGGGAAATGCAAACGCAAATGCAAATTATTTATCCGCTGCTTTTAACGCTGATGGCAGCCAGCGGCGGAACGCTGTCGGCGTCCGTTTGTCGACCAGCCGTTGCGTTTTTTTCAACGACAATCGTCTCGGTGATCCGTTCGGTTGTCTTTCCCTTGACCGTAGCCATTATTGCTTTTTCTATGGCGGCAAATTTATCCAAGGAACTAAAAATGAATAAATTTACCACTTTCTTCAAGAGTATCAATAAATGGATTATCGGGATATGCGTTTCCGTTTTTGGTTTGTTTTTCACATTGCAGGGGATAACGGTGGCGACGTACGACGGCGTTGCGCGTAGAGCGGCAAAATACGCTATCGGCAACGGTATTCCTATTGTCGGGGGATTTTTATCAGGCGGATTTGATTTGGCGGTTGCAGGGAGTATCTTAATTAAAAACTCCTTGGGCAGCATGAGTATATTCCTGTTGATTTCCGTTGTCTTCGAGCCAGTAATCTTACTCATTTCTTGTAATTTATTATTGCGTTTCACCGCCGCTATTTCGCAACCGTTCGGCGATAGCCGCATATCCGATTTTTTGGGAGAAACGGCGGAAAATTTACATTATTGCACGGCAGGGCTATTATTTATCGCCTTTTTGTACTTTTTATCGATAATGCTAATGGTGTCAACTTCGGAGATTTTTTTATGAGCGGATACTTAATAGCTGTTGTCGGGACGGTATTGCTTTGCGCGCTTTTAACTGCAATTTTGCCGGACGGGAAAACATCTAATTTAATCAAGGCTATCGCAAAACTTTCCTGTCTTTTGGCTATTATTGCTCCGATACCGTCTTTTTTACAACAGGCAAGCCCCGAAGAAAGCGACAAAAAAGTACAAAATATTTTTGATGAAAATGGTATACAGGCGGATGCAAACTTCATACAGTATTATAGCGAATGGAGAATTGAACAAGCGGAAAATCAGCTTGAAAAATTACTCTTAGAAAAATATAATTTTGCAGCGCAAATCACGTTGGAATGGGAGTTTATCGAAGAAAAAGTGAACGGCTTATATGAAAACAACGAAATAAAAATACGTCGCATTCGTATTTTAACGACGGAAACTGATGTCGTGAAATGCGAACAAGTCGTATCTTACGTGAAAAAGAATTATTGTAGTGAGGTGCTCCTTGAATAACGCAGACGTATCGCCTACAAAAAAGGTTATTCATCATTTGTGGAACAACAAAAGAATAAAAGACGTTTTGCTGTTGGCTGTTTTGGCGTTGGTTATTCTATTTGCGGCGTGGAAATTATTTTATGCTGATAAATCGGACGAAGAAGACGTCTTTTTGACGCAAACGGAATTAAAAGTGGCAAAATTGCTTGAAAATATCCAAGGCGTAGGAGATGCGGACGTCGTTGTGTGTGAAACGGAAGACGGTGTGCGCAGCGTTGTCGTCGTATGTGACGGTGCTAACAATTTACAAGTGGTTATGCATATTCGCGAAGCCGTAGCCGCCGCCGTGGGCACGGATGAAAAATCGATTAAAATTTATTTAAAAAAAGAGTAAAAAGGAGATAAAACTATGTCAAACAAAAAGAAAATTATCATTATGTCGTCTTTGGTGCTTTTGTTAGCGGTAACCGCCATTTTTAACTTTGTGCTTGCGACTACTGCAACGGATGTAAGCGCAAACGGTGGGGTAACTGCGGCAAATTATTTTACAACGTACCGTTCAGAGCGTACTTCAACTCGCAACGAAGAGCTTGTACAGCTTGACAGCGTAATTGCTCTTTATGAAGAAGGGGACGAAAAATACGAAGAAGCCACCGAAATGAAGATGGAAATCGTAGCCGCTATGGAACAAGAACTCGTTTTGGAAAATATGGTAAAATCCCTTGGTTTTTCGGATGCAGTCGTATCCGTTTCCGTAGATTCGGACAACGTAAACGTCTTTATCAATTCCGCAGAACTCAACTACGATACGGCGCTTTCCATCTATAATATGATGAAAAACGAAACGGGGATTGTCGCGGGGAACGTCATCATCATGCCCGTTTACGCTGAAAGCTGAAAAAAAGCGGAAAAATATCGTTAAAACAGTAGAAAAATTCAAAAGAATATGCTATAATATACTCGAGATAAAATAAGGAGATACTATGTATGTTCAATATCAAACTGAATGCGAAAGACGAACAAAGCGGAAAAATCGTTTATAATGCGGGGATTGTTTATAACATTGTCGCACTTGCCGTAGCCGAAGTAGACGGAGCGTTGCCCTTAGACGGTAAGAAAAACGGTATTTCTCTCTTCATTGAGAAAGACGGTATTTACGTAGACGTTTCCGTTGTCGTCAAATATGGCTTTAACGTTCCCGAACTTGCTTACCGCATCCAACAATCGGTAAAACAGAGCGTTGAAAATATGACGCATTATCACGTAGCGGAAGTGGACGTACACGTTAGAGACGTGGTATTTCCCGAAGGCGTTACGGTTGAAAAAGACGAAGAACCTGCCGAAGACGCAGCGGAGAACAACAAATAAAAAATCGATACCCTTCTTTTTAGAAGGGTTTTCGTCGTATACGGAGTTATTATGAGAAATACAGCAAGAGAAGCGGCGTTAAACGTTATTTTCGCCCAACAATTTAACACGGACTACGTTGACGCTTTAAAGAAAAAAATATTCAAACAATTTAAGCTTGAAAAGGAAGACGACGTATTGTTTGCGGCTGATTTAATCGCTTGCGTGGAAGAACACCGCACGGAGCTTATCGCAGGCATTGAAGACGCGTGTCACCATTACAAAGAAAACCGTATCAATCCCATGGATAAAAGCATTTTGCTGATTGCTATGGCGGAAATTCGCTATTTTGACGATATACCTTCCGTCGTTTCCGTTTCCGAAGCCACAGGGCTTGCGAGAAAATATTCCACCGAAAAGAGTGCCGATTTTGTAAACGGCGTACTTTCGGGCGTTATCAATAAGTGAGCGAATTATGAAGATTATAGACGGTAAAGCGCTTGCAACGAAACTACGCGCAAATATTAAGGAAACGATTGACAAATCCACCCAAAAACCCGGTTTGGCTGTCGTTATCGTCGGGACGGACCCAGCGTCCCAAATCTACGTAAGAAATAAAATCAAGGCTTGCGCGGAAGTTGGAATATCGTCCTATTCCTACGAATTGCCTGAAAACGCAACGCAAGCGCAGGTAGAAACGCTTTTAGATACGTTGGCTGTGGACGAGCGTATAAACGGCATATTACTGCAATTACCGCTACCCAAAGGCTTAGATGGGGAATCAGCTATGGCGCATATTCCCGTAGAAAAAGACGTGGACGGCTTTTCCGCGGAAAATTTAGGACTTCTTGCCATGAATAAGGCAAAAATTGCCGCTTGTACGCCGTCGGGAATTATGACAATGCTGCGTAGTGAAGGGGTAGATTGCACAGGCAAGAACGCCGTTGTGCTTGGACGTAGCGATACAGTCGGGAAACCGATGGCAATGCTACTTTTAAACGCAAACGCCACGGTTACCGTATGCCACAGTAAAACGAAAGATTTAAAAACCATTTGTCAAAACGCCGATATCTTGGTTTCCGCAATCGGTAAAGCCAAGTTTGTAACGGCGGATATGGTTAAAGACGGCGCAATCGTTATCGACGTGGGCATGAACCGTGATGAAAACGGTAAACTTTGCGGCGACGTCGATTTTGAAAACGTAAAGGAGAAGTGTTCGTTGATAACACCCGTTCCCGGTGGAGTAGGACCTATGACGATCACGACACTCATGCAGAATACCTGTATAGCAACGTTTAAGGAGTAAAAGAGTTGTACGATTTTAATCTTTTTTACGAAAATTACGTAAATGAATTTGAAACCTATGTAAAAAAATATACCGACGGTTTGCAAACACGTCCAAACGTTTTAGGCGAAAGCATGCGTTATAGCTTATTAAACGGGGGGAAACGTGTTCGTCCCGTATTGATGCTTGCTTGCGCGGACGTTTTACAACTGCCAAAGGACAGCGTTTTACCGTTTGCTTTGGCGCTTGAAATCCTTCATACCTATTCGCTTGTTCACGACGACCTTCCTGCTATGGACAACGACGATTTTCGTCGTGGAAAGCCGTCGTGCCATAAACAGTTCGGCGAAGCAAACGCCATTTTGGCAGGTGACGGGCTTTTAAACGAAGCGTATGCCATTTGCTTTAAGGAATGTTTTAAAGGCGAAAGACAAATTCTTGCGTCGGTTTATCTTAACGAATGTGCTGGTATATACGGCATGATTGCAGGGCAATCCGCCGATTTATATCATTCGGACAACGAAACGGACGTTTCCGAAGAAGAATTATTGTATATCTACGAACACAAAACGGGTAAACTTTTATTAGCACCCATTATTATTCCTTGTATACTTAATTCCAACAAATCGTTTGTCGCGTGGGAAGAATTTGGCAAGCTGCTTGGGACGCTCTTTCAAATGACGGACGATATTTTAGACGTTGTCGGTTCGTTTGAAAAGTTAGGGAAATCTATCGGAAAAGATGCTAATGAAAATAAGTTAACATGCATCAAGCTTTACGGCTTAGAAGGGGCAAAAATCCGCGCGGATATGTGCGCAAAAGACTGTCGTGCCGTCTTAGAAGGGATTGACGGCGACACACAATTTCTCTCAGATTTTATCGATTATCTGCTGAATCGTAGCAAATAATCGAGCGAAGGAGTTTCATGTTAGAAACGTTTCAACCTGAAAACATCAAACAATACACGAAAAGCAATCTCAACGTATTATGTGACGAGCTACGTTCGGTCATTTACCAAACGGTTATGCAATGCGGTGGACATTTAGCCTCTAACTTAGGGGCGGTAGAGTCTACCGTTGCGCTGTTTTACGTATTTGATTTTCCGACGGATAAAATCGTATTCGACGTAGGTCATCAATGTTATCCGTATAAACTCTTGACGGGTAGATATTCTCGTTTTCATACCTTACGTAGCGCAGGGGGAATATCGGGTTTCCCCAAACGCAACGAAAGCGTATATGACACCTACGACACGGGACATGCAGGAACGTCCGTTTCCGCCGCTATCGGACTTGCCAAAGCACGCGATTTAAAAGGGGAAAAGCATGCGGTTATTGCCTATATCGGCGACGGATCGTTTAATAACGGACTTGTTTACGAAGCTTTAAATAGCTTAAAAATTTTAAATACGAAAATTTTAATTGTTCTTAACGATAACGGAATGTCCATTTCCCCGACGGTTGGCGGTATGTCGGATATATTATCGGATATCAAAAACGGTGAAAAAGCGGAGAATATCCGTCTTTTAGAAAGCTTTGGTCTGCAATACGTCGGCGTAAAAGACGGAAACGACCTAGAAGAAATGGTAGACGCGTTTAACCATGCCAAAGAAATGCTGTCACAAAGCTCCGTTCTTTTGCATATCGTCACCAAAAAAGGCAAAGGCTATGAATTTAGCGAAGAACACCCGACAAATACCCATGGCGTTCCGCCTGTGGGCTCGCCCAAAGAAAAGGAATATTCCGAAGTTCTAGGGGAAACGTTGTGCGAATTAGCGGCAAACGATAAAAATATTACCGTAGTATCTGCGGCAATGAAAGAAGCCTTGGGGCTTACGGATTTCTTCGCGAAATATCCCGAACGCGCGTTTGACGTGGGCATTTGCGAAGAGAATGCCTCCGTGCTGTGCGCGGCAATGGCAGCGGGCGGTTTAAAACCGTATTACGCCATTTATTCTACGTTTTTACAGCGCGCCTTCGACGAGATTATTCACGACGTATGCGCACAGGATATGCCCGTAACGTTTTGCATTGATCGCGCAGGGATATCGGGGGCTGACGGAGAAACACATCAAGGGGTATTTGATCTTTCGTATTTGTCTTTAATCCCGAATTTAACGATTGCCGTCCCCAAAGATACCGAAGAATTAAAGAAAATGCTTGCGTTTAGCGCAACGTATTCTCACCCGCTTGCCATTCGTTATCCGCGTTCGGGAAAAGTTCTCTTTCCGAACATAAACGAAGAAATAAGCGTTGGAAAATGGGAGTACGTTTATAAAAGCGATAAAATAAAATGCGCAAAAGCAACGGTGCTTGCCGTAGGTGAACGTAGTTTAATTATTGCTGGAAAAGTATTAAAATCCCTGCAAAAAAAAGGTCTTTCTTTTGACGTTGTAAACGCTCGCTTTGTTAAACCGTTGGATATCGAATTTTTAAAAACCGTGCAAAGCGAAACGCTTATCACCATTGAAGATAACGTATTTTTAGGTGGATTTGGTAGTATGGTAAACGGGGAACTTACCCGTATGCAAAAAAAGTGCACACTTAAAAACTTTGCTTATCGCGACGAATTTATTCCGCAAGGCAAGGTCGCCGATTTACAAAGCGAATACGGTGTTAGCTGCGTAGAGCTTGAAGACTATTTAACGGAAATATTATAATGAGAGCGGACAAATACTTTGCGGATACGTTCGGTTCGCGAACAAAATCTGCCGAAGCTATCGAAAAAGGGTTGGTGCTCGTCAACGGAAAAATCATTCGCCCAAAAGATGAAATTCACGAAAACGACCAAATCACGTTTATTACTACTCAGCAGCAATTTGTTTCCAACGGCGGATATAAACTTCAACGCGCGTTTGACGTGTTTGAGATTGATTGTCAAAATAAAGTATTCGTCGATATCGGCGCGAGTACGGGCGGATTTACCGATTGTTTATTACAACACGGCGTGGCAAAGGTGTACGCCGTCGACGTAGGGGAAAGCTTGATGCACTCCGACCTATTAAAGAGCGGTAAAATCGTTCAAATGGAAAATACAAACGCAAGATATTTAGAAAAAGCTGATTTTTCTGACGCAATCGACGGAGTTGTTGTAGACGTTAGCTTTATATCTTTACGCTTGATTTTTCCAGCTATTCGGCGAATTTTAAAAGATAATGGGGACGTATTCGTTCTTGTGAAACCGCAATTTGAATGCGAAAATAAGAATATCAGCAAAAATGGTATAGTACGTCCTTCGGCGCATCCGCAAATCGTTGAAAAAGTATTATCGTATGCATTAGAGAATACGTTATACCCGTTTGGATTAACAAACGCACCGATTAAAAAAGGGAAAAATATCGAATATATCTTGCATTGCAAACCAACGTATGAAAATGCAAAATCGTCTGCGCAAATCATGACGCAATTACAAACATTTTTACGTTCTAACAAATGAGAAAAATAAGGAGAATCCAAATGAAAATAGGGGTTTTGGGCAATAAAAACAAAGTCAAGAACACCAACGCCGTACAACGTTTATTGACTTTATTAACCGAAAACGGTTACCAAACCTTACAATTTCACACGCCAAGTGAAATCAAAGACGTAGACGTTCTTATCGTACTTGGCGGGGACGGCGCTATTTTACATTCCGCAATTAACGCTGCCGTAAACGGTATCAAAATTATCGGTATCAATTATGGCAACCTTGGCTTTTTAACGGAATATGAAAAAGACGAGTTTGAAGACGCACTTCAACTTTTAGCGCAAATTCAAGCAGGCTCTTGCAGAACGTTACAACGTACTTTATTACAATTAGAAATTAACGGAAAAACATTCTATGCATTGAATGAAATTTCCGTTCAACGTTACAGCGGAATATCCCCCGTAAAAAATACCCAAATTTTGCGCCTTGGCATACAAACGCAGGAAGGAGATACGTTCGTTGCAGGCGACGGCGCATTATTTTGTACGCCTACGGGATCTACCGCTTATTCACTTTCCGCAGGCGGCGCAATTTTAACGCCCGAAGTACCCGTTATTATGATGACGCCTATATGCGCCTTTTCTATGCGCAGTAGACCGACTGTCTTTTCGGATCAAGAAATCTTCCATGTTGTTATCCAACACGGAAACGCTGCAATTTCCTGCGACGGTTCAACGATTGCGGTATTATCCGAAGATGCGCAGATCGCCATTAAAAAAGCACCGTTTACGGCGGATTTTCCCATTCGGGAAAACTCTGATTTCTTTGCAAAGGTACGTAGTAAATTAAGTGAGTAATTAGGCTCGATAGAAACAATAAGGAGTAGGGAAAATGTTACGTTCGGCAAGACATGCTAAAATTTTAGAACTTATTTCACATAAAGAAATAGAAACGCAGGAAGAGCTGTGTTCAGAGTTGAACGCGCTTAATCATGCGGTAACACAAGCTACCGTTTCTCGCGATATTCGCGATTTGCATTTGTTTAAGGTAGCAGGCATTGAAAAAAAATATCGCTACGCCTACATAAACGACGGAGAAAGTGAAATTTCCCCGAAAATGAAAAGCTTATTTCGCGATTGCGTAGTCTTCGTTAAAGCGGCGAAGAATTTGGTCGTCGTAAAAACGCTTACAGGAAACGGGGCAAACGCAGGCGCGGTAGTCGATAAACTCAGCTATGAAGGAATCGTGGGATCGGTTGCAGGCGACGATACGCTGTTAATCGTATGTGAAACGGACGAGAGTGCGTTAGAAATCGTTGAAAAAATCAATGAATTTATGAAATAAAATATATCTTTATGTTATCCAGACTTACCATTAAAAACGTTGCATTGATTGACAATGCCGACATATCTTTTGACGAAGGCTTAAACGTACTTTCGGGGGAAACGGGCGCGGGGAAATCCGTTATTTTGGACTCCATAAACTTTGTTTTGGGGGCAAAAGCGGACAAAACCATGATTCGATACGGGGAATCGGAATGTATGGTTAAAGCCGAATTTTTCGTTTCGGAAAACGCGAAGGCGCTTACCGCTTTGCAAGAGCTGGATATTGAATCTGACGGTGAAATCATCATTTCCCGTAAATTTACTGACAGCGGAAAAAATTCTATTAAAGTAAACGGAAACACCGTAACGGCGACTATGCTCCGAAGAGTTACCGATTCTCTCGTAGACGTCCATGGGCAAAGCGAGCACTTCTTTTTATTAAAAGAGAGTAATCAGTTGAAAATGCTCGACGAAGTGATCGGCAACGAAGTACAAAAGCATAAAGCGAACCTTTCCGTTCTATTAGCCGAAAAATGGGATATTGAACAACGTATTGCGCTTTTAGGCGGTGACGAACAAGAGCGTAGTAGACGTTTGGATATCCTTCAATTCCAAATTAACGAAATACAATCCGCTGATTTAAAAGACGGGGAAGAAGAAGAACTTCTCTCCATAAGAAACAAAATTCATAACTTAGAAAAAATTATTTCCGCATTACGCGACGCGTCGCAAGCATTGACAGGGGAATACGGCGTTTTAGACGGTTTACATACCGCTGAACGCTCCGTTTCCACCATAGCAAAACTTGACGACGCCTATCAAGATATTGCCGCTAAAATCGAAAGTCTTGCCATGGACGCAGACGACGTATCGCAAACGCTTGCCGACCTTGGCGACGAGCTGTATTTCGACGAAAACGAAGCGGACAGAGTGGAAGTTCGATTAGACGAGATTAAGGCGTTAAAACGCAAATACGGCGCAGATAAAACCGCTATCGACGAGTATTTACAAAAAATCCTTTCCGAACACGAGCTTTTATCCGATTGCGAAGGACAATATGCCGCGCTTACGACAGAAAGGAACAAAATCCTTAAAAAGATATTTAAGGTATGCCAAGGCTTAACAAACGTAAGAAAAACACAAGGAAGTGCTTTTTGTCAACGTGTAAAAGAAGAATTAAAAACGTTAAATATCCCGCACGCCGAATTCACGATTGACTTTAACGAATACGGGGAAGAAGATGCGTCACGTGCTACACAAAACGGGTTAGATTCTATTTGTTTCCTATTTTCCGCAAATGCAGGTGAACCCGTCAAGCCACTTGGTAAAATTATTAGCGGTGGGGAAATGAGCCGTTTTATGCTTGCAATTAAAACGCAACTTTCCGCAATAAATGAAATTTCCACGTATATTTTTGACGAAATCGACGCGGGTATTAGCGGAAAAACGGCAAAAGTGGTTGGGGAAAAACTTGCCGATATTGCGAAAAATACGCAAGTTATTGCGGTTTCTCACTTGGCCCAAATTGCCGTAATGAGCGATAAACAGCTGCTAATCGAAAAACAAGAAACGAATGAAAAAACGCATACGCAAGTGAAAATGCTTGACGAGCAAGGAAAAATTCAAGAAATTATTCGCCTTTTAGGCGGGAACGTGTCGGACGAATTTGCTTATCGCCATGCAGAAGAGCTGTTAAAGCAAGCACAAGACTATAAAAACAATTAAAAAAGCGATAAAATAGAATAGAAACGCTTAATTTGCGCAAATTACCTATGAACGGAGGAGTTTATGCGTAAATTAAGTGTTTTTTTTATGGGAATTACCGCGTCATTTCTGATTACCTTAAACGGATTGCCCATTTCTAAATATACGGCAAAAGCCGATTTACCTACACAAGTATACGTAGGGGGAATGTCGGCTGGCTTTACTTTACAATCGGGAAACGTACAAGTGGTAGGATTATGCGAAGTAATGACGGAATCGGGCGTTCTTGCACCTGCATTAAAGGCTGGCATACGTTCGGGCGATAAAATTATAAAAGTTGCAGGTATTCGTGTCAAAACAATAGAAGAATTGAATGATATTATTCATAAAAACAGCAATAAAACAATAGAAATTGTCTTTCAACGGGGAGATTGCGAACAGTCGCTCTCTCTGACAGCCGTCAAGGATAAAATCAGCGGACGGTATAAAATAGGTATTTTAGCACGTGACAGCATTTCGGGTATCGGTACGGTTACTTATATTAACGCCGAAAACGGACGATTCGGTTCTTTGGGACATTCGGTAATCAATGAAAGTAAAGAGCGATTGCAAATATCCAAGGGTACGGTTTACGAATGTAATATTGTCGGCGTAAATAAAGGAATACGCGGAAAAGCAGGGGAATTAAAAGGTATGTTCATGGGCGATCAAACGCTTGGAACGGCAGAAAAGGTATGCGAAAGCGGTATTTTTGGACAAATTTCACAATCCTTTACCGTATCGGAGCTTATGAAAACGGTAGCAGATTCTAACGACGTAATACCGGGAAAAGCGTATATCTATTCAACCGTCAACGGCATATCTCCAAAAAAATATGAGATTGAAATCGTAAAAGTCGATAAATATAATAAGGACCATAAAAATTACGTGATAAAAATCGTTGACCGCGAACTTATTGCAGAAACGGGGGGAATTGTACAAGGCATGAGCGGAAGCCCCATTTTGCAAGACGGAAAGCTAATCGGTGCGGTAACGCACGTATTTTTAAACGACCCTACCCGCGGGTATGGAATTGATATACAAACCATGTTAAAGGAATAATATGCGTGACATAAGAATTATGTCTGACAAAGTAGTTTATTTATGTTAAACAAATAAGGAGAATGAAATGAAAAAAATTTTAAGCGTATTCTTAGGCGCTCTTTGTGCTTTCTCGATATGTACTACGACAAGTAAAGTGCCTGCTTTTGCCGAATCAACCAGCGTTCAAAGTGAGAAAACAACGGAAAATTTACAACTCAGCGCAAAATCGGCGTATCTTATGGATTACTCTACGACGACTCCTATTTACGCAAAAGGCGAAAAAACGCGTTTGCCCATTGCAAGTATGTGTAAGATTATGACGTTAATTTTAGCCTTTGAAGCGGTGGATAACGGCGTGATGACTTACGACGAAGAAATTACAATCAGCGAACGTGCTGCGTCTATGGGTGGTTCGCAGGTGTTTTTAGAAGCTAACGCTAAATATCCCGTAAAAGAGCTTATAAAAAGTATAATCGTCTGTTCTGCCAATGATTCTTGCGTTGCGCTAGCGGAAAAAATCGCCGGGAGCGAAGAAGTATTCGTACAGCGCATGAACGATAAAGCGAAATCACTTGGGGCGAACGATACTTTGTTTGCGAATTGTACGGGACTTCCCAAAGAACCGCAATATTCTTGCGCAAAAGACGTTGCGTATATGCTTAAAGAATTGCTTACGCATGAAGAGTATTTTACCTATGGTAAAGTATGGATGGATAAATTCATGCATCCGCAGGGAAGGTATACTGAGATAACGAATACGAATAAACTCGTTCGTTTTTACGACGGTTGCGACGGGGGAAAAACGGGCTTTACAAATCAAGCCGGATTTTGTCTTGCCGCCACAGCCAAACGCGGTAATCTTCGCGTAATCTCCGTTGTAATCGGGGAAGAAAACAGCAAAACGCGTTTTAATGACGTACGAACGACCTTTGATTACGCTTTTGCGAATTATTGCGCTACACCGATTGTGGAAGCAGAAAAGACGCTCGATAAAACGATTGCCGTTTGCGGCGGAAAGCAAAAAACAGTGAAAGTATATCCTAAGCGCTCTGCGTATACCTTCCAAAGACGCGGTGAAGTTTCACATTCCCAAACGGAAGTGTATTGCGACAATTTGCGCGCGCCTATTTCAGCAGGGCAACAGGTTGGGTATATCGTCGTCTATACGAACAACGTAGAAGTAGATAGAATTCCCTTACTAGCGAAAACTGACGTAAAAGAAGCTGATTTCTTCGACCGATTGAAAGACGTTGCAAACGGTTGGAATGGCTAAAATAATCTGTAATAAAATATGAAAAACGACAAAAATCCGTTCTCCGATAAAAAAATATTCGGAAAACGGATTTTTACGTAAAAAAATACCTTTTCAACTCTTGCAATTTTTTCTGTAATTTGTTAAAATATTAGTATAATATACTAATCGGATACATTATGAACGAAAGAGAAACTTTAAAAATAAATGCAAAAGGACATTTGGAGCTAGGGGGAGCAGATTGTGTAGAGCTCGCCAAACAATTCGGCACGCCCGTATACCTTTACGACGAAGCTTATATCCGTCGTATGATGGGCGTATATCGCGATACTTTGCAAAAAGAATACGGCGAAAATGCTATGGTTTTATATGCATCAAAAGCCTTTTCCTGCCAAGCAATTTACCGTATTGCCGCCGAAGAAAATATCGGCATTGACGTTGTTTCCGGCGGAGAATTGTATACGGCGTTGCAGGCAGGTTTTCCCGCCGAGCGCATTTATATGCACGGAAATAATAAGCTCGATTATGAAATTGAAGAAGCATTAGACGCCCAAATCGGGTGTATTGTTGCCGACGCTTACAGCGAAATCGACAAAATTGAAACCGCCGCCGCCAAACGTAATATGGTTCAAACCGTACTTTTGCGTATCAATCCAGGGGTGGAAGCGCATACGCATGCATTTGTACAAACAGCAACGACGGACAGTAAATTCGGGTTTTCTATTGCCGACGGCTCAGCAGAACAAATTACCGCATACGCCTTGCAGAAAAAGCATATTCGTTTAGTCGGATATCATTGTCATATTGGGTCGCAAATCTTTGAAAAGCAGTCGTTTGTTCTTGCCGTAGAAAAATGTATACGTTTTATGGCTGAGATGAAGGACAAGCTTGCCTTTGAAGCCGACACCTTAAATCTTGGCGGTGGATTTGGTATCTGGTACACCGACGAAGACAAAAAGCTCTCCGCAGAAAACTACGCCGAATATTTACAATCTTCCATAGCCGCCGTAAAGGAATACGCACAAAAATACGCCCTTAAACTTCCGTATATTTTGGTTGAACCAGGGCGTTCGATTGTCGGCGAAGCGGGCATTACGCTGTATACCGTTGGCGCGATTAAAGATATTCCCGGCGTAAAGAAATACGTTGCGATTGACGGCGGTATGTTTGAAAACCCCCGTTATGCGTTGTATCAATCGAAATACACGCCGATTTTAGCAAATCGCGCGAATGAAGAACCTACGGAAATTGTTTCCATTGCAGGAAAATGCTGCGAAAGCGGCGATATTATTGCCGTAAACGTGGCTCTTCCCGAAGTGAAAAGCGGCGACGTTTTAGCCATACTTTCCACGGGCGCGTATAACTATTCCATGGCAATGAATTACAATCGCAATAAAATTCCGCCTTGCGTTTTAGTGAAGGACGGAAAAGGGGAATATATCGTTCGCCCGCAAACGTATGAAGATATCGTGCGGAACGACTGTATTCCCACGCGCTTATTAAAAAAGTAATACCTTATACGGAGCATAAAAATGGAAAAAGAGAAACTGACTTTGGCATCAGTAAAGAATTTTGAAACGGAAGTGGATTATACGACCGTTTTGGATAACTTTGAAGGGCCGTTAGACCTTCTTTTGCACTTAATTAAAGAAGAAGAAATTGAAATAAAAGACGTATTCGTGTCGCAAGTAACCGAACAATTTTTGTCTTATATGAAAGGCTTGCCGTATTTGGATATGGAAAAAGCAAGCGAATACTTAAATATCGCCGCTACTATTATCAATATAAAGGCTCGTCGTTTACTGCCGCCTACGGAAGAAGATTTTGGCGACGACGGATGGGACGATAACGGTGAATTTGAAAGCAAGTATAATCCTGAGCAAGAACTTATCCAAGCCTTGGAAGAATATCAAACGGCGAAAAAACTTCGTGAGAGAGAAACGGTGGGGTATTTCTTCAAAGAACCCGATAAAGATTTTACTTCCGTCCAAGTACAATATAAAGACTTAACACTCGACGGCTTGGTGGACGCTTTTACGAAAATGATGCTGCGCTTAGAAAGCAAAAAAAGCGAAGCTGCGCCTCCCAGAGAAATCCCTAAGGATATTTATACCGTACGGGATAAAATCAAGCATATACGCGAACGGATAACGCAATTTGAACGGACAGAATTTGAAGAATTATTTGACGAAAACTCTTCCATTCCAGAAATCGTAACGACGTTCCAAGCACTTTTGGAACTGTTAAAGCACCAGTTTATCGTCGTAGAACAAAACGAACTGTTTTCTACGATAACGATAAGAAAAAATCCAAATAGAAGTGAGGACGAAGAAATTGGAGAAATTGACGAATATAATTGAAGCTATTTTATTTGCATCGGGGGACGCCGTTCCCGTAGATTTACTGCGCGAAAAGCTGGAAATCACCAAACGCGAAGCGGACGACGCCATCCGTCAGTTGGAAAAAAGATACAACGGGGATTGCGGTATTCGTTTATTAAACTTTAATCATAAATTACAATTTGCCACAAATCCCGATTATAAGGATACCGTAGCGCTGGCTTTACGACCCATTCGCGAAAAAGAATTTACGCATACTATTTTGGAATGTGCAGCGATTATTGCTTATAAACAGCCGATTACCCGTAGCGAACTGGAAGCTATCCGCGGTAGAAACAGCGACTATGCCATCACGACGCTTATGAGCTTAGATATGATTTATCCCTGCGGTAGAAAAGAAACGGCGGGAAATCCCGTTTTGTACGCTACGACGGATAATTTCTTAAAACGTTTTAAGTTGAAAAAATTATCGGAATTGCCCGATTATCAAGACCTTATGAACCGTATCGCGGAAATGACTGCCGTTTCGGATAACGATAACAATTATTTGTACGCTAAGGACGAATACGACCCCGAAAATGACCCCGAAATTGCAGATACTTCCGTATCAGAAGAAAGCGCCGCTGGCGACGCTACACAAGAAGAAACAACGTCGGAAGGCGGTTTTGAACTTCCCGATTTTTTAAAGGATATCCAAGACGGCATCATTAAAATTCAGTAAAATAACTTTTTAGTTTACATAGTTTATCCAAACCTGCCCATATTATCGATATGGGTAGGTTTTTTCTTATTGTCGCAGGGATAGCCCTTATACTTGCCTTTCTTTTATTTTTTCCTATTATCGTGCAATCCGCGTTTCATTACGACATGAACGATAAAAAAGCAGGGTTTTCCATTCGCATTTTTAAGATCTTTCCCATAGTTGGCGGATATGTACAGACGTATCCGGGTGGATTAGCTATTCACGTGTCTGAAAAAAAGGCGATTTTAATCCCATATCAAAATATCGACAGCGAACGTAAAAAGTTTTCCTTTATAAAAACTTTCCGACTAATTGCGTTCAGCTTAACGACGGAAACAGGGGCGGAATATTTAATTCCAGTATCTATTGCACAAATAATTCTAAGAACGGTTTTTATGATGAAAGTCGGCAAAAGTAAAAACGTTGATAATAACGTTTGGCTGACGGACGGCGACGTTTTTCGCCTTTCCTTGCACGGAGTAGTCTACTTTAATTTATTCATTCTAATCAAGAATTTTATTATATTTATAAAGGAGAAATTAGCAATTCTATGGCGGAAAAAAGACAAAAAATACACGCATTGATCGACACGTCAATCGGATATCTTGATGAATTAGCCGACGTAAATACCATAATCGGCGAACCTATGATTACAGCAAGTGGTTATCAAATTATTCCGTTTTCCAAAGTAACCATGGGAAATTTATCTGGCGGTGGGGAGTACGGCGACGTAAAAGTCGTTAAAGAAACCAACGGAATGCCGTTCGCCGGCGGTAGCGGCGCAGTCATTAGTATGAAACCGATGGGCTTTTTAATTGATGATGGCAAAGGCTGTCATATACTACGGGTTACAGAAGAACCGTTAGATAATCTCATAGAACGCGCAGGGGAACTGCTCCGCGACGTACTCTCTAAAAAAGAAAATCATGAATAAATTTTTGAAAAAATTCTTGCTTTCTTCTCTGATATGCGCGTGTATTCTATGTTCTATGCCTATCGTAAAACTTAAAAACGACGCCCTTATAAGGGCAACGGAAGGACAAGCTGAATGTGTTATGGAAATGAATAGTCGGCGTGTTTTATATCAAAACGCTGCTGACGTCCGTTTACCTATGGCAAGCACGACAAAAATTCTCACCTGTCTTACCGTTTTGAATATTTGTAAAAATTTGCAAGAAGAAGTGGTTATTCCCAAAGAAGCCGAAGGGGTAGAAGGTTCTTCCGTTTACCTTAAAGCAGGGGACAAATATTCGGTGGAAGATTTATTATACGGTTTAATGTTGCGTTCAGGTAACGATTGCGCCGTTGCCTTAGCGTTGCATTGCTCTAGCGATATCGCTCGTTTTTGTGCGCAAATGAACAAATTTGCACAAAGCGCAGGGGCATTAAATAGCCGTTTTGAAAATCCGCACGGTTTGCCTTGCAAAAATCACTATACAACGGCTTATGATTTAACTTTAATTTCTTGTCTTGCCATGCAAAATCCCGTATTCAAAAAGATAGTTTCTACGCAATATTATCCGCCGTACGGTTGGAAAAATAAAAATAAAATGCTTACCTTATACGAAGGTGGCGTCGGCATTAAAACGGGATACACGAAACAGGCAGGTAGATGCTTAGTTTCGGCGGCTGAACGCAATGGCATGACGGTTGTATGTACGCTTTTAAATTGTCCTACAACGTACGAACGAACAAGCGAACTCCTTGATGATGCATACGCGGCATACAGTTATGAAAAGATTCTCGATAAGGACTTGCCGCTTACGATAAAAACATCTAATCAAACGTTAATCGGGTATTCTAAGCAAGACGTTTATTATCCGCTTTTAGCGGATGAAAAAAGCTTGATAAGTATACAAACAAAACCCAAACGTTTGCTTAAAAAGCAGGAATTTGTAGGTGAATTTTCAATATATCTTGCAAAACAGTTGCTTTTTTCGGGGAATTTATATAAACTATAATTATAAATTTCCAAAAGTGAGCACAACGAATGAGAATTAACAAATTTTTAGCCGAAAACGGTATTGCCAGCCGTAGACACGCTGACGAGATGATTGCGCAAAATCGAGTAAAAATCAATGGCGTTTTAGCTACTTTGGGCGCAATTGTTGAAGAAGGAGATCAGGTTTTTGTAGACGATCAGCCCGTTATCACCAAAGAGAAAGAGTTAGAATATTATATTTTAAATAAGCCCAAAGGCGTTATTTGTACGGTTTCTGACGATAGAGGTCGAAAAACGGTTATGGATTTCTTACCCGAAACGGCAGGGCGCGTATTTCCCGTTGGTAGGCTTGACTATGAAACGGAAGGATTACTAATCCTAACCAACGACGGTGATTTATCCTTTCGTTTAACACATCCCACAAGCGACGTCCCAAAAACCTATCTTGCACGTATTGAAGGTACCATGACGGAAAAAGACTTAAACCGTATCCGTTCGGGAATTGAGTTGGACGGTGTTTTGACTAAAAAGTGTAAAGCGCATATCGTAGAAACGAATAAGGCGTATACCAAAGTGCATATAACCATTACGGAAGGGCGCAATAGACAAGTCCGCCGTATGTTTGAAGCTATCGGTAGAACGGTACAATTTCTCAAACGCGTCAGTATCGGAAAATTGAAACTTACGGGGCTTGACCGCGGAGAAATCCGCAAGCTCACCGAAAGCGAAGTGCTGTATTTACAAGGTTTATAAAAAAATCCCCCAAAAAGTGGGGGATTTTAATTTTCCTTTTAAATCAAGAACGGTAACTACGCATCAAACCAACGACTTTACCAAGAATGGAAACTTCTTCGGGTTGAAAAATCATATCCGCCAAAGCTTCGTTTTCGGGGTGTAAGACAATATGTCCGTCTTTACGGAAAAAACGCTTAACCGTAGCGGAATCGTCAACCAAAGCAACGACGATTTCACCATTTTCCGCCGTTTGCTGACGGCGAACGATAATTTTATCGCCGTTCATAATCCCTGCGTCAATCATAGACGTGCCTTCCACGCGGAGCATAAACAATTCGTCGCCTTTAAACTCACCGACAGGAAAGGTATAATAATCTTCGTAATTTTCGTAAGCAAAAACGGGTTGACCTGCCGTAACGACACCGATCAGCGGAATGGTAACACCCGAACTCTTTCCGATAGTTACCGCACGTTTTTTATTATCCGTTTTATTTAAGTAACCTTTATTTTGCAACCGCTCGATATAACTATGCACGGTTGCCGTCGATTTAATACCGCATTCCTTGCCGATTTCACGTACGGAAGGGGTATATCCGTTGACTTCGGTAAACTTCCTAATATAGTCCATCACTCTCGTCAATTTTTCTTCGCTGATCATAAAAAGTCCTCACTTTTTTATCGTTATATTTATTATAGCATACTTTTTTATAAAAAGCAAACAAATGTTTATAAAAAATGCTTGATTTTCAAAAAAAATATGATATAATATTATTGTAGAATATTTTGGGAGTATTTGTATGAAAAAGAAGTTTGGCCAAGAATGTGTATTGTACGATAGGGAATGTATCGGTTGTATGGAATGTGAAATGTGTGACCTTGATAATACAAAGGTTTGCAATAATTGCGGTAAATGCATTGAAGTGCAAGACGTAGCGTCTATAAAAATCGATAAAGTTTATACCAACCCAAATGATTATAAGGACTGAAAAAGCGGAAGCAACAGCTTCCGCTTTATTTAATATAAGGCGTAAAAAATTCCGCATATCGTTTAGGTATGGTTGCCTGAACAAGCTTACCGTCATCAACAAAGCAAACACTCCGTTCTTTCAACATATTGCAAAGCTTGGCGTATTCGGTGAATTTAACGTAAGGGACGAATAACTCACAAAAGACGTATTCATCACGAAACGCGTGTAATATTTGTCGTTTCAGTTCTTGAATACCTATATTTTCTTTTGCAGAAATAGGAATACTGCCAAAAGGCAAGGCAGAAATATCAGAAACGGTGTCGCATTTATTCATAACCAGCAAATGGGGAATATCACATTTTAAATCGGCCAGCGTTTGCAAAGTGGTTTTTAGCTGCATATCGTATTCGCCATGAGCGTCGCACACAATCAAAGCAAGATCGCATTGTAGCGCGCTTTCCAAGGTGGAATGAAAAGCTTCAATCAAATGGTGCGGCAAATCCTGCAAAAAACCTACCGTGTCGATAACTAAAAAGGGCACGCCGTCTATTTCCATTTGACGAGCCATAGGGTCTAACGTAGCAAATAAACGGTTTTCCGCATAAGCGTCCGCACCTGTTAAAAGACGAAGTAGCGTTGATTTTCCCGTGTTTGTATAACCGATTAACGCAATCGTTTTAATCTCGTCTTTTTTTCTACGCGCTGATTGCAAAAAACGCCGTTTTTCTAACTCTTTTAAGCGATTTTCTAAATATTTTAAACGCCCGCGAATATATCTACGATCCGTTTCCAACTGCGTTTCGCCCGGACCACGCGTACCGACGCCGCCCCCCAAACGGGATAATGCAACGCCTTTGCCTTTTAAACGGGGATATAAATAACGAAGCTGCGCAAGCTCGACTTGTAATTTGCCTTCGCTACTTTTTGCATTTTTAGCAAAAATATCTAAAATCAGCGTAGTTCTATCGATTACCTTTCTATCCTGCAACATTGCGGAAATATTCAACGTTTGAGAAGGGGAGAGTTCTCCGTTAAATAAGACGGTGACGTCGTCTAACCCACTCAAACGTTCGCTCAATTCCACGAGCTTTCCTTCCCCGATAAAGGTCGCAGCATTGATTTCACGGATATTTTGATACAGCGTGCCTGCATACACCGCTCCTGCACTTTCAATTAAAGCAACGGCTTCTTCCTGCAAAACGCGGTAATGCGCGTTATTTTCACGCGTAATCGGCTGAATAACGTATATTTTTTCTTTTATGGATTTCATTCGTTCTCCGTATCGTCCTTGAAAGGGTTAGACGCGTCTCGGCGAAGAGCAACTTTACCTGCTACTTGTCTGCGGTTTTCTTGCGTAATGGCGGCGTAATGCTTTTTCGTCGTATTTACGTCGCGATGACCTAATACGTCAGCAACGATATAAATATCGCCCGTCGCGTTATATAAACGCGTACCGTACGTACTACGAAGTTTATGCGGCGTAATTTTTTTCAAAGGGGAAACCAACTTGCTGTATTTTTTTACAAGAATTTCCACGCTGCGAACGTTGATTCGCTTATATTGCATAGAAAGGAAAAAGGCGTTTTCGCCTTGCGGAACTTTTGGATCGTTGGTTTTTTCCGCTATGTATTCCTGCAAAGCGTATTTCACTTCGTCGGAAAAGTATAAAATCGCTTGATTTCCGCCTTTTCGAGTAACCAAAAAGGAATTTTCCGAAAAATCAAAACTGTCGTTATCCAAACCAACTAGTTCGCTAATACGGATTCCCGTGCCTAAAAACAACGTTAAAATAGCCGTATCGCGTATCTTCGTTTTATTATGATAACCGACAGCGTGACGGGGGAGTCCGTTGCCCGTTTCCGCAGTATGAATAAGCTCGGAAACTTCGTTTGCGTCCAAACGAATAATTTCTTTATCGTGGAGTTTGGGAGTTGGCACTTTCGCGGAATTGTCCACTTCAATCAAGCCTTTATTAAAAAAGTACTTGAATAAAGCACGCACCGCCGAAAGTTTGCGCGCTTTTGCGCGTTCATCACAGGAAAGATACTTGTCTTTAAAACGATAGTGCGATAAATAGCTTAAAAACAATTCGATATCGTTATGCGTAATTGCTTCAATATGCTCTAACGTAAACTGCGTTACAGGCGTATCTCTGTAACGTTTTTTACTCAAAAAATCAAAGAAAATACGCAAATCGTAAGCATACTTTAATCGTGTTTGACAGCTTGTCCGCGACTCAATCCCCAAAAAATAATCTTCGCAAAAGGAAGGGAGTTCTTCCAAAAGAACACTCAGCCTATCCAAATCTTGAATATTTCGCGTTGTATAGTAATTCGTTTTCTTCATAAAGCACCATAAATTATACTGAAAAATAGGGTAATTTTTATATAGCCACCAAAATCTTTTCGATAGGGCGTAACGCCTACAACAAACCAAACTATTCGTAAAATGCAGCTTTTACGAATAGATAAAGACGAAAAAGCTAATAAAATAAGGGATTTTTGCATTTTTTCCAAAAACAATTAAGATTTTACAAATATTCCGTACGAATACGGTAAAATCTCTAATTCGTTTTCAAACGTTTGATTTTTGATAAGCTCGCGCATTGTTCCTGTAAATTGTAAACGTTCGCGTTTGGAAGAATTGTTTACATACACGTAAATACTTCCCGCTTGATTTTCACGTTTAAAATAAACGAGTCCGTCTTTTGTCGTCAACTCAACAAAATCACCGTCTTTGAAGATTTCACGGAATTCTTTACGAATTGCTCCTAATTTTGCGTAAAAATCAATCAAATCGATATTTTGGTTATTCCAGTCATAGCAACGGCGGCAAAATGGATCGATATGACCTTCTTGCGCATTTTCGTCACCGTAATAAATGCACGGAACACCAGGCAACGTATATTGCAAAACGGCTGCCATTTTCAGCTTTTCAATCGCCCTTTCTTTGGCTTTTTGGCTTAAAAATGCCGATTTTTTGGACATTTCTTCTTTATTCGCGCAATAAATCCCGCCCAAGACAGTTAAAATCCGTGAAGTATCATGCGTGCCCAAAATATTCATTAGAGCGTCTACCGTTTCTTTGGGATAATGGTCGATTAACACACGCACGGCATGCAAAAGCTGTAATGCATTCCCAGTTTGAATATAGCCGATTATCGCATCTTTTAACGGATAATTCATTACGCTATCTAATTCATAGCCCTGTAAATACTCACGGCGTTTGGAATATGCGATTTTATTTGACGCGTCTTCCCAAACTTCACCGATAATAATCGCATTCGGATTGCTTTCCTTTACCGATTTTCTCAGGTTTTTCAAGAAAAAATCAGGTAATTCGTCGGCAACGTCTAATCGATACCCACCGATACCAAACGATAGCCATTTTTTTAATACGCCGCCTTCACCAAAAATAAAATTTTGATAATCTTCGGAGTTTTCATTGACTTCCGGCAAAATATCAATTCCCCACCAGCTGCTGTATTTATCGGGAAATTCTTGAAACGAATACCAAGAATAATACGGTGAATCCTTCGATTGATACGCACCGATGGACGGATATTGTCCGTATTTATTAAAATAGACGCTATTATCGCCCGTATGATTGAAAACGCCGTCCAAAATAACGAAAATTCCTTGATTTTTCGCGGTAGAAACCAACTGCGTGAAATCTTCTTCATTCCCTAAAAACGGGTCGAGCTTTTTATAATCGGACGTATCGTAACGATGGTTAGACGCCGCTTCAAAAACGGGATTTAAATAAATCGTCGTAACGCCCAAATGTTGCAAATACGGTAATTTTTCTTCAATTCCGCGGAAATTCCCGCCAAAAAAATCGTTATTTAAGACTTTTCCTTTTTCATTTGGACGGAATGACGGTTCGCCGCCCCAGTCTTCACGACGTATTCTACCTACTATGTCAGGCATATTACCAACCCGATAAAAACGATCAGGGAAGATTTGATACATAACGCCGCCTTTAAACCACTCTGGCGTGCAATAATCCTTTGAAGAAACTGTCAGTAAAAAGCCTTGCGGAACGTCACTAAGCCGCCCCATTTCCAAATATCCACAAGATACGTAACCTAAGTTTTCAATAGAAAACGTATAATAATACAAGCCGATTTCTTCAATCGATAATGCAATTGTCCATCCAAACGGAGTTATTTGCATTTCAAAAGACTGGGCATCTTCTCCGTCCTTATTCAAAAGCAAAAACGCTCTATTGTTAGGTTTTACGCAGTCCTTTTTTTCGGGTTTCCATGTTGTATCCACCGTCCCATAAGCGTTTACGGGCGGTTTTTCCGTGCAAAAAAATACGTTAAATTGTATGAGTTCCCCTTGTTTTACCGCGCCGATAATGCTTTTACAGCTACGCTGCAAGGGATTGTAATAAACGTGCATTCTATACCGTTGATTAAGCGGAAAGCCGTTTAAAAGCGGCTTTCCGCACCTTTTTATTCTTTTTCGTGTAAGGCCTTCAAGCCCCAAATATTTTCTGCGTATTCGCGAATACTTCTATCCGCCGCAAAATATCCTGCCGCAGCAATATTGCGCAAAGCTTTTTTATTCCACTCTTTCTTTTCTTGGGCGTACAAAGCCGAAAGTTCGTTTTGCGTAGCCGTATAAGACTGGAAGTCCGCCATACACATATACGGATCAGCAATCGGCGAGCCCGTCAAGAGATAGTTGGCAATATCGGCAAACGATTCGCCGTTAAAGCCCACAATTAAAGCTTCGACTATCTTTCTCAACGCAGGGTCGCTGTTGTAATATACGCTTGCGGAATAGCCGTTTCTCCAAATTTCAGAAACTTCGTCGGCTTTCAATCCAAAAATATAGATATTTTCGTTGCCTACGTGTTCAGACATTTCAACGTTCGCGCCGTCCAAAGTACCGATTGTCAGCGCACCGTTGATCATGAACTTCATGTTACCCGTACCACTCGCTTCTTTCCCTGCCAACGAAATTTGCTCGGATATTTCCGATGCAGGCATCAGCTTTTCGGACATGGTAACGTTGTAATCTTCCATATAAACAACGTTGAGTTTTTCCGCGATTTTCGGGTTTTTACGAATGTCTTCGGCTAAATAGCAAATAAGCTTAATAATCTTTTTCGCCATATAATATCCCGCCGCTGCTTTTGCTGCAAAAATATACGTCTTCGGCTGCATAGGCGTATCGGGATTATCTTTCAAGATAAGATAATCATGGATAATATGCAATACGTTGAGAAGTTGACGCTTATATTCATGCAAACGCTTTGCCTGAACGTCGAATAAGGTATTCGGATTGATGATGATACCCTGCTTTTTATAAGCAAATTCCGCAAATTGCTCTTTCTTCAACGCTTTAATTTCACCTAAACGCTTTAATACACTTTCGTCATTTTCAAATTTCTTGAATTCAGCAAGCTTGGACGCATCTTTTGCATACCCTTCTCCGATACATTCGTTAAGCAAAGCGCAAAGCTCGGGGTTGGATTGATTTAACCAACGTCTATGCGCGATACCATTGGTAACGTTGGTAAACTTGGATGGCGTATAATCATAAAAATCCTTAAAGATACTTTCTTTTATAATTTCGCTGTGCAAACCCGAAACGCCGTTAACGTGGTGCGAGCCGTGCACGGACAAATTCGCCATTTTTACGGTGTTGTACGACATAATCGCCATGCGGGAAATCTTATCCCAGTCGCCAGGGAATCTCACCCAAAGGTCTTCGCAAAACCGTCTATTGATTTCTTTCAAAATCGTATAAATTCTCGGCAATCTTCTCGCGATAAGGTCTTCGGGCCACGTTTCCAAAGCTTCGGCGAGTACCGTATGGTTGGTATACGCGCAAACGGAAGTCGTGATGTTCCAAGCTTCGTCCCAGCTCATTGCGTTTTCGTCAATCAAAAGACGCATCAATTCGGGAATCGCCAGCGCAGGGTGCGTATCGTTTAAATGAATTGCCGCCATTTTAGGCAATAATTTCAACGAACCGTATCTTCTCTTATGGTCGGCTAAAATATTTTGCAACGACGCGGAAACAAGGAAATATTGTTGTTTTAAGCGTAACGATTTTCCTTCCACGTGATTATCCGCAGGATACAAGACTTTGGAAATAAGCTCCGCTTCGTTATCGTCCTTCATAACCGAGGCGTAATCCCCTTGGGAAAAGAGCTTCATATCAAAATTTTGCACGCTACGCGCCTTCCATAAACGCAAAACGGAAACGGCTTGACTATCATAGCCCGAAACCATCATATCATAAGCTACCGCTTGAATTTCTTTGGCGTCACGGTAAATGCTTTCCAAACCGTTTTCCGTCCATTTTTCTTCTACGTAACCGTCAAATTTAACCGTAAACACCTTATCACTTCTTTGCGTAAGCCAAACTTCACCGCCAGGAAGCCATACGTCGGGCAGCTCCGTCTGCCAACCGTCTACGATTTTTTGCTTGAATAAACCGTAATCGTAACGAATTGAATACCCCATTGCAGGATAATCTCCCGTTGCAAGAGCGTCTAAAAAGCAAGCCGCCAAACGACCCAACCCGCCGTTTCCAAGCCCAGCATCAGGCTCTAATTCATACAGTTCTTCCAAGGTTACGTCGTATTCTTTCAAAGCTTCTGCAAAAACGTCGGTAACGCCAAGGTTATATACGCTGTTTTTCAACGAACGCCCCATTAAAAATTCCATGCAAAGATAATATACCCTTTTTGCCTTTGCACCTTTGGTTACCGTATGGAATTTATGCCGCTTTTCAAGCATAATATCCCGAACGCTCATAACGACGGCTTTATAAAGCTGTTCTTTACGAGCTTCACTCGGAGCTACGCCAAAGTAACGCGAAAGCTTACCCTTGATGAGTTCTTTCGCCGCTTGTTGTGTGATTTGTTCTTTTTTCATATACTCTCTCCTTTTTCCTAACGTAATCGGAAAGCGGCGCATAAATACGCCGTTTTCCGCTTGTTTCTATTTCATTCACTCACATATTCAGCAATTGCTGATACAACGCTTTATAATCATCAGCCGAACGTTGCCAAGAAAAATCCGTCGTTGCCGCCTTTTTCATTAAGGCTTTCCAAACTTCGGTATTTTTATACGCGTCAAGCGCTTCGTGGATTACGTACAACATATCGTAGGGATTACAGGAAGAAAAGGTAAATCCGTTTCCGCCTGCGCCAAAAGGCTTGATGCTGTCATATAACCCACCCGTTTCACGCACCAAAGGTACGGTTGCATAGCGCGACGCTATCATTTGCGATAAACCGCAAGGTTCGCTAATCGAAGGCATTAAGAATATATCTGCTCCCGAATATATTTTGCGCGATAAATCCCCGTTAAATGCAATATTTGCGGAAACTTTTCCTTCGTATTTATGCGCTAAATCCTTGAAATATTCTTCATACACAACGTCACCCGTTCCCAACAAAACGAATTGCACGTCTTCGTGCAGCATATCTTCGGCGACCGCTTTTACAAGGTCAAGTCCTTTATGCGAAACCAAACGGGAAATCATGGCAATTATCGGAACGTCTTTAACGGGTAAACCTAACATCTTTTGCAGTTCCGTCTTGCAAACCGCTTTATTATCCAAATTTTCCGCGTCAAAGTTTGCAAACAGGGCTTTATCCATAGCCGAATTGTACGAAAGCACGTCAATACCGTTTAATATTCCCGTTAATTTCCCTGCATTCTTGCAAATGATATCCTGCAAGCCGTGTGCGTATTGCGCCGTTTGTATCTCTTTGGCGTACGTAGGCGAAACGGTGGAAAAGCGTTCGCAGCACTCTATTGCGCCCTTCATAAGATTGATGCAGCCGTCATATTCCAACAAAGGAAGATATTCTTCGGAAAGTCCGAACAAATCCCCTAAAATATCCGCCGAATACTTGCCTTGATATTCAATGTTATGAATGGTAAACAGAGCTCGAATTTTTTGATATTCCGCTTTGTCTTGGTATAAGGTCTTTAAATAGATTGCCGCCATAGCCGCTTGCCAGTCGTGACAATGCAGTACGTCGGGATAATATCCGATAATCGGCAAGATCTCTAAAACGCTACGGGAAAAGAACGCAAAACGTTCTCCGTCGTCGTAATACCCGTAACAACCGGGACGCTTGAAGTAATATTCGTTATCAATGAAGTAATACGTTACCCCATTCTCTACGCAACTGAATATTCCGCAGTATTGATTTCTCCAACCGAGCGGTACATACAAATTGCCTAAAAAAGAAAGCTTTCTTCTATGTTCAGGTTTTACGTCCGAATATAAAGGCAAAACCACTCGAACGTCGTAGGACGCATCTTGGGCAAGCGCTTGCGGCAACGATCCGATTACGTCCGCCAACCCCCCCGTCGCAACGAACGGTCTTGCTTCTGACGCGACAAATAACAGCTTTTTTTTCTCGGCAAGGACGGGGTCGTTTTGATTACCCGCGTCAAATGCTTGCCTCTCTGCCTTATTTTGGGCTACTTTCTTAACGTTTACTCTCTTTTTCGTCGCTTTTTCCGACATAACTTTCTCCTTACAATCTACTTCCCTTAGGAATATAATACGGCAAATCGGCGCAGCCACTTAACGACTTTCTATCGCTGATTACAACGTTTTTATCAGTAATTACACAATCCAGCGACGTATTTTGCCCGATAATGTTATCCTGCATAACAATAGAATTCCGCACCACAGCGCCTTTTGCGACTTTTACGCCGCGGAACAAAATAGAATTCTCCACCACACCTTCAATTTCACAACCGTCAGAAATCAACGAGTTCTTGACTACGGCGTCTTTTCCGTATTTTGAAGGTGCGCTATCACGGACTTTTGTATAAATATCACGACAACCGAATAATTCCGCCCGAACTTCTTTTTGCAACAATTCCATGTTATGCTTAAAATAAGAAGACATACTATCAATTACCGCATAATAACCGTCGAATTTGTATTCGTACAGTTTTAAACTGTTCTTTTGACGGACGAATACACCCTTTTCAAAACTGCTGTATCCGTGCGTAATGGCGTCTTCTATCAAATTGAGCATAAACTGTCTATTAAAGACCATGACGTTCGTCATAACGTTGACCTTTTCACCTTCTTTTACGTGCGGTGTAAGCTCTACGTCGGTAATACGCCCTTCTTCGCTAGACTTCACGACAAGATATTCCGTAGATTTATCTACGTCGCGCATAGTAGTCACTAACGTAACGTCCGCGCTCTTAGTTTCGTGATATTTAATAATATCCGCAATATCCAAGCGCATAACGCCGTCGCTGTCCATTAGTACTATGTATTTTTCGCTTCTACGGTTCAAAAATCCGCGTAAACCGCTAAGTGCTTCTAAACGCGTCGTATACAGTTTATCGTTCCGTTCAGAGAAAGGCGGCATAATGATTAAGCCACCGTCTTTTCTCGCAAGATCCCAGTCCTTCCCGCTACCAAGGTGATCGATTAACGAGCGGTAGTTATTGCTCGTCATAATTCCAACGGTCGTAATCCCTGAATTGATCATGTTAGATAATGCAAAATCCACCAAACGATATCTTCCGCCAAATGGAATAGACGCCATTGTACGTCTACGCACCAACTCAGGAACGTTTTCTTCGTGCATATTTGAGAATATAACGCCGATTGCAGAAATAACCATAACTTTATCCCCCTTACGCCAAAATATCTTTTTCGTGTTTTTGACCTTCTTTAACGACTACGTTGTCCGCAACCGTTACGTCTCTGCCCAAAACAACAATCTCTGCGGTCGGGTCTTTTTCTACACCGATTACGGCGTTTTTGCCAACCGTTACGTTTTCGTCGATAATTGAATACGAAACAACTGCGCCTGCTTTGATTACGCTGTTTGCTAACACTACGGCGTCTTTCACGACAGCTCCCTTCTCCACGATAACGTTACTGCCTAAAATAGAATTTTCTACTGTTCCGTCGATCTCACAGCCAAGCGCAAGCATACTATTTTTTACAACGGCGTTCTCACCGATATGTTCGGGGGGCGCTAACGGATTTCTGGAATGAATTTTCCAAGATTTGTCCCCTAAATCGAATTCGGGATTTTCGCCCAACAAATCCATATTTGCCTGCCAAAGCGAAGCTACCGTTCCCACGTCTTTCCAGTAGCCTTCAAAACGATAAGAATACATTTTTTCGCCTGCGTTCAGCATGGCAGGAAGTACGTCTTTGCCGAAATCCTTAGACGAATTCGGATTCGCGTCGTCCGCTTCTAAATATTTGAAAAGCTTTTGCGCGCTGAAAATATAAATACCCATAGACGCTAACGTGCTCTTCGGTTGTTTGGGCTTTTCTTCAAATTGATAAATCGAACCATCGGCGTTGGTATTGAGTATACCAAAACGCGACGCTTCTGAAAGCGGCACGTCGATAGCCGCAATCGTACAATCCGCGCCTGTTTCTTTATGCGCTTTCAACATAGCCGCGTAATCCATTTTATAAATATGGTCACCCGACAATATCAAAACGTATTCGGGGTTGTACATCTTCATAAAATGCAGGTTTTGATAGATTGCGTTTGCCGTACCTTCATACCACGACGAATTTGTTTTCGCTTGATAAGGAGATAAAATATGTACGCCGCCGTACGTTCTATCTAGATCCCACGGCTGACCGTTTCCGATATATTCGTTCAAAATCAACGGTTGGTACTGAGTAAGGACACCCACGGTATCAATACCCGAATTGACGCAGTTTGAAAGCGGAAAGTCGATAATGCGGTACTTCCCCCCAAATGCTACGGCAGGTTTTGCAATGTTGGTCGTTAAGGCATACAGTCTGCTACCTTGTCCGCCAGCCAAAAGCATTGCGACACATTCTTTTTTGCTTTGCATAAAAGCCCCCTTAATAAATTTTTTTCAAATATACGCAAGTCAATTTGGGAAGATCAAATTGAATGGAATATTCTTTCCCATGACTATACGCTCTCTGCGTGTTAAATATATGTTTTTTCAGTCTACCGCTACCACCGTAACGGATACGGTCGCTGCTATAAACGACTTTATATTTCCCCTGCGGCAAACCAAGCCGATAACCGTTGAGATCGCTACCCGAAAAATTGAGCAATACGACAATAGTTTCTCCATTTTTATCCTTTCTTTGATAGGCGAGAAAATTGCTATCGGTATCGTCGGCGGCAAGCCATTCAAACCCGTCCCAAGAATCTTCTATTTCATACAATGCAGGCGTCGTTTTATACAATTCGTTCAATTCGCGTACCGCGACGGATAATTTTTTATGCAAAGGATATTCCTTTAAAAAGAATTCTATCCCTTCTTTATAATCCCATTCTTTAAATTGACCGATTTCCGAACCCATAAAATGCAGCTTCTTGCCAGGATGCGACATCATATAGCCCAAAAAGGCGCGAACCCCAGCAAATTTTTCTTCATATTCCCCTGGCATTTTGCCGATTAACGACGCTTTACCGTGCACCACTTCGTCGTGAGAAATGGGCAACACGTAATTTTCGGAAAATGCATACATCATGGAAAACGTCAATTTATTATGCTTATAACGACGATACAAAGGATTTGTGGAAATATACGACAAAACGTCGTTCATCCAGCCCATATTCCATTTAAAATTAAAGCCTAAACCGCCCATACTCGTAGGACGGGTAACCATAGGCCAAGCGGTAGATTCTTCCGCAATCATTAACGCCTTAGGGAAATACCCAAAAACCGTTTCGTTTAAGCGGCGTAAAAACGCCATGGCTTCAAGGTTTTTGTTTTCACCATAAATATTCGGGACCCATTCGCCGTCGTTTTTATCGTAATCAAGGTATAACATAGACGCAACGGCGTCAACGCGTAAACCGTCGATATGATACTTTTCAAACAAGAATACCGCCGAAGATATCAAGAAAGAAAGCACTTCATTTCTACCATAGTCAAACTTACGCGTTCCCCAACCCTTGATTTCCATTCTATCCCATTGCGACGCTTCATAAAGCGGTTGACCGTCAAACTCGTATAACCCGAACGCATCTTTGGGAAAATGCGCGGGAACCCAGTCGAGAATAACCCCTATCCCCGCTTTATGGAAACAATCGATAAGATACATAAAATCTTTGGGCTCGCCCAAACGGGACGTTACGGCAAAATAGCCCGTTACCTGATACCCCCAAGATCCGTCGTATGGATACTCGGTTACAGGCATAAATTCCACGTGCGTATAGCCCATTTTTACTACGTAAGAAACAAGCTCTTTGGCAAGCTTTCTATACGTCAAATAACTGCCGTCGGAATTTTTTCGCCACGACAACAAATTTACTTCGTAAATATTCAACGGCGAAGTATAAATATCCGTATGCCGTTGCTTGTCCAAATATTCCTTATCGCCCCATTTATATCCGGAAAGTTCGTAAATTTTAGAAGCGTTTGCTCTACTTGCGTCGGGCGTTTCCGCATGAAACGCATACGGATCGGCTTTATATAACGTCCGTCCGTCCGCGGTTTGAATACAAAATTTATAATCGTCAAACTGTTCTACGCCAGCAATAAACGTTTCAAACGTTTCGCCGTCAATCAGCCGCTCCATAACGTTAGCGTTTGCGTCCCAGCCGTTAAAATCACCGACTACGGAAACGGAAACGGCGCGCGGAGCCCAAACACGGAACACGTATCCTTTCTTTCTTTTTACGATAGCGGCATGCGCCCCTAACCATTCAAAAGTACGAAAGTTTTCGCCGTGATGGAATAAATGCATGGGAACATCATTATGGAAAACGCTCATATAAACTCCTATATAATATAAGCAAGATATATATAATTTGCCTATGGTATTATTATTGTACTACAAATTTCAAATAATTTCAAGACTATTTTGAAAAAAAGTGCACAAATTTTCTCATTTTTTTTCAACTAATTGACAATTTCAATGTTTTTCGACAAAATTTATTGAAAAATTACCATTTTTATCGCATTTAAATTATGTCACACATAGGTATATTGTTATGCGAAGTAATATAATTATGTGTAACATAATATAAAAATACTCAGCAAAATCCCCTATTTTTTGCACGGGGAATTCCCTGAGTATTACGTCTAATTATTTTGTTTCACGATAAAAGTTTCACAAAAGACTATTTTATGTTTGCTACATACGCATCAATCCGCTTAAATAACGTTTCAAGTGGAGCGTCGTTATTTAATATATATACGGACAAATCTTTTGTGCGTTCTATAAAAGCTCGACTATCGTAATCAAATTGCGACTGTATACGTAGTCTTGCTTTATCTTCTTGCAGACCATCTCGTTGACAAATGGCTACAATACGGTCAGTTAAATTTCGTTTAATAACGATAATTTCGTCGAATAGCCCTTCAAATCCGCCTTCAAATAAAAGCGGAACTTCGGCAAAAACAACGCCTTCACAAGCGCGCATTTGTTCGTCTAACGATTGCATAATCAATGGATGCGCAATTTGATTTAATTTTTCTCGTTCCGTTATATCGGAAAAGATAATGTTGGATAACACAGACTTATCTACCCTTCCGTCAGCTACTGCCGTAGGAAAGGCTTGTTTTATCGCCTGTATATAATTTTCCGTAGTAATCAATTCAGCATAAATTTTATCGCAAGAAAATACCGTAAATCCTTTCTTTTTTAAGTATTCACCGACGATAGATTTTCCGCTGCCTATTCCACCTGTTATCGCTATTCTTTTATTCATCATTACACCATTGTTTCACAATTTTAGTTTCACGACTAAATGCCATGGAACATTCTCTGTGAAACATTATTTAGTTTCATACCAAGTTTCGCCTTGACCAACGTCCACCGTCAAAGGAACTTGCAAGGCTACTGCCTGTTCCATTTCCGTTTTTAAAAGCTTTGCAACAGCATCCGCCTCGTTTTTAGGGCAGTCAATTAGCAACTCGTCGTGGACTTGCAATACTAATTTCGCTTTGTAGCCGCCTTCTTTTAGCTTGTTATACACGTTAATCATGGCGATTTTGATAATATCCGCACTTGAACCCTGCAAAGGCATATTCATAGCGGCTCGCTCACCGAAAGAACGAACGTTATAGTTAGAGGCGCGCAGTTCGTTAATAACACGTTTTCTACCCGATAAAGTCGTTACAAACCCGTAATGAGTGGCATCTTCCACATTTTTGTTCATGTATTTTTTTACGTCGGAATATGATTCAAAGTACTTTTGAATATATTCCTGCGCGCGTTTTGCGCTAATATTTAAATCGTTTCCAAGCCCAAACGCGCTAATGCCGTAAATAATACCGAAATTAACTGCTTTCGCTTCACGACGTTGTTGCGACGTTACTTGATCTAACGGTACGTTAAACACCTGCGACGCCGTCGTTGCATGAATATCTTTTCCTTCGCAGTACGCTGCAATCAGCTCTTTACAACCTGAAAAATGCGCAAGCAAACGCAGTTCGATTTGCGAATAGTCCGCGTCGATTAAAACGTTGCCTTCACTCGCCATAAATAATTTACGCAATTCTCTGCCTTCATCCGTACGAATGGGAATATTTTGCAGGTTAGGATTTGCGCTGGAAAGCCGTCCCGTTGCCGTATTGCTTTGATTGTAGGTAGTATGCACTTTACCGTTTTTAATCAACGGTTTGAACCCTTCAATATACGTAGATTGTATTTTTTGCGCTTTTCTATAACGCAATAGCTGACGGACAATTTCCGATTGATCGGCGTACTTTTCTAATTCTTCCGCCGTCGTTTTATAGTTTTTACTCTCCTTGTTTTTCTTAACACCGCTACCGATTTTAAGCTTTTCAAAAAGAATTTTACCAAGCTGCTGCGTGGAATTGATATTAAATTCTTCCCCTGCAAGCTCATAAATTCGCTCTTTTATCGTCGAAATTTCTTCTTTATATTGTTCGGATAATTTATCCAGCGTTTGCCCGTCAATGCAAACGCCTTGTATTTCCATAGAAAACAACACAGATACAAGCGGTAATTCCATTGAATAATACAGCTTTTCTTCCTTTTCATTTAATGCGGATAAATACTGTTTATACAGACAGGCTAATCCGTATGCGCGATTACGCTCGGGCAGGGAATTTTGATTTAAACAATACACTAACCCGTCGCTGTTGGCAAGACCTTCGGAAATACACTTTAAAATAGCCACGTCGTCAAAAGGTGCTGTAAAGCTTATTTTAAAGGCATGCATGCGGTGCATGACTTCTTTCGTTATATATGATATTACGCGTTTTTCGCCCGAATAAATCGCTTTAAAAAGCGGCAACAATTCACTCTCGTAATAACCAGCGCCTAAAAGATCTTCTTTTATGGGAATAACGTATTCCACAGCGGACTTTGATATATCCCAGCTTTCGTCTAAAAGCATATACCGAAATTCGGAATCGGTATAATCCGCGGCGATATGCGTTGCGCCAGATAAGACTATCTCGTCAATCGCCGCTTGAATAGATTGCGGTTGTGCTTCCCTATATTCCCCGCGTGCAAGTACTTTTTCAGACGGCGTTTCCGTTTCGTCGGCGTCTTTGAATATATTCATGGATATCAATGACTTAAACTCAAACTCGGCAAACTTCTCACGCAAAGCATACGAAAACGGCATTTTTAATAAGCAATCGGAAAGCGCAAGCTCAAACGGAACATTTGTATCAATGGTCGCTAATTGTTTAGAGAAATAGGCACTTTCTTTGCCTTCGGAAATGCGTGCAAGCTGCGCCCCCTTTAATTCGTCAAGATGCGCGTATACCCCATCCAAGTCAAAATACGCGTCTAAAAGCGCTTTGGCTGATTTTTCGCCTACACCTGCAATGCCGGGAATATTGTCCGATTTATCCCCCATTAACGCTTTCAAATCGATAATCTGCGAAGGGACAAGCCCTGTTTCGTCCTTGAAATTTTCAGGAGTTAATTCGAGAATATCGCTAACTCCTTTTCTTGTAAAACAAACCGTCGTCGTATCGTCGACAAGCTGATAAGAATCTCTATCGCCCGTATAAATATAGGTTGGAATGGAAAAACGTTTCGCAAGCGTACCAAGAAGGTCGTCCGCTTCATAACCAGGCAATTCGCAAATCTTGATATTCATGATTTTTAATACTTCTTTTAACGCAGGGATTTGCACCGCCAAATCGTCGGGCATCGGCTTGCGCCCTGCTTTGTAATCGGAATACATTTCATGGCGGAACGTGGGCGCATGTAAATCGAAAGCCACGGCAAAATGCGTAGGCTTTTTATCCGAAATGATTTTCAGCATGAGTTTGACAAACCCAAACACACCGTTTGTAGGCATACCGCTTTTCGTCGTAAACAATGGCGTTGCATAAAAAGCCCTGTTGAGTAAGCTATTGCCGTCAATTAAAACTAATTTTTCCATGAATATCGTCAATCCTTTTTTTTCTTATTATTATTGTAGCACGAAATAAAAAAAATCGCAAGAGAATTAAAACAATAAAAAAAGATTAAAATTTTTTCTAAAAACTTATGATAAATGCTTGCATTTTTTATAAGAATCATATATAATAATAAAGCTGTTTGATAAAAACAACGCCGAAGTGGTGGAATGGCAGACGCGTCGGACTCAAAATCCGATGGTAGCGATACCGTGTGGGTTCAAGTCCCACCTTCGGCACCAAAATATTCAACCACCCGACATTCGGGTGGTTGTTATTTTACAGCATAACCCTAATACTATATTAAACCGCAAACGTCCTTTACTTATCAGCAAACTTCTATCAAACCATGCCCAAATGTGCATGGTTTTTCTTATACAAAAAAGCACCTATTGCCGTTTTTTCTGTTCAATAGACGCTTTAAAGTTTTCATTATTTTCTCTTGCACTATTGTCAGGTCTCTCTTGTTCTATTAAAACTCGCACAATACCTTCGACAATTTTTCAGCTAATTTTTCTTTATTCGCAGGATGTATATTGTCACTTTCACAAACGTCCTTACTCGTTACAGTTTTTACGTTTTTACAATAATCAACGATTTTTTGTTGGCAATCTTGAATGATTTTCCAGCCTTCGTCGTTTCTCCCATCAAAATCGCAAATCTCCACCACGACAAACGGAAGTTCAAGGTCGTTTAAATCAGCTCTCCACGCAGAAATTAAACGTGCAAGCAATTCTAGATATACTCTGCCTTCTGAAATGGTTGTATTGCTCTCGCCTTGATACCAAATTATCCCTTTCATAGAATACGGAACAATAGGCAAAAACTTTTTTTCATACAAGAACGAGTCTCCATTCCATAAACCATACTCTTCATGCCAATTATCTGCATGTCTTTCTTGCATTGCAACGTAAACACTTTGATCAAGCACACGGCTCGGAAGCCAGCTTCTAATAACAGATGCACCTTGAAAACAACCGATAATACCAACAACGACGTCTTTTTCCTTACGATAATTTTGCGCAAGATGTAATGCCAAAGCCGACCAATAAGTCACTTCCCCTTCTTTACATATCTTCCAACCGCTTGATTGTAACCCACTATTATTTTTTATTCCACTCGATACAATATATCTTATATTTTCATCGTCTTTCGCTTCTGTTGCGCCTTTTTCTTCGCCAATAGAAAATTGCATATTCGATTGCCCTGCGCATAAAAATACGTCCCCGAACGCAACGTTTTTAAGTACGATACATTCATCTTCCAAACGAACCAAAATCTCAAACGCACTCCCATAGGGTTGCGGGGGGAGCTCCATTTTCCATGTATCACCAAAAAATGATTCTTTATATGTATGATTTTTCAACGTAATCTCAACCGTTCCACAACCTTCACCAAAAAAACGAATCGGCTTTTCCGCTTGAAAAACCATATTATCACAAAAAATATTTGCAAGTTTCATAATTTTTCTCCATTTTTATCTAATTATTCTATCAAGTTCCATGTCCAAAGCTATTACTTCGCCCACATCAAAACCGTTCTCGAACCGTCGTAGATTTTATCCCAATTATACTTCTTTATGTTGCCCGAAGGGTCAATATAGGTATCAGGAATACAGTTTTTATCATAGTTCTTAATGACGTAATTCCCTTGATTTTTATCCGCCAACTGAAAAATTTCCCGTATCCGTTTCATCTCATCTTCATGGAGAATATGCGGTGTAACCGAAGCAAGAGTCGTCATACCCGTAATAGCGCAAAGTTCTAAATAATCCAAATTTATCTCCGCATTAACCATATCTGTAAACGCGGCGCAATCGGGATCAACGTTATAAAACGCATTATTCAGCGGCAAACGCATAATCGAATTTACCCCGTGCCGTTTTGTCCATTCAAAGTTTTGCCCGCTCGTATCGTTACCTACGCGATAAACGGAATGTATCCCAGCAGTCAAATGCCCAATCGTATTACAACCGATTACGTCGATTTCGCCTGCCGCCGCTTGTATCGCATAGTATAAATCTTTAATAATCGTAGCCAATGTCCGCGTTTTATCATAAAAATTTCTTTTACCTTCAATAAAATACACGGCGTGTTGTTCGGATGTAAGCGGCTGAATACCAGTTATATCTATCGTCGTAAAATCGTGTTTTATTAAATCCACACCCCACGATTTTATTCTTTTGACGTCTTCCATGACTTTTTGAATGGTGTAGGGATGCGATGGATCGAGAATTTTTCCACCATTCTCTTCGCATAAAATTGCGTCCTGCGGAACGTTCTCTCTCGTTAATAACGGACGAAACCACAGCCCTACTTTCGCGCCTTTTTCATGAATACTTTCTACCACCGCACGCATATCGCCAAAGCGCTCGTTGGGCGTCCATTCGCCGCCAATATAAGCGTTATCGCCGTACGTTCTATTCTTTTGCCAGCCGTCGTCGATAATCATGTATGGTCTATGCTTGGTATTTCCCGTCATGCTTAAAAGATAGTCCGTTTCCTGCAAAACGATTTCTTTGGAAATATTACCATACGCCCAGTACCAGTTATTTACGCCAAAAATAGGTTCTTGGGGGATTTTAGGAGCGTCGCAAAGTTTTTTAGAAAACTGCACAGCTATATCATAACAGTCCTGCCCGATTTCGCCTTCCACCTGTACAACTTCACACGCTAAAAGCGGCTTTTCAAGCTGAACGCCATTCCAGCCATTCGTTAAATTTAAAAATAAAGTAATACCATGCGTATCAACCTGCCAAAACGCAAAACAATTTGCGCCAGTTTTTACGCCGTAGCACGCCGTTTTGTTGTCGCCTATAAGATAACAAAACCAAGGCAATACACGACTCCCGTTTACGCTACGCCAATCTAAAACAGCGTTCGTACCCGCTCTTTCCCATTGATCGCCATAGACTTTATCCACGAAAGAAAAATCTCCGCGCCAACGCAATTTCAAATATTTTACGGGCGAATTAGAAGGGTGGACAATTACCTTTGCAAAACCGTTTTGTATTTGATATTCAAACTGAACGGGACAAGGCAATTTTTCTTCTTCCCAGCGAAACTCTGAAACTTGCGTTGCACCATACGCGGCATCAGGAGCGCGCAGTATATCAATAAACGTTTTCATAAAAATCTCCTTTGTCTATAAATTATTACATTTTTGTAAAATTTCACAAAGCTTTTTTCTTAATCACATACAGTTATCCATATTTTTTTACCAACGATTTCTTCGTTTGTAAAATATAACGCCTTTTCATCTTCTATGGATTGCCCGTTGAATGTAAACACTCGTTTCCCTAAACCTTTATAGGAATATCGAACGGTAATTTCACCACCTTTCATTCTTAAAGTAGTTTTCATGTCGTTTACTTTCTTATTGACGGCAGGACAAAGTCTTACGCCTGAAATATCAGGCTTAACTCCAAATATACAGAAAAATAAAACCTTACCCAACACGCAACCGCTGCCGGTGAACCAATCGCTCATAGATTCTCCGTCCATACCTTTTTCTTCATTGTAAACGTATGAATTCGGCATTACGAACGGCGTTGTAGAGATAAACGAATGAGTAATCGGCAAAATTTTTAAGAGCTGTTCCCACGCTTTATCGTCTTGCCCCATTTCAAACAACGACCAAATCGCAAAGAGCGTCGCATGAATATACACCGCGCCGTTTTCCGCAGTACCTTTTGGAAGTCTTGTAATTCTACCGACTTCTTTATTCTCCAAAGCAAAGTATGGCTCAAACGTCTTTATTCCGTATTTGCCTTCTAAGCGTTCATAGGCTTTGATAATATATTCCGTCATGTCGATCGTATCGTTCATTCCCGACAAAACCCAAAAAGCGTTTGAAGTAGCACTTTCGCGTGAATATCCGTCGTTATCGCAAAAGCTGCCTATTTTATAAGCTATCTTATCCCCCCAACCGTGAACAATCTTTTTATTTCCATCTACATAGACGTCCACGGCATATTTAGACAGTCCATACATAATATTTTGCGCGATACGCTCGTATCTTTCCACTCGTTCACATTCTTTTCCGAGATGCCGTAAAAGTTCGCAAAGCTCGTTAAGATTTTGATACAGTTGCATTGTAGCCATTACGGAAACGCCCGTTCCAAACGCCTTACTGGTATCAGTCGTTTTTCCAAGTCCGTCAACGGCGTCGTTCCAGTCGCCATAGAGAATATGTAAGCAGTTGGTTTGCTCGTCTAAATTCGCAATCAAATATTCGGCAATACGAATAAGATGCGAAAGAACACAATCTTTTTGTTCGCTAAACTCTACCGTGTCGTCCCCCAAACGATAATACCCGCACTCTTCGTCCAAAACGGAAAAATCTCCCGTAACGGCGATATAGCGATAAAACGTGGAAATAATCCAAACGCCTTGGTCAATATATTTTCTTAAATCCATAGCAGGCGGTACGCCTTCCGCGCGAGAATAAGAATATTGACGGGGCGGACGCCCGTCTTCGCCTATATATCCAAGCGCTTCTACCATTTTTTTCTTACAATAATCTGGTATCCACAAAAGAGCACATTCCAGCTGTTGAAAAATATCCCTTATCCCGATATACGCGCCTGCATAATTTTTAGAACGCGAACAAAACTCCGCTTGTCTTAATA
Source organism: Clostridia bacterium (assembly GCA_017626305.1). Taxonomy (GTDB): domain Bacteria; phylum Bacillota; class Clostridia; order Christensenellales; family Borkfalkiaceae; genus Scatosoma. Next base: position 41,632 of record JAGAIW010000041.1, read on the forward strand.
CGTTTTTGATAAAATATTTAAGCGTTTGATTATTCACCCCGCAAGCAACGTCAAGCTCGACTTCGGGAATATCTGCATAAATACGCCCCCCACCATACTTTGCAAACGGTTTTTCAGCGTTTGCAGCAGCCGTGATTTCGCTATCCGACGAGGAAATCGTATAAGAAACAATCCTGCTTTCGTTTGCGCCTAAAACAAGCGGAATTATATCCCCAGCGACGGCAACTTCCGTAAAAGTGGTATATGGCTTATTTGCCTTAAACTTCCCCGTAAACAACGGGCTAGCAGAAATCAACTGATTGGTCGAGCTGCCCTTGTATTCACTCATAGAAGTCGTAGAATATACTTCGCCGTCGTAATTTCTTTTTACTTTTGCAAAATGCTCCATACATACCGTTCTGCCCCAATATTCCGTCGTTTGAAACAAGAACCCGTCGTCCAGACGCTTGCACGAATGATACCATTTGCTTTCAAAGCCCGCAAAGCCTGCGTGCGACAAAATATAATTCATATAGCTTGAAATATACGTTTTTTTGGTTTGTTTCGCCGTATTATGCAAACAAACGTCCATACGGATATTCTTATTACCATCCACCGTCATTCTCACCGTGCCTACAATCTCTTCGCTTTCCGCGATATAATACGCACATTCGGGCGTATAGACGGTATAACGCAAAACGTTTTCTTCCATAGGCTGTTTCGCCGCACCCGTAATGGATACGGGATAAAATCCCTTTTCCCGTTCAAGTCCGTAAAAAAACGCCAAGGTCGGCTCTTGTCCGTTCTCAAAATCCAAAAGCACGTTAAACGCCGATTCTTCGATTTTGACGTTCCCTGACGAATACGCCCAAAGCGTCAAGCCGTCATACGCATAAGGATAGCGGCTGTCCCCAAAATCACGCGGAAAACAAACAATTTCGTCCGCATTTAAAAAATAAGCGTTCGACGGCAGCTTTCCGTTTTCTTGTCTTTTTTTATCGTTCAATAACGTATGTACTTTTTCAATTATTTTTTGCAATTCACGCAACATAATACTTTCCCTTTTACTGTTTTTTCAGTATGTACGCATTTATTTTTTTTCGCAAATCAATATGCCAGCCAATTTCGCCTTCGTAAACGGAAAGTCCTTCCATTCCGTTCTCTTTCAAAAGCCCCAGAGCGAATTCTTTGCCATAAAAGCGTTCCAAACGCTTTAATGCGTAAAAATCTTGCAACGCTTCCCGCATTGTAAACAAACGCAACGACGGCGTTGCGCCGTTTTCGCTTGGATATACAATAAAGCTATCGCCGCTTGGAAACGCGCCCCCTGCGTCCGTTTCTTGATAGGGATTTATTTTCCGAACAGAAAATTGCGAATGATAAAAATTAAATCCCCAATGTAAAAATCCACTCGCGCCAGTCAAGAATAATTGATATCCTAACACGCGTACCCGTTGTAAAGGCAAATGCAAAAACCGATTCGTATGCCGTTCCCAACAGCCCCACCCCGAATAATACAAAAACCAGTCTTTCGGCTTTTTTACAATCTTATGATAATCGAAAGTAGCAATCGACGGAACGTCTAAGGACGGAATATTACAAAGTTTAGCCGCGTTGACAGCATCAACGGTTCTCACTTTTCCAACGTATTTATATACAAATTTGCTTTTGCGAATATATTGCCCGACGAATTTTCCGTTCGGTTCGTCGCTTAAATGCAAATAGCAATTTTCTTCATATCCGCTTTGTTTTAAAAACAATACTAATGCGCTTAAATAATAATGTAAAAATCTTTTATATTTCTTTCCGCTTGATTTATCGTTCCAACCAAATAAAAGCTTACCGTTTTCATCTTCGATTTTCGGACAAAACTTTCCGCCCCATTGTGATAATAAATGCGAAAGCTCGAAATATTCAATTCCGCGAGCGCGGCAAAAGTCCATAAAGAATTTCAATTTCTTAAAATCGAAACGATACTTCCCTTTGTTCTTTTTCACCACGACAAGCTGGCAAGTTCTTCTATACGTACCTACTTTCGTATCCAAAGGCGGCGTAAATACAGGCGTTAAAATCATTGAATTGCCGCCGAGAATATACTGTTCAAGGTATTTATCAAACACAGCATAAAACTCGTTTGTAAACGGCTCTACGCCGTGTTTATCGCAAATACAATCTACGTGTATCCAGTTGGTTACAGGTACGGGATCGACGGCGATTTTGCAATCGAATACGTTTAACACGTATTCTACACTTTTTTCTTTTGCTGTAAAGATAATTTTATGCCGCCCCACCGTCAAATCCCGACAGACAACCCAAATCGCCGTAGTCTTTCCTGTTTCAAGTTTGATTTTCCCGCTAACGGGAAATAACGGGTCGGGAAATTCCGTTTTACCTTGAATATGATAACCGTCGTTCTTTTCGGGAGCGGGCGTACCTTTTACAAATACTTGCGAATATAAACGCGTCGTCAAGTCCGTTTGTATCGTCAACTCAATTTCTTCGTCTGTTTCCGAACGCAAAACAAGTTGAAAATTATGAAGTTCATCTAAAAAGCACTCCCCTTGATCTTCCAAATAAAAGTTTGCCGTATCGGGAAAAACCTTTTGCAAAGACGACACGAGAAAAAGGTCTAACATTTCACTCCTTATTACAACAGGCATAACCCGTTGACACGGTTTACGCCTGCCATTAAGATATTTTATTTTCTCAAAAGTAAAGCGTCTATCAAATATTGCACGGGCGCATCGCCACCAGCAAAATCCTTTTGATAATTTGCACTAAACGGCGTCCCATACGTTTCCATTGTAAGCGTATCTTCCGTTACCTTGATATAGCTATACATATTCAAATTGACGTCTACGTTTTCAATTGATCCTTTGCCTTGCGTCGCCAAGAAACGGAAAAATTCACGCTTCTCCACTAACGTCGCCATATTATTATAATTGAAACTTGTGCTTGTTCTATTAGGCGAACCGCCAGAACCAATTCCCATATATACAGTCCCTTCTACCCCCGAATGGTAATCGGTATATACGCTATACTCAATACCATTCAGCGTTTCCGTCGAAGTAGCCTTACTAACGACCTTCGCATACTTTTCATCTACAATAGACGTAGAAGAATATTCAATTGTCGTTACCGCATTTTCATCATAAGCCAAAGGATACGAAGTAAAATAATAATGCTTATGCCCAGTCAAAACTAAATCTACTTGTCCTTCGTAAAGCGCTTTCATAAGCGGTCCACGCAAACCGTCATGATGGTCATTACCCGAATTGCTACTATGGCTAGGCAGAATAGGACCTTCATGAATCATGGCTATCGTGAATTTTGTCTTGGGGTTTTCCTTATCCGCTTTCAAATCCGCAGCAAGCCAATTAAGCTGTGCGTTTGATAAGCTGTTCGTAGAAGGCGCGTTATCGCTATTCGTATGGAATACGTCGTTGGAGTTAAGCACCACAAAATGCAAAGGTCCGAAGTCTAACGAAAACGCCATACCGCTTTGACCATTTGCCAAGTTTCCAGAGCCGAACGTAGGTATATTGATATTGAACACTTTGGTCATAATACCAAATTTCCCAGCACTATACCAGTTTGGTGCTTCGTGGTTACCAGCCGCTACAACCATAGGATATTCAAACATGAACCCAGCAAAATCCTTCAACATTTCCGCCCAGTATCCATTCCCTACGCCATAGTTTACGATATCCCCGCCGTTCGCAACAAAATCAAAATCAGGATTAGCCGCAATCGCGGTTTTCATCATTGTTAAAGCAAAGCCTTCTTGGATACCGCCTTCGTAGGTTACGCCGTCCAAACTCGTATAATACTTATTGTAATATTCCTGTTGCGTATCTGCAATATAGACGAACTTCGTTTCCGTTGCCGACGGTTGCTCTCTCACCGTAAAAGTATACGTTTCGCTAAATACTTCCGTAGTGGTATCGCCAACCTTTAACAAGTATTTTTCACCGTATTCAAGCGATTGCTCTTCCACGTCGATTACCGCTTGACAAATATATTCTTCAAAGAAATATTCTTGCGAGCATTCAATTTCGACCGCTTCCGAAAAATCGGTATCGGTAATATTTGTCAATAAAACGGTAGGCGTAGTTGCAGCCGTCGTAGTATGATAACTAATACCATACGCGCTTAAATCCGAATGATAAACGTGATTACTTATGCTATAAGGCACAAGACCGTTTAAATACTCTTCCGTTAATACTTCCCAACGAGCATAAAGAACAAAATCGTTTTTCTTAACGATACTACTACGTTTTATGAGATTTCCGCCTTCCGCCGCGTCATACCAGCCCAAAAAGTTTTTATCTTTCATATTCGCTGGCGAAGGCAATTCTCCTACTGCTTCAAACAATTTACTTTGAAAAGGCTCAATTTCTTCATCCGTTCCCGTCACAAAGCTAACCGTTGCCATTTCAGGCAAAAAACTCGCGTCAATTACGTAATCGTCAGCCACGGAAAACAAGGTATATTTTCCGTCATAAAAAGAAATTTCCACGCCATTCGCCGTTGCGTATTCCAATACCATTCCGCTATTTACCGACAAGGTCAATACAACTTCTTCCCCTGCCGTAACGCGCGTTTTGTCAGCCGTAATACTTCCACCAGTAATATCGTCGTTAATAACAATATCATAATAACGACTATTACCCGCTCCGTTTCCATTCTCATCACAACCTGTCGCGCTTATACAAATACTTGCGCACAAAATTGCCGATACAGCTGTTGCTAAAAATCTTCTCGTTTTTTTCATTGTCTTTCCTTTTGGTTTTTTTGTGCTTGGGCTTGTTTTCACAAGCCCAAGCATTGCCTTTCATTTTACGCTGTCGTTTACGCTTGCACGGTTACGTCCACTCGTTTAACAAACGTTCTTTCTACGATATCATCCACAATCGAAACTTTTACGATAGCGATTTGGAAATTGTTTTCGCCAACGGTAACCGTCTTTCCTTCAATTGCAGTATAAACACCGTTCTCAAATTTATAGTATTCATACGTACCGTCTTCAGCAGGCTTGTAATTGGATACGGTCAAGCTCTCGTTTTTCGCAGCCGTTACCGTTTCTTCGCCCTTTGGAGCTTCAAGATACATTTCGCTCATATAAATAGTAGGACCATACGATGCACCTTTAACCCAAATTGTGCCCCTAAGTTGTGCATCATCTTTTGTAATTTGGGTAGCTATAGGACCGTCATCCGTATTATTTACTTGACAATCATAAATATAATCCGCAAAGTCAATGGTTATTTC
>JAGAIW010000042.1 GCA_017626305.1 Clostridia bacterium
CGAATGGAGAATGGCACTTACCACTATCTTTGCTTCTCTCATCGGCTTTATGGGAATGGGCGCTATTATGGGGAAATCGCAAAAATATTTTAGCGCACGCCAACAAAGCCTTGCAAAAGTGAACGGACACGTAGAAGAATATTACGCAGGTCAAAATATCGTACGTGCGTACAATTCGGAAGAAAAGAGCTTGGCGGTATTTAGACAAAATAACGAGGAACTTCGTCAGCACACCTTGAAAGCGGAATTTTTGGCAGGTCTTATGCAACCGCTTATGGCGTTCGTAGGAAACTTTGGGTACGTTGCGGTGTGTATCGTAGGAGCGGCGCTTGCGTTTAACGGCTCTATTGATTTTTCGGTCGTTATTGCGTTTATGATTTACATTCGCTTATTCACCTCTCCGCTCGGTCAAATCGGTCAAGGCTTTTCAGGGCTTCAAGCGGCTGCTGCGGCAAGTGAACGCGTAACGGAATTTTTAAGCGAAGAAGAACTTGTAGACGAATCTACAAAGACAACGAAACTCGTAGACGTAAAAGGCGACGTTTCCTTTAAGAATATCAAATTCGGCTACACGCCCGAAAAGACGATTATTCACGATTTTTCAATAGACCTAAAAGCAGGTCAAAAAGTCGCTATTGTTGGGCCGACGGGCGCGGGAAAAACGACGATAGTCAACCTTTTAATGCGGTTCTACGAACTAAACGAAGGAAGTATCACGATAGACGGTATTCCCATAAGCGAGCTTACCCGCGAGAACGTACACAGCCTTTTTGGAATGGTACTCCAAGATACGTGGCTTTTTGAAGGAACGGTTCGAGACAATTTGACCTATGGAAAAAAGGTTTCCGACGAAAGGCTTACGGAAATTTGTGCGGAATGTGGATTGAAACATTTTATCAACACCCTTCCAAACGGATTAGATACGGTATTAAACGACAACGTTACCATTTCCGCTGGGCAAAAACAACTGTTGACGATTGCAAGGGCTATGGTTGAAGACGCACCTATGCTTATTTTAGACGAAGCAACGTCGTCGGTAGACACTCGAACGGAAATTAAAATTCAAAAGGCGATGGACGCACTTACCCAAGGCAGAACGAGCTTCGTGATTGCCCATAGACTTTCTACGATACGCGACGCTGATACGATTATTTATATGCGCGACGGCGATATTAAGGAAACGGGTACGCACGACGAGTTGCTCGATAAGAACGGTATGTACGCAGAACTTTACAACAGTCAATTCGTTATGGCGTCGTAAATTTAACGTTTGTAGGAAAACAGGCTCACAAAATAGTTGCGAGCCTGTTTATCTTGATTGGAGTACACTATGGAAAAAAGGAAAAAGAGATTATCTTTGATATGCGGTTTTCATTACGCTAAACTCATTTACCGTTTGCTTTTATTGATTCTTGCTACGATTGCCTATATCGTCAGTAAAAAACAGAACACGGACGAACTGTTTAAGGGCTATGAAAAAAACTATTGGATATTAGGTATTATTTGGGTAGTATACGCCGTAGAAATGGCTTGTAGGTTTTTCCCGTCCAAAGTGGAAAGTATGGGCTGTCAAAAGCAGTTTAAGCAAAATTATCAGCCAACGGGAGAAGATATTCCAAAGCTACAATCTTGGAAAAAGACGTTTGCGGTAGCACTTGTGTGGCTTATGCTAAACGGTATTTTCGGTGCTTTTTATTTTACGGATATTATAGACGAAGGCATTTTGATTTTAGTTAGCCTTTTTTACGGTGTTTGTGATATGATATGTATTAAAAGGAGGTTATCCCGCAACCACCAAATAAATGGAGGAAAAATACTATTAACAACAAAATAACGGCGCAAAGCGCTTTTAATAAAAATATTGTAAACAATGAACCAAAAGCAAACGAAATGTTTGAGGACTATCCTGACGTTGTCAGTGTGGAAGATTTAATGCAAATGCTCCAAATCGGACAAGTACTTGCATATAAATTGGTAAAACGAGGAGAAATAAAATCAAGAAAAGTTGGTAGAGAATACAAAATCCCAAAGATTAACATAATCTCTTATCTTCTTAATGGTA